>NZ_JBBWFK010000002.1:0-606263 GCF_052353105.1 Vibrio sp. YIC-376
TGTAGTGGTTTAATGATCCCGGACACCAAATTAGGTGGTAAAGTCTCCACCATAAATGAGGTGTTCCATGACAAAACGACAACGACGTACATTTTCTGCTGAATTCAAAATGGATGCTGCAAGCTTGGTGCTTGACCAAGGATATTCGGTACCTGAAGCAGCACGCTCCATGGATGTTGGTGAAACAGCTTTACGACGTTGGGTCGACCAACTCAAGATTGAGCGTGGTGGTACAACTCCGGCGGCCAAGGCCCTTACGCCTGAACAACAAAAAATCCAGGAATTAGAAGCCAGAATTAGTCGATTAGAAAGAGAGAAAGCCATACTAAAAAAGGCCACCGCTCTCTTAATGTCGGACGAACTCGAACGTTCTCGTTAATTGATCAGTTAAGGGAGCATGAGTCGGTCAAGATGCTTTGCGAACTGTTCAATGTGGCTTCTTCCTGTTACTACGAGTTTAAACAGAGAAAGCCGGACGCTAATCGCATTCGGCTAGCAAGCCGAATTAAAGAGCTCTTCAACATGAGCCGAGGTGCTGCTGGCAGTCGTGCCCTTGTATCCATGTTACGTTCAGAAAACATCGACATCGGGCGATTTAAGGTGCGGAAGATAATGCAAGAAGCCGGTCTGATGAGCAAACAGCCAGGCTCGCATCGATATAAGCAGGCCAAATCAGAGCGGTTGGATATCCCGAATCTGCTGAAGCGTGAATTCTCTGTGGTTGCTCCAAATCGAGTGTGGTGCGGTGACATTACTTATATCTGGTCAGGTTCTAAGTGGAGTTATCTCGCCGTGGTACTTGACCTCTTTAGCCGGCGCGTCGTGGGTTGGTCTCTATCGGATAAGCCTGATGCTAAATTAGCTTCTAAAGCCCTAGATATGGCCTGGGAGCAAAGGGGGCGGCCTCAGAACGTGATGTTCCATTCAGACCAGGGATGCCAGTACAGCAGTCGTAAGTTTCGTCAAAGACTTTGGCGATATCGCATAACCCAAAGCATGAGTCGTCGAGGTAACTGTTGGGACAACGCTCCAATGGAGAGGCTATTTAGAAGCCTAAAAACTGAATGGGTACCAGCAACGGGTTACTTGACCCAAACTCAAGCGAAGAAAGATATCAGCTACTATTTGATGGACTACTATAATCGGCAACGGCCTCATCAAGCCAATGATGGGCTGTCGCCAGTCAATGCCGAAAATCGGCTTAAATCTGTGTCCGGAATTTGTTGACCACTACAAAATCGGTTCTTGGCTTCCAATTTGTACTATGCTATTCGCGCCAACACCCACCCTATTGGATTTTGGTTGTATTCTCATTTCTAAACCTAGTCCCTCTGCATGATGCCTTATAGTTTCTCAAATGCAGATTTCCAAACTTCTTCGGATAATTTTTGATAGGGAAAAGAACTAGGAAAGAAGTGGGCAAGAGCTTTTGCTCTGAATTGTTTTGGGGCACAGGCTTTTCAACGGTGGAGAAAAGCCTTTGTGTGGAGAAAAGCCTGTATCAATGCCTCTAGCAGTCAGTTTGCTCTGAAAGCCTCAAAGCGTCTTCCAGTTCAACTCCAAGGTAACGAATCGTATTATCTAGCTTCGAATGCCCGAGTAAAATCTGTACCGCCCTAATGTTTTTTGTTCTGGCATAGATCAAAGTAGCTTTGGTGCGACGCATTGAATGAGTCCCATAATAGTCTGCATTCAACCCCAGTTTTACAGCCCAACACCTGATAATCGAACGATAAAATGAGTAACTGATAGGTTGCCCTTTGCGGCGACAACTTGGAAACAGAAAACTGCTTGCTTCTAAGGATGCAGAGTAGATCCATCGACTGATACTTTGCTGCGTTCTAGGAGTAATTTCATAGTGTACATCAGTGCCCGTTTTTTGCTGGATGCATTGAACCCTTTCATAAATCACTCCTTGCGAAGAAACATCGTATACGTGCAGCTTTAGTAAATCACTCGCTCTCAGCTTACTATCAATGGCTAGGTTTAGCAGAGCAAGTTGCATCAGGTCGTTCTCAAGCTCAAGTCTGGTCCTGATTCGCCAGATTTCTTCAAGCTTAAATGGCCTTTTTATACCGCTACATTTTCCTGAAGTTAACTTTCTCATGTTGACCTCCTCTTAGATGCTATTGGTCAACATAAAGTCTGGCTATAGACTACAACTGTTACAGTTTCGATCACTACCGGACAGGGCGTGTTGGAACACCCATGGACAAAAGTGAGTCAGTATCTTCACTAAGTTAGGAGCGCACGGATAACAATACGTCTTGTAATTTACATTGTGACGACCAAATTTCATTGCCCACTACTCTTTGGGAATGACTCTATAATTTCAGAGATACTCTGGTTCTCTTGGGAACCCAGGGATCACCTTTAGAGGAGAGGTAACATGAGGATTACTATAATTGCTCAATTCCTACTCTGGATAGGAATTGTTTTTAGTTCATTATCTGTTTCATTTGTCTTTGCTGAAGATGAACAGGTTCTTTATGGTCTGTCTAGCCATCAAGATTTGTATACTATTGATGCTCCTTCTGGCGCGATAACCTATGTCGGCAGCATAGGCTTAAATCAGAATAACGCCATTTCACTAGCATACAATCCTCTTGATGGTAGCTTACTCACATACGCTCGAGGTGGAGACCAATTTCTAACATTGTCCCCAACCAACGGCAATAGCTCTGTTTTGAGTTCGTCTAGTATAGATTGTGGCATTGGCGGTCTAGCTTTTGATAGCATGGGCGTTCTCTATTCGGTCGACTCCCTGCTAGATGCTTTGGCCATATTTGACCCTAGCACAAGCCTTCGAACATTTATTGGTAATAGCGATTTCCCATTTGGTGGCGGCTTGTCCTTCAATAGCAATGACGAGTTGTTTGTGATTGCCGAAGGTCGCGATCTACACCAGCTGGATTTAGATAATGGTGCCAGCACAGTTATCGGCAATATTAATGATGGCCAGCCCCATGCCAGTACATGGCTGGGCCTTGCGTTTGATGGGCAGGACGTTCTTTACACCACACGAAGAGAATTTACCCCCAATGGAGTAATTACCGACCTGTATACCATTGATTCGGCGACTGGTAATGCGACTTTCGTGAGCAACCTTTCAGGCTTTGTCACAGCGGGAGATTCAATTATCAGGTTGGTCTTTTTTGGTCAAGCATCGAACACTGTTGAGCAACAGATTAATATTCTTATTGAAGAAATAATTTCAATGAATATTAAGTCAGGCATATCTAATTCACTAGATGCAAAACTTAGCTCAGCCATACAAGCCCTAGATGATAACCTGGACAGCAATGATATCGCTGCTTTGAATTCGCTGTACGCATTCTGCAATAGCGTTAGCGCCCAATCCGGCGGCGTGATTTCTACGGAAGAGGCAGCAACATTGATTGCAAAGGTTAATGCTATCATTGATAACCTAGATGACGCCGCCGCGTCATGCGAGTAGGTTACTGTCTCGTAGCAATCGCCCACACAAGGTAGGCGGTTGAAGTTTGGTCCAGACCTTCTATTCGTAATCGGTTTTGTCTGATCCGAGCACCAACGCCTACCTTCCATAAGAAGAACCATATTAGGTGTGTAATATAAAAGAACTTGGTCCATTGTAATTCATCATTGTCGAACTATTCGAGATGAAACAATTTAATAATTTGAATTGTTCTTTTACTCGAAAGTGTAGGGGCAGCTTTGAGTTGCGCTGCCCTACTAGTACTTGTGCACTGTGAAGGCTCTGGACAAAGCCTCGTCAGGCCATACATTCAAACGCTGTCGATCCAAATGAAAAGTATCTTAAAACCTCAAATACTTGTTGTGTTCGTTATATTTCGTCAAATTTTAAGGAGTAAATGTACTTAGCTAGACGATGTAACGAAAATTATTCAATATAGTGCTAAAAAGTTGCCCTTTTCTCTGCTCTATTTGAAGCAGAAAACTACTTGCTTGCAAATCAGCAGTATATCCATCGAGTGATACTTTTGCTGTGTTCGAGAAGTGATCTCATAGTACACATCCATCCCCTCTTCTGTTGGATGTAATGAAACCTTTCGGATATAACTCCATATGAAGAAACTTCTCTTACATGTAACTTGAATAAAACGTTCGTTTAAGTTTGCTATCAATGCCTAGGTGCTGTATCGCACCTTTGGTCTTTGCCGCTAATTAAAACTCAACTTTCTTAACTCTTCGACTGTTACAACTCTAGTGTGAACAGACCGCCAAAGCATTTGCTGGAGCCCGCCCCTCCGGACGGTTTTACTCTTACGGAGGGGCAAGTATTTATTCCATCAATAGCCCATATAGGAGGCCGCCACCATCATTATCCAGCAAATGACGTACATGGGAACCATGATCGGCAGAATGACCGGTAGCCAGCGAGCGTAGGATACGCGCCCCAAAGCCAACATGGCCAGAATACCGCCAGCGGTAGGGATAAACAGATTGGTCAGGCCGTCGCCAATTTGGAACGCGGTGACCATCAACTGGCGACTCATGCCGATCAAATCAGCCACCGGGATCAAGATCGGCATAGTAACCAGTGCTTGTGCCGAGCCGCTGGGAATGAACAGGTTGATCACCCCCTGAATGACGCTGGTCATAACGGCAGCCAGAGCCACAGGTGTCCCTTCAAGGATGGAGCTCAGGGAGCTTACTATAGTATCGACAATGTGAGCATCGTTAAGAATGACCTGTATCGATGCCGCTAGGCCAATCACTAGTGCTCCCGAGGTCACGGATGCCGCACCGTCCATCATTTGACGGACTAATTGATTGGCGTTCAGACCTGAAGCGAGACCGATCACAATCGCCATCATCAAGAAAATTGCAGTGATTTCCTTAATATACCAGCCAAGCATGAATACCCCGGTTAGCATGATCGCCAGCCCGGCCAAGAATATTGCTAGAATGATCACATCCTGACGTGATATTCGGTACTCATGCAGTGCCTTGCTCATTTCTACCGGTTGATCATCATGGAACTCCATCTTGACTACACGGAAACAAATATAGGCCGACAGGATTGCCAGACAGGTCACGACCATCAGCATACGTAGCTCCCAGCCAGAGAAAAGCGGCAATTCACCTATGCTCTGGGCTACACCCACGGTATAAGGACTGATTGGCGACAGGGCAAATCCCACTCCGATCCCACCAACTGCCATGGTGACCCCAACCAGTCGTGAACAGCCAATGGCGGAAGCAATCAGCGCCCCTATCGGTACTAGAGCGATATTGTTTTCACCGCCTACCGCAACACCGAAAAAACCGTAAATGAAGGTCCCCAGAGTGAGAATTAGGTTACGGCTTTTGGTACTGTCGTTGGCCCCCAGATTATTGGCGGTCACACCGATCATATTTTCCAGTGCACCGGTTCCCTTGAGAACATGGAACATACCGCCGGCGATAAACACGATGAACAAAAACTGAGCTGCATTAATCATCCCTTGAGGAATAGCCAGGAACAATTGGAAAAAACTCAGCGTTGCAACGCCCTCCAAGTACTCGAAAGAGCCGGGAACCACCCGGTTGTAGCCATCCACTAGCTCTCGTGTGAATTGACCCGCCGGAATGATAAAAGTCAGTAGGTACACGCCGACCAGCACAAGAAAGATTAGAACCATAGGGTCAGGAAATTCGCTGAACCAGCGGCGTTTTTTGACGTATCCACCGTGCTGCGGCTGGGGTGATTTGGGGTTCATGGTGACCTCCTGGATGTCGGGTATAATCTTCATAATATTAATTTACGCTTAAGCGTGGGGGCTGTCGCTAAAATAGCGAGATACCAGGCCGACCAGGAAATTGGCCGCAGCTGCCATGCAGTCGTCGTTGAAATCATAATGCGGATTGTGCACGCAGCATGGTCCCGTCCTGACGCCGGCGTTGTGACCGTTGTCGCCGTTACCGACTAGGAAATAACACCCGGGCACTTGCTCCAATAGATAGGCACAGTCCTCGCTACCAGTTAGGGGGGGTATGGACGCATCGACACAGTCGTCACCGAATAACTGCCTGGCTGTATCGATAGCCAACCGGGTCATCTCTGAGTCATTTTTCAACACAGGATAGCCACGGTCGTATTCAACCTCACATTGGCAGTCGAATGCTTCAGCCTGTGACTGGGCTAGGGTGTGAATTCGGCGTTCGAGGGCATCGCGAACCTCGGGCGCCAAGGTACGGATGCTGAGCTCCAGCTCAGCCGTGTTGGGAATTACATTGGCCGAGGTACCGGCTTGAATCCGACCCACGCTAATCAGCGCCATCTGATTGGGATCTACATTGCGCCCAACAATACTCTGAAGCGCCAACAAGGTAGCAGCAGCAGGCAAGGTTGGATCCTGCGCTAGATGCGGTAGAGCAGCGTGCCCCCCTTTTCCGGTAAAGGTTAATTTGGCCGTGTCCGATGAAGCCATAAAGGCTCCTTCACGGAAACAGAGTTTGCCCGTGGGGATACCAGGGAAGTTGTGCAGAGCAAATAGTCCATCACAGGGGAAACGTTCGAACAGACCGTCCTCTATCATTCGCTCAGCTCCACCACTAAATCCCATCTCCTCAGCAGGCTGGAAGATTAAGTGAAGGGTGCCGCTGCCAGGTAACTGCTGAATACGGTGTAAGCGTGCGATTGTCTCGGCCACCCCTAGCAAGATGGCGGTGTGACCATCATGACCACAAGCATGCATTTTGCCCGCGACCTGGCTGGCCCAAGGCAGTCCGGTGGCTTCTTGAATAGGCAGCGCATCCATGTCCGCACGCAGTCCCAAGCGTAGTCCCGGCTCCTCTCCCCAGCGCAGTACACCTACTATTCCAGTACCCGCTATACGGGCATGGACCTCATAACCCCAGGCCTTAAGCTGCTCAGCCACCAGCTGACTTGTGGCGAACTCTTCAAACCCCAGCTCCGGGTACTGATGGATTTGGCGGCGCCAATCCCTCATCTGCTCAATATTTGGTGTGATTTTTGAGTGAGTTATCAAAATAACCACCTGTTAATATATATTTTCATCATCGTTGCGTAATAGTATCCGTCTATAGTGATAGTAAAAAGGCAGAAATTTTTGCCTGGTGACAACCTATGGTGTTCACATAATATGAAAGATCATCAGCTAAAAGCTTTATTGAAAGTCGCTGAAGAGGGCTCGATTCGCGCAGCTGCAAAAGCGCTTCATCTAAGCCAGAGCGCGCTAACCAAGGCCTTGCGTGAATTAGAAGCAGAACTGGGTGCACAGTTGCTGATTCGCAGTTATCGCGGTGTCGAATTCACCCCAGCGGGAAAAACGTTATTGACTCGGGCGCGCCTAGCGATATCAACCCTAGATAAAGCACGAGACGAGATACGCTGGTTACAGGGCGGCATCGGAATGCGGGTAAACGTAGCTGTGACCTCTTCCGTTGCCACAACCGCACTGGCAACGGTGCTGAATGAGTTTGAGAAAGAGTTACCCGATGTCAGCCTTAAATTTGTCGAGGGTATGCTGCCTACAGTGCTACCCGGCTTGATGGAAGGAGACCTTGACTTTGCCATTGCCGTCGCAGAGCCGGGGCAGTTACCATACGAGATCGTCTTCGAACCCTTGACCCAAATTTTATCTGAACCTGTGGCTCGGGAGGGGCACCCTCTACTAGGAGCCACTGACTGGTCGCAGATGTTAACTGCCCGGTGGGTACTCAGCCTCGCAACTGGCAGCTCGGCCCAGCAGTTGGTGAGCTGGCTTGAATCTGCAGGTGTGCCTTTATCACAGCGTATTGTCCACTGTGACTCTCCTTTCCTGATGACTGAACTTATCCGCCGCACAGATCTGGTGGGTTTTGGTCCCCGTATCTTCTTTACCGACCCCCTTTCCGGTTGTGGTTTGGCGGGTTTTGACGGATTGCCCACCTTTCCGTCGCATGCCTTGGGCTTGCTCAAGCTCAAGGGAACACCCCTGAGCCCGGGGGCTCAGAAACTTGCCAACCTGTTCCGGCGTCATATTAGCCAGTAGGCACTGAAGGTTTGAATGACATTTATTCTAAAGAACGTTGGGGGATAATTTCTTTACTGATGGCGCTATCCACATTTATTTTGTATCAATAGTAATTATTTTTTAGGGTCAAAGCCAAAAACTAACTCATGTTCAACATATCCACGTTGATTTGTATGCAAGTTTATTTATTCATTGCAATCATGATTGTGCCCATAGCACCAAACTGCAATTTTATTAACAATACTTTCAAACTCGCCCATAGTGTGACGCAAAAGCGGGAGCAAGTGGGCTTTCGAGGTATGAATAGCCACCAACTTGATAGACGTCTTTTAGTTAGGCATTAGCACAAGTAGGCCGATTAGTGGAAAGAGAAACGTGCCCTAACTCTATGTTTATCCATCATGTTAACGGCATCGAATGGCTTGTGATCACAGCTTTTGAAGAACTGAAAACTATATTTATCGAAGAAGCTGGTGCGATCCCCTTTTGCTTCTCTAGCTCCAGCGAATTGAACCTGATTGATCAAGCCAAGCGCACTTATAGATATTTACCTACACTCATCGGCGTAATCACCGATACCGGCAGTTTTCAAAGCCAGGATAACAAAGAAGACTTGAACCCACAGCTTGCCTGCTTAGTTGGAGGGCGTGGTCGGGTTTTTATCTATCACGGTGGCTTTTGTGGATGACGAGCAAACCTTTATTACCCAAATGGACTGAAAATCATTCAGTAAGTTAAAATCGGCAAATTGAATGGAGCCGGATATTAGCTTTTGGCTAGTCTGCGCCCTTGCCATTCGGATTATCTTCCCCTCAGTCGGGGCGATTCGGGGCTCTTTCAATCCGACGGGTTTGCCAGATTCGTTGGGCAAACAAAAAAAGAACCGCTAACTGCGGCTCTTAACTATTCGAGTTTTCTGTTGATACAACCATAAAGTGATATTTATGATTTCTTTAATATTAATGCATTAGCAAAAATACAAACATAAGTTGATATTTTTGTGACAATAATATTTAAGATTTCAAAGCGCAGTAAGAAACTTTCTTACAAGAAAATAGTTCCATCACTTCCCCTGGTAATATGTAAGTCGACAAAATCGGTTGGTAGTTAAGGTACGACAGAGTCGCTCACTTTCTTGATGAGCACAATAATTGTTGTGGTCTATACATTCGCTAACTGTCATAAACAGAAAACAAATACAAACAAAAGCCTGGCTACGTTCAACAACTCAATTCTATTTTTTACTTGGTATATCTTTCACTGTAACAGAACCAACACCTTCGTTGTCAGACAATTCCTTGGCAGGATCAAAATACACCACGGATCCCAATTGCATCCCAGCTTCGGCCATAGGGTTCTGAATAACCTGAATCACTAGTCCATCAGCTGGGCTGGTATATTGTTTGACAGCATGTCCAAAAGCATCATACTGAGTAAACATTAAGTCGCCTTTTTTAACCTTATCGAGTACCTCGATCTCCGGCACGACAAATCCACCGAACTCAGCCGTTACATCCAGCCATGCATTCGTATCTACGATGTCTTGATAGGTCTGGAACTCACCATCTATAACATCAGCGAATCGCAATAAGTTTATTGCCCCTTGCAGCGCCTTTTCTACCCATTCCGGTTCATATACTTCACGAGAGCCAATTTCCAGTGTAAATGCTGGTACGCCGATAGAATTATATGCGCCAGAAACGGACGTGGTTCCCGAACTATTGATCGTCGCATTAAGAGGGAACAATCGTGTCAGTTGTTTCACAGCAGGAATACTCAAATCTGAATAGGCAGCCAATGGAAATGTTGTCGGGTTAGCGGTATGCATATCTAACGCATAATCAGCATTATCTTTTAGCAAATGGTTCCAAAGTGTATATGAGTAACGTTGACTGCTGCTAATGACCGAGTCCAATGCAACTTGACGATTAAGATTACTGTTTACTTTTACTGGACCAGAGGGTACGTACTCACGAATATTATTTATCAAGCCAGGGATATTGTATTGATGAACGATTGTCACTGTTCCTGACATTTTTTCAGTATCGAGTTGTTGTTTGATTAAATTTGCCGTTAAGTAAGGGTTCATTTCGTTGGCATGTACCCCAGCGACAAACATAACAGCCTTACCTGGAAGCTTACCTTTAATCACAGTTACCGGAACATAATAATACTGGCCTGTATTAATTTGGTCGCCGGCCCGAAAAAACAGTTCTGAGACACTATTATTATCAAAATCTTTCACATCCAACTTTGTAATAACTTTTCGCCCTTGAATGACATCTCCGTTATAAATAGTTTCCGCCATTAGAGAAGTGGAAATAATGGCAGTCATTAATACTGTGAGCGATAATTTTTTCATTCTATCTTCCTTATAAAATTCCGTTTATGGAATAGGCATTGCTGTTTATATAAAAAAGCATCACTATTTTTATGTTAATAATTTAAAAACTTACCCATAGCCTTTATTAACCGACTATTTACGCAAATTAAAATCACTGAAATATTTAGGAATAAAAACTTATTCCTTCACCTTGAGTAATTCGAGTACCTGATTCACCATTAATCACTGCGTCCAACTGGTCTAACGCACCAATCGCTGCATCACCATGCCCCCGACTGACAAAGCGACATACTGCATCGATTTTTGGCCCCATAGATCCTGCCGGAAAGTCATAGTTTGATAGTTCTTTAGGTGTAGCACATTTAATAGCCTGTTGATTTTCCTTACCGTAGTTGAGGTAAACTGCACCGTCAGTCAGAATAATAAATAAGTCAGCTTCAATCTGTTCTGCCAGCAATTCAGCCGTTAAGTCCTTATCGATTACACATTCTACGCCAACCAACTTACCGTCTTGCGCTTCAAACACCGGAACGCCGCCACCGCCGCAAGCAATAACCGTGTTGCCGCTTTCTAGTAGACGGGTAATCTGTACCGACTCAACGATATTTTGAGGTTGAGGTGATGCTACAACTCGACGGTAGTAGTCGCCATCTTTCTTGTAGATAGCCGCAGGATTCTCTGCACGCAATGCTTCGATATCTTCGTCTTTATATACAGGGCCAACGAACTTGGTTGGATCGTCAAATGCACTATCTTCGATATCGACACATGTCTGGGAGAACATCGTTGTGATATGTAATTTATTATCAGCATTGAATAACTCTTGCTGCAACATATAACCAATCATACCGCAGGTTTGTGCACCCAACACATCCAATGGATACGCGGTCACTTCTGGCTTTTGTTGTTGATACTGGCTATTTTGTTCCATCAGTAAACCCACTTGTGGACCATTGCCATGAACAATAACGACTTCATGTTGCTTGGCAATTTCCGCTATCGCTGCGGCAGCTTTTTTTATATTGATACGTTGGTTTTCAGCCGTTAATGGTTGGCCGCGTTCTAATAAAGCGTTACCGCCTAGTGCTAAAACAATTCTCATTGGTACACCTCTACTGTTAGCCCCCATCAAGACATAGAACATGTTTAATGTTCTTATAATTAGCCAATGGGGATTGCGCCAGCGTCTTCACTGGCGCAGTCATTAAGTGTTATGGGACTAAGCCCCTATCTATTCTCTTAATTACATCTTATTGGCAAATGCGAGTAACGCTTTCTCAAAAGATTCGATTGGTGGGTTAGTGATACCACAACCGATCATGCCTACGCCTGGTTCTTTGTGAGCGATAGCGGTGTTGATGATAGGCAAAATGCCTGTTTCCAATACCTTACGCACATCAATACCAGACGAAATGCCTTTGAAATTAAGTAAAGGGATCGTGACGTTGGGGTTAGTGTCGGTCGTGATTTCATCCATTTGAATTGAGTAATCAATTGCTTCTCCCACTGTTCCACCAACCAAAGCAACGATTGCAGGTGCCGTTGCCATAGCAAAGCCACCAATGCCGTATGTTTCAGTGATCGCACTATCACCAATATCCAGGCCAGAGTCTTCAGGCTTGTAACCTGCAAATAGAGGACCAACCACTTTTTGCGCAGGCCCAGTAAACCAAGTAAAGCCAGGCATACCACTCATTCGAATACCAAACTCCACGCCGTTTCGTGCCATTGTGGTCACAATAGTACTGTTTTCGACACCGTGTCCCGCATCCAGTGCACACTTACACATTGCCATCCACGTAGGGCCAGAGAAGTAATCACTAGAAGCAATAAACTCAAATACTTCGCGTTTTTGCTCAGTTGTGAAGTTTGTTTGTAGAATTCGTGGCGTCAGTGCCTGAGCCAATAATGCCGTACCCGCGTTGTTACGGTTATGGCACTCGTCACCCATATGTAGTGCTTGTGCTAGCATCAGGCGTAGATCGATCGGCTCACCGATTTCCATTGCCGCTTTTAGCATTGGACCCAGTACTTCGCGCATCCAAATTAGACGCTCAACAACGCTCTCATCGTTTGCACCCATACGTAGGATTTTCGCCATCTGTTCACTGAGATTGGTGTACGCAATGTTACCGTAAGTTTGGTTCTTCACTACGTGCATGTACATAGATGCAGAAGTAACACCTGCCATTGAGCCAACACAGTCGTGCTCGTGACAAGGCGAGAAGGTAATCTCACCAGAACCAGCTAGCCTGAATGCTTCATCTAAGTTGCTCGCAAGACCTTCAAAAATCAGAGCACCAGTCACCGCACCGCGCATTGGACCATTCATATCTTCCCATGCAACCGGCGGGCCTGCGTGAAGGATTGTAGTTTTGGTCATGCCCGGAACAACATCGATCGCTCGCCCGTAACCTACCAACACTGGATGTGAATTAATGATGCGTGTTACCGCCTCTTCGTTTGCCGCCTCGATTTTGTCAGCGATTTCTGGCTGTGCCAATTTATCCAGAGCATCAATCACTGCTTTGTTACCACCAGCAATTGGCTGCCAGCTTACTTGAGTAACAGGCGCTTGTTGTTTCTGAATATCCTGTTTAAAAAATTCCAAACCTACGTTGATCACATTCAGATCTGAAAATAGTTGTGCTACTTTGCTCATTTTTATTCTCCTTTGCTCACAAAACCACGTGCCAGTAATCCGGTGTTTTGGCTACTGCTGGAGATAGTGACGCCCACTTGTGCCAGTTTCTCAATTTGTTCATTCATGTCTGGACTATCTAAATCCGTACCTAGAACATAACCAAGGATTTCTAAATGTTGGCCACGAGCTTCGGCTTTTTGTTTCGCTTCAATGATGGCAGGAATCGTCACACCGACTGGATCTTCGTGAGAACCGTAGCCAATCACAAAATCAAGAACGATAACGCCGACTTCTGGATCGTCAGCTTCTTTAAGCAAACGCTCGATGCGTGATGATGGATCAATCATTGGATGAGGACGACCATTAGTGAAATCATCGTCACCAAAATCAATAAAGGTATGTGCTTGGCTAACGTTAATATCAGTCAACCGTTGTTCTGGTTTTTTCGCGATATTGCTGTATACATCTGAGAAATATTCTCGTGCTAACATCATCGATTCTTCACACAGAGTACCGCCACAGAATAGACCGCGAATGTACTTTTGCTCTGGTTTCAGCTTCGCTTTGATTTCTTCAATTAGGGGGAGATTAAGCGTGCGTTTGTTAATGCCAGCTTCGTCGATGCCCGCAAGGATAACCGCTTGTAGCGCTGCTTCTTTGGTGGTTTTCGCAAAATGCGCTCCTGCTTCTACCACAGGCGCTTCATCGCCGCCAAGTAGACACACGACAACAGGTTTCGACATTGATTTCACCTGCTCAAGCACTTTGGCTTCAACGCTTTTCGCTGCTGGCTTAGAAACGATGAGTACAACTTCAGTGTTAGGATCGGCTTCAAGTGCACGTAAACCATCTAGCATCATGATACCACCAACGGCTTCGCTCAAATCACGACCACCGGTCCCCAGTAGCTGAGTAATACCGCCGCCAAAGTCATGGACTCGTGCTGCTACTTCCTGGCTACCTGTACCCGATGCACCAACGATACCAATTTTTCCAGTGCGTACTTTATTCGCAAAGCAAAGGCCCACGTTATTGATGATTGCAGTACCGCAATCAGGCCCCATCATCAACAAGCCCTTTTCATGAGCTAACGTCTTTAGCTCGACCTCATCTTCGACTGAAACGTTATCACTGAACATCAATACATGCAGATCATTATCCAGTGCCATTTTTGCTTCACGTTTAGCAAATTCGCCCGGTACCGAAATAATCGCAAGATTAGCTTCTGGCTGGTGCTTTAATGCACTTTTTAGAGTAGTAAATTTCTTTTCTTGCGAACCGCCTAATCCAGCAGTGGCGTTATCTCCACCTTTTAATAATTTTTCAACTTCTTCTAGCGTCTGTTCACAAACTTCTTCACTAACTGCTTTAATAACAACAAATAGGTCACCGCTGTTCGAACTGCGAATTTCATCGTCCAATAAACCTACATTGTCTAATACACCTTTATTCATGTCGGTAGCCATTGCGACAAACGCCTGCTCGACATCTTTTAACTCATTGACTTTTGTAGACAAAGCCATTAACGACACCGAATCAAAATACGTGTTTTTTTTGACTGTTACTTTAACGAACATATTCGCCTCTTTTATATCTTTACTTTATTTTTGCAATAGTGATACCAACTCTGTCACTATTGCCACAAAGTGTGAATAACGAAATAATTTTTTAAATTATTCCAATTAATAAATCGTTATTTATTAATTGAGTAGTTGACGTTTAAATTCCAATAATTCACTTTCATCATCACAAACATCAATTGCATAATTTACGAGTATTAATGCTTGTTGATTTTCGCCAATTAACTCGAACGACTTTCCTTTATGTAAATAATACAGAGCATTGGTGGAATCATGAGTAATTGCATTTTCGATCGCGCATATCGCTTCGCTATGTCGGCCTAATGAACGCAAGCTATTCGCCAAATGGAACGAGTAATCGTACCGATTTGGATCCGCCGCTAACAATTGACGCATCGTGTCGACGGCGACTTCATGCAAGCCTAACTCACGCAGGTAGTTCGACTTGTGATAACGCACAAACGATGAGTTAGGATCCGCTGCGATCCCTAGATCAAACTCCGCTAATGCTTGCTCACTCTGTTTTGCCAGTCGGTAGCTATTAGCAATATACAAATGAAATTCAGCAGGGTTATCACTCAACGGCAAAGCTTCGCGGTAAGCATCAACTGCTTCTTGATAACGGCCCAATTCCATTAGCACGTAGCCGTGGTAGTAGTGATAACCTACTTTGTCATAAAAGTCAGATGGGTTCGCAACCAATATACCTAGAGCTTGCTCGTATTCAAAAGCGGCTATATGTGCTTTGACTTGACGCAATAAGTCACTTTGGCGTTGACGCAGTGCTTCAGCGTCAGTCATTAGCTCGACAATTTTCGTTTGCTTTCGCGCATGTGCATGTTGTAGCGCACTAATACCGTCACGATCTTTAAGGTGTTGATCTGCGCCTGCACCTAATAGAACCTCAATCACATCACCATATAAATAACCACCATCACCAAGAATGACCGCTTCTAGCAACGCAGACCAACCGAGTTTATTTACGTGGTTGACCGGAATACCAGCCTCTAGGCTGACTTGTACAGTACGCAAAAAACCTTTTTCACTTGATGGTAGCAGCGGAGTACCACCAAAACGGTTAACACTAGTCACATCAGCACCATATTTGAGAGTTAGTGACAACAGCTCGTGAAAGCCATTTGCACCCGCACACAGATAAGGCGTTAGCATAGTCACATCGCGTGCATTAGCATCTGCACCCTTTTCCAAGAGCAACGCAGCCATAGCAACATTGTTATTTTGCACTGCAATCATCAGTGGCGTGCAGCCGTTGTCATCACGGGCGTCAATTAAGGCACCATTCTCTAACTGTCGCATCACATCGTTCGGTGAATCTGCTTTGACTAGGTCGTGTAGTGATATTGAAATATTACTGTTCATAATGCTTCCTTTACGCCGTTTCCGACTTTAATTTCTGTGCTTCTAATTCAGTTACATTTTCTTTCACGTTGGCAAAGTGCTTGATGCCGAACAGCCCAGCAAGCATTAAGTAGGAGTACACAAACATCATTGATTCGGGTTGAGCGAATCCAACACCATTTGCGTGAATGAAACCGATGATTGAAAGGAAGGCCGCGATCAGTGCCGCTACCACAGCGCGCAGAGGCGTGTTATTGATAGCAAAGACCACCATACAACCCCATAGCAAGCTGGCAAGCGGTGCACCGTTACCTAAGCCGACCATACCTTCGTAGTAGATACCTTTAGCTGCCAGTGCATCAATTCCCACTTCATACGCGTTCGTGCCTGCCGTTGCCAATGTATTTTTGAACATGGTAAGTGCCCAGTATCCAACCCAAGGAAACAAACAAACAAAGATAGCTGGAACTTCGAGTTTTGGTGACTCACGCACCACTTGGTTGGCAGTAACGATGCCGATGTAAACAAGGATTGGAGCTATAGCCGCACCTGGGATCAAGCTGAGTAGTAATGCGCCCAAACCAAGCAGAGACACCACAAACATGATCACGCCGTTAAACAAGGTGTAACCAATACCCGCGCCCATTTCTTTGTATGCCGCGTGCCCCACATATACCGTCACCGGGAATGGGTTACCTAAAAACGCACCAACCATTGAAGACAGGCCATTAACCGACATGACTTTACGTGTTGGGTACGCATCGCCTGCCGCATCCGCACTTTCAATGTTCTCCAAGTCAAATACATAGTTCGCCAGACCTAGCGGTACTGCTGATGCCAAGTAAGGCAGTGCATGAGGGATGCCTTCAATGAAATCATCTATGTGCAAACCCGGAGGGTTAAAGCCCATGTCAGACAACGACGCAACAATGGCTTCTGGCGACTGTAGACCAAATACCCAAGCCAGTACCGTACCGACAAGAATCAGTAGCAGACCAGTAGGAATTTTAGGAAACAGTGGCTTTGAGCCAAACCAGTTAATGAAAATCAAACCAAGAACCACAAACGAAACAACCGGAGTGGAAAACGCTTGCAGCATCGGGTTGAGAGCCAATAATGTTAGACCAAGGCCCGCAAGACAGGACAGCAAGACGGTGCGAGGCACAATACGGCGAATCGCATCACCAAAGAAAGAGCCTACGAGTAGGATCATCGCCTCGACAAAACACCAAACCAATGCAATCTGAATTGCAAACTGGGCATTTTGCGTGGTTTGGTATACCGGCATAATCACCAAGAAGGTCACAGTAAAAATAGAGGGAGCACTCGGACCAGAAGGAAGCGCCGTTACATCGTCACGCCCTGTTTCTTTTTTCAGCTTGTAAGCAAACCACGCGTAAAAAACACTCGCGCACATCACCGCAAAACCAAATGCTGGTGCCACTTGACCCATCACAAAATCTTTAGGTAAGCCAACCACAAAGAGCAGCAAGCCCATCATGGTTAATAAGTTAGTTAAGTTATTAGTAAATAGGCCAAAGAATGCAGCCCAATCGCCTTTTCGCCATATTTTTTTCATATCCATAGTTATTGTCCTAATGTTATTAACTGTTTTTTCATATCGTTAAAACAAGATTAAAACTACCAAGATTGGATAAGATTTATAAATTAATAAAATGGATGACGATTATCTAAACTTTTAATAGCAGCTCAAAAACACTACGCATTGACACAAACCGATAACAAAACCGGATTAAAATAGTGGATTTATGTGATAAGAGGCAAGTTATTCCTGATTTCTTAGAAGAATCTTTAACGTTATATTTATGAAGCTAATCACACCAGCATTACGATCTGTGCTTACTGGAATATTTAAAATACAAATAGGCACGATTCAATCACTGAATTGTTATCTATGTAAATTCAAGATTCTTGCTTATTTTCTAGAATATGGAACTTTGAACGATTAATTATCAGAAGCTGAAAGATATGAATTGAATTGAGATGAATACCCAAGTAAAACAGAAATCACTTGGGCATGAAAAGCGTTCAAGACAGCTGAGAGTAGAAGCTTTATGTAGCACGCTGACTTAATGATTGGGCTCTGGCTGATGTTGTCGCAATTTAGGTAGACGTAAACAGAGTAATGTTGCAAAAAATAACGACATGACTTGCATCGTCCAACCGCTGGAAAACTCCCCAGACAACTCAACGAAAAGGATAAAAACCAACGGAAATAAAGACGCCAATAAAAAGCCACCGCCTTGCATGATCACACTCAGCGCGTTGGAATGCTCGAGGCTTTGATACCGCTCCAAGGCCAATAACATACAAATAGAAAAACCGCCTCCCAACCCTATACCGCTAAGCGCAGCCCAAAAGTATGACAACGGCTGTGGCCAAAACATCACACCGAGCAACCCCAAAATTAACGACGCTAACATAGCCATCAGCCAAACACGCCGATCGCCAGATTGTTTGATTCTCATCGGCAACAGCAAGGCGCAGCACGCCTGTATTATCGACAACGCGAAGATCAAATGGCTGCTCTGCTCAGGAGCGAACCCTAGTTTCTGATAATACGGAGGCAACCAAGTCACAATTGACGCATACCCACCGTTAACAAGCCCGAACAAAAGCACCAATTCCCAAGTACTGATTTGCCGAAAAAGTTGTGTCCATTCGGTGCGACCGTTCGGTGATATATTTCTGCGCGGTAGTCCCACGCCAGCCAGTATCAAAGTCAGCAAACAGGGTAACGCCAACCACGCCATACTTCCACTCCACGATAGGCCTTCACCGATTAGCGTCTGGCTGACCAATGCCCCCAGCGCTCCACCAACCATTAGAGAAGCGGAATAACAACCGACGACGACTGGCATCTGCTTTGTAAAATGCTGTTTAATCAAGCGTGGGACACAAGACTGTATCAATGCCACCGCACCGCCACAAACAAATGTAGAGAGCAACAGAACCGAGCCGTTTTCAGCAAACAGTCTCAGCGAGTTACCTATCATTAACATCAGCAAAGCCAAAAGCAAATAATTGATCTTTTCTGCAAGAAACGGAAAGCGAGTGATAATTAACGCCCCAGCCCCCATTAGCGCCATTGGAATTAACGTCAGCAGTGAAGTCACCGAATAGCCTAGCCCCGTATCCTGGACTATTTGCTCAATAGAGGGGCCGATTGCCACTAAAAATGGCCTTAAATTCAGTCCAATTAATATCACTATCGCAAATACTCTGATCGACAGTATATTTTTCGTATATTTATCGTACATTTATCTTTAGCATCGAATAAATTATTTGAATAGAAAAATTTTACGTAGTCGCTGAGCAATAGTTAAATTAATCTTTTGAATCATAGTCATTTATAAATCGAATGATGGTTTACTTTCCATATTAAAGTGTTAGTTTTAGAATTAGTTGCTTGGTAATGGTTTAAATTAAGCACTTAATTTCATACGCCAAATTATTGATTAAAAATAATACGATTTATATGTGGATATTCGAGGAAATGAGTTAATGAAATTGATCCACCCCCAATTGCTACTTACTTATATTGCCGTTTGCGAAACAGGAAGCTTCACCCGAGCTGCAGACCGGATCCATAACTCGCAGTCCACCATCAGCCAACAGATCAACCGACTAGAATCGATCATCGGCGATACCCTGCTGATAAGAACGCCGCAAAAAGTCACCCTAACCGAAAAAGGCGAGTTTGTATTGCGCTATGCGCACCGCATCATTGAGCTGAACAGCACCATGTTGCACAACTTAAACGCCACTTCCGAACAAACCATTATTAAAATAGGTGTACCAGACGATCTTTCTGTCGACGTCACACGCGCCATTATACCCTTTCAACAAAGCGATAACGTTCTATTTGAATTTACTTCAGGTCTTAGTAACGATCTTTATCAATCCTACTTAACGGGAAAATACGATATTGTACTTGCCAAACAGCAGATCCTAGGCAACGCCTTTGCATTTCGCCACGAGCCTCTGCTTTGGCTAGATAGCGCTTCTGCGCCAGCTTTCCACCATCCCGTTGTTCCGCTGGTGTTATTCCCAACAGGAGCGTTGTACCGCGACCATATTCTGACTTCACTCGACCAACTGGGCTACAGCCACAGAATCAACTACTGCAGCAGCAATTTATCGGCGATCATGACCGCATCCGCGATTGGCTTTGGTGTGACGTTGTTGCCTCGCACCTGTAAGACACATGAGCATGTCATCGTTGAAGAGCTCCAATCTCTCGCTCCAGCCGACGACCTTTATTTAGGTCTCTATATTGCGGATATGCATAGCCCTGTCTTGCATAAAATCGCCACGACATTGGTTCGTTTATTTGAGCTTGAATACACGCACACTGGTAAATCACATATATAACAGTAGTCACAATTAGAATGGACGTTATTAAAATTTCACAGCCTCTCTTTAAAGCGTTAGAAGTTAAACCCCATATTTGTGTTCAAGTTCACTCCATATTTAATTCTGCGTGTAATTTGAACAGTGAGTTAGGGTTAATTTCCGTGATTAGTGAAACAAAAAGAATGAACCCACGCGCTTTAATGGTAAACGATACGAATTGGTTTCAATATTTGCAGCCAAATCATATGGTTGAACTTATTTTTAGTCAGCAGGAGTCTACCCCTCGACCATACCAACTAAAAATTAATCCGCAGTCTGTGATCCAATTTTCTCCATATTTGAGTCACAAAATCTCGTTAACCCAACAGATAAAGACGACGATCTACAACTATTTATACGCCCACCAGAAAGAAATGGGCATCTACCCTTTACTGTGCCTCAGTGAAAAGTTGGCAATGTCATCCACTGTCACTTACTACTCACCTATGCTGTCAGATTATTTTCTCCCTAAGCTATTTACGTTTATAGATGCGGTAGCGAGGCATTCTTTAGTCATTGATTTAACGTGCTTTGTTGGTTTTGGCTCAGGATTAACACCTTCTTCAGACGACTTGCTTGTTGGCTTACTTTCGGTATTGGATGTGCTTGAACATCCCTACTTTGCCACCTTGCAATCTGCTTGTCTCAACGCAGTGGACAGAACCACTGATGTAAGTCACGTCATGCTACAGTCAGCCTGTGAGCACCAATACAGTCAAGAGATAGTCGACCTATATTCCGCCATTAATAATGAAAAGCATATTGGAGAAGAAATTAGTCATTTATTAGCAATTGGACACTCTTCTGGGCACGATACCTTGTGCGGAATTTATATTGGCTTAACATTTTTCGCGTAATATATTCTAACCGTCTCTTTTATACCCAAGTAACCTCAGGATACTTGGGCCTGCTTTAGTCAGTAAATAAGAGGGACTATCTATAATTAGAATGCAAACAAGTACAACCTTCAGGGAAGATTGTGCTTGCGAATATCAGAGGCTAGGCAATTTAAATTACAACACCTTTTTCATCGCATGTTCTGCACAAGCAGCATCAAGATGGCCACTAGGTGCTCCGCCAACTCCGATGGCACCAACGACCTTGCCGTTAATTTCAATCGGTAGTGCACCTTCCAAAAACAGAAGGTTTTCATTCATATTTTGCAACGGTCGCATAATTGGTTTCTCAGCAATGCGCTTCATCAGGTTGCCCGTCGGCTGCCTCATACTCGTTGCGGTAAATGACGTGGTAAAAACTCTTGGTACGAAGACGTGGCAGAGGAAAAGCAGATTTCGTTGATAGTCAATACATCTGACAAGGAGGCTATTCAATCTGACCCAGATAAACTCACTCAAATACTGGTTAATTTAGTAGACAACGCAATCAAATACACTCCGGAGAAAGGCAAGGTAAAGCTTGATGTGCAGCCCCAAGGAGTTAACTCGGTTGCCATTTCGGTCACTGATACAGGTATTAGCGTTGATCCCAATGAGCATACACTTATTTTTAAGCGCTTATATCGTGTAGACAGCAGCCGTAGCAATACAGAGGGATATGGTTTAGGACTGTCACTCGCCGCCGCAATGGTGAACAACCTAGGTGGGAGAATAGAACTGTCTTCACATTTAGGCCAAAGCAGCACTTTCACGATCGTCTTGTAATAAGTCTTTTGGAGTTGAGCATTTCAATTAGTGGATAAAAGATATAAGTGCTAAGGGTAACGTTACCCCTAGCACTAAATGAAGAACACTTAATGATGGATTAAGCTTCCACTTCTTCGTTCAAGCGGCGGAACTCAGCCCAAATTTCAGCACAATCTTCACGACCTTCCTCAAGGTGGATCATATCCAACGTTGAAGTGTCTGTTCCGTCTAAGTAGCTTCTCAGATGTTGGTCTGAGAAGCCATGCTCCGCAGCATCTACGTGAGTAGAAGCGTAATAACAAGTTTTGATACCTGCCCACATCATCACTGCTACACACATTGGACATGGTTCACACGTTGCGTACATCACACAGTCTGATAGGTCTAGAGTGTCCAGTTTCTTACACGCTTCACGTACAGCAACCATTTCAGCGTGGCCAGAAATATCAGTATCTTTAAGCACTGTGTTGCCCACGGCACAAACAACCTCACCATTTCGTGTCAAAGTCGCACCAAATGGACCACCTGTACCTTGATTCATTCCTTTAAGAGTAGCATCACAAGCTAGGTGAAAGTAATCGTTCATGTCTTTATTGCCTTTTGTGTTACACATACTGTTTCTCCGTTTATTAAACTGTCTTAATCAAGTTAGTTAAGCGTTTTACGCGCACCTACTAGTAGATAACCAATAAATCCGATAGTTAGACCACTGAAGAATGCCCAACTGTTGATCGTGGCAAGGACTGGAATCGTTGGGAACACCTTACCTGCCATAGTAATGATGAAGCTGACAATCAATACGCCTACCGCACGTCGGTTCACACCACCTTCGTGACCACCATCGGTGTCTAGTTCTGGGTAAATAGCGTCAAGGTCTAGTTTTTGACGGCGTTCAAAGAAGTAGCTTGCCAACATAATCCCAGCGATTGGGCCAAACATTGAACCGATAAAGCTGTAGAAAAGGAATAACATGGTGGTATTTTCAACAAATTTCCAAGGTAGGATTAATGTACCCACTACGGCAGCAACGAGACCACCTGTTTTCACGTTAAATAGTTTAGGGAACTGTGCGGTAAGCTGCAGACCTGAAGGCATCATGTTACCGAAAACAACGAAAGCCGTTGCCCCCACATTCATCGCCAAAATAAGCAGCATAACGATATATGGGTTGCCAATTGAGTTAATTGCATCAACGAAGATGGTTGGTTTGTTCACATCAACTGCGCCGCCAGTAAGTACAGAGAGAGAAGCCATAAAGCTTACTGTAACCACAGCGAATAGAGTGTAAGAGACTAGCATACCGATTGGGAAACCTTTCATAGGCGCAGACATAGAGGTTGCGTTACGAGTGAAATCCCCTGTGTTGACGATAGGACCGGCCCAGTTAGACACAAGCATAGAAACGCAAGTAATAAAACCTACGACCGTCACTTCAGTCCCTGCTGCCGGATGGTAACTGAATACCTCACCTAGCCCACCAGCATTCCCAATAGCGAGGAACACACCAATCACCATCAAAACCCAAACAACAGGAGAAGCAAATTCAGAGAATTTATTAATAAGCGCTTGGCCAGAAAGGTAAAGAACAACAGTAATGGCGGTCATGATGGAATATGAAATCGCAGTCGGGATGGCAAGGCCGGCTATGGTGGCGCCTCCCCCGATTTCTAAGAATCCAGGGAACAATCGAGCTAAAACAATATCAAGTGCTTGCGCGGAAGCGATGGTAGTGAGACCAAAAAACACAAAACCCGCGACCAAACCACGGATCATTGCTGGGAAAGCGGCTCCTTTGATACCAAAGGTATCACGGATTTGCATCGCAAACGGAATGCCATATTTTACCGCAGCTCGACCGTTGAAAACATACCCTGCAGATACAATACATGCTGCAATGAGTATTGCCGCAACCACCTGCATTGCGTTGAGTCCGAAGGCAAAAAAACTGACGACTGTGAAATAGCTAAGAATGTTATGAATCGGTCCCATCCACACGGTAATAAAGTTCTTGGTTTCCCATGTACGTTGTTTTTTTCCAAGTGGTAATACTTCTTCCGCATAGCCTCGCGCAGAAAGCCTTTCTCGATCCTGATCTGTAAAGTCAGCAATATTCGCCGAGTGCGCGCCAAGCGCCATATTTTTTCCTATTTCCATCGCCTTGTCCTTTGTCATTAGAATACAGTTGCAACCTTTGATTTATGCTTAATCAAATTAGCAAGCAGAAAGGAGACGATGAAATTATTAAATTAAATCCTAGTTATTATAAACAGCAATAATGGCAAGAATTCCGAGAATAGGAGTAACAAAGGCAATAAAAAAAAACACGCGCGTTTATTTAAGTTATATAACTTTGACACCAATCAATAACCCTCACCGTTTAATCAAAAAACAATCAACTCAAAACTATGATAATCATCACACGACTTTGTTTCGTATTTCGGGTAGTAACCCAACCGATCTTAAATCGAGCAGTTCTCAGTCATTACAACGAGTTACAGACATACCAAGCCCTACTCGTTCAGCGCATGAACGTGGTAAGAATTTAGCCAACTTGTGCGTTATAAAATTGAACCGAAAGGTATTCTTACTGCCTCTTTTGTCACAGCAGAAGCGGAACAGATATTTACTTGCACCACTCACGTTTTAATGGATGCGCCTTAGTTAGAAGCGGTTACCGCAGGTTCTATCATGATCCAAAAATGACTTAGAAATTATTCAATTCCACGACTCAACATAGGCCCATTGCCCCCTATCTAATATCTTCTTTGCTAACAGAGATATGGGATAATGAAGTTCAAGTTGGCCCTGGTTCTTCTGTAGCCGCCTCTCCGTAGCCATGCAGATATCTCTATGACAATGCGCTACGCACACTTCGCACCCGATCCTTCATCTGAAGCGATTACCCGTAACCCTCTTAGCAATTTATAGCCTGTCGCCAAAAAATTCTTTATAGTTCTGTCGCCGATATCGACTGAGATAACGCTCAACGGCTCTCCGGGATTTGCTCAGCAAGGTAGCCGCGCTATTGATACTGATCCTGCCATCGATGACTTTGCTAATTATATCGACAGTGAATTGAGATTTTGAATCCATGTAGAACATCCTTAGCACCCTCTAAAGCTGATTTAATTACTTTAAAAGGTACGCTAATGAGTTCCGTCAATTTCCCTCGGTAGTTATTGCAATGACAAAGTCGCTTGGTAATTAAGGTACGACAGAATCGCTTGGTGATCACATACTGCTGTGAAGTATCGTAACTCAGAATTGGACAAAAGTGATTTATAGATATTGTTACTTCTGAGGAGCTTTGGATTAGAAAAAGTATCTTAAAACCTTAAACGATTGTATGCAATTTGATGTTAAATAGATTTTCCGTATCGCTTTTCTAGCAAAGTTTCTATGTACTCTATAGTAAACAAACTACTTGGTTTGAAATTTGCCTTAATTTTTGAAATTAATGATGAGTCAGCCCCCAAAAGCACAAAGTCTTGACAAGAGTAGTCAAGATAGATACCACACCAATCTCTTTTAGTAGGATAAAAATACATTCCGGCGAATGCAAATTGCCACTGAACTTTATCCGATTCTTTTACGTCTTCGACCGAATAGTTTTCAACCCAAACCGAACTAAAGTCACTGATATCCGCAAACATAGTTAAATAGAAATATAAACTATCTCCACCGGAACTATCGTCATACTTTTGGAGCTTTTCTAACCCCTCTAAGTTCATATCTTCATCAAACAGATACAATGGATCAACTAGGACATATTCCCAGCCATTTTGAAATACTTTAGGTAGTAAATTGATTTCATTTGTATATGCCAAATCAAACCATACACCTTCAATTTCTCCCCTTGGTAAATAATCCATTTCGTACTCCTGATGAATATTTTTGAAACACATAACGCTTTTCATGCTCCTATCATGCAGTCTTTCTAATCGCAGTTCAATTGATAATCAATAGGTTAATAAAAGGGAATGGATATTAGATTGCAATATGAATCATAATTATCAAAAGGCTGACTGTGAGGCTGCTATGGATAACTTTATGTAGGGAAAACTTGCATCCCAAAGATGTGGAATAACTTAAGTGTTAACACCAAATGGGGCACAAATGATTCAGCTCAAGCTGAATCGAAGATGGACAAAAACGTGTATCGAGTGGTCTAGTGAACGTCCGAAAATGGCATAGAATTACCGCCTTTAGCAACTAAATTTCTACTACGCTCTGCACCTGATAGTGATAGAATCTCCGCATCAAAATTATCGAGTAACTCTATGTTTATCCATCATGTTAACGGCATCGACTGGCTGGTGATTACAGCTTTTGAAGAACTGAAACCTATATTCATCGAAGACGCTGGTGCGATCCCCTCTTGCTTCTCTATCGACAGCGAATTGAACCTGATCGATCAAGCCAAGCGTGCTTATGGATATTTGCCTATACTCAGCGGCGTGATCACAGATACCGGCTCTTTTCAAAGCCAGGACAACGAAGAAGATTTGAACCCACAGCTTGCCTGTCTAGTTGAGGGGCGTGGTCGGGTGTTTATCTATCACGGCGGCTTTGTAGCTTTTGTGGATGACGAGCAAACCTTTATTACCCGAATGGACTGAAAAATATTCAGTAAGTTGAAATCGGCGAATTGGCATCCCTAGCTAGGAACGGGGCAAAGACTTGTCACAAATATTGTTCAAGCATCGTATCTAAAAACTCAATATCAGCCTTAAAGAAATCTTTTCGTGGGATATCGTTCAAAGCAAACCAATGGAAAGTTTGTTGACGCACAGGATCAACTATTTGCGGTGTAGCTTCTGATTGCGCGATAAAAACTACATAATGAATGGATCCACCAAATTCATTAACTGTAGAATGACTTCCAATTAAATCGACTTCTCTTACGCCTGTTTCTTCCCATAGCTCACGGACAGCAGCCTGCTCACCAGATTCACCTTTATCAACTGAGCCTCCAGGGAATTCAAATACCATTCCTTTATTACGTCGGAATCTCTCTTGTACAAGAATCTTTCCTTCCCTAACGACAACCGCCATAGCCAAATTTTTCAATCCTCAATTCCTTTTCAAGAGTTTGTATATTGACGTCTAGGAGCAGCCCATCAATAGTAAATAAAGCTCATATTAATACATAAGATAAATTAAGTCATATGGTGTTAAACCGCGTTCACACTAGTGATAGTACTGAGAAGGAAAGGGGCAAAGAAGAGTCAGCATAAAGCTGGACATTAAAGCTGGACATTTTGTGGACATTTATCAAAACTGGGTTGAATCCACCAATGAACATAACTTTGTCAGTGATTTTTCTAAATTAGAGGGAGCGTCGAGTATACAGGAGTTAATTATACTCGGTGAAATAACACAATGTCCTTGGCTATCTAAACTCAACGAATTTTGAACAATGAACAATTAGGATCGAGAAGAAAGAAATAACCTTATTCTTTAACAATAGGGTTCATAGGTAATTCTAAAAAAAGCTCCTAAAGTGATAACATTGCCATACCCCTCCCCCTCGGTAAAATATGACCCACTTTAAGAGCACACTACTAAGCGTTTCAAGCCTAAGCTTGAGATAGGCCAGAATGGAGTTAAACTGGCCTAGTAAGTAGTAAAATTGTAATCTCTATTGATTACCACCAAGCTTCAATTTGCACACCGTAGTTGATGGTGTCGTTGCTCTTATTGTTGTCAAAAGAGTCACCTTCATTGTCTTTCAAATAAGTCGCGAAGAATCGAATTTCTGGTCGAGCGAAGAACGACTCTCCCGTTGAGATAGCATGTGCAATAGTGAATTTTGTACCGCTAAACTTGTCTTCAGAGCCTGAATCCCAAGTTTTTTCTTGGTCAAAGTAGCCTACCTCTAACATGGTCTTGTTGTACGGCGACCAGTTGTAAGTTGGACGAGCTACAAATGAGAACAACTCTTCCTTATCTAACCAGTCACCATGATCTTTCACGTTACCGTAAGTTAGAACATGGTTGATCACGACATTTTCGCCTAAATTCAAATCACCAGTACTGATAAAACGGAACCCTTTTGCATCGCTGACATCACCACTCCAGATGTCATACCAGCCACCACCTTGTGAGATAGCGTTCTGTGCAAGTCCTTTGTCCATATATTGGAGCACAAACTTGTTGTACCCCAATGCGAAACTCTGACTAAGTTCAGCCGTTAACATCAAACCGTTATCGAAGTTTTCAGCGGCGTCTTCTTGCTCATCCGTTGGGTTAACCATTGCATAGTCAACACCGAACTCAGTCCAGGATCCTTCCCATGGGCTAAAGCCAGCGTAACGTAAATCTAAGAAGTAAGTATTCAGGTCTCCGTAACTCGTTTTATTGCCAGTATCATCCCACTCGGCCAACTCATTATCAGCTCGGATAACCGCTGCTGAAATCGCACCGGTATTTAACTTGATGTTTTCGATACCCACACCGTAGCCAGAAATATTCCAGTATTTGGTATCTATAATGTGGATATCATGACGTTGATAAAAGCGTTTACCAGCCCAGATAACCGCATCAGGAGAAGCAGGAATATAGCCCTTCGCTTGAACATTTAACTGTTTAATTCCAAAGTTAGCGCTGTCATCTTTACTATTTTCAGACTCTAGGTTCCCGTCCGATGACATTTCAAACATACTTTCAAAGTACATTGAACGACCTTCTGCATTGAATAACTCTTGGCCTAATCCAATTTCCGAATAAGTGTCAAACTCATTGCCCAAGCGACCCAATGTCGTTTTGTAAAACTCATCTCCTCCCTTGGTACCGCCTCCATCAGCACTGGCTCCCAAACCAGCACGTACGTAACCATAGAAATCGACTGCTGATACTTGAGTGGCGAATAAAGAAC
Source organism: Vibrio sp. YIC-376 (assembly GCF_052353105.1). Classification (NCBI taxonomy): domain Bacteria; kingdom Pseudomonadati; phylum Pseudomonadota; class Gammaproteobacteria; order Vibrionales; family Vibrionaceae; genus Vibrio; species Vibrio sp. YIC-376. The sequence goes on from NZ_JBBWFK010000002.1 coordinate 28,828, forward strand.
CTAAAATAGCGACTGTCAATGTTGCTTTTTTCATTTTAATTTCCTTTTGTATTACTTTTGAGTTATTGGCTGGGTAAATATCGCCATATCCTTTGTTTAGGCAATACTTACCCGTAAGATGAATTTCATCTTATTTTTAAATATTGTTATTCATTGCCCGCCTAAATAATCAGGCGGGAGAGTTATTTATTATTTTTGATAACGATGACTTGATACGGTTGAAGTGTAATATTCTCCTTAATATCGTCACCTGTATTTGCATTTATCCCATTCCCGTGCGGAACTTTCAAATCTCGCGGCTCATTCAAAAAGTTCATAATGAACAAATAGCGAGACTGTTCGTCTTCACGAGTTGCTACTGACACTCCGTAAGGCACGTTTTCAATTGGCTTGCGAATGCCATGTAAATTAGCAAGAGAGATGTAAAATAACTCGTTAAACTCTGTCTCTGTACGTGCAGCGATGTAGTAAGCACAACCTTTACCAAGCTGGTTCTTAGTAATGACTGGGCAAGCATCAAATAGGTCCTCGCGGTAATAAGCCAGAGCTTCTGCCGTCTCTAAATGAATATGTTCCATTAAATGCTTGGCCTTAAATTCACCACTGAAGCCAAAACCAGAATGCGTTTCCATTTCAAACAATACGCGTTCATGGTCATAGAGTGAGTCAATCTCTTCAGCCCAAATACCTAATGTGCGGCGCAATGGGCTGCCTTCTCCACCAGGGAAACCTCCCAGGAAGCACAGATCATTCTGATCAACGATGCCACTCCAATAAGTCGCGACTAACGTCCCACCCTGCTCCACAAACGCTTCCAGACGCTCTGCTACGCCAGGTTTTATTAAGTACAGCATAGGCGCAACAATGATCTTGTAAGGAGTAAAGTCACATAGCTGCTCTATGATGTCGCAGCTAATACCTTGCTGCCAAAAACCTCGATAATGGTCACACACGGTTTGTTCGTAGTGCATGCCTTCATTACGAGGACCTGAAGCATCATCCATTGCCCAACGGTTTTCCCAATCAAAAATGATCGCCACTTCGGCCTGCGTGCTCGTTCCCGCCACATCATTAATTTGTTTAAGATACTCACCGACGGCTGTCACTTCTCGACCAGTACGAGTATTTGCATGACCAACGTGGTCAATCACCGCACCATGAAACTTCTCTACAGAGCCGCGGCTTTTTCGCCACTGGAAGTACTGAACAGAGTCAGAGCCATGAGCCACTGCTTGCAATGATGAAAGCAGATGGACACCGTCTTTTTTGAGCTTAGTGATTGGCTGCCAGTTGGTTTGGCTTGGGGTTGATTCCATAAGTAAAAACGGCTGGTTTTTCAGTGTGCGCATCAAATCATGGTACATCCCGGTATAGCAAGCGAGCGCAACTTCATCGCTGTCACGGTGCCAAAGCGGATAGCTGTCCCAAGACACAACATCAATTGACTTCGCCAACTCCCAGTAGTTGTAGTCGTAAAAATACTCCATGAAGTTTGCCGTCGTAGGCAGATCAGGATTAATCGACTTGAGCGGTGCAATCTCGTGCTCACTGAAGTTCGAGACACGGTCAGTACAGAATCGTTTCCAATCCAACTTAAGTGCGTGAACGGAGTTCTCACCAATCGGAGATGGCGACTCAATTTGCTCCCAACTGGTGTAAGTATGACTCCAAAACGCACTCCACCACAGCTTATTAAGATTGTACAAGGAGCCGTATTTGTTTTTCAGCCACAAACGAAACTCTTCTTGGCAGTAATTACAGTGACAATCGCCGCCATATTCGTTTGAAACGTGCCAGCCTATCACCGCAGGATGTTGACTGTAACGTTCAGCCAATTTAGCGTTCATGATGCTTACTTTCTCACGGTAATTCGGTGAGCTGTAACAATGGTTATGACGTTCTCCATGCAGTTGTTTAACACGTGCGCTGTTGACTCGAAGGACGTCAGGGTATCGTTCAGACAACCAGGCAGGACGCGCACCACTCGGTGTCGCCAGGAATACAGAAATCCCATTGTCTGCCAAGTTATCCAGTACGTTATCGAGCCATTCAAACTGAAACTCACCTTCGACAGGCTCAAGAGCAGACCAACTGAAGATACCGACAGACATAACGTTACAATTCGTCTGCTTCATCAGTTCAATATCTTTCGCTAAAATATCTGGTCTGTCTAACCATTGCTCAGGGTTGTAATCTGCTCCATGGAGCAAGCCTTTTATCTTGGGAATGATGTGTTTTTTATTGTTCATTATTGACCTTTAAATACTTTCAATGACGGTAGTGCGTTACCTTCAAAATCAAACAGTGCTTGGTTCTCCCATGAGTTGCCCATGTCCCATTTGTCCCCGCTATAGTCCATGCCAGCGCCCGTTGACCAGGTTGCCCCATCGATTGGTAACCATGCAGGTTCCCAGTAATAAATCCCCAGACCTTGTTCATTAGGCAGTTCATTCAGCAGCGTCATGATGTCAGCCAGGTATTGCGCCTGGCCCTCGATTGACACACTGTACCCCTCAATCGGCCCCGCCTCGGAGTAGCTATTACCTAACGAATCACCATTTTCAGTGGTAAACGGGAAAGACGTTTCGACTAAGACGACAGGCTTGTTGTAGCGACTGATGACGTCATTCATATTGGCTTTTACTTTATCGATTGGGCCGTGCCACCACGGGTAGTAAGACATACCAATCACATCAAAATCGACACCACGCTGGGTGATTTCATCAAACCACCAACGGAAAAGACCGTTGTCACCCGCTTCAGCGAGGTGCAACATGACCTGAATGTCTTTACCACTGTCGTTGTCATGCACCGCTTGGATGCCGGTTTTTAAAAGAAGTGATAGGCGGTCGAACTCCTTACCATCTTGCCCCCAACTCTTACCCTCTGGCCAAAGCATACCGCCATTCAGTTCGTTACCAACTTGAACCATATCTGGCACGACACCCGCAGCTTGGTGCGCTTTCATCACCTCTGCTGTATAGTCGTAGACTTTCTGTGTTAGGTTCTCAAACGTAAGTTGATCCCACTCTTTTGGCTTATGTTGCTTCTTAGGGTCAGCCCAAAAATCGCTGTAATGGATATCTAGCAGGAATGACATACCGTTTTCTTGTGCGCGTTTACCAAGCTCAATGGAACGCTCTAACGTGTTATTGCCACCACCAAATACTTCACCAGTAGCTGACATCGGGTCTACCCACAAACGTGCGCGGATAGAATTAACCCCACTATCTTTTAATATTTTAATCAGATCTTCTTCATTGCCATCTTGGTAATATTTCCCACCCAATTTTTCTATTTCAGGCAACATGGAAATATCCATACCACGTATAAAATTAGACCTCAATTCTGGTAAAGTAATAATAATATCACTCATGCCAGGATTAATATTTGAGCTATTATCATTAGACGAATTCGAAGATTGACAGCCAGCCAAAGCCACTGCCGCACTAATAAGTGCAACCTTAAATTTTTTATTCATATCTTTCTCTCTAGTATTAGCCTTTTGTACTACCTGCAGTTAAGCCAGATACAAAGTATTTTTGTAGTGATAGATAAAGAAGCGCTACAGGTATTGAAATAAGCACAGCACCTGCTGCATATGTGGTATAGCTTGCACCCATTTTTTCTACGACCAAATTATATAAACCGATAGGTAACGTATAATTTTCAGGCGTTCTTAAAATGGTTGTCGCGAGAATAAAATCGCCTAGCGGTCCCGTGAAAGAAAATAATGCCACTACTGCAATAATTGGTTTTGAAATGGGTAATATAATTTCAAGGAAAATACGAATATTACTTGCGCCATCCATTTTTGCTGATTCATCGAGGTCCTTCGGTATCGCGTCCAAGTAACCTTTCATTAAATACGTGTTCATCGGGATCATACCACCAACATAAACCAGTACTAATGCAAGATGGCTATTAATCAACCCCAACATCTGCGCTAGGACAAATATCGCAATTAGGGCGGAAAATTGAGGGATCATCTGCAAAAGAAGGAACAGCATTAGACCATTTTTTCTGCCTTTAAAGCGAAAGCGTGAAAACGCATATGACGTACATGACACACTGATCAGCGTTAGCACCATGGTCAAAAAGCTGATTTTCAAACTATTCCAGAACCAAGTTAGGTAAGCCACTTTGTCATTAGCAAACAAAGTGGCATAGTGACTCAGAGTCGGGTTCTCAGGGAAAATGGACTCACCCATAATACTGTTACCCGGATAGAACGACGCACCAACCGTCCACACTAACGGGTAAATAATGATCACTGATACCAACAAAATCAGGCCGTAACTCAACGTCAATCTGATGCGATTACTACGTTTAATACTCATATTGTTATCTCGCTTCTTCTTTGAATGACTTGGTCATACGGAATTGCCAAAGAGCAATGCCCACAACGAAAATCGACAATAATAAAGTGATTGCAGATGCAATACCGTATTGCGATGAGGACATCGTCAGTTTGTAAATCCATGACACCAAGATATCGGTGCCGCCCGCGTTGCTACCAATGACAGCAGGACCACCATTGTTAAACAGATAAATAATATTGAAGTTGTTAAAGTTAAACGTATATTGAGTAATCAAAATTGGAGCGATTGAGTACAGAACCAGAGGTAAAGTGATGGTTCTTAACTGCTGAAATTTGCTGGCACCGTCCATCGTCGCAGCTTCATAAAGATCATTAGGGATCGCCTGTAGAACCCCCGTTGTCATGGCGAATACAAATGGGAAACCTAACCAGGTTTGGATCATGATGAGCGCGACTTTCGTCCAGAATGGGTCTGTCAGCCAAGCTTTGGGCTCAATACCAAAGAAGTCGAGAATCACATTGTTGATGACACCAAAGCTGTCGTTAAACATCCCGGTAAAAATAAGGATGGTCACAAAACCAGGTACCGCCCAAGGAAGAATAAAGATAGTACGGATCAGAGGCTTAAATTTAAGGTCTTTCTGGTTAACCAGAATCGCCAACATAACCCCGACTGTGCATTGCAATGTTGATGCAACCAATGTCCAAACGACTGTCCACTGCAACACATCGATAAAGGTGTTACGCCACAAGTTAATTTGGAAAATGTTGAAGAAGTTCTTCAATCCAACCCAGTCAACCAGCTTCGCAGGTGGTGAGTTGTACAGGTTGTAGTTGGTAAAACCAATCGCAAAACCAAAGATGATCGGAAACACAACAACAAAGACTAAAAGGATAAAACCCGGACTTATCATCAGATACGGGAAGCCAGCATTGATAACATTGCGATACTGAACACGAAGTGAGTTCAGTGGGCGGCCTTCATCAAGCCGTTGACCGTTTTTGTAGGCGTCATTAATGCTGAGTACATAAACCGCTAAACCAAATACCACCACTAGCGAAGCAATAATACCTTCTGCGAGTAGGAAAACTGAGTTGTCCTCTGGTAGGTTTTCGCCAAGTGTTACAAGCCCCCACATACCGTGGGAAATAAAATCACGAGTTACTGCATAAAAACTTGTTAGCAAGATGAAGAACATCATGCCTTTCACAAACTGTCGGTTATAAAACTGGCCAAAACCAGGAATTACTGCAAGTAAGGAGGCAGTAAACCGTTGGGATCGATATAGCCCCGAGTTATGCTCAAAATGTTCACTCATGTCAGACATCACTTACAACTCCATTTCGGAAAACTTCTGGCGTCTGTCAGCCCCAGACCAAGATGGTTATATAGGGCCGACAATTGCTTTCGCCAGAACAATATCTTTAAATTATTGACCCATCATTGCGTGGTTAGCTTCGATTTGCATATTGATGCTGTCTACCGCAGAGTCGAGTGCACTTTTCGCATCTTGTTTATTCGTTGCGATCAACTGAAGAGCGCTGTTCGCAGGGCCCCACACTTCATTCATTTCGGGAATGGAAGGCATAGACGTAGCGTGAATGGATTGCATCGCTACAGCACTTGCACCTGGGTCATTTTTGATAACAGGATCGTCCACCAATTTTGTCACTGCCGGAACCTCACCAGTTAGCTCAAAGCGGCGCTTGGCATTATCATAATTATTGACGAACGTAATAAACTCTTGCGCTAAAGGTTTGTTTTTAGAGAAAGTCGAGATGCTGTAGCTCTTCACGCCCATAAATGAACCCATTTGCTCACCAGATGGCAATTTTGGAAGAGGTGCTACACCGTAGTTGATCCCTGCTTCTTTGTAAGGCTGGAGCGCCCACGGACCGGTTTGAACAATCGCTGCTTTACCCGACGTGAATAGTGAATCGATAGCATTGAGCCCATTATTACCAATAATGCCCGTAGGGAATACTTTAGAGTCATAGAACTTCTGAATGAATTTTGCGCCTTCTACTGCTCCTGGAGTATTCAGTAATATCTTATTTGGGTCATAAGAGCCGTCGTCTTTTTTAGCGAAAACATCACCACCCATACCGTTTAAAATTCCGTAGGTGTAATAAAGCTCATCCCATTTTGCCAGCAAACCGTATTTATTTTCTTCGCGAAACTTCTTAGACAGCTCGAATATTTCGTCCATCGTTTCTGGCAGCTCAGAAATAAGGTCTTTGTTGTAAACCATAAATACGGTTTCAACGGATTTTGGCAAGCCGTATAGCACACCATTGTAAGTCAGTGCGTTAATAGAAGATTGACTAAATGTATCGGTAACGGCTTTTTCGACCTGAACTGGAGCAAGTAAACCTTGGATAACCGCCCCACCAATCTGATCATGTGGAATCAAGACAACGTCAGGCCCAGTGCCCGCTGGACCGTCCATGCGTAGCGATTCGACCTGACCGCCATATGGCATTTCAAGCACATTCACTTTAACATCATGTTGTTTTTCAAACGCTGCAACCGCTTCTTCATTACCAAAAGACTTTTGAATGTCTTCCCAGACTAATAAGGACTGCTGCGCCAACGCCATTGGCGAACAAAATAGAGCAGTAACTGCGATAGCAGTTAATTTTTTACTAAATTTATTATTATCCATAAAATTTCACGCCTTTCGTTTTTGGTAAAAAATAAAATTTATGGTGCAAATATGCTCCTTTGTGTTATTTTTTCCATACAGGTTATTCATTGATGTGATTTCAATCACTATAGCTAGCAGTTATTGTGATAAAACAAACAAGTGAAAATAAAATTTACTAAATAAAAGACGAATTAGATCACACACTTTATTTATTATCATTTAAGAGGAATTTAAAATGTCTTCGATCCAATTATCCAATGTCGTAAAACGTTTTGACGATACCCAAACCATTCACAACGTAAACTTGTCGATAGAAGAAGGTGAGTTTGTGGTGTTTGTTGGTCCTTCGGGCTGTGGAAAATCAACGCTCTTGCGTATGATTGCCGGTCTCGAAGACATCAGTGATGGTGCAATATCTATTTCGGGCAATGTCGTTAACGACACTCCCCCATCAGAACGAGGGGTGGCGATGGTGTTCCAGTCTTATGCGCTGTACCCGCATATGACTGTTGCAGAAAATATGGGTTACTCACTAAAAGTAAACAAAGTGCCAAAAGAAGAGCGAGATAAAAAAGTGCAGTTGGTTGGTAAAGCACTGCAGTTAGAACATCTGCTTGATCGTAAACCAGCCCAACTGTCAGGCGGCCAACGTCAGCGCGTTGCTATCGGTCGTGCTATCGTGAGAGATCCTAAAGTATTTTTATTTGATGAGCCTCTGTCAAACCTTGATGCAGAATTACGTGTGGATATGCGTCTACATATTGCAAAGCTACACCAAGAACTTAAGTCAACCATGATCTACGTAACGCACGACCAAGTCGAAGCCATGACATTAGCAGATAAAATCGTCGTGCTTCGTGATGGTAAAGTTGAGCAAGTTGGCTCACCAATGAATCTCTACCATAACCCTATTAACAGATTTGTTGCCGGATTTATTGGCTCGCCTAAAATGAATTTTCTTCCTTGTACCGTTGAAGCTTGGGATGAAACGAGCTTAACAGTGAGTCTAGATGTGGGTCATTCAATCACTTTACCGATAAAAACAGCTCAGGTTGAAATAGGTAAAAATCTAACGTTAGGTATTAGACCAGAACACCTCACGACAAATCCAGATATGATCACACTTGCATTCCAATGTGAAGTGGTCGAGAGACTGGGAGGCATGACTTACATCTTTGGCCAATGTGGCGGCGTGGATGACTTCAAATACCTTCATCATGGGGACACACAAGTACAGCCTGGTGAGTCAATTTCGCTATTTACATCACCTTCCCATTTACACATTTTTGAACCTGATGGAAACGTCATTACATTTGATTCTGTACAATCAACGCATTAACGTTTTAACGCCAAAGAGCATTCAAAATGCTCTTTGGCATGATAGAGCTGTCCGATAAAAACAATATAGGGTAATCTTTTGGCTACACTTAAAGACATTGCACAAAGAGCGAAGATTTCTACTTCCACTATTTCTCGCTTTCTTAACGACGACCCTACTTTGTCTGTAAGTGAAGACAAAAAACGGGCCATTTTGGAGGCAGTAGAGTCTCTTGGCTATCAATCCCCTAAACGCAGTAAAAAACAGTTTGTTCATCATGAAGTAACCAAAACGAATGAGCCAACTGGCGTACGTGATGTTGTTATGTTGAACTTTTTGACTCCGACACAGGAAATAGACGACCCGTATTTCACTTCTATTCGTGCTGGCATTCAAAATCGTTGCTTAGAAAAAGGCGTCGATTTAAGAACACTACATTTAGACCAGATTGATACCAATATAAATCTAATAGAAAACGCTCCGGCCGTCATTGCAGTCGGACATTTCTCCAAACATGTTGTAGATACCTTATATCAAGCTAACCACAATATTATATTTGTTGACTCAAATCCTTTAGGTAGCAAAACCGATGCAGTCTTAATTGACCGGTTGGCGTTGTCCAATGACGTTATGCAAAATATACTAAAAAGCCGTTGTAAACGACCTGCTTTTATTGGCAATAACGAGGAGCGCTTACATACTTTTCGTAAAATCACCAAAGAAAATAGCTTGTACCACGATGCGCTTTGTAAAGTGAGTAAAGAGTATTGCATCGAGTCGGGGTATCAAGCAATGAAAGAAATGCTACAATTCGATGAGCTTCCCGACGTTGTCTACGCTGCGACAGATATGGTAGCCGTTGGTGTTTATCGCGCCATTTATGAGGCTGGGTTAACCATTCCAGGGGATATACAAGTCATCGGCACCAATGATATCTCTTCAGCCCGACATATGAGTCCAAGCCTTACTACGATGCGACTGTTTCCATTTGAAATGGGAGAAGTTGCCATTGATATGTTTATTGAAAAAATGAGTGGTCGGAAATATAACAAGACCGTTTTATTTGGTCATGAATTCATATGGCGAGACAGTTTTAAAATTAACTAACTGCGAGCTAATTTATGATTCTTCAATACATCACGGATGATAAGATTGACTTAATAAATTTGTAGATGGATCATAATCACAATTATCTAAGTAAATTTACTTAGATAATTTATCCAAAATCACAACTACGTAAATCACCTTATAAAAATAATCACTAACACTTTTATATATCACCTCAACACTAAAATCGGTTGCTATATTATTTACGTTTAAAAATAATCAAAACGTGAATATATAAAGACGGTGAAACGATGAACAATACCCTAAAAACACTAGCTATCTTCGGCTCATTAGTGACCTCAAACTATTCTCACGCTTTTATTAAAGGTGCGGATATTAGTTGGATAACTCAGATGGAAGACAGTGGCTACGAGTTCTACAACGATTGGGGCTATCGACAAGATGTCCTTTCAATATTACGAGACCATGGCATGAACGCAGTGCGTCTTCGTGTCTGGGTTAATCCCAGTGATGGTTATTACAGCTCACTGAATGATGTAATTGTCAAAGCGCAGTGGGCCAAAGACGCGAATATGGATGTGATGATTGACTTCCACTATAGCAACACTTGGGCCGATCCAGGCAACCAATGGAAACCAGCAGAATGGCAACAACTGAGCTTCGAAGATTTAATGGGACAGGTATGGTCATACACTAGAGACTCACTCAACACCTTAAAAGCTGCTGGTATAACACCAAAATGGATTCAAGTCGGAAATGAAACCAACAACGGAATGCTATGGAATGAAGGAATGGCTTCAAGCAACATGCGTAATTATGCATGGTTGTTTAATAGCGGACGCAACGCAGCCAAAGAAGTATTCCCAGATGCTAAGGTCATCGTCCATTTAGCCAACTGTCACAACAATGCTAATTTCCGATGGATTCTTGATGGCTTACAATCCAACAGTGCTTGGTGGGATGTTATTGGCGCATCTTCCTATCCCAAGAATGCTACTGGCCTTACTTGGCAAGAAGCAAACAATCAATGCCTCTCTAATCTCAATGATATGGTCGAGCGCTACGGAACGGAAGTGATGATCACTGAAATTGGTGTGCCTTGGGATGAGCCTCAAGCAAAGACTATCGTTGCCGATATGATCCAAAAAGTACGTAGTGTTAATCAAGATAAAGGCATTGGGATTTTCTATTGGGAGCCACAGGCATATAGTTGGCAAGGTTATACCTTGGGTGCATGGGATCCAAATACGCGCCAGCCTACTCAAGCGCTTGATGCTTTTCTTGAGTAACTATGGACTTATCTAACTTTTCATTACTCGTATCTTTTCTCACGCACCAATTGATTTTTTTCCTTAGTGCTAACGACAACGTGCCAAAAGCAAAAATTGCTAGCCATAAAATATGGCTAGCACAAACGTTAAATACGATTTTGTTAAAAATCACTTTTCAAGTGCAGACTGAATTGCATTCCAGTCTGCAATCTTAAAGTTCTGATTTTCATACTCATAACCAGCATTAACGTTGAAGCCATCCTGAGCAATGAAAAATCCTTTAGGGAATCGATCACCTACCGAGCTTGAAACTGCGTGAATCCCATCCGTCTCGCTAGCTCCATCCAAACCATTCTCGTCGTCAGCCACCAGCGCGAAACTACCAGCGTATTGATAAGCTTCATCAATGTTGTATACCGCGTAAGTGTGATTGCCCTGACTCGACACAATCAAATAGTTCACTATGCCGTTGTTGTAGATGGTGATGCCTTCTGCGTCAGCAACAAGTTGCTTTCCATCCACTTCAATGACCATCTCACCGTCAGTTGCCGCAGATTCATCGGCCGAGAACTTCCACACACCAACATCTTCTTCTCCAACATACAGTGTTGCCGTTGTAGCATCGACAACACAGCCTTCTGGTTGGCTATCGACTTTGAGTCGACGAACAATACGACCTTCAATGCCAGAGTCCTGAACTGTCAAACGCCACTGTTCAATATCTCCGCTCTTGCCGTTAACAAACACATATGGCGTACCGTCTGAAGATTGATAAGTACACAAACCATACACTTCGTTAAGTTCAGATTTGAGCTGTGCCACCTCTTGATGTGTGTTCTCACCTACTACATCCAGAGCTACAATCGGGTTCTGGCTCTCCGTCGGTTCTTGGATTTTGTACAGCGCGATGGTATTAAATTCACGATTGCTCGCCGCTGCTAATGCAAAGCTACCACCATTTGTATCCGTCACAGACTGGATAATATCGACATTGTTTGGCTCCCCTTCATTGAGATATTGAAGTTCTGCACCATTCAGGTCGTAAGCCATTAAACCACCCTGCTTATTGGTCGCAATAATTAGGCTGTTCTCCGGCGCGCTTTGATTGAGCCAAAATGCGGGATCATCTGCCGCATCGCCATCATCGTCCACAGGATCGGTTTCACTGACTACTTTAACCAATGCAATACCCGTCGAGCTTAGGTTTTCTGGGCTCAGTACCTGAGAGATTTGAGTATCACTCATCGAATTTGCTTGATTAAGCGTTTCATAGCTTAGCTTCTCGTAAACCGGCTCACCGGCTTCTGAATTCGCTACCCAAAGACCATCATCTGCAATGCTAAGCGATTTAATCTCAGCTACGCCGTCTAGATGGATATTGGCAGCAAGTTGCCAGTCATCACGGCGATACAGCATCATTCCTTTGCCTTCATCACCAACGACCAGATAACCATTACCGTCAGCCATGTACAAAAGGTCTAAAGCTTCTATTTCTTGCAGATTACCCAGAGGCTCAATACCATCGACCATGCGTCGAGAGTTAATATCTTCAGGATCCGCACCATAAGCCCACACGCCAACATCTTGTTCGGCAACGTACAAGGTCGCGGTTTCATCATCGACAATACAAGCACTTAACTCACCACCCACATCGAGCTCACGTACTGCGATAGGTGTGCCATTATCATCGGTCAGAACACTTTTGATCTCGCCATTTTCGTACTTTAATTTGTACTGCAGTGCCACGCCGTCTTCAGTAACGCCCGTGAGCAACAGCTCGCCATTGGTTGTATTTTTATGCAGACAAACTCCTTCGGCAGAATACTCTGTCGAAAGCGTACCAACCTCGTCAAGAACTACACCATCATCGTAACCAATCGAATAAAAGCCAAAACTGTTGTCATCGGGTAGTGCCAGCGCGAGCAAATCGACCGATTCACCGTTATCATCGCTGATATCGTATCGGATATCCGCGCCAGTGATCTCCAGCCCTTCTAGCTTTTCTATCTCTATGCCCGAGGGGTTATAGACAGCAAGTCCATCACCTTCCAGCGTGACAAACAATAGGCTGTTTTCACGGTTGTCACTATTAATCCAGTAGGCTGAATCACCGATGTCGTCGTAACTAGTGTTAGAAGTTGCTGATGTTGTTAACAACTCAGCTTCTATTGCACCAGCACTCTGAGCTTCGACATAAACGGTTTCGGTATCTTCCAAGTCACAGCCACTTAGCAGTGCAGCAACGATGATTGAACTCAGTATTGAACGACGCATTTTTCTCTCCATGTATTTAAGTCAGGAGAGAATCTAGGAGGAACGCGTGAAAGATTTATGACAAAAAATAAAATTACAATTTAATATCAATGGGTTACATAAGCCCACCTGAAATGATGAGCTTTTCGGACTAAGAATAACACTACGTAATGTCTTACTGCTTCTATCAATAATTTGTCACATTGATATGGGAAGATAGGTCACCTGAGCTTTTTGGACTTTTATCAATCTGCACGCCTAAAATGCGTATTTTACTGACCTGCACACTCTCGAATGAAAATAAAAAACCTAATTACACAATTCAATTACCGACTCTTCGATATCTTTTACGGACTCCGCTGCCACCGATTTTGGCTAGTGATACTGGTTATGTCTCTCACTGCTCTGTTCGCTTTTAACTACGTCAATGGGTATGTAAAACCGCAATCTCAATTAGACTGGCTAGACATTATCGGCGAAGGTTCTTCGACCATCATGGTACTGGTGTGGGTGCTCGTTATCCTCTCAACCCGAGCTCCGGGAAAGATTACCAACTATTTTTCGGTTGGCTTTATCTGTATTTTGCTATCCCTGTCTCAAGATTTCATCGACGAATTTATCAGGCTTGAGTCTTATACAATTGTCGGTAACTTAATGGAATGTATGTTCATTGGCTTAGGCATAGTGACGTATGCTTTCTGGCAATGGCGCAAAGAGCTTTTGGTCATCAATAATTATATTTCTCAACGACGCAAGCTCAATCCAAGAACGCCCATTCATGCTGAGCATTATCGCCTTCCTGATGTTCGCCATCTGCACCAGGCTTTAACCCGTACCAAGCAGATCCCCACGCATAACGAGACCACTTTTCTGTTAGCTATTCATTTAGTCAATGAACGCCAACTCATTCACTCCTTATCGCCAAATGAAGTAAGTAGGTTAACTATCTCAATCTCAGAACTGTTATTTATCACGGCCCGAAGTCATGACTTAGTGTGTCATTGCGTTGCACATCGTTACCTGATTCTGATGGAAAATTGTAATGAAAGTGAGGCATCACAATTCGCCCGGCATTTAGAAGGGTTACTGAATAGTTTTGTCTTCTATCGTGATTCCGGTGGTTTCATTGAACTTAAGTGGCAATGGAGCCTAACCCCAAGTCACGCGCCTACCCATACACCGCAGTCCGCTCAAAAACTGATTCAGGACTCGATGAAACCCTTTAATCAAGTACAAAGTATCTAAAGGTATCTGCGTGAAAGGAAGTCATGCTCATGTACCGCAATGGACTGAGCGAAATGATAAAGTAGTGCCAGCAAGACACCATATCGCTTTGTTGCTTGATCTGCTCAGCAACAGAGGGGTCAATATGCACTACGCGCTACGAAATACAGGCATCTTTTACCAAGACTTGATTGAGCGTGATTTAATGGTGAGCCCCACCCAACTTGCTCGCCTGATTCATAATATGACCAAACTGGAGCAGTTTCCCGACTTGAGTTTTCTGTCTGGACAACAGCTTATTCCCGGCGCTTTTTCAGATTCGAGTCACCTTATCGTCCATGCAGCAACGGTCAGAGAATTGATTGGAAATTTCGTGGCTTATTCTGAGATTTACTTTCCGCTGCTCAAACTTCGGGAACGCGTGGATGAAACAGGTCTCTACTTATTTGAAGAAGATCCTTTTGGTGAAGCCAGTTCATTGAGTTCCGGGGCGCGCATCACTTACCGTCGGTGGTTAATTGAGTATGTCTTTACATCCATTATTTCTGTCACCAATTGGCGCGCAGATCAAAATCTACCCTGGTCTGTAAAAGTAGACTGGAGCGCCCCATGCTGGCAGGAGCAGTACGATGTTTACTGGGGCAAAGTGGAATTCAGGCAGTCAATGGCTTCAATGCACCTTCCCAAAGAATGTCTGGAATTAACCATATCGGATCGATCTTCAACACTTTACAAGGTCGCTCAACAAACAACATCCCCACGACCTTGTGGCTTGCTGAGTTTTATCCGTGATCAACTTCGACAAGATCATCTGCAGGTTCCATCTCTCAATGATCTGTCTGAAATGATGAATATGAGCCCTGCGACCCTGAAAAGAAGACTCAAAAATCACGGTAGTACCTACCGCTCACTTTTGGGAGAGATAAATCGCCAACACGCCATTTATCTGCAAGAAATGAAGAAGTTGGATGATGTCCAAATTGCAAAGAAAATGCAGTTCTTCGATGTTAGTAATTACCGAAGGGCAGTTAAACGTTGGAAAATAGTTTAGCTTGAAGTGCAAAAATCATATCATCTATAGTGTGAAATACTTCCTTAAGGCTGTTTCCATTAAGAATCTACTCTAAATTACGATTTTATATCCTCAGTCTTTAACTCGTTATTATTCAATTTAATTTTAATTCTTAAACTCTTTTCGACTGCAGTAACGCAGTTGCATTCAGAATCGCATCTTTGGTACTAACGTCTATCACTTTGAGCTTTTGGAAACGTTCGGGCTCTTTAATCGCGACATCATGAGCAAATATAACAAACTTCGCTTTCTCGATATCTTTTTGTGTAATTCGATTGATTACACCGTTCGCTCCTTGTGTCTCAATCTTAATTTTAACTTTAAGAGCATATGCTGCTTTCTCTAAAGACTTAGCGGCCAGAAATGTATGAGCTACGCCAGAAGGACAAGACGTCACAGCCAAAACATCAGCTTCACCTTCGCCTTGGACAGAAAAACACGCCAAAGAACGACTAAAATCACTTTCGTCTTCTGTCACTTTCTTCTTCAACGCAATAACAACAAGAGCAGTCGTCAATGACCCAGCAATTGTTCCGATGGTGTAACCAATTTTTCCATCAACTACTGGCAATACGATCCATCCACCCCACGGAGCATGATTCGCAACATGAAATATAAAACCAATCACGTTACCAACAATACCACCAGCTACAATAGCAGGTATGACGCGAGCAGGGTCAGCGGCAGCAAAAGGTATCGCTCCTTCACTAATACCTATTATTCCCATGATACCAGCAGCTTTACCAGCCTCTCGCTCATCCCTTTTGAATTTACTTGGTGATAAGAAAGTAGCGAGAGCCATTCCGAGCGGAGGAGTGCAAATCGCAATTCCGACGCCCCCCATCAGCCAGGGTTGCGTGTTAACTTGTGTCTGAGCAAACAACGTTGCCACTTTGTTAATCGGGCCTCCCATATCAAATGCCGTCATAGCTCCTAATAGCGTCCCGAGCATTATCTTTCCGGATCCCGCCATTCCAGTAAGAACATCATTCATTGCTGTCATTGCGATAGCTATCGGTGATCCAATTACCCACATTACTGTGCCGCAAGTGACAAACGTACCTACTAACGGATATATGAATATAGAGCCAACTGAACTCATGCTATCTGGCAATTGAATTTTCTTTAACAACCAAACAACAAAGCCCGCAATAAAACCAACAACTATTGCTCCCAAAAAACCAGTATTGTAATGACTTACTGCGATCCAAGACCCTATCATCCCAGGTGCAAGGCCTGGCTTGTCAGCAATTGAATAAGCGATGTAAGCGCCAAGTACAGCATTAAACAGCGTCAGGCCAGCAATCCCCATCTGAGCAACATCAGCTAGTATGCCCTCTTGTGGCACTGCCGCGTGTCCAGAGATCATTACAGATAGAGACAACAATACGCCTCCGGCGACAATGAATGGGATCATGTGTGAAGTGCCAAACAGCAGGTGCTCTTTAATTCTCCCTAGCTTATATGCCCAGGGGCTTAAAGGTTCATAAACAGGTTCGAATGACTTTAGTTGAGAAGATTCTGATTGAGATTGAGTATCGGTGAGCATCTCATATACTTCTTCTCGCGATTCAGCAGATTTTAGTTTCTCTACAAAATCATCTTCAATGATTTTCGTAGATATCTGTGCCAGAACTTCTATGTGCTGATGTGCATCACCTTCAGGTGAAGCAAGCATAAAAAACACATCTGATAACTCTCCGTCTTCTGAACCATAGTCAATACCTGTTCGACTAATTCCTACTGCGACTGCTGGCTTTGAGACTGCGTTACTTTTAGCATGTGGAATAGCAATACCATCGTCAAACCCAGTGTTTCCGATCTCTTCTCGCTTCCAAACGTCAGATAAAAACAGTCTTTTGTTATTCAACTTACCTGCAGCTTCTAACATACAGGCAAGCTCTTCAAGAACTTGTTCCTTGGTTTGAGCTTTTAGTTCTAAACAAATCGTTTCCAGCTCTATCAGGTTTGTAATGTCCATTATTTTACCTTGCAGTATTCGCGATCAAATATATAACGAAGAGAGTTGTCGATACAGCACCTTAAGTCGTTTTCGGCACACTACGTGTTCGAATACTATTTTTACAAGTTACACGTAGTACACTGAGTATTAGATTAGTTAGTTACAAGATCAGGATATATAGGACTAAAGGGGCATTAACTGGATTAATGTAACATAAGACGTAAACTGTGATAGGACTCTTTCGTTTATCCAACTTAAATCAATTCAACCAACTGTGGCTATGTTAATATTCGCAAAAAAGAGAATGGAAAAAACATGAAAATAGTTGCGGTAACAGCATGCCCTACTGGCATCGCACATACTTACATGGCTGCAGATGAATTAACAAAAGCTGCTGCTAAGCACAACGTGCAAATTAAGGTCGAAACTCAAGGTGCAATGGGAATAGAGAATCTACTTACCCCTCACGACATAGCTCAAGCTGATCGTGTGCTAATTGTGTCAGATATTGAGATTGAACAGCCTGCCCGCTTTAAGGGGACCAATCACATTCAAATACCAATCGAAGATGTATTACTCAATGTGGACAAAGTGTTCCTTCTCCACTGCCGAGATTAATTGGCCTAATGAACGAGTACCAAATTACATTCTTCGTCAACAACACAAATGCGAGTGCTTACGTTGCACAACCATTGAGTCGGGTTGCAAAAAAATTCAAAAGTGCCCTACACATCATTAACATCACGCAAAATCGCAGCGCTAATTTGACTAAGTCGCTGGCCGTGTTTCAAGTTGGTTTACAGCAAGGCGATTTGTGTCAGATAACCGCTATTGGTATTGATGCAGAACTGGCGTGTTTCGTGATTAAAGACATCATTGCAGAACAGTTCACACTAGTTGGCTCTAATATAAATTATGAATTCTCTAGCAAATTGGCAAAACGCTTACCGCAACTCTGTCCACCTTGTGAAATTCAATGGCATTATGCAAAGGCTCATACTGAACTTACAAAGTTTGAGTGCTTAAAAGGACTAGCTCAGTTAATTCATCCTGCTCATCCAGACGAACTTATCCTTGCATTCATAAAACGCGAGGAACGTTCGTCAACTTGCGTTGCACAGGGAATAGCCTTGCCTCATGTTATGTTTTCTGGAATCGAGCATATATCTATTGCAGTAATATCAAACGAAACTCCAATGAACTGGGAGTCAAAACTAGGAAACGTCGACATTGCTATAGCACTGGTAATTCCCGATAAGCCAACTCGCGACCAAATAGTAGCGGCGACCAACCTCACAAGAAACTTGCTCAACGATAGAATGGCAGAACGTTTACTCCTCACCAAGAGTAGCATCGAATTACAAGCGCTTCTGATGTACGCCACATCGAGACTTTTCACCTAATTAATCTAGGTAATGCCACTATATGATTAGACAGACCCTCGATATTCCGTTGGTGTCCTGCCAGTGCGATTTTTAAACACGCGGCAGAAATAATTTACATCTTTAAATCCACAACGAAGTGATACCTCACTTAGCTTAAAGTTGTATTTTTTCAACATAAACTTGGCACGGTCAACTCTTACCCAAGTGATGTAGTCCGCCAATGTCATGTGCCCTTGCTGACGAAATAAGCGGGACAGGTGATTAGCCGAAATACTGAACCTCTCTGCAATACTGTCCCGAGTTATAGGGCGATGAAAGTTCTCTTGAATGTAGATACAAATTCCCTGGTAGAGATCTTGAACGCGATTGTGACACGGCTTTTCTTCTGGAGCATCCAACATAGTTTTGGCGTACTGCAGTAATGCTTGTAACAATAACTCATCCATTGGCTTTTTCGTATTTTCACGAGCTAAAGCGCTGAGTGCTTCGAGAATGTTATCAATCGCAAATCCTGACCGAGTCTGAATACTGTACTTTTGAATATCGTAGAAACTATCTTCACCTTTCCGTTTACTAACTAAGCTCAAGCCTAATTGGCGCCGACCAAACAGAATACTTAATACTGAACAATCAGTATCCCAATCTGGTTTATTCCAACAGTTTGGCGGAATAAAAATAGCGTCACCTTTATTAGCAGTTATGAGAGTAATTTTCCTGTTATGACTTTCCATTTCATTAATATAGTTTCCATCTAGAACCAATTCTAAACGAGGAAAGTTAACTTGATAGCTAAATTGGGGTGGAGTATGAAAATCACCAGCAAACCAAATACTATGAAACGGTTCTCTTTCATTTAATACAGCAGTAATTAAATCATGGAAAATCATTTTCATATACCCAACAAATTGCCTCTTACATTACTTAACCTAGATATAAACCATACTGGACTTTTGTGCTATTGAGAAAAATCACATTTCGAAAACAAGGTTACAATAATCCAGTAATCGAATCAATTGTCCAGTTAAAAGGCAAAGTTGAAATCGTGTAACCCTCAAAAGACAAAGGCTAAAACTTGGGAACCACCTGCCTTACAGGCAAGAAAGCCAGGTCAAACTTGTACAATAAAAATTAAAGATATGACGATCTAAATCACACTACAATTAGTCAGTTACAATAGTCCAGTAAATGCATTTTTTCTTCACTACAGTCTTCTTCTCGATAGTTTCAAAATACCTCTGAAATAAAAACTATATTCATAGGGGTTCAAAAATGATCACCAAATTAATAAATGAAGACTTAATAAAACTAGACCTTAAAGCAACTTCAAAAGAAGAAGTTTTTAAAGAACTAGTTTCTATTTTACATTCCCAAGGACGTATTTCTGATAACGAAAGATTTCTAGAAGATATTCATGCTCGCGAAGCGCTAGGTAATACCGGTTTTGAAGATGGTGTTGCTATTCCACATGCCAAGAGTGCTGCTGTAATTGAACCAGCAGTTGTAATAGGTGTGAGCAAATCAGGGGTTGAATATGGCGCTGAAGATGGATTGCCTTCTAAATTATTCTTCATGATCGCTTCACCTGACGGTGGCGATAATCATCACATTGAAGTGCTTGCGGAACTTTCCTCCAAGCTCATCGAAGATGGATTTATAGAAGCATTTCTAAATACGTCAACAAACAAGGAAGCACTGGACCTTCTTCTTGCGAAAGAAGATGAACCACAAGCGGCAATTCAAGCAGATCAGGGATTCATCATTGGCGTCACAGGTTGTCCTGCGGGCGTGGCGCACACGTATCTAGCAGCAGAAGCACTGGAGAAGGGTGCTGCGGCAATGGGATATGAAATAAAGGTAGAAACTAACGGTTCTATTGGTGTCAAAAACTCGCCTACAGTAGAAGAAATCGAACGTGCCGATGCCATTGTTGTTGCGTGTGATAAGCAAGTAGACATGAGTAGGTTTGCAGGTAAGCGCGTTGTAAAGACAAACGTTAAAGCCCCTATCCGCGATGCACAAGGAGTGATTAGAGAGGCGTTAGAATCACCTCAATACGATGATGAAGCGGGTAGCAATTCTAAAGTATCTGCTGCAACTAAGGCTTCTCAAGCTCGTTCTGATTTGTACCGATACTTGATGAATGGCGTCTCACATATGATCCCATTTGTTGTGACTGGCGGCTTGTTGATAGCACTTGCTTTGGCTATAGGTGGTGAACCAAGCGAAACAGGCATGGCTATCCCAGAAGGCAGTATGTGGAACCAGATCTTAGAAGTCGGAGTAGTCGCCTTTACACTGATGATACCTATCCTCGCTGGTTATATAGCTTACGCAATCGCTGACCGTCCAGCACTTGCTCCAGGCTTAATTGGTGGTTGGATTGCCAATAACGGTTCTTTTTACGGTGCAGACGCAGGTACTGGCTTCATTGGTGCCATCATCGCAGGTCTTCTTGTCGGTTACTTTGTGAAGTGGATTACATCAATTAATTACCACAAGTTTGTCCAACCGTTGGTGCCAATCATGATCGCACCAATCACAGGATCTTTGTTTATCGCAGGCCTCTTTATTTTTGTTATCGGCGCTCCAATCGCTAGCCTTATGGATGGTTTAACCGCACTGCTTACCAGCTTAAGTACGGGTAACGTTGTTCTACTGGGCATCGTACTAGGTGGTATGGCTGGATTTGATATGGGCGGGCCATTTAACAAAGTCGCATTCCTCTTTTCCGTCGGCATGATTGCTAGTGGTCAAACTCAGTTTATGGGCGCAATGGCATGTGCGATTCCTGTGGCACCGTTAGGTATGGCAATCGCGACTGGTTTAGGACGAAAGTTAGAACTGTTCGAACCATCAGAGCTTGAGACTGGCAAAGCGGCTGGAGCTATGGGCCTCGTAGGCATATCAGAAGGTGCAATCCCATTCGCGGCTCAAGATCCAATGTCTGTGATTCCTGCAAACATACTTGGCTCAATCGTGGCGGCAGTAATGGCCTTCTCATTCGGAATCACTAATAGCGTAGCTCATGGTGGACCAGTTGTTGCTTTGCTTGGCGCGATGAATCACCCATTGCTCGCACTATTTTGTATGGCTGCAGGCGCAACAGTTACCGCTGTTACATGTGTTGCCCTTAAGAAGATCCGCAAAGCCAAACTGATCGCAGCATCAGCTTAACCTCCCTTATCTCTTCTCTCCTGGTCTGAGTAATCCTCAGGCCAGAATTTTCATCCGAGGTAAAAAACTATGTCTGACTTAACGTTGTCCGATACTCGAAAGATTAAAGTCCAAACCGCACGTCCTAAATTCTTCCTAATGAACAATATGATTCAAGAGTACGCTTGGGGGAGTACAACTTCCATTAGCCAATTGTTTGCAGTTGCCAACCCAACCGGCAAGCCTCAAGCCGAGATTTGGATGGGCGCTCATACAAATGGTTGTTCTATGGTGACGGTAAACGGCGAGGAAACTAAACTTTCTTCATTAATCGCAAGCGATATGAATGCTTTTTTAAGCAAAGAAGTCGCGACGCGTTTCGGGGAACTACCGTACCTATTCAAAGTGCTTGCTGCCGAAAAAGCGTTATCTATTCAGGTACACCCAAACAAATCTCAAGCTGAACAAGGATTCTCTAAAGAGGAAAAAAAAGACATCCCTTTGAACGCTAAAAATCGTAACTACAAAGATCCTAATCACAAGCCAGAACTCGTTTACGCACTAACTGATTATCAAGCAATGAACGGATTTCGTCCCATTTCCGAAATCATTAAAAACTTCTCCAGCCTCGCTATACCCGAGCTAAACCGGTTATTAGCTTATTTAGTCAAAAACCAAAACTCTGAAGGACTAAAAACTTTTTTCGCAGGTTTGTTGTCTCTTGAAGGTGAGCAAAAAGAAATGGCATTGACCATGTTACTACTTAAAGCTCGTATTACAGATTCAGAAATATTTAACGTCATCTTAGAGCTGGAAACCCAATATCCTGATGATATCGGCTTATTTTCACCTCTCATATTGAACGTAATTACCTTACTGCCGGGAGAAGCAATGTTCCTGAGCGCAGAAACACCTCACGCTTATTTAAAAGGTACTGGTCTGGAAATAATGGCAAATTCGGACAATGTACTACGAGCCGGTTTAACACCAAAATACATCGACGTTAAAGAGCTCATTTCTTGTACTAGATTTGAAGAAAAGCCGTTCTCTACTCTATTACTAGAACCAGATGAAAAGGATGAAATATTAGAATACCCAATTCCAGTCGATGACTTTAACTTTGCGATCATACCGCGTTCAAATCAGCGTGTGCTTGATGTTCAAACAGCCGAAATTTTACTGCCATTGGACTCTGATTTACTGCTGACCCATAAGAGTGGCGAAACCTGCAGGGTGAAAATGGGAGAATCAGTATTCATCCCTGCTTATGCAGAACACTACACAATGAATAGTGAAGGACGTGTGGCCCGTGCTTATTGTTAATATCTAGGAGGTAGCAATAGAAAGCACCATAGTATTTTTTAACCAGTAATTATGTTACTGGTTTTTTCATTTAACCATACTCCCGCCACACCCTCATCGACGTTCAGCCTTTACCTTGAAATCTAAAAAATTCAATCAAGTATACATTTTCACAAAAACTAATTTTTTAATATTGTCGTTTTACACGAGAAATATCCTCTAGCTTCGTAGGTGCATCTTTCACAAAAAGGATATAAATCACATTTCAGAATAGGTGTTACAAAAGTACAGTATTTGTGTGTTTTTTACTATTTAAGAAAAGTGAAACATTAATTAAATTTAATACATTAGTTCAGTACCAATAAATTAAAAATAATTACAAAACTAACTAACGTCGGCTTAATAAATAAAACCTTTAAATAAACAGATAATAAAGATTTTTAAAGAGTTATCTCAGGTATTATTTGATAACAATAGTGAGCAGTAGTAGCATTTTTAATAGGCTTAAACTCACGTAAAGCTCTAAGCATCGCTTATGTAGTTGAAAAAGGCACCAAGCCAACTGCCCTCTAAATGATAGTGGCTTCAAATAACAGTACTGAACATCATATTCAAGTCCTACAAAAATCATTCAGAAAAATTAACAAATAGTTAGTTAAAAATATTCACCATGAGAAAGAAAAACATCAAAAATTGGACATTTTAATTAATCCATAAGGCGTGAAATCATGAGTACTATAACAGTTCAAGATACAAGCAATGGCGATTTAAAAAAACTTCTGAGTACATTGAAAGGCCACCTTTTATTTGGGACCTCTCACATGCTCCCTTTTATTGTTGCAGGCGGTGTACTACTGGCTTTAGCAGTAATGGCATCAGGTAAAGGTGCAGTTCCGGATGACGGTCTGCTATCAGATATTTCAAATATCGGAATTAAAGGGTTGGTATTATTCCCAATCATTCTTGGTGGCTTCATCGGTTATTCGATTGCAGACAAACCTGCGCTTGCTCCAGCGATGATTTCTTCCGGTATCATGGCAGACATGGGGGGTGGATTTCTAGGCTGTATCGTTGCGGGATTCATCGCGGGTGGCGTAGTATACCAACTCAAAAGGATCCCTCTTTCGGCCAACATGACTGCACTTGGTGCTTACTTTATCTACCCTCTGGTAGGCACGCTCATTTCTGCGGGTGTCGTTTTGTGGGGAATAGGTGAGCCAATAAAAATATTCATGGCTTCGATGAACGAGTTCCTTGCATCCATGGCTGGAGCATCTAAAGTGGTTTTAGGGTCGATTCTTGGAGGCATGACTGCTTTCGATATGGGCGGCCCAATAAACAAAGTAGCAACGCTATTCGCTCAAACCCAAGTTGACACCCAGCCTTGGTTAATGGGTGGGGTGGGTATTGCTATCTGTACGCCACCACTTGGTATGGCACTAGCTACGTTCCTATTCAAAAAGAAGTTCACTAAACAAGAGCAAGAAGCAGGTAAAGCAGCAGCCATCATGGGCTCGATAGGAATCTCTGAGGGCGCTATTCCATTCGCAGCAAACGATCCTTTACGCGTGCTTCCTTCAATTGTTGCAGGTGGTATCGTTGGCTGTGTATTCGGTTTTTTAACTAACGTACTACTTCATGCGCCCTGGGGTGGCTTAATCACAGCACCAGTTTCAAGTAATATCCCAATGTACGTTGTAGGTATCGCGCTAGGCTCCCTAACGACAGCACTCATCGTCGGATTCTGGAAACCAGCTGTGGAAGAAGAGCTTGAAATGATCATAGAGCAAGCGGCTCCTGCTCAAATTCATGCAACACCATCAACTGGTGAAGGCGAATACGACATCGTTGCGGTTACTTGTTGTCCATCAGGCGTTGCACACACATTCATGGCAGCAAAAGCACTAGAAAAAGCAGGTGCGAAGGCTGGATTCAAGATCAAAGTAGAAACTCAAGGTCAGAACGGCATTCAGAACCGTATTTCTGATTTAGATATTGCCAACGCGAAACTGGTGATACTTGCTCACGACATTCAAGTGAAAGATGCTTTCCGCTTCAAAAATGCAAGAGTAATTGAATGCTCTACTAAAGAAGCGATGCGCAACGCATCAACTCTGATTGAAGCTTAAAACCTTAAGCTCCTGCCCCCAAGAGCCCTTCCCCCGAAGGGCTCTTTTTTTAAAACTCTCCCAACCTCAAACCTTAGCTAACTATCGCGTGTAGATTGCAAGTCAAAATGCTCATGGGCGTCTTATAGGCTACAAATTTTCAAATCAAACGCAGAGGTACCGAATCAGTCTCTACTCTCACTTATGAAAACCAAAAGCCAATACCCTAAAGATTCTCCGCCTAAAACAGGAAAACCTATATCTAACCTTTCTATTATTGTTATTTTATTACCATTATGAAATTTAAATTAAATTTTAAAGGCTAAATTGACAACCAATGAGATCCAATCTAGATTAAAAATATATTAATGTAATTTAGTTTCACAAGGAGTGAACTATGCTACCAGCAATAAAAGAGTTGTTTGTATCTGAAAAGGACTATGCAGGTCGAGACATCGATGTTGTGATCATGCGTCTAGCTCGACAAACGAGAACAGATCCGCTTGTTTGGTCATATATCCGAGAGTTATCCGTATACGAAAATACCTCAAATGGAATGAGAGTTTACCCTCATGAGTTGAAGAAGTACGCCTCTTAATTTTATCATTTAAAGCAGTTGAAATTGGAAGCCGAAAGTCCGATGTAATACCATTACGTGAATACCGTTATTTTTCATATAGTTACTCTTTTGCTAACAGCTCCCCTAATGATAGAGCTTCGTGTAACTGGGCTATTCATAAGAATGTCGTAACAAACAAGGTTATACTCTAACGGTAGAAATAATTTGCTGCATGACCAAATCACTAACTAACACCGAGCTATCACTAAAAAGTGATACAAAACCACTAATCAAATGGCTATATACAAAGAAGCAAAAGTCGTCTTTAAAAATATAATGGATGAACATATTCTTTAGCTTAGAACGAATTAAATTTGGGAGAGTTGTGTGGATAGTTAGTTGGATTGGACTTAGGCGTTTAGGTGTATAGTTAGCTAGGCAGTTAACTCCCTAACATTTCATGGAAAGTCGAACACAACACTGGTCCGCTGCGTTCCAATATATCTTAGAAAAAAAGATGGGGCCTCCCCCGTTAAAACTCAGGCCCCAAAAGCAGTAAGTGCTATTTTCTGCTAAGAATGAAATTATAAAAAAGCTCGCAGTCGTATAAGGTTTTACTTCATTACGCGTTTTTTGGCTCGGTTCCAGCGAGAGTCTAATTTTTCAAGAGCTTCTTCGAAGTTACGTGATGTCATTACATCTTGGATGTAACCACCAGCGTAGAAGTCAATTTTAGAGCGGTTGTTAACCTCAATAAACGTAGATGAAGACACCGGTGTTTGAATTACAATAGGCTCGTAGCTCATATATTCATTAAGCTGTGCTAACGAAGGTTGCTTGGATTTCAAAGTTGGGATAAAGCCAGCAATTTTGTCAAAATCCGATTCTTCAATAAGGAACTTCAAGTAAGCTTTCGCTGTTTCTTTGTTTTTTGAGTGATGGCTAACGGCATACGCCCAATCATGATTCATTTGCGCTTTTAAAACGCCGGAGTCGTCTGCTGGGATTGGCATAAATCCGATATTCTCAGACTTCGCGCCACGTTCAATGACTTGAGGAATAACCCAATTCCCTAAGTAGTACATAGCTGCATCACCTTTCGCAATTGCATTTTTAGAGTCTTCCCAGGAGTTAGTCATCAGATCTTTTTCTGTGAGACCTTCGTCAATTAATCTCTTAAGAACACTAAGTGAGGTATTGTAGGCAGTATCACCTGAAAACGGCTTGTCTTGCTCCAACATTTTCTCATACACATCATCACTACCTTCGACAACTAATGGAAATTTATCCCATTGCTGAAGTGGCCACTGAGCGCCAAAGTTAATATAAAGTGGAATCTGGCCATTTTCCTTGATCTTCTTAGCCGCCTCGAAGAAACCAGATAAGGTTTTAATTGGAACTTCTACACCTGCCGATGCGAGTACTTCTTTGTTATAAACTAACCCTTCCACTGAGTTACCCATGGACACACCATAGGATTTCCCATCATTTTCCCAAGCATCAAAGAAGTAAACTTCATCACCCGAGTAAATATCGTTTAGTGGTTCGTAAAAGTTTCCATACTGTTCTGATGGCACTGAAGGAAGAATTAATAGCAAATCACCATAATCACCTGTGTTCATTCGTGGTCGAATACCACCTTGGTAATCCGCAAATGCGAACACATTCACTTTCGAAACGTTCGGATAAAGTTTCTTAAACTCCGCTTCATATCTATCGTATACACCAGCCTCTAGTAGATCTGTTCGATTGGTATAAAAAGTAATCTCACCTTTAACTTGCTCAACCTTAATCCCATCGGTTACCGCAGCATTAGCCACGCCATAAAGACCAAATAAAATCGATCCGGCAATGAGTGTCTTTGAAATCGCAGGTACAAATTTTTTCATTCTTCTTCTCCGTATTAACCCCAGTGATATCTAGGCATTTTTGTTTCAGTACCAAAATAATAACGTTACGGTTTTAAATTGACAATTAAGATTACCATGAACGTGATAACAATCACTGTAACATTTAAACAGAAAGCAATTAAAAATCACATAAAACTTTTAATATCAATATATTATAATAGTTTAATCAACAAAAAATCTCATGTTAAGTTAAAGTGATACTAATCACATTTATACAATAACCTTGCACTAAAACACAAAATCGAAACGTTACCATTATCTAGTTGGATTATTTAATACACAATGGATTGGACATAAAAAACACAAAAAAGGACACCCTGAATATGAAAGCGATCTATTACGCCCTACCATTCGCTCTAGGTTTATCAGCCTGTAATTCAACACAAGTGAATCACTCTACCGAGCAGCCTTTTCTCTTGGATTCAATGGACAGCTTTGTCGTTCAAGAAGGCACGCAACTTACCTTAAATGGTCAGACATACCGTTTTGCAGGAACCAATAACTACTACATGCACTACAGGTCAAACGACATGATTACCGCTGTGTTGGATGATGCAAAAGCAATGGGGCTTAACTCTATACGTATATGGGGTTTTATGGAAGGTGTCAGCCACGAGCATACCATGCAAGCAAAGCCATACGTGTATACGGCACCAAATAATGTAAATAACGCGCTTGAAAGGCTGGACTTTACCATTGCAGAAGCGAAAAAGCGGGGTATTCGCGTTGTGATTGCCATGACCAATAACTGGGGTGATTTTGGCGGAATGCAACAATACGTTGATTGGTTTAATGGAACACATCATGACGATTTTTATCGTAGCAAAGAGATTAAAGAAGCTTATAAGAGCTACGTAAAACACCTTATCGAACACAAAAACCAGTACACAGGTATCGCAAACAAAGATGAAACAGCGATCATGACTTGGGAACTGGCGAATGAACCGAGAGCTCAATCAGACACCAGTGGTGATCTGCTATACCAATGGACTAAAGAGATGAGCGATTACGTTCGCTCGTTAGCACCAAACCAGTTAATCGCATTAGGCAGTGAGGGATTCTTTACAAGAAGCGGCGAAGAAGATTGGACATATAACGGTAATGAAGGCGTAGACTGGGAACGCATTATCACTCTACCGAATATTAGTTATGGCACCTTCCACCTCTATCCAGAGCATTGGGGAAAACACGACGCAGAGCAATGGGGAACAAAGTGGATCCAAGACCATGCAGCAGCAGCACAGGCAGCTAACAAGCCAGCGGTTCTTGAAGAGTATGGTATTGGAAAAAATGAGCCGCAGAATCGTGATTTTATCTATAAAAAGTGGACTCAAACGGCTTACGAAGAAGGCTTAGCCGGAAGTATGTTCTGGATTCTGACAGGCTACGAGCCAAATCAGAAGGACAATCTCTACCCTGATTACGATGGCTTCAGAATTTTAAACGACGGTGGTACGACAGCCCAGATTCTCACTAACCATTCTCGCCAAATGCGTGGAATGAAATACAGTGAAGAAGATACGGTATATATCACTTACCCAATCGATGGCATGAAAGTTTCAAACGCAAATTTCAAAGTAAGTGCCTACCCTTTCACGACAAATGGCAATAATCTGGAATCGATTCAACTTCGAGTACCAAAAATCAACCAAACAATAGAAATGACTGATATTGATGGGGATGGATATTACGAAACGACTTTAGATTCATCTAATGTGGGTTACGGTGAACACTCACTAATCGCTGTCGCAAACTTCGAAAAAGGAGAGCGCAAAACTCAAAAAGTCAAGATCGTAGTGGACAGACCAATAAAAGGTTACGAAATAGGAACCCAATACGACTTTGAAAATGGTTCTGCGTCTGGATGGGAAAAAGAAGGGACTTGGCAAGCTAGTTGGAAAAATCCTGCTCTTGAGGTAACTGATGATCTTGGCAGTAAGATGCTTAAACTCAACGTGGTTTGGTCTGGTAAAAATGACTGGGAGGAACTGAAGCTTCGAAATATGTCTATTCCAGACTTCGGACAGCATACCAAAATGAGATATGACCTCTACGTTCCAACAAATGCAAACAATAAAGGTGGATTAAGACCCTATGCTGCCTTAGGTGACGGGTGGGTAAAACTAGACACCGACAAACATCGAGTCGCAGTAAAAGATTTAGAAACAGTTACGCTAAATGGTAAGTCATTCTACAAACAAACAGTTGAAATCGAACTAGGTGACATTTCAACTAAATTGCCGGATATATTTCTCTGTATTGTTGGCGACAAGTTTGAGTTAGATGGTTCGGTTTATATTGATAACATCGAATTTCTCAAACCAGTCTATTGATATTCATATACAAAGAGGTTCCCTTGACCTTTTTACATTCAGCCACTCTTCAAATAGCAAACGCCTAACCTCAGATAGAGGTTAGGCTCTGCACTCACCGCATGTTGATTTGAGTGACTCCAAATACTTACCGCTAGAAATCAATTAAAAAGAACCTAAGCATTACGAACTCTACACCACTACAAGGAAAGACAATATGTATAGAACTAGCAGCTTAGCCTCAGCTATAGCTTTAGCTTTGATCACAACTCATCTCATAGGTTGTAATGGAAGTTCTGACGGTGATCCGACGGCTTATATTTCGCCATCTGGCAACGGCATAAGTAGTGCCGCCATTTCTTATCAAGATAATGAGGTTTATCTAAATGGAGTTAACGTTGCGTGGTTGGATTATGCAAATGATTTCGGAAACGGAATAAATGAAAGCGCGTTAAATACGCTTCTAGATCAAGTTAAAGAGGCGGGAGGGAACACCATACGTTGGTGGATACATGTTAATGGTAGTCAAAGTCCTGTTTGGAATGAGCAGCATACCGCTATCGCTCCAGCAACTGAACAAACACAAATAATTGATGACATTGAACGCGCCCTTGACCTAGCTCAGGCTAAAGGTATCTATATCATGCCTTGCCTTTGGTCATTTGATATGCTCGCTCAATCACAATTAAATATGAGTAGTGCTATAGTGCAGGCAAACTATTCCCTGCTAAATAATGAAGATGTTCGTCAAAGCTATATTAATAATTTTATATCTCCTCTTTTAGATAGGGTGGCTGGCCACCCTGCACTTATCGCTATTGATTTATTTAATGAGCCTGAGAATATGACAGAGTCTTGGTTCATTGAACGAGAAGGTCTAGAACCTTCTTTGATTCCAAACCTTAATGATATACATACCACAACTGCAGTCTTCAGTAACGCGATACACGAAAAAGCTCATCAACTAAATAAACAAGTCCTAGTTACAACTGGGCCAAAATCACTGGGGATGTTCAATACCGATGGATTTGGTGGTACTAACTATTATTCTGATGAGAATATGATTGTACTTGGTGGCTCAGAAGCACCGTTAGATTTTTATGCTCCCCATTATTACGATGACCTAGGTAAAAATGGTGCCTGGTCTCCCTTCTACCATAAGGCGAGCTATTGGGAGTTAAACAAACCTATCGTTATTGGCGAATTCTTCGCTGATAAAAATGCTTATAAGCCTGCTGAGTTCAACTATTTTAATGACCCAGTTGCAGAGGAACAGCTCTGTATAAGATTAAACGATAATAATTATGCTGGCGGCATCTCTTGGCAATGGAACAACGAGTACAACGAATCCGTTTTAAACTGCGTCCGCGCACTAAGTAAGGCCTCCGAACCATCTGATAGCAGTGCTCGCTTCGATTTTGAAACTGGTGATATACCCGAAGGGTTTATCGCAGTATCAGAGACATCGGGTGATATTCAGTTGAGTGTTACCTCTACTAACGGTCATTCAAGTAGTAATGCGTTAAGCTTAGCTATTAACGACCAACCAGGAGAAAAAAAGAGCTATCTACACCTTCCATGTTCATCACTTGATACCTCAGAATTAACAAGCATAAATATATGGGTTTATATAACCGCAGAGGCAGCATCTTCGGGCTATAGTGGCGGAAAGTTGTACGCAAAAACAGGCGATAGTTGGCAATGGAGCGAAAGTGAGTGGATAAATGTTGCACCGGAAGAGTGGACACTTTTTAGCTGGTCTCCTGCTCAAGCGCTTACAGAGATTCAAGAAGTTGGCTTACAACTCTACGCAGGTGACCAAACAGACGCGGCAAACAACGTAAAAGTTTATATCGATGACATCAGCATGATAAGTAAACCTTAATCCCGTACAAAAAACACATATTAAAAGAGATAAAATACAAGGGATAACCTTACATTATCCCTTTATCGTTTTTCGCTGGTACCTAAATATATTGAACCACTCAACCCTATGTAATAATTCTAAGCGATCAGTTACTTCAGCTTGGTTATAAACGATCCTTTAAAGTACAGCAGACGCTCTATATAGCATTACATCAGAAGTCGCATTGATTACATTCACTTCGCCAGGTCGCTGATAAAATGCACTGCCAGGCCCAGAATAATGCTGCTGGTTGCTGAGTTTTACTTCGCCACTTAATACAAACCAAATACATGCTCCCTCATAAGTAGGAGTAGTAAGTGACTGACCAGCTGTTAAATGGTATTCGCGCAGGCGGAAGTCATCGACAGGTACCACATATTCAAAACTACCGTCGTCATTCTTCTGAGGTTCAACAGTCATAGGTATTACCGGTGAGAAATCTGTAATAGCTAACAGTTCGTCAATGTCTACATGTTTAGGCGTCAAACCGCAACGAACCACATTATCCGAGTTCGCCATCAGTTCAATATTTTGTCCTTCAAGATAAGCATGTGGAACGCCTGCCCCTTGAAATACTACGCTTCCTTTTGGAACATACATCAAGTTCATGATAAATATCATAATAAGGCCAGCGTCAAGATTCATTCCTTCTCGCTCAATTCTGTCCACAGCTCGCATAAACCAGAATAAAGACTCCGACTTTGTTATTTCATTTTGACAATATGCACCTTTATACTTATTAATTAACGGACAAAGCAAGTTTACTAAGTCCGATTGGGACAGCGAAAAGATAGATGCAACAAAGCCTTTAATACCTAACTCTTGATATAACTCAGCGAGCGGTATCAATGACTTGTGTCTTCTTAGCTCCACCTCAACTTCCGTAACGTTACGGAATCCATGTAACAGATAAAAATCAGACAACGCTAACATCAACTCCGGTTTGTGGTTATCGTCTTTATAACTGCGTTTATCCGAACTTTTGTTCATTGCATTCTCTCGTGCATAACCGCGTTTTGCCTGCTCAATAGTAGGATGAACCTGAATTGATAACGGCTCTTTAACATCCAATACTTTAAGTAGATAAGGTAAACGACTACCATATCTCTGTACTTGAGTCTTGCCTAAACGGTACTCAGGTTCTGCTTGAATCCAAGCGGTCAACGTAGAACCATCAACTAAGGTTGATGACCCTAACAAATGATCTCCAAGCCACAACTCTGCAATCGGTTCGTTTACCTGGTCCATTCCTAATAAAAGTGGTAAGTAATGAACTCCGCCCCAATCATATTTTTTAACTGCACTTTTTATTTCGATCATCTTACACTCCTACCAAAGGTCTCTCTTACCAACTGCTGCCGGTACTTTTAAGTTATTAATTTTGTTTTAAATTTGCTTAGTTCAGATTGTTGCTTGTCCGTCAATGTGAACAGTTTCTGGCTACGAACGTTCACAGCTTCTAAGGATTGAATGCTTGTATCTAGGCCGATGACATTCGAAGTGACAGAAGAAGATATGTGTTGGCAAGACTGCAATTGCTCATTCGCAGATAGAGTTACTACATCTGTTTCTTCAGCTAGTGCGGATACATGTTCGTTAATCTCGCTGATCGCTGATTTTGTTTTACCTAAGTGGCCTGTATTACTTTGCATCTGCGATGTACAAGTCGACATATGGGCAACTGCGACAGCACTAGCTTGATTTAGATTATCAATAAGATCCTGAATTTTATGAGTCGCGTGGGCAGTCTGTTCTGCCAACGCACTGACCTCATCAGAAACAACGGCAAATCCACGACCGAGCTCACCCGCCCTAGCGGCTTCGATAGCGGCATTTAATGCTAAGAGATTGGTTTGACGAGCGATGTCTTCAATTACTTTAATAATGTTGCTGATATCTCGTGTTCTTATTTCAACATCAGCAATTGTGCTGGAGCTTTGGATGAGTAAGTTACCCAATTCATCATTCCCAGACACAGTTTGACCAACATAGTCCAGAGCTACACTGACTAAGTCATGAATGTCGTTTGTATGTTCGTTCGTTTTTAAAATGGCTTGCTGCGTCTCTTGGCTAATACTCGCCAATTCCTCAGCAGCAGCTGATATTGAGTGCAAAGAAAGTGTTTGTTTACGCGCAGAATTACAAACTGCACTAATATCGTCAGAGTTAGTTTTACTCTGGCATTGAATACTTACATTGTTGGACTTTACTTGCTCTATTAGCGCCCGATTATAGGACATCACTCTGTGGATCTGACTGGTAAGTGTTGTAAACTCCGAGCTCCAACCCGTCACTTTTACACTTTGCGCATAATTGCCTTTTACAAGTTCATCTAACACCGACAATGTATAGTTAATTGGCTGTTTTATCTTACGTGTTAGAATAATACCTGCGACAATCAGTACCACACCAGACACTCCCAGCATGATTAACTGGATGCCTATAATACTATCGAGTAGATGGTTAACATTAGACTGTAGTTCTTGACTTACACCTCCAACATAACGGTTAACGTCTGACAATTGCTGAGTTAGTTGATTGTCGAAATAACTATAATCGTCTCGAAGCTGATTCAGGTTTTTCGATAGTCGTAGTAATTCAGTCTTAGTTGTTATTAAACTTTGCTCAGAGAAAAGCCCTTGATTTAAGCGCTCACTTACATCTAGATAGTCCTTTTCGCTATTTAGTAAAGGGATTTCATCAAGCAGATATGACTGTTCTTCACGTAAGGTTGGTTCAAGGAAGTTTATCTGCTCTGAGAAAGATATAGCTTTATCTAACTCATTGGCGAATAAGGCTTGGCTTAAGACAACCATCGCTGCGTTGTGTTTTTCTAAATAAGCTTCTACGTCTTTCTTATGGAAATCGTCATCGTTAGATAATTTACCTAGCACCCGCTTCAGTGAAATACTCAGTGATGCTGAGAGATTGTCCATCTCTTGCTTTTCATTATTTAACTGATGCCTAAGCCGTATAGAATGATCTTTATTTTTTCGTATTGCAGAAACATTGGCTTCCAGCTTAGCCAATAACAACGATACATCTTCAGGAACGAGGATATCAGTTAAGTTACTGTCATCAATTTCTTGAGAAAACGATTTTAAGTAATGTTGAACTTTACCGTACTTAGAATCTACTGCCTGTTCATTTCTCGCGGATACTAGGTCCGAAACATAGCGACCCAATGCTTGTTGCTTCTGTTTTAGTTCACTGGCTTTTTCCGTTAGCAGCAGTGAACTTCTAATATTACTAGCAAGAATATCTTTAGCGTCGGAAGAACGGTAAACAGTAAAAACGTTAGTCAATGTGAAGATGGTCAACACGCATACAAACGCTAGAATAATCTGAGTAACGACTTTCATAGCTTTCTCTAGTCAAACGGGAAAAAGGAGAGAGCAAAGCTCTCTCCATATAAGGACATCAGGATAAATAAGGGGGTCCCTGTTAGAACCAAAGTTCAGCTTGAACACCAAAGTTCAACGTGTCAGTTTGACCATCGCGCGTATAACCAGAATCAACGCGGCTTTGCACTTCGTCATCCCATTTTGCGTATGTAACAAAAGCACGAAGCTGCGGACGAGCCCAAAAACCACTTTCTAGAGTTAAAGTTGGAGCAATTGTTGCCTTAATCAGGCCACCATCTGCACCATCAGTTTTTTTCTCGTTCGCATTTTCATAGCCAACTTCGTATTGCATAGCGAAGTTTTTGGTGATTTGGTGATGCGGGCGCACACCGATAGCATAAATGTCACGGTCATATCCCTTGGTTGCAGAGTTTGACCAATCACTCCATGGCGCATAATCAGAGTCTGTTTGGTAGAAAGCAAAGGTCGACATTTCCCAGTTTTCGCTTAAGTTTACTAAGCCATCAAATACAATACGTGTAGACTTAGTATCTTCTGAGTTTGCGAAGCCCCATCCGTTTTTACCTAGCGAATCGCCGGCCGCTAGCCCTTCACCATATTGAAGTGTGATTCGAGAATAGCCATTAGCTACGCCATAAAAACCGTCGAAATTGTAAGCCGCTGCCAATCCAAGTCCATCTGTTGCAGCACCTTGATGCCACGGATGTTCCTCCATCGTATGACCTACGAATTGGAGTGCCAAACCAGTACCGAACATCTCTTTTAAAATCAGGTTTACAGATAAGTCTTCTGGATAGCCTTGCTTAGAAGTATCTACTGGCGCTTCTCCATTGCGGTCACTTGGCATGAATGCATAGAAGCCTAAATCCATCTTTGCGATACCAACATCAACATTGTCTACACCGCCGCCAGTACCGTTATATTGAATGTATTCCCAGTCATATTGGTGATTAGATGTGTTATACGTGTTGTAACGTTTACCAGCCCAGAACGTAACGCCTTGAGCAAAATCGAAGCCACCCATTTCAACGTAACCTTCACGGAACTGAATATCGTGACCATCACCATCAACACAATTCCAGTCAGCAGTACATGTTGTTTCGTGAGTCAGGTTAGCTCTAAATTTAGCCCACGTGCCTTCGTCGGTAGCAAACTTGACTGTTGGCAGCAGTTCAACTTTGGTATTTTGTTCGTTACCTAAACGGAACTTACCGTAGTTAGTAAATAAACCCACGGAGTTTGAACGAGTACCGTCGGAATTAACCAACAGCCCAGACTTCAAATAACCATGTAGTTCAGCAGATGTTTCCAGTGCCATTGTTGGTGCAGAGACAGCAATTAGGCCAAGTAAGATACTTTTCGTTAATTTATGTAGTTCCATAGCGCTTCTTCTTATCGTTAAAGTAAGAGTTAACATTCCTTATAAAAGCCACAACCACTGCTATATAAGGCTCCGTTCATTTCATCCCTAATGTATCAAACCAAAAAATGATAACGTTACGATTTTGATCACCAAAAATAATTTTCTAATAAGTTTTAAATCGTAAATGGGAATTGGATTAAAAATTTTGGCTTTGCGCCAATATTGTTTATTGCTGATGATCACAGTTTATTTATAAAGCAAAACTTTGATCACATTAATGTAATTAGCGGGAGGGATCTCCCTCCCTAAATTGGATTTATAAGAACTCTTGGTTTTTTCTAATCAATGTCAAACGTTGCTGAACGCACGCTGCAGAAGTCAATGGATCTTCCGGCGTGTTTATTACGTAATCGACCAATTGATCTACCGTTGTTGTCAGAACATGACAACGAGTATCTGACGAAGCGTAGTAAATAAACACTTCACCATTCTCGCGAGCAATCAAACCATTGGAAAATACGACGTTAGATACATCACCAACACGCTCCTCACCTTCAGGAGCTAAGAAATACCCACTTGGTCGGTGAGTGACTTTAGCTGGGTTGTCTAGCTCTGTCATAAAAGAGTAAAGCACATAACGTAGTCCTGCCGCTGTCATACGAACCCCGTGGGCAATATGAAGCCAACCTTTTTTTGTTTTGATAGGTGCAGGGCCTTGGCCATTTTTAGATTCTTTGATGGTGTGATAGGTTTTCGGATCAATTACTTGCTCTGCGTCGACCACAGGGTTTTCCATTGAATCGGTAAAGCCCATACCGATCCCACCACCTTTACCTGCTTCAATAAAACTATCTTGTGGACGAG
Source organism: Vibrio sp. YIC-376 (assembly GCF_052353105.1). Taxonomy (NCBI): domain Bacteria; kingdom Pseudomonadati; phylum Pseudomonadota; class Gammaproteobacteria; order Vibrionales; family Vibrionaceae; genus Vibrio; species Vibrio sp. YIC-376. Next base: position 66,193 of record NZ_JBBWFK010000002.1, read on the forward strand.
TGTAAAGCGCATACTTGCCGTCAACAAACTCAGGATGTAGAACTACGTTTCTCTGCTGAGCTGAACGAGTTTTTAAATCAGGTAAACGTTCCCAGCGTTTAAGATCGGTAGTACGGACAATCCCACATTGAGCAACAGCCGCTGACTCATCACCTGGTGCTGCATTAGGATCTTTCCTTTCTGTACAAAATAATCCGTAGATATAGCCATCTTCGTGTTTGACCAAACGCATGTCATACACATTAGTATCAGGCACATCAGTCTCTGGAATTTCACAAGGCCCTTGCCAAAACTGAAATCCATCCACGCCATTTTCTGATTCAGCTACCGCGAAGAACGACTTTCTGTCATCGCCTTCAACTCTAGCCACTAAGTAGAATTTTCCATTTAGCTCAATAGCACCAGGGTTTAGAACTGCGTTAATACCCAACCTTTCCATTAAGTATGGGTTAGACTCTGGATTAAGGTCATAACGCCACGCAAGTGGTGCATGTCCAGCAGTTAAGACCGGCTTTTCGTGACGACAAAAAATGCCGTTTCCTGGCAAAACTGGAGGATTTTTATATTGAGTGTTCTGCGCAAATTCTTTTTTTAGCGCTTCTAATCTCGTCTTATAAATAGACATATTTGTTTCCTTTGAGCTCTAGTTATTTATAAATAACTAGAGCGTTTATAAAGCAGGTTAAAAAATAACGTTACGATTTGTTATTAAAACACTTCAGACTTTGTTTTTAATTCGTGCATAATGTCATCAATCGTTGTATAGGCAACCGCTGAATAAGTGTCAGCTGCACCGTAATACACAGCAATTCGACCAGTTTCAGCATCAGCAAGAGCTGCACATGGGAAAGCGACATTCGGAACAAAACCAGTCGTTTCATACTCCTTCTCTGGAGTCAAAATGTAGTCACGTGTACGGTACAGTACTTTCCATGGCTCGTTGATATCCAGTAACGCAGCACCAAAGCTATATACATAACCATTACAAGTACCTGAAACACCATGGTAAATCATTAACCAACCTTCACTTGTTTCGATTGGAATTGGGCCAGCACCAATTTTGGTACCTTGCCACCAGCCATTACCACCTTTACCCATAACGTGACGATGCTTGCCCCAATATTCCATATCATTAGAATGGCTTAAGAAAATATCACCAAATGGCGTATGGCCTGAGTCAGATGGTCGGTTAAGCATCAAAAATTGACCATTTATCTTACGAGGGAAAAGAACACCATTACGGTTAAATGGCACACACGCATTCTCTAATCGTGTAAAGGTTTTAAAGTCTTTTGTCATACCACAACCAAGTGTCGCGCCATGGTCATCAGTACACCAAGTAACATAATAGGTATCATCAATTTTAACTACACGAGGGTCATAAGCGTATGTCGGTTGGAAATCGTTACCTTGCTTATCTTTCCACTCAATTGGTTGATTATCAAATTCCCAATCCAGTGCATTCTGTGAGCGACCGACATGCAGATGTGGACGTCCATTTTTATAATCGCAGCGGAACACGCCGATAAATGCACCTTCAAAAGGAACCACTGCAGAGTTATAGACACGAGCCGCTGCTGGGAAAGGATTCCAACCAATGATTGGGTTTTCACTGTGTCTCCACATCACACCTTCTTCACCTGTTGGGCGCTCTTGCCAAGGCATGTTTGGGATCGAATCACCAATAATTTTTACAGACATGTTTTACTCCAATTGATTGAGTCCTAATACTTTTTACTAAGGACAAATTGTTTTGATACGAATAGGGGCTTAGCTCCCTACTCGTCTCCTCTAAATTAGTTTTCTAGCAGAGCTAGTATCTGCTTTGTCTTCTCTTCTACTAACGCTTGATTACCACGAGACTCGACATTGAGTCTCACAACTGGCTCGGTATTAGATGAACGCAAGTTAAATCGCCATTCATCAAATTCCATACTGATACCGTCAGTCATATCAGTAACAACAGCAGTCTCAACAAATGCATCCCAAACATTGCGCACGGCTTGTTCTGCATTATTAACATGACGATTAATCTCGCCAGAAATTGGGTAATGTTTTTGTGCTTTGGCCACAAATTGTGACAAGCTCAGACCGCTATCTGAAACCAGTTCCGCGATCAATAGCCAAGGCAACATCCCCGAGTCACAGTAAGCAAAATCACGGAAGTAGTGGTGAGCACTCATTTCCCCACCATAAACCGCATCCTCTTCACGCATCCGCTCTTTGATAAAGGCATGACCCGTTTTGGATTGGATGGGAATACCTCCCGCTGATTCTACAGTTTCGATCGTGTTCCAAGTTAAACGAGGATCGTGAATAATCTTTGCACCAGGCTGCTTGTTCAAAAACGCTTGCGCCAACATACCAACGATGTAATAGCCTTCGATGAATTCACCATGCTCATCAAACAAGAAGCAGCGGTCAACGTCACCATCCCAAGCCACACCAAAGTCCGCTTTGTGCTGCTTAACTGCATCAATCGTTGCTTGACGGTTCTCTGGCAACAATGGGTTTGGAATTCCATTGGGGAAATGCCCATCAGGGTTGTGATGAACCTTGATGAACTCAAACGGCAAGCTTGGTTCTAAATTATCAACCATATGTCCTGCCGCGCCATTGCCAGCGTTAACTACAATGCGAAGTGGCCGCAAATTAGCTTTATCTATATAGCTTAATAGGTGTTGAGTGTACTCCTCGCTCATATCGTAACGTTGCGATTTTCGTGTATACAAATCACGATCATTCGATGGAACAAGATTCGACTCACTCACCAATAGCTTAATGTCATTCAACCCTGTATCACCACTGATAGGTTTAGCTTGTTCGCGAACTAATTTCATCCCATTATATTCTTTAGGATTGTGGCTCGCCGTCACCATAATTCCACCATCAAGTCCCAAATGGGATGTGGCAAAGTAAACCTCTTCAGTGCCGACTAAGCCAAGATCTACCACCTCAGCGCCTTCGTCGATAATTCCATAGCGTAACTGTGTAGCCAAAGATTCACTGCTCAAACGAATATCGTAGCCCACAGCGACTTTACTGGCTTTTGTGTGACGCACATAGGCTCTACCAATTCGGTATGCAATCGTCTCATTTAACTCCTCAGGTAGTCGTCCCCTGATATCGTATGCTTTAAAAGCAGTTGTAGTTGTTTTCATAACACCCCCAAAATCGTAACGTTACCATTTTTGTATTTTAACGAGCTAATTTCAAGAAATAGTGATGTTCTTGATACATAAGTGTGATGAGACTTGCGTTTTAATATAATAAAAAAGCCAAGCTTTGAGCTTGGCTTTTTGCTAATAACGATACGAATGAGAATGGCGCCTTCGGAGAGCTTTAACGTTCATGTAATGTAGTTTTCTCGATGTATTGAAGCTTTGTCGCATCCGTCCCCTCAACACATTTCACAATGAAACTGGATAGTTTTTTACCAACACTATGCATATCTTGTCGTAGTCCTGGGATCGGAGGGGTAAAAAAGCTTGGTAAATCGCACGTTTCGACGGCAATGATATCTACATCTTTGCCAATGACTTTCCCTGCATCTTGCACACCTGCGATCATGCCACATGCGCTGATTTCCGAGCCACAGATTATGCCATCAGGAGCTACATCACTTTCCATCATTTCTTTAGCATATGTTCGATAATTTTTTACTTCAGTATCAAAGATAATATCCGTGTCTTTCGAAAAGTTAGCGCCATATTCCATCGAAGCACGCTTAACGCCGTAAAACTTATGCCAACAGTATGTGTAAATATGCGACGAACTCACCAATCGAATGTTCTTTCGACCTTTACTGTACAAATAGCTAGCTGCACGATAACCTATATCGTAATTATCTATATCAACAAAAGAATGCTCTACCGACATTTCCGTTTGCCCAAAAGTCACAAAAGGTATCTTTTGCTCATGTAGATAAGTAACGCGCTCATCTTGTGTTTGGGTTAAATTGAAAATGATGCCACCAGCGAGATTATTTTCTACCGCGTACTTAACTGGCTCTAACGGATCTTGCTCGGGCTCAAGAGGTAATACTGTAAGGTGAAACGGCGTCCCTTCCAAACCGGCAGTAAGCCCGCTGATAAGTGCTAACGTACCGACATCACCGACTATATCACCAGGCTTTGTAACCGGTAAAATCGCACAAATATTATAATTAATACCCGTTCGCAGTCCGAGTCCGGATAAATTAGGTCGGTAACCTAACTTCTCAGCAGCGGCTTTAACTTTCTCTTTGGTGGGTTGTTTTACATCATCCCCATCTTTAAGAGCACGAGATACAGTGGTTACAGATAGTCCCGTGTACTCGGCAATGGTCTTTAATGTTGCTTTCGACATACTGTGATCTTTTCAGTTAATCTTTATTCGTAACGTTATGGAAAGTTTCTCATCATCGCCTTCATTGCTCAAGGAACTAAACCGCTATTTAAAAAAAAAACAGGCATAGATGCCTGTTTTTAAGAGGATAAGCACAATTTTTGTTAAATTCGCTCTTCTGTTGCTGCACAGAACAATGAAACATTTGCCAAATTCAGATGTAAACCCATTTTATCGCCATTAATAATTGTTACGTTAGCATCAAGCTTAGCTCGTAATGGCTGGCCTTTCATATCAAACTCAGCTAACGTCTCTGCACCTGTCATTTCAAAAGCATTTACTGACAATGAAAGTTCATAATGACTATTGAGAGGAGACTGACTTACATGCTCCGGGCGAATACCAAACAATATTTTTCTGCCCTCAGTTGGAGTAGTTTCAAATTGATAGTTGTTTACTGGTATCCAAACATTGTCGATCAGAACACCCCAAGTACCATCTTCTTTATGTAGTACCCCTTTAAGTAAATTGATCTGTGGTGAACCAACAAACTTCGCGACAAATACATTTGCAGGTTGATTGTATATTTCGTAAGGCGTGCCTATTTGCTGTGGAATACCCTTGTTTAGGAGCACGATTTTTGTTGCAAGCGTCATCGCTTCGATTTGGTCATGAGTTACATAGATGATCGTCGAATCAAGCTGACTGTGAAGTTTTTTCAACTCCAAACGCATTTCACCACGTAGTTTTGCATCAAGATTCGACAAAGGCTCATCAAATAGGAAAACCTTTGGTTCTCGCATTAATGCTCGGCCAATCGCAACACGCTGACGCTGACCACCTGATAATTGTGCAGGAGTGCGATCTAATAAATGACCAATCTGCAATAGCGTCGCAACCTTCTTAACTCTTTCCTCAATGTCAGCTTCTGGCTTTTTGTTGATCTTCATACCAAAGCCAATATTTTCTTTCACAGTCATATGAGGAAATAGTGCGTACGACTGGAATACCATCGCGATATCACGATCTTTTGGATCGGCAAGCGTCACATCTTTGTCGCCGATAATCACTTGACCAGAAGTGACATCTTCCAGTCCCGCAATTAGACGCAGTAACGTCGATTTACCGCAACCGGATGGACCAAGCAATACCGTGAATCCACCAGCTTCCATTTCTAGATCGATGTCATTAAGGATGACGGTCTTGCCAAACGATTTATTGAGTTTTTTTACTTCTACTGCATGCATTATGACATCCTCAATTTAGTGCTTTGTGTAAGTTTGATTTTCGAGTTCTACCGATGGGCTTTCCATTGGTGCTATGCGTTGGAATACTTCTAAGCAAGCTCTTCCGTTGTGGTAAGGACATTTCCAAGGTTCAATTTTAGGCTTGGAAATACATGGGCTACCTTTGCGATCCACTTTCCAATACCACTCACCTCTCTCGTTGTCTTTCAACTGATGTAACACAATATTCCAACAATCCTGCGCGGCTTTAAACAAATCTTCTTGCGGTGTTTTTTGGTACGCATTAAAGAAACCAACCATTGCTTCGGCCTGAACCCACCAAATACGTTCAGAGTCTAGCAAATAGCCATCCCTTAATTCGTTGAACACTGCACCATCACGCTCAAGCCCTTCATTTAAGGTCACTAACGCCATGTCTGAAGTCAAAGAAAATACTTGGTTAGCGAGTGTTCGGTCAGTCAGTTCACCAGCGGCTGCGTCCAGCAACCAAGTACCCTCTATATCGTGTCCATATGAAATATCATTCGAGACACATTGCCAATCGCGAGTAAAGAACAAGCCAAAATGACGTGTACTATCAACGACTACGTCAATCATTAACTCAGTCAATGAATGTAACTGTTGCTGCACCTCTTCATCAGGCCATGCTTGGTGCAGAGTAGTATAGGCTTCGAGAATATGTAAATGCGTATTCATCGATTTTTCAGCGAGTACTCCCTCAGATGTATCACACACCAAATGGTTTGGAATCGCTTTCCACTCACAATCAAAAGCCTCAAGGTAACCCCCGAACTCTGCATCGTAGGCATGCGACTCTATTAAGGTAAACAACTGTTTTGCATGCATTAATGCATCATTATCTTCGGACGCCAAGTAATATTCACTAAAAGCGTAAATGGCAAATCCTTGGTTGTATACGTGTTTCTGCGAATCCGTAACGTTACCATTTTTATCCAGCATCCAAAACACGCCACCATGAATTTCGTCAACAGCGTGGTCTAACATATAATTAAAACAATGTCTGGCAGCTTCTAAATACTTTGCTTCGCCAAGAACTCGGTAAGCATGAGAAAACGTCCAAAGTATACGTGAGTGCAGTAGCACCGATTTATCGTACCCCTGATCGACATTCCCATCAAAATCAGCATAACAGTAAAAACCACCGTTCTCAGTATCTTTAAGCGTCAACCAATATTTTAAGATATCTTGCGCTTCTTGCTTTAACGCTGCCTTAAACTGGTGTAATTCAGACATTCTCGTCTCCAAAATGTATTAAATCTGGTCTAATTGAAAATCTTCATTGGCATGCCAAAGCAATGTGATATTACAAATCACTACAGGTACGAATCCAAACAAGATAAACACTATCGGAAGTATGAAAGCAATAAACATACTGACAACTGCAACAGCCAATGTGATTACCAGCGCCCTTCGATAAATGTGTATAAGTCGGAGAGTGACGACTACATCTTGTTTCAATGTTTTGGCTTCGTACAAACTGATTTGAATCAGGCAAACATAGAGAAAAAACGCAGCCATGATTATGATTGGCAATATACTAATGCCTACAACAGCTAACCAGTCAGTCCCTGAGACAACCAGCCAATGGGCATACCAACCCAGAGAAAACATAGGCAAGGCAATAACCCAACCTAATTTATTACTACGTACAAACACCGCTTTGTATTCTTTCCATACGTCTTTCAGACATATTGAATGTTGCTTGTTTAAGTAGCGTCTGGTCATCGTTGCAACAACAACAGTGGCTGGGAAAACACCTAGAATAAGTCCACCAATTAACGTTAGACCTAACCACAATACGTGCATACCCACGGCTCGGGACAACCAGTAACAAGCGATGATAAGCGGTGATTGCTTTTCCATAATTAACCTTTTACAGCTCCATTGGTCACACCAGCGTATATTTGTTTTTGCAAACTTAGGAATATCACAATAGATGGAATTAATATGATCACAATACCCGCTGATATTGTTGTCCATTCAGTACCAAATACTGAAGTAAACTTGTATAAAGCCGTAGATACCGTCACTTGCGATGCATCTGGTAGGTATAACAATGGGAAATAGAAATCGTTATAAATGAAGATAGTACGTAAAATAACAATCGTAGCTATCGCTGGCTTAAGTAACGGCAATATAATTTTTCTATAAATTAAGAAGTACGATGCCCCCTCCATCTTGGCCGCTTCATCTAACTCTTCAGGTATACCTTTCATAAACTGAAGGAATACATAAATCATCACAACGTCAGCACCAATGTAGAGCAAAATTACCGAAGCTTTATTGTTAATAAACCCTAACGACTTTATAACTTCAAAGGTAGCAACTTGAGTCGTAACTGCCGGGATTACCATCGCGATGATATAGGCTAGCAATACTAGTTTCTTACCACGAAACTCGAATCTCGATAGAACGTAGGCAACCTGTGTACCAAATATAATGGTAAAGAACAGGGAAATAAGCAAAATTGTCCCAGTATTCATAAAAGCTAAGCCTAGATTACCGTCAGTGAACACCTTTATATAGTTACTAAGGTTGGCAAAGCTTTCTGGCAAACCCACTTTACTAGTATTGTAATATTCGTCTAGTGTTTTAAACGAAGCCATCAAAACTGAGTAAGGAGGTACCAATACCGCTAACGCTGCAACCGCTAAAGTTAAATACTTAAATCCACTCCAAAATACCCATGACGGATTTGACAGATTTTTCTTTAGACGCGCTTTTTTTATCTGTTTCTCTGAGCGTTGCACACGTTTTAGTTGTTCCTGCTCTTCAAGGCTAAGAGCCAAATGTTGCTCTGACATGTCTATTTCTCCTCTTTAAACAGAACTTTTTGCAAAATCATAAACAGAACAACAATCATCAATAGTAGCACCGCCATAGCAGATGCTAGACCAAAATCGTTGAAGTTAAATGCAGTTTCTAAGGTTGCCATTACAAACGTTTTTGTTCCATTCGCCCCTTTAGTAATGATCATTGGTATTTCGAATACTGACAGAGAACCAACAAATGCCAGTAAGACCTGAAGACCGATAACTAATTTAATTGAGGGTAGAGTAATGAATCTAAATTGCTGCCATTCATTTGCACCTTCAATTCGGGCGGCTTCGTACTGGTCTTGGGGAATAGATTGAAGAACACCAAAAAATAGAATCAAGTTAAAACCTAAATAACGCCATATAGAAGCAGCAACTAACGCCCAGTTAACCACATCACCATCCATCAACCAAGGCTTGATCCACGAATCCAACCCCACGGCAATAAGAAAGCTGTCTAACGCACCATCTACTTGATAAAAGATTTGGAATACCATAGAAGCAGCAACCGCATTAAGCACAAACGGTATAAACAAAAGTGTTTTAAATAGATTTCGACCCGCTAGTTTAGAGTTAACCAATACAGCAAACCATAGCGATAAAGTTAATTGGATTACAGCACCAGCGAAATAGTAAAGTGTAACAAGCAGCGGATTAAGTTGGTCAGGCTCTTCCCATAGATAAGTGTAATTGTCCAGTCCGATAAAATTCTTAACCGGAGCATAGCCATCCCAGTCAGTCACACTCATATAGAAAAGTTGGCTCGCTGGATAATAAGAGAAAGTAAACAGCAAGGTTAACGGTATTGCTAAGAACGCAAAAACGATCATCCTTTGCTGCTGTTTCAACGTTAAATCAAACATAGGTACTCCATCAACGCCCGATATCAGATACTTCTAATTTTAAGGCTTATATTTCGAATCTGGCAAAAATCTTAACGTTACGATTTTTGCAAATCAATGAGCGTTCCTGAAAAGCTACCCTTTATGTGAAACTGATCAATAAACATTACAATAAATATAAAATAACTGTGATCAAACCACGCCCACTTCTAAAATTACATGTTAATGAGAGCGTATGAAATCATGAAAACCACACTACCGAAACGTTACGATAAATGAACTATTAGTAGAGATTATGTAAGATCATTGAGCCATCTCTGTTGCTGGTATCGCCAACCGCATAAAGCTAGCTTAATCAACTCTTCGACCAACATCATTGCGAACACTGTTGTAAAACCAAAGCCAAAGGCATACGCAGCTAAAGCACAAAGTGGTATACTTATGACCCACATCGCAAATAAGTCCATTTTCAAGCAAAACTGATTATCTCCTCCAGCCCTTAATGATCCGTTAATTATGATCATATTGGTCATACGCAAAGTTATTGCAACAGAAAGTATTGTAAGCGCAGGGGAAGCGATACTTAACAAATCTGGCTGATTCAATCCAAGCAATTCGATCACTGTATCCTTGATTAAATAAAGTAAGAAACCACATGTCACCCCCAAAACCATGACATACTTTATGAAATCGGCTGACGTAGATAGTGCGTCATCAAACTCTTGCCGTCCGAGCATGTTACCAATGATCACTGAACAAGCGACTGATAAGCCGAAAAACAAGGAGTAGCAAAGAGATTCAAACGGACTTAGTAAACTAAATACCGCGAGTTCTGTCGTACCCATATGCCCGAATATCATCTGATAGCTCATCGTTCCCAGTGCCCAAAGTATCGAGTTCAACGCAAGTGGAACCGCCAAACCACGAAATTTTCCCACGGACACTTCACCATAATTGCTACAAAGCAACCAATGACTGCGAAATGCAAGAATCGCATAGATTAAGACAAGTTGGACGATACGGCTTATTGTCGTAGCTAAAGCAGCTCCCGCGACTCCCATAGCAGGTACTCCCAACCCACCTTTTATCAACCAGTAATTGAGTACAATATTCAAAATAATGGTAATACTTCCGATTATAAGAGGAGTAATAGCATCACCGCTCGAACGTAACGTAGACTCAACAACAATTACAATATGAGTGAGTATGAGTAGAGGCAGTGCATACCACAAGTAATCTGAACCTAATGTAATAACTATTAAGTCACTGGTTTGTAGCCTCATTAGCCAATTAGAGCCTAGAGTGAGAATTAGCGTTGTTGGTACCATGACCAACAACCCGAAACGGATCGCTATAAACGTTATGCTCTTTGCTTTAGCTTTATCTTCTTTACCCCAATACTGTGCCACTAACGTTCCATTTGCGGTAGCAAGTCCAGCCATGACCATTATGGCCACAAAGTGCCATTTCGAGGCAATTCCCACAGCAGCTGTTGCTTCCTGTCCAAAATCACTTACCATTAAGACGTCAGCCAAAGCTAAAACGGCTACCAAAGCACTTTGTAATGCGACAGGAAAAGCCAGCCTAATGACCTCTATTAATTTAATGTTTTTATTTAAATTTAGCTTGTATAGCATCATTATCACTCGTCTAAATATCGGACAATTTAATGGTGATTAATATAATGATGAAGATAGAATTAATACATGTGCCAAAATAGTAAAAACCTGTTCAAATCCGACATCCGAGATAAAACTATCACTCGAGACTGGAGAGATCACGTCCACCTTTCCGATCAATGTAAAGAGCGGTATTTGACTCAAGCTTCTATACCTGAATTGAGCAAGTACGATATTTTTATGGCTGGGATAGCGCAATTGAGTAAAAGCTATGAGGTCGAACGACAAGGTGAGAATGTACACACTATGCTTGTGACAACTGAAGGCGAAGGATCTCTAATTACAGAACACGGAATCTACACCATTCACAGTAACACAGTTACCATACTGCCTGCTGGCATGCCTTTTCGGTTCGAATTGCTTGATAAGACTCGTCCCTGGAAGATGACTTGGTTCCTACTAAAGCCGACAGAGCGATGGCATCCACTAATAATGCTAAACAAACACATCATTCCTTTTGATTCCAGTGAGCAAGTATGGTCTATTTCAAGCCTATTAAACGCTGAAATTGGTGGCCGTCCAGCCTTTCGCCAACTACTCATGACCGAATTAGTTCGATACTTAGATACTGGAAAAACGGAAAGCACGACCTCTACGATCCGAGTACAAGCTATTTTTAATACCGTAGAGTCGCAACTTCATCAAACATGGAAAATTAGCGATATTGCCAAACAGTGCTTTATCAGCGAAGAACAGCTTGGAAGAATATGTCGCACAATTTATGGTGTGTCTCCCCAGGCAAAACTGATTGCAATGCGGATGAATAAAGCACAAGAGTTGTTGCGTTACAGTGACTGGCCAATAGCGGCGATTGCAAATCGAGTCGGCTATAAAGATCCGTACAATTTCACCCATAGATTCAGCCGCACCTTTGGCATATCTCCTAGTCAGTTTCGTAAGCAATACAAGTGAAGAAGTAATGAGTGATAAGTGATGAGCCTTGATCTTATATTTATTAATAGACAGTCAACTGAATCCAATTGACAATAAAATGCCATTATTAGCATGTAACAGAGTTCATTTAGCCCAGTTTAACTAGCATATTAAATACGACTGAATAAAATAAATTAGGCAATACGACGTGATATTTACTGCTTGCTCCATTCTATACAGTAGATTACTTAAGAATAGGCGAAATTTGTCTAGGAGATCGGTGGCAGTCCAAAATAATTTATGGTTTGTCCAATATTAATGGTGCAGTTCAGCTTGTAGTGCTCCGATAATTTCATTATACATAGCATCAATTGAGGCTATGTTTTCTGACCCTTTTCTGCGGATTATCTCGACTTTCATAGAGGGAAGCATGGGAAGCCCTTCCTTTTCGCCCAAGACTTTCAACTCAGGAGTGAGACTGCATTCGGTGAGAACAGCTACCGCGATTCCGCTCGTTGCAGCCACGATTTGCCCTGCTGTACTCGGGCTTTGGTAAACAATCTTGTAGCGCCTTCCACACTTATCGAGCATATCTAATACCACGTTTCTAATGTGGCTGCCTTCATCATGTGCCGCAATTGGCATTGGATCTTTATTCCATGTGCCGTACGCTTCAGACGCAACCCAGTGAACCGCTTCGTTGAAGAGATAGGTTCCTTTATCTAGTCCTTGCACGGTTGTCACAGCCAGATCAAGCCTCCCCGATTCTATTTGTTCTATCAATAATGCCGATGGCTCACAGGTCAGTAATACCTCGACATTTGGATAGTGCAAAGAGAACGCCCTTATGACAGGTGATAAATAAGCTTGAGCATAATCTTCCGGAACTCCAATACGGATTTGACCTCGGATTTCATCGCCTCTGGTCACCTCCAATGCCTCAGAATGAAGTCTTAGGATTTTACGAGCATAAACCAGAAGCTCGTTTCCCGTTGATGTTAGTAATATGCCGCGTGAATCTCGCAAAAGGACTGGACTACCAATTGCCGCTTCCAATTTTTGTATTTGTAAACTAACAGCGGATTGTGAACGATGAACCAGCCTCGTAGCACCAGATATCGAACCCGCGTCCACTGTCGCCACAAATGATTTTAGCCAGTCAATTTGAAGGTCTCTTGATCTCATGGTTTTGTATATTCGATTATCGAATATTATGAATTTATTATATTCGCTTAATTAATTCAAATAGCAACCTTAAGCTATCGATACTCCTTTTCACTCACTAGATAACTTTATGAACATGATCGCCTTTTCCAAAAGTACAGAGTCACATTCAATGCAAATGATCATTGGAGGCTTGTTATTGGGAACTATTGGGATTTTTGTCTTTAACGCGGGGCAACCCCCTGTAACCACTGTGTTCTTTCGTAGTTTATTTGGTTGTATCGCGCTTGGGATATGGATGGGTTTCCATAGAAACCTTAAAGAATTAAAAGTATCACCAAAAAGCCTCTTAGCGGTATCTGTAACGGGGACATTAATGGCGAGTATCTGGTGGCTCTATTTTCTATCCCTCAACTATATCTCTGTAGGGTTGGCGACGCTGGTATACCATTTGCAACCTTTTTGGCTGATTCTATTAAGTGCTGTCATGTTCAGAGAGAACATCAATAGAAGCACGGTGATAGTACTTATAGCGGCATTGGTCGGATTGACTCTCGCCACTGGAGTTTTCGATGATTTAAACCTAAAAACAGATGAGCGTTTTTTGTTGGGTATAGGACTTTGTATGGTGGGGTCAGTGCTGTATGCAATCGCAACACTGATAGCGAAAAGTAACTCTCAGATATCACCAATGAGTTTTGCCTGGTGGCAGTGCCTAGTCAGTGCGTTTGTAACAAGTTGGAGCTTTGCATTAAACGCATCACCAATTATCGAAACCGCTTGGTTTTGGTTAATAAGCCTTGGGGTAATACATAGTGGGCTAGCTTTTACACTCATCTATTCAGGTATGAGTAAACTTCCAACTAGTCGTATTGCCGTACTTCAATTTATTTATCCAGGCGCAGCACTGCTCGTTGATTGGGTCTATTTTGACCACTCTTTTACATTGACCCAGTGGTTCGGTGTGGCTCTACTTGTTTCATCGTTATGGTCACTAAAACGGGGTTAGAGGCATGAACGAACTGTGACCACGCTCCCTCTTTCTTGGTTTCGTTGCTCAATCTCATTCTTTATCGGCTACATCTTGTGGCTTTACAAAAATTCGTTAGGCAACACAACTCGTTAAGTCACCGCGCATATTAACATCTAAAAAGGAAGAAACATGAATATATCTCAACTCACAGGCTTGGAGCACTTAAGCGCAATAATTACCGGAGACATCCCGCCTCCGAGTATTTTTGACACGATGGGAATGTTTAACCTGGAAGTCTCCCAGGGTTCTGTTTTGTTGGGGTGTTGTGCCACAGAACAACATTGTAATCCTATGGGTGGAGTACATGGAGGTTTCGCGGCAACCGTACTGGATTCAGTCACAGGTTGCGCCGTACATAGCATGCTAGAAGTCGGAGTTAGCTATGGTACAGTTGACTTGGCAGTGAAGATGATGAGACCTGTACCCATCAATGAAAAGCTTATCGCCGAAGCAAAAGTGACACATATATCCCGCTCTCTAGGAATTGCCGAAGGGACTATTCGTAATAGTGAAGGCAAACTACTTGCAAGTGGTTCAGCGACTTATTTTATCAAGAGACCGAAAACCTAAGAACAATTTAATACGAGTTTAAACACACTCGAAAAGCTAACTCGCATTCCACTTTCTCTCAAGAATTGCTTCTAGTGCAACATTGATCAATGTACATGTAATTGAACTTACAATTGGGCTTGATTGCGATAAATTTACTGCAGGTATATCTCGGAACTCAACGCGAGTTTTCCATAAGATACTTGTCATGTATTTCAATAATAATCTTACATTAGAAAATATAGGCCAAAATGACGTTATCACTTCTACTTCACTGAACTGCTATAAAACACAAAGGGGCAAAGATGAGTCAGAAGAGATGCCACTGACTTGTGATTACGGTTGCTCGACTTATTAGGAGAAAGATTGCCCTTTGGTTATGTTTACAAACTGTAAACTGGTACGCATACATATACTATATTCTGTATGTGCTCATCTAAGGGGTGAATGGATTGTGGATATTAAGTCGCTTAAAGAATTATCTATTGAAATTAACTCGAAAATGCCGTGGTTGGCTGGGATTAAATCTGAACAACAATATCATGAATTGATAGAGTTAATGGATAAGCTGGTAACGGATTACGATGCCAACAAGACGCTTATTGATTTATTGTTTCCTGTTATTGAACGCTACGAAGATAAGTCGGAGTTATTTCAAAAATTTAATGACCACATAGACTCGCTAGATAAAGGCAGAGCTATGTTGTCAGTAATAATTGATCAACATGGTTTAAAACTGAGCGATTTGCCAGAGATTGGCGGTAAACCCTTAATGTCGCTGATTTTAAAAGGTGAAAGAAAATTGACAGTAAGTCATATACAAGTATTGTCTAGGCGTTTTGACATCCCCAAGTACATGTTTATCTAATGTCCTTGTTCTAGAGCAGTTTTACTGTAGCTAAACGCATTTCGAGACAAAAGTGTTTTCAGTACATTTATGCAAAAGACCCTTGTACAAGTTTGTCCCAACAGCTTGTTACACACTTTGCTAAATTAGAAAATAAAGGATTACCTTTGGGGCTCTTAGGTAAAGTGGTGTCCGGAGTTATTTGACCACTAAGAATTCTATGAATAATCCCCATCTTTAATTTTATTCAGTGTCATCAAAACTAATTTCAAATCGCCTTTTTGAACAACTTCTACTGGGGTTAAGCCTCCTAAAGCAGGAATGTGTGATGTTAACCACTTAATCCCCAACTCTTCTGAGCAAAAAACATCTTTGAGTTCAGATTTTAGACATGGAAATTTCGTAATAACTTCTTCTATTTCATCAGCTTGCATATCATCAACCAACGATTCTTTTGGCAACTGTTTTTACTCACAATCCACTTCTCGATAAAAGTGATATTAGATATTTATAGCACACGTTGCTCGCCTATACATCTGGTTTAATCTGAAGTAAACGATGGGTACTGCTGAGGAAGAGGTTTCACAGAACAACGCTTCATACGACTTCAGGTCGCACGGCATAAACGCTTTAGAAAAGGCAGCTTACCGATGAGCGCGCTGCCATTTTAGTATGAGACTTTATTACTCTCCCACAGTAACGTTACCAATTCGACAACTTTCTTGAATAATAGCGGGGATGGGTGTCCAGGGATTCCCGGAATCGGTGGCTGATTGCTCCGAAATACGTAGCTGTGGATTCACATTGTTGCTTCATCGTTTTATTAATATTTGCGGCACAAATTAAACTTTATGCTTTTCTAACCATTACAAAAGTAAAAAATAAAATGTATACAAGTAGATGTGATGAATATTTTTTCATTTCATTTTTAGCAGTCATTGCTTCTTCATCAGGACTGATAAGCTCAAGCCTGACTGAACCATGTCCTGTTCGACCCGTCGTTGTACCCGTTTCTCCCACGATGGTCTTTATTCCTGCGTAAGCCGCTTTCCATTCTTTCTGTAATCGACTGGATCGCATGTACAGAGTCACGACCCGCCAATGTGCTTTGGGGATCGCAAAGGAAAACGCATTGATAAAATTCGAAAGTAGTTCAGGTTGATTAAAGGTCACACCCGATTGGCTAACTGTACAATGAGTTAAGAAGTATTGCATCTGCTCGGTAAACTGTTGTTGATTATGCTTGTAGTGATTACGCAACTTGGCATTAAATTTACGCACATACTCTTTTTCTTTGTTGGTTTTCAATCTCCCAGGAACTAGACTATGTTGCCGAATATTAGAGAAAAGACGACTTTGCCCCATGTTATTCCCAGTGGGATTGGCTGTTAGGGATTTTAGGTATTCCGCGTTATCAACCCACTGATCAACCGTGCTTGATGAGATACGATATTCGAGTGTCAATCTATCAACCGATTGGCCACTGGCAATGGCATCGAGTACCTGATAGCACAACTCAATTGAGAAACTCTCCACTTTATGATTCACGAGACTTGGATAACGTTGCTCATTTTGGTTAGGTGAATCTGATACTAGCTGTACATTGAGCTTTTTGTATAGAGGTGTTGCCGCGTGTGCCAACAACACTTGTCCGTTGTAACGCTGGCGCATTTTCCAATAGCGGTCATGAGATAGCAAACCGTACTGTGTTGCTTCGTGCAGCGATAGCGATTGAAGATAGTCACCTTTATGAGGTGAGGCAAGTAAATCACTGAAATGAAAATAATGGGTAAACGTCATCTCAGGATCTTCGTGCCCAGCAAAGGCTGCAATTTCCCAGTACCCCTTTAATGATGTGCCTTTAAATAACAACTGTTGGATATCGGTACTTTGCTTTTGGTCATATGGGTATGCATAGGGTAGAATTTCATGTGCATTCTCAAGCTCTAACATCAGTTGCAGGCGACTTAAACAAGAGTGCCTCAAGTGGTGGAACACCCAGTGATCCTGCCCCGAAGCGATCTTCAAAAAGCTTCCCACGTAATTCCGCACCGCATTAAGACTAAAAGGGGTATTGGGGTTTTCTCCGAGAGTTAAAAATGGAGCAAGTTGAGATTTAGATAGTGCTCTTTTTTGTCGTAAGTATTGGTTAAAAATGTCTTTTTCATGGTCCAGCAAAAGAGGGAGCACAGGCACTCTACGTAAACTGCTCGCGGTTTTATTATCGGCTAGTTGGTTCGGACGCACTTCCATCCAAACCTCTTCACAATGGCTGATATTGCGCATTTGCAATTTGTATAACTCAGCAATTCTTAACCCACACCGATAGGACATAATGCAGATACACTGCAGTGCTAACCGATCTAGCATGTTGAGATCGTCAAGCGTTTGAATATGTTCAATAAGTGCACGAAAGATGTGTTCATCCACAAAACCTGCACGTGTGTGTTTTTGAGTGCTGTCGCAATGAAAGAAATCGTCACTGAGCCTTGGAAGGTTTAGGTATGAAAATGCGTAACGATGAAAATCTTTTAACCGAGCCGCAAAGTTCTTGCGTGACTTTGGGCTTTTATGGCGATTAATTTGTTCTTCATAGATTTCTTCTAAAGCACCCTCGCTCAAAGTGTTGTCTATGGTGAACTCGGTATTCATGAACACCCAGTCTTTAATAAGTATTGTCCGGTAACTATTGACAGTTACGGGGGTGCAAGTTTCAAGTTTGAATCTAAGCCAATTTATGAAGCAGGTTTGCCAATTGGACATGGAATAGGTATCAACCAGTACAGACAAGTCTTCTGCAAGTTTTTGAGGGCTGGTTTTCTGACCTTGCTTTATCTTAAACGGTATCCGAACCAACTCATAAAACTCTGAATCTTTAATACGGGGGCCGTTTGTCATTTTTGCTGATGCTTCCCTGCCCTTCGGTAAGGAAATTGGATCATTAAAATCATAAAATGATGCTGACCGCGGCATATTGAGATGGGGTGAGAGTACCTGCTTTAAGTTGGACAATGGAAGTGAATAAGATCGCGTTCGCCCCATGCGGAACTCAATGAGTGCTTGGCTGATTGAGACGTTGTGGTGGCGCTCATACCAACTCGCAGCCGCTCGACAAAAGGTTGTAAGGTTTAATCGTAGATCATCTGTCTGACTGAAATAACAAGTGAGTATTGTGTCTATCTGTTGAGGGGTTTCTGGTGCAGACCATTCCGAAAGATCCGTCTTTTGCCAAAGGTTGAGCTGAGCCAATGTATGCAATGACAAGTAACAGTGATATTGAGTGACACGTTCACCATCAATTTCTGCGTTGGTATTGAGGTTCTCATTGTCCAGAAGCAGAGTTAGGTAGGTGTAACAACTGACCCTTTGCAGAGACAGTGGCTGCTGGCTCATAATTGCATGATGAAAAGCATTGACCACATCAATACTCATTTGACCTGACTCAAAGATCAACGAGAGCATCAAACTTTGGTAGCGAAGTGAAGCATCCTGTAGATCGACATTAAGGTGCGTATCCCTCCATGTCGCATATTGGTCATAGATAGCCCAGGAATAGGCTAACCATTTTTTATCACGTGTTTGGGTTGGTGGACGATTGGTGATAATCGTTGATGGTGGAGAGTATGGCCAGCCATGCTTCTTTTTGTTGGCATTAACACGATACTCACCATATTTAAATCCTTGTCGGAAGTCTTTCTGCGGGCCGAACACGTTTAATAGTGACTGTTCAAACTGCTCCCAACCTTGAATAAACACCTCTTCACTGGTTATGCTTTCTGGAGAAGGAAACGCCTCGTCAAATAGCTTGTCCGCTTTTTGCTTTACCTTTTCGATATGCTCAAGGCGACTTTTTTCTCTCCGTAATTCACCGGTCAGGAATGTCATACTTCCTCCTCGCCTAACAGCATACAAAGGTGCGATTGCAAGTAGTTGGAGATGGTTGTGAGCTGGTGCCGATTGAGTTGGCTGAACTGGCTAAAAGGCAGTATTTCTGCGTATTGATGCCCCATCCATGCGGCGATCAGTTCATCATGAACACCGATTGAATACAGATATGATCGTAGGTAGTGTCGTGTCCAGTTGGGAGGAAGCGGAAGAATACTGTCGATGTGCTCCGCATAAGACGACGGGGTTGTTTCTTCTACCCCATTTCTGCCAATATAAAAACAAAACGCTCGCTCACCACCACGGGCTTCCATATAAGCCTGAGCGAGTTTAGGTTTAAAACGACTGTGATACAGCTCGGCTTCTTCACAAAACTGGAGATATTGCTTTAACTTTGTAAGCGCAATGGGCGGCAGAATAACCACTCGACCACCAGAACTTTTTCCACGCTCTTTGTCCGCTATTCGATATTCACCGGTAGATATATGAATGTCTTTCAGTGATCCAAACCAATCGTTCACGGGACGATATCCACTAGCAAGACCTAGAATGATTTGAAGCTCTAAAACACGCATATTGTGGTAAATGGCACTAAAATAGTCAGCTTTATCTTTAACCTTTGAACTAAAATATTCGGTTAACTTTTCAAACCACCATTGCAGATACTCAGTTTCCAGAAAAAACGGTGAACCAAGCACACCTTGTGACGTGACCTTCTCCAGATCAACTAAATAGTTTGATTGGCTGAGCTCTGACAGATAAGTACAATACTGATAATAACACGTTAAAAACTCGTTAGCGTTAATTGCGGTGTAGTATCGAGCTGGCTCATTTTGCGGATCGTGCGCACTAATGAGTTCAGCAACACAAACATCGTTTTTTTGAGCAATCATGGTTTGCTTCATAAAGTTCGATAACGATGATGAAGTAACAGATAAGTGATACTTTTTCTTTATATCTGATAATAGCGTTTTGATGTCCGAACCAGTAGAGGCAAAAAAATTGAAGTTATCTAGTGAGGCAATGAGGTTAAGTGGCAGTGGGAGCACATAACTTACTTCAAAGTCCTTGGCTAGAAACAATAATTGTCTGTCCAACTTCTTCGTGGAAGGCAACTTGAAACGGCGTTTAATACCAATGATATGATGAGAGCCATCAGAACGAGCGCTTTTCCATTCGTTTATTTCATCCAAACTATTGCCGGTATAAATCATCAGTAAAATGACAGTTGCTGCCGCCACCTGCTTGTAGTCGCTATTGTCACGCAAAATAGAGATACACTCGCTCATGACACAGCGAATATCATATTCACTTACTTGGTTAATACTACACGTCAGCGACATCTTATTTTTTACAATCCGGCTATTAATCGCTCGGGCTCGCATAGCATTTTGATACTTATCTCGCTGAACAAAATTTTTCGATGAAATTAATGATAAAGAACGTTCTGGCTGACCTTGATCCTCACTTTGCCAACCTGAGCCATTTACTTTTGAAGACAGTTCAATCACTGTTGCGTGGTGTTCATTTTCACTCTCATCAAATGGTTGTGCTTTCGAGATGGTTAGATTACGGCCCTGTTTAAATTCACGCGCACCAATCTTACGGCGGATCCCTACTCTGTTGTTATAACTATCTCGGAAGGGATTACGATAATAGGTAAGTTGCGCAACTTGCTGTTTATTAATCTTAATATCTGATTCGATTTTCTGATCAAAATACTCAATCAGCGATTGAAAATCATGCTGCTCGGGTACAGGTAAAAGGGGAATCAGTCGTTTACGTTTTCCGAGAGCATACTGTCTAATTTCATTGCATACTTTAACGATTTTAGCCCGGTGCTTGCCAGCGATGCTTAACTCAGTCACGACAATCAGCGTTAGAGCTTTATAGAAATCAAACTTGTCTTGATCATACGAAAGAAGAGTGAGTGTTGACGAAATAAATGCTGCGATATCAAGTTTGCTGACTAGCTTGCGATTATGCAGAGTTTTATGAAGGGTTGAGAGTGATACCGTGCTAGGCACTTTTTGAAAATGTTTGGCTTGGGAAATTAGCCACTGGATTTCAATAAACTCTTCTCGAAAAGTGGCTGGTAATAAATCAATCAATCTTAGAACTTCAGTCGCAATGGTACTCTGATTTTCAGGTGACCCATAAAATAATTCGTCTATCAAACTGAGACGATTTTGTTCGCTTGTTCCGTTATTACTCATTCCCAAAACGCTCCTTCATCTGTTCAAATAACGCAGGTTTAACTGATAGCTTTTGGGCAGGTCTTGGGTTGTACTTCGATTGTTTCTTTAATCCAGATACACTCATGTTGGTTAATTCGGCGAGTCTTTTTTGAGTAAGCTGATCAGCACCAAAGTGGTCGTTTAATAAATGAGGTGGTGTATGAATATTGATTTGTTGTCGCATCGTTTCGAGCGATTGATTATCCACAGAAGAGAGTAAAACTCGTAGCACACTTCTCCAAGCTAGATCTGAAATCTGACTGGATTGAAGGTCACGTTCAATCAAGATCATGGCGTCATGAACATTAAAATGTTGCAACGAAAAACTGAAAAACTCGAAGCCTGAAATCAGCTCAAGTTGATCTGTATCTGATAAAATTGCTCGGTAAATTTGGTCACATCCAATGGCATTAATTGCCTCCAAACCAACCTGAACTTTATCGAACTTAAACACCATTGAATGAAAAAAATTGAAGGCATCGAGAGCCTCTGGGTGAACTTGAGTGGATAAGTTTTTCTTCTTAGATTTTGCTAGTAGAGTTGCCACTTCACACCTAAAACATTAAATAAAAGTACCAAAAGTGTCTTTTAAACAACTATGAATTGGTACCAACGTTAAATTTAATATGGCATTAAATGGTGTAAATGCAAATAAAATAAAATGATTTAATCCATTATTAAATAAGGATTTTATTGTAAATTCTAGTTTTCTTATTCACATGGGTTACAGCCTTCCAAGCTGATGATGCGGGTTCGATTCCCGCTGCCCGCTCCAATCCCCTTACAAAAATTTCAAAACGCACCGTTCGTTATTCTGTTCAATCTGATCCGTTTTAAGCCTTCGATTCAGTCAGCTCATGCAACACTGTTGTTTTTGTTCCTGAGTGAAAAGTCTAACAATTACTTTTACTTTGGCTTTGAATAATAAAAAATGCCACTCTCGAGGCAAGAGTGACATTTCATCGGATGTTCTAGAATGCGGTTAAACCGAGTAAGCAGGTCCGTGAAAGGTTACTTAATCACAGCTCCATTTCTGCTTTGATCTGCTCTACCCAACCAGCAATTCGCTGCTCCGTAAGACTGGACTGATTTTCTTTGTCGATGACTAAACCGACGAAGTCATCTCCATCGACAGCATTGGAAGAACCAAACTCGTAGCCTTCAGTTGGCCAGAAACCCACCATTTCTGCCCCACAGTTAGCAACATGGTCATACAATTCACCAAGTGCATCGACGAACTCGTTCGTATAAGCGACTTGGTCACCCAAACCGTACAACGCGACTTTTATACCAGTCAGATCCATTTCTGAAAAATTAGGCAAAAACTCTTCCCAGCTTTCCTCTTGGCAATCTACGGACAATCCAGGCAGCTGACCTTCACCTAAAGTTGGTGTTCCTAAAATAAGGTAGTCATAACTAGTAAATTCTTTAGCATCGACTTTATTTATATTTTTAGGTTTAGCGGCAATCTCATCACCGAGTTGTTTTTGGATCAATTTGGCCATTTTTCGAGTGCTACCCATATCGGTACCAAAAAAAATTCCTACTTTGCTCATAATTAGCTCCTTGCTTGAAATATCGTAATGGCAGAGATATCCTGCAAAATACCCACCAAAGTTTAAACACTAAAAATCAATAACTTATAAAAACCACGCATTACAATAACTGACATATTGTCGTAAAGATGACAATTAATCGTCATCATCGTCGTCTTCAGGTTGCCAAATTAACGGGCGATATATTTCAACACGATCACCTTCCTTAAGTTCGCT
This sequence comes from Vibrio sp. YIC-376, assembly GCF_052353105.1. Lineage (NCBI taxonomy): Bacteria > Pseudomonadati > Pseudomonadota > Gammaproteobacteria > Vibrionales > Vibrionaceae > Vibrio > Vibrio sp. YIC-376. The sequence continues at coordinate 89,484 of NZ_JBBWFK010000002.1, forward strand.
ATCCAACTTAGCGACTTTGCTGAAAATACCGACTTTCTGCTTATCAAGATCTATGCTTGGAAACATGTTTAAAATATTGGAGACCTGAATTGCACTCAGCACTGTCGCAGTATGATCAACATCGACAGACAGCCATACCTGTTCATCTGGTAGCGCGTACACAACACTTACTTTCATCATTACCCCCTATTGTGAGCAATAGCCGGAACCGCATTTTTAACGACCGATTCGTACTTTTGTTTTAACGCGAGTACCAACCCCAGAACCAAGAAGCCTCCCGGTGGCAAAATAATCAGAAGCAGCCCTCGGTAATCGTCAATAATGACCAATTCCAGAAACGCGAAACGTTCCCCTAATAGCAAATGAGCATTGCTAAACAATGTCCCGCTACCCAGGATCTCTCTTATCGCTCCCAGCGTTGTAAGCACCCACGTAAAACCTAAGCCCATAAACAGACCATCAGCAATTGACGGTAATACCGCACTTCGACTGGCAAAGGACTCCACACGACCGAGAATTGCGCAGTTTGTGACAATTAAGGGGATAAACAGACCGAGTACTTTATGCAGAGAATGAAGATAAGCATTAAGTACCGCATCTATCAGCGTCACTAACGTAGCAATAATGATGACATTAACCGGAATACGAACCGTCTTACTGATAATGCCTTTTGCCATCGAGTTCAGGGTATTGGCAGCGACCATAACAACCATAGTCGCAAGGCCAAGACCTAAACCATTCGTTGCACTGCTTGTCACCGCAAGCAGCGGACAAAGGGCAAGAGACTGCTTTAATACAATGTTGTTACCCCATAAGCCTTGAGAAATAATAGTTTTGTATTGATTTGAGTCACTCATTGTTCGCTCCTTGATATGATTCAAGCGCTAATAACGCTTGATGCACGCCCTTAACTACAGCTCTGGGGGTAATCGTCGCACCACTGAATTGGTCAAAGTCTCCACCATCTTTTTTCACTGCCCATAATCCTGTGTTCTCTAAGGCACGTTTTGCAAAACTATGTATCCAGTTACTTTTTTCTGCTTCTATTTTGTCACCTAGTCCGGGAGTTTCACTGTGGCTGATGACTCGCACGCCAATAATCTCGCCGTTTAGCGTAATCCCAATAAGAAACCTTATTGTGCCGCTGTACCCCTCCTGATCACCACGAATGACCCAATCAATCAATTGATGCTTTTCGTCTTCCACTCGGTAGAGTTCGAAAGACTTACCTTCGAACTCAATAAGTTCACTGGATGCGAACACATCATTCGCGTAGGGCTGCCCCGCCAGAACCTCTCTCAAGAGTGCGTTTTGGTCTTCGAGAATTCGCTGTGCGATAACGGGTTTTGTCGCCCAATCGGTAGCAAATAGCAGTAAGGCAGCAAGCGCGCAGGCACTAGAAAGTAAAACTACCTGATATGAAATCCGCTCTTTGACTTGTTGTAATCTGATTTCCATGATTATTTCCCCGTTACTGTGGTCGCACCGAAGACATTCGGTCGCATGTAATAATCAATCAGTGGGCTGACTGCATTCATAATTAGTACGGCAAAGGCGACGCCTTCGGGATAACTTCCGAACGTTCTGATTAACCAGACTAAAAGGCCACAACCCAATCCATAAAGGAGCTGTCCACGAATACTAGTTGGAGATGTCACGAGATCAGTCGCGATATAGAAAGCACCCAACATCGCTGCACCACTGGTCAGGTGTACCCAAGGAGACAAGTAGACTTCAGCGTTAATTAAATGACCAACTAAAGCAGGTAGTGCCAAGCCAATCATAAAGGTAAGTGGGATAGCCCAGTGGACTATTCGTCGCCAAAGCAGGTAACCACCCCCACATAGAATCAGAAAAGTACTGGTTTCACCCAGACTTCCTGAGTGCTGTCCAAAGAACTGTTCCGTGAACTCAACAGGCAAAATACGCTCACTACTTAACGCTGTAGCGGCAGTTACTCCATCAAAGCTAAGCCAGCCTTCTGGCACCGAGACTAAGTTGTTACTCAAATCGATCGGAGTTGGAGCCGCCCACTGCGTCATTTCGACGGGAAAGCAGATAAGCAACATAACGCGCGCTAACATCGCAGGATTAAATAAGTTTTGCCCTAATCCTCCGTAGATTTGCTTACCCAATATAATCGCGAACATACTGCCTAACATGGCAAGGCTGATAGGAAATGACGGGGGTAAACTCATTGCTAACAGCAAACCAGTTAATATTGCTGAGCCATCAAAGCACGCGCTAGGTTTCTTATTCATCGCCAACAAGCATAAACACTCACTGATAATGCAAGTTAGGCAACAAACTGCTATCAGAGCAATGCTATTGCGCCCAAACTGAAACCCTGCGAACACGCAGGCAGGGAATAACGTTAATATAACGAGATACATGATTCGTGTCGTCGAACTCCCGTTATGGGCGAACGGACCTATCACCGAGTCGTACTTAATCATAATTGTTGCTCCTTCTCGGTAGCTGTAGCTTGACGAGTGACGCGCGCAGGACGTGCAGGTCTTTCTGGCCGTGCAGGCTTCGCTGCTGGAGGAGCCGCTCTGCCATTCCTGCTTGGTCTCGCCGCTTTTTGTGCATCTTGTGCTGCTTTTTTCTCTGCGGCCTCTAGGGCGAGACGTTGCTTACGAGACTCATTAAGCACTTTCGCCTGAGTCGATTTTTTCTCTTGGAAAGCAGTAGAGGCAATGGCACCTTTAGCATGCATGAAGTACTGCACCAGAGGGATAGATGATGGACATACATATCCGCATGCACCACAAGACAAACAATGGTTCACACCTAGATCTTCGGCACGTTTGAAATCTGAAACACGCGTATATGCCGCCATCTGAAATGGCATTAGACCCATCGGGCATGCGCGGACACATTGCCCGCAACGGATACACTCTTGGTGTTTGGACTCAATGAATACTTCGTCTTCCGTAAGGGCTAGAATTCCGCCAACCGTTTTATCGATAGGCACCTGCATTGAAGGAACGGCTTGGCCCATCATTGGCCCACCCAAAAGTAATCTCTCTGTAGATTCGCTGACGCCACCACAATAGTTGATCACTTCATTTACTGGTGTGCCGATTGGCACCTCAACATTTTTCGGCTCTGCAATGCCCTTACCACTGACAGTGACGATCCGAGAAACTAATGGACGTCGGAATCGAACAGCATGATACACAGCCCTAACCGTGGATATATTGTTCACCAAGATCCCGACTTGAGTTGCACGGCCACCCGGAGGAACCTCTTGCCCTGTCAGCGTTTTTATTAAATGCTTCTCTGAGCCCATCGGGTAGATACTCGGCACCTTACGGACTTCGATACAATCCACTTCACTTGCCGCGTAGTGCAGTGCACTGAGTGCCTCTGGTTTATTATCTTCTACCCCAATGATTGCTCTTTTAGCCCCACTTGCAATCAAGAGCATCTGTATCCCTGCAATGATCTCTTCGGGATAGCTTTGCATCGTTAAATCATCACTGGTCAGGTAAGGTTCACATTCCCCCCCGTTGATGACGATGGTGTCAACATTGGAACTGCGTGAAAACCGTATTTTCACTGCCGCCGGAAAGCCCGCCCCGCCAAGCCCAACAATGCCCGCTTCTGCTACCCTTTCGATAATGGTGTCCGCGTCCAGGTCATGGATGCTTTCGCCTGGTGAAGTCTCACCCCAACGTTTATCGTCGTTAGCTCGAATCACTACCGTGTCACATTTCACTTTCGCAGGATGCGTGGTGATATGCGGAACAATCGCAGTAACAATGCCATTGACCGATGAGTGAACTGGTGGAACGAAATCATTCTGCCCTACTGCAATAAGCTGACCTCGGTAGACCTGATCCCCAACACTGACCAGCGCTCTAAGTTTCGCACCAGAACGAGTCTGTAACGCCATGTAGATATTTCTTGGCCAAAATTGACGGTCAATGCTTTTATCCGAAGTGAGCTCTTTATAAGCTTTAGGATGGATCCCACCGCGAAATGGCTTACTCAATAAACTAAAATCAATCAAACTGGACATGGTTCACTCCTAAGCCGTCAACGAAGGTTTTGGCCAATACCATGTCGATACTGAAGGCGTCACTTCAGTCATGGTGAGGCATCCTCGGGTACACGCTTTTTCACATAACTGGCATCCGGTGCAAACATCCTTAATTACCGTATGTAACTGTTTAGGCGCTCCGACAATCGCGTCGAAAGGACACGCTTTGTAGCATCGGTTACAGCCGTTACATTCTGCTTCATTAACACGTGCGACCAACTCGACATCTTGGTCATCAACATCAATAGAAACACCAAGCAACTGCGCGACATTCTGTGCGAGTGCTGAGCCTCCTGGCGGACAACACGACGGGCTCAGCTCTCCCGAAACCATTTTTTCCGAAGCTTGTCGGCAACCAGCCTCACCACATTGACCACACTGACCACCAGGTAATAGTGCTTCAACTTTGTCAATGCGCGGGTCTCCCTCAACATGAAACACCTTTGCCGCGTACCCTAGCGCTAAACCAAGCACAGCGCCGAGACAGACAAAGAAAATGAGCATTGTAAGTAACATGTTTAAGTCTCCTTTACGCCATTCCTGAAAAGCCCATAAAGGCCATTGATAAGAAGCCCGCTGTGATAAACGCTATTGGCGAGCCTTTGAAGGCTTTCGGCACATTACTCAGCGTAAGCTGACTACGTAAACCGGCAAAAATAGTGAGCACCAACATAAAGCCCAACGCAGATCCAAAGCTGAACATCACGGTATTAAGAAATGACAACTCATCTTGAACGGCTAACAAAGCGACACCGAAGACCGCACAGTTGGTGGTAATTAGCGGTAGGAAAACGCCAAGCGCCTGATAAAGTTCGGGAAATGATTTCTTAACGTATAGCTCTGTGAACTGTACAACCGCAGCGATGACCAAAATAAAAGATATGATCCGCATAAACTCCAGATGTAATGGCTTTAAAATAGTAAATTCAATCAACCAGCTGCATACCGTCGCAAGAGTAAGCACAAAAATGGTCGCTACCCCCATCCCTACCGCACTCGTAATCTTGCTCGACACCCCCATAAACGGGCACAAGCCCAGAAATTTGGCTAGCACGACATTGTTTACAAATGCCGCGCTGAGAAAAATGATCAATCCTTCGGACATAACAACACTCCAATAACTTGTACTATCGACTATGGTGCATAGCGTATGCCACGAGTGAAATGTTGCACCGAGATGTATCAAAACCCTCGATTTACAAAGTGCTTGAGCAGATATTCATTGCCCAGAACCACCAGATTTACCTTGTCAGAAAGCCAACAAAGTTCACTTAATCGAAGTAATAATTGTCCGAAATCAAACAAAGTTTAATTGGAATAAGCCCACCATAACTGGACTGAGAGTCTGGAATAGGAAATGCATTACCTGTTGTTACATCACCAAACGTAAAGGGATAGACGTATGGAACAACTTGAGAACTTTCTACCCGATAGCAATCCAACGGCTTTTGATACGCGCGCGTTCGAACAAATTGTTGCGCATGCGCCAGTTGCGATCAGCATTACGGATAAGCATGGCAACATACTTTTCGTTAACCAGACTTTTAGCCAAATTACAGGCTATTCCCCCCATGAACTCATCGGTAAGAACTCGTCTTTACTTTCGTATAAGGCAACGCCTCAGAGTGTCTACCAAAACATGTGGTTCGCAATTACCAACGGTGATCACTGGCAAGGTCAACTGGTGAATAGAAAGAAAAATGGGCAACCTTATATCGCTGAAATGTCGATATCTCGATTGAAGGAACAAAAGGGCGAGACCCGTTACTATGCAATTCACAGAGATATTACAGAACGCCACCTACGCATCACTGATCAAAAGAATCAATTTACGCTGTTTCAGGCGGTTCTTAATGGATCATCAACAGCAATCGCATTGGTTGATTCATTGAATAACCTTTTAGTCACTAATAAAAAATATCAGCGGATAGAGCAAAGTATCCAACATTCACCCATTGATCTCCTGTTAAGCAGTATCAAACATGATTATCAATATGACAGTTTGGTGGAATTTATAGGTCAGCAAAAAGCTCGTACGCAGAATATTTCTATTCGCAGCGAAGACGACACACACGAACGATGGTTTGAGTTCGCCATGGTCAAGACTCCGGTTTCAACCATTAACATTGAACACTACTTTCTTCCTGATAGTGATGATGATTACACTGTTATTTCTATTACCGAACGTACTAAAGAAAAATTGCTGGTAGAAGAGCGCCGAATTAACGCGGTCAAACTGATGGTAAGAGACAACAAATACGTCCACGCCATGCAAGAAGCATTGATGGGCACCCTCCATCAACTGCAGGGACCGTTCAATGTCATTAATTCTGCAGTCAACATTCTAAAACGTACCAATGCCTCATGCCCGGGCTTAGTCGCAATGGACGATGCAATGGCTACCGCGAATTCTGCTATGCATGAAATTCAACTCGCTATCCCTGAGCGAGAAAGAGAGGCGCTACAACCCGTCAACCTAAACGAAATCATTCGTGATGCATGCAATATCACTGGTGATGAGTTAATGCGATTGTCTATCAATTTAGAGCTAGACCTATCACAAAAACTCTCGTCTATTAACGGCACGCCTCATCGACTCATTCTTGCGTTAAAGCAACTTATCGATAATGCGTTAGACGCAATCAGACTAGCGAAACCAGTAGACCGAACTTTGTTTATTCACTCTTATGAACAAAACGGCGAGATCATCATTGATATTGAAGACAGCGGATTGGGAGTGAAAGAAGAGCTTCGCCTGACTGTATTCCAACCTTTTTACAGTACCAAGCCGAAACATCAGTCCGGCTGTCGTGGAATAGGACTCTCAATCGTGCAGCAGGTTCTCAACGAACACTCTGCCACCGTGACTATCTCAGATAGTCAGAGACTAAACGGCGCGAAAGTTTGCTTAACATTTCCAATTATTACCGGTAGATCATTATGATTGAAGAACATACTCTCTTAAATTTAGAGCGTCAGTTGTTGGCGGCAATGTATCGAATATCTAGTGTTCTAAATGCTAGCTTAAACTACGTTGAATCTTCCGACAAAATCCTAAAAATACTGCATGATGAATGTCGATTGCAGTGTGGAATGCTCACCATCCTCGACCACGAAAAGAACATTTTGCTGGTTAAATGTGTGCACAGTCCAACCAGTGACAACACCAGTGGACAAAAGAACGTTTACTATAAAACTGGCGAAGGCATTGTCGGAGAAGTTCTCAGCCGCGGTAGTTCGATGGTCATCCGCAACCTTGGTAGTGATATGCGCTTTGCGGATAAACTTGCGCTCTACGACTATGATAAACCCTTTATCTGCGTACCAATCAAAGACAGCAACAGTAAAGTGCTTGGTGCGCTTTCTGCCCAGCCGCCTAACGTAAGCGATGAACATCTGACTCTGCTATCAAAATTTCTTGATATGATTGGCAATCTGATTTCGAAGAATATTCAATTGGCTCAAAACGTTGAACGTACCGAAAAAGAGTTGGTCGATGAACGAGATGGCCTGCGACGCAAGGTCCGTAATAACTACAGTTTCCGCAACTTAGTCGGCCACACAAAAGTGATGAGGCAAATCTTTGACCAAATTCGCTTGGTGTCTCGCTGGGATTCAACTGTACTCGTTCGAGGAGAATCAGGAACCGGTAAAGAGCTTATAGCTAATGCCATTCACTATAATTCTCCTCGTGCTGATCGCCCATTCGTCAAACTTAACTGCGCGGCATTACCGGATAACTTGCTCGAGTCTGAGCTGTTCGGACATGAAAAAGGAGCATTTACGGGTGCAGTAAAACAACGTAAAGGCCGCTTTGAAATGGCGCACAATGGCACTATTTTCCTCGACGAGATTGGTGAAACCAGTGCTGCTTTCCAGGCGAAATTGTTGCGTGTACTACAGGAAAAAGAGTTCGAACGCGTTGGCGGTACAACGACGATTTCTGTCAATGTCCGTATCATCGCGGCGACAAACCGCCATCTTGAAGACGAAGTAGCCCAAGGAAACTTCCGTGAAGACCTCTACTATCGTCTCAACGTCATGCCAATGCACTTACCGGCTCTGCGTGACCGTATTGAAGACATTCCTGAACTCGCAGAGTACATGAGAAAAAAATTAAGCAAACAACAAGGCCGAGAGCTCACCATCAGCGATGACGCTATACGCGTGATGATGAATCACAACTGGCCCGGAAACGTTCGTGAACTGGAAAACACCTTGGAACGTGCTGCTGTTCTGTGTGAATCCGGAGTCATTAATGCCAGCTTAATTACGATCAATCAGACTGAGACAAGCTTCGCCAATTCTCCACAACCCGCGTATACGGTGAGTGCAGGTTTTGCGGCAACTCCTTCTCGCGTCACAGATAGCCATCTTATGACCAGAGAAAAGAGCAAACCATCTGATGAACGAGAGCTGGTAATTGATGCTCTTGAACGTTCTGGCTGGGTCAAAGCAAAAGCAGCAAGGTTATTAAACATGACACCACGTCAAATCGCGTATCGAATCCAAATATTAAATATCGAGATGAAACAAATCTGACAATTTGCAGGACATAAATATTGTCAACTATCAGACAATTGTTGTAAGCCAACAAAGTTAGCTATTAAAAAACAATAAGTTAAACAGGGAACGATGATTGCAGTAAACCTTTTTATAGGCATAAAATCATTAAGGGGCAGACATGGATAGTCCTTCACCACGAGTAAAAAGTGACGATTGCGCGAACGATAATCTTCATCACTTTTTAAACAAACAAACTCAAGAAAAGATCGCGCAGCATCCTTGCTATTCAAAGCAGGCTCATCAGTATGCTCGGATGCATTTACCAGTAGCTCCTGCTTGCAACATTCAGTGTAACTACTGTAATCGTAAATACGATTGCAGCAATGAATCTCGTCCGGGGGTTGTGTCGCACGTTATGGATAGTGCTGCTGCCCTCAAACAATTTTCAACCATTAAAAAACGCGCGCCTAATCTTACTGTTGTCGGTATAGCTGGGCCCGGTGATGCATTAGCGAATCCACAAGCGACGTTTAAAACTCTGCGAGATATACACAAAGCGGATCCCAATGTTCAACTGTGTATTTCGACCAACGGTCTGGCACTTGCGGAACATGTCGTGACACTCTCCGCTTTAGGAGTTAACCACCTCACCATTACGATTAATTGTATTGATGCTGAGATCGGCGAAAAAATTTATCCGTGGGTTTTTTACAATCGTAAAAGACTCAAAGGAAGAGCTGCAGCGCAAACGCTTATTGATCGCCAGCTACTCGGATTACAACTAGCTGCGGAAGCAGGAATGCTGGTCAAAATCAATACGGTGCTTATTCCCGGCGTCAACGACCATCACATTGCTCAGGTTTCAGAGAAAGTAAAATCCCTCGGAGCGACATTACACAATATTATGCCGTTGATATCAGACCCGAGCCATGGCACCTATTTTGGGCTTAGTGGCCAACGAGGACCGACGGATAGTGAGATAGAAGCCGTTCGAGAGGAATGCGGCGTTCACATGCCACAAATGACGCATTGTAAACAGTGCCGTGCAGACGCCGTGGGTATGTTGAGTGACGATAGTGCTTCCCCGTGCAGCGCAACAAAATCTCCATCTGTATATCGAGTCGCTGTGGCAAGTCATGGTGAATCAAATATTGGGCTGCATTTTGGGCATGCTAAAAGCTTTGAAATCTACCAATATGATAACCAGTCAGAGCAATTCCTTTTCCAGGAGTCGCGAAATGTGGCTCAGTATTGTAAAGGACAAACCGATTGTGGGGATGATAGTGATAAGGAAGCCTTGTTCGATACTATCGCCGACTGCCAGATGGTACTCAGTGCCAGAATCGGGATTAGCCCTTGGCGAGAATTAGAAAAACGCGGAATAACTCCTAATGTTGACTTCGCCTTCCAGCCAGTCAGCACTAGCCTGGAAACTATCGCCAAACAGCAACAAAAAAATTCTAAAGTAAAGGAGGACAAGCATGAGCTTATTCATCAACGATAAATGTGTTGGCTGCCATGCCTGCATGACTGTTTGTCCAAATCAAGCGGTATATAAAACAGGCAGAGCTGAGAAACCATTTGCGATTCACAATAAAAGATGCAACGAATGCTCTTCTTTTTGGCATGAACCGCAATGTGCCAGCATTTGCCCTATCGAAGAGGCGATTGTCGATTGTGCCAATCTTCCTTTAAACCCTAGAGGAAGCTTAAGTCCGCAACCTTCCGGGGATTCTGTATAGTGCGAGATGGTAAATACTCCCGATACTGGCAGCCTATTGTCCACTCTTATTTGAGTGGGCATTCTGCCCTTCCTCTGTATCTTGGTTTAGATAAGAGCACTTTTATTCGGCTAATTCACGCAATAGGTGTAGAAGTTGATAGTAATGACTTCGAAACGAAGCAGGCCGAGTTACGTAGTGAATTGATGGTTTTAAGAGCACAGGAACATGGACAACTCCACCAGTTATTACTTCAGAACATCGACGAATCCGTGCCCTTTGCGACAGAGATGGCTACCGTCATCTCAAGTGGCTGTATGGGAAGTCAGCACCTGTGGCATGATTTAGGCTTGCCTGAACGGCCAATACTCAGCCAGCTATTTTCAGACTACTTTCCGGACCTATCCGCGCTTAACGTAAACAACATGCGTTGGAAACGATTTTTGTATCGCCAGCTATGCGAGAACGGTGGAGACTATGTGTGCCGCTCGCCCAGTTGTGAAACTTGTTCAAGTTACAGCGAGTGTTTTGAGACCACATCCCATTAGATGTTGAATCCGTCATCACCTTGGCGATACAAACATTAAGATAAATCATTAATTAGAAGCATATTGCGAGAGCAGATTATTAATAGCGTGTTTACTTGTCTTTCCGATTTTTTGCATGAGTTCAAAAGTCGGTTTTTGGACATTTTTCAGGCGAAGATCGTCTACCATCAGCATCCATAATTTCGCTGTCATTTGTGAATCAGCCAATGCACGGTGAAACGTGCCATCGTTTTCAATGTGTTTAAAATGCACAAGATCACCTAATTTATGAGTCGGTGCATCTTGAATTAATCTCCTCGCAATTAACATAGAACAAGCGAATTGTTGGGAGTAACTCTTATTGATTCTTTCTAGCTCAGCATCGAGAAACCGCTTATCAAACGACGCGTTATGTGCAACAAGCGGACTGTTACCAATAAACTCAGAGAATTCCTCCATCACCTCTTCGCAGCTAGGCGCGGTCCGTAACATTTGATTGGTAATACCCGTATAACTTTCTATAAAGCCACTGACTCTAAAGCCCGGGTTCATTAACTGCTGAAAAGATTCCGTTACCTGACCATCGACCAACCTGACAGCACCAATTTCAATGGCTCTGTCGCCCATATTCGGTGACAGCCCCGTAGTTTCAAAGTCAAGAACAACAACCGAACTCGCAGATGGACACATATTCCAAGCCTTTATTTAGTTTAAAGCGCAATTATAAACCCAAACGAGCGCATAAGGGCACTTGCTGAGTAGAGCAAATACAAAGATCGCCTAACGACAACTTTTAATACGACTGAACCAACAGTTAGTTCTACTCAACGAAGAAAGGTGGAGGATACAAAGCCCCTCCACCTTTAATTAATTCAAACTATTCTCACACTCGGGTGTAATATCGCTTTGCTATTCCCAAGCAAGGCCTTCAGGTAAATCAGGAAGTGCCCAGTTATGAATGTAATTGATCACTCGTAATGAATCGTCAGCCGCTTGTGTAAAGCCACGTGCAAAATCAGTATGCACTTGGTCTGCTGTAAATGCCTCAGGATTACCTGCTATATCAAGAAGAGGGACAACTTGGTATGACAGACTTGAAATCCCCACTGGAGCACCAGGATTAGGCTCAACCCCTGGAAGCAACAGACCCACTTCAGTTCCAGAGTACATAACGTCACGATAATAGCTATATCTCATAAAATCAAAATGCCCGTTGTCATTAATACCCAAGATAGTGTTGATATTAATAACAAGATCGAGATTAATCGTGCCAAACTTATCTCCAGCACCAGCCAAAAGTGCTGCTGCTGTATCCAAGTCTCTTTGACTAACTGTCTCAACACCGTTACCTAGCAGATGGTCAAGATCCCCTAACTGCTCGTTTGTTAACAAAAGACCCGGTAAGTGGCCATTGAGCATCAACGCTTTATAAAGCGCCAAATTTTCCAGTGGCGAGTCGATAGTTTTAATTGTTCCGTCGGGAAGAACAACGTCAATCCTTCCCGCGGGATCGATCTTAATACTAGCGGCACTGTTGATGTTACTTATCGCTTCCGCATAAGAGGAATCAATAACGTCAATCGATGATCTCGCCACACTCAAGCGACCAAAATCTACTTCTTCAGTATAATTAGCAAATGTATAATCCTCATAACCCACTAGGGTTTCAGCAATTTCACATTCACTATCAAGTGGGATAAGCAGACCATCTGCGACTCGAAACTCTTCAGGTAGCGCTGGCAGAAGTTCCCCTGTGAGCGCGTCTGAAGCCTGTTCATTCGCTATCGGTTGGAAACAGCCATTATCATCTTGTTGAGGTACGTATATCGTTGCATCCAACTCATCCCAATCCCAGGTGTACTTAACAGGCTCCCCATTGTCATCACGAACAATGATTAACAAGTCACCATAAAGATCACCTTTACTTGTACCCGGTTGTGTATTCCCCCTGCCAGGCTTTCCATCTCTGCCCTGGTTACCTGCCCATTCTGGACGATCTGAACCATCATCAACAGCGATAGCCATAGGGGGTGCTAAGAATAGTAGAGCCGTAAATATCATACCCATGAACAAGAGTATCTCTAAGGCTCTTTTTTTCATCGGTGTATAGCCCTTCATCATTTTCTCCTTAGTGCATGGCAATGCGTCTTTAGCACCACACTGCCTATCCGAAAAAATATGCCTGACTTATTAAGATTTTTAACACTACCAAATTAAATATAGGGCAACATTTTTAAGTGCTTACTAATATAAGCAAGCACATTGATATACATCAATTGAATAGCAACTAGTTACAATATATGCATCTGGTTAGCATGAGTTATGAGAGAGAATGACACCGTTGTAAAAAAAATCGGCATAACATTTGGCTAGGCGGGCTCTCACAACAAATGAAATAGAATACATTTCTTTATGTCAGGATATAGCCCGGTATTCGATGAGATCACAAAAGGCTTTGTGATGGCGAAGGTGTGAGAACGTATAAATTCTATTATCAACTCAAGCTTGCTAATCGCGCTGCAAACCCCATAAAGAACATGCCAAGCAGACCATTACCTAACTTGGCCAAAAGTTTATTATCCCTGAAGAGTTGGGTTAATGACGATCCCAGGAAGATCAGAGTGCTCAGATAAATAATACTGAACACTTCTAGAATGAAGGCCAGAATCAGATACGAAATCCATGTGTGTTCATACGTGTAATCAATAAACTGGATAAAGAACGAGACATAAAACAGAATCGCTTTCGGGTTGGTTAAACTTAACGTCAACGATTTAGCGAACACATTTTCTTTCTTTTTAGGGCGCGCTACTTCCGACTCGTCTCCATCTGTTTTACTCATTAACTGATGGACGATTTTTATCCCCAAATAAAGCAAATATGCGGCACCAAGGTAGCGGATAGTTGTGAATAAAACGGGTGACGTTTGAATTAAAGAGGCAACCCCAAGATAGGAAAGTAAAATCAAAACTGCGTCGCCGATAAGTACACCAGAAGCCGCCTTATAACCAGCCTTAACGCCCAGAGATGAACTGGATTTCAACACATAAAGAGAGTTTGGACCAGGAGCGAGGATTATCATTGTTAACCCTACTAAATACGTCCATATATTAATTACCCCAAACATTTCCAACATGATAAGTCGCCCTTAAGACCAATCCACCCAACGAAGATACGAGATATAACTGAAAGAATTGGCAATGTCTATCTCAGGCCACAAATAAGTCATCCGAATAATATATACCTTGGAAAGAGCTCGCTATTCCGCTGCGTGTTCTTTCCTTGAGAGTAGGCCTTGAACTTGTGCCAGTGACAACGCTCTGAATCCTGCATCTTGAAGTTGCTTGGGTATATTCACTCCCATTTATAACAGACCTCTCATTCATGTTAGAAAAAAATTAAAGATGTTATAGAACGTGATCGAACTCTTAGATTTCGCTCTATGTTACCGGTAACTTACGCAATGTTCCCGGTAACATTTGGGCATAACAGGAATACAAATAGAGATCCGATAAAGAAATTAAAGGACGAATGAATGAACATCTTACACAAAACCCTAACCTCCGCTATCTCACTAGCTTTGCTATCAACGTCAGCGTTCGCCGCTGACTTTAATTTCAAATTTCAATCTAGCGATCCTTCTGGCGACAAGAACTTTCAGGTTCAGAAAGAATGGACAGAGCGCGTAGAACGAATGTCTGGTGGTCGTATCGAGATTGACTTACTACCTGTTGGCGCTGTGGTGAAACACACGGAAACCTTAGGAGCAATTAAAATGGGCGTCATCGACGGCCACATTACCGCAACAGGTTACTTTTCAGGCCAAGACCCTGCTTTCGGTTTAATTGGTAACATGGTTGGTGCATGGTCAGACACACGTCAATTGCTTCAATACATCAATTACGGCGGTGGCTACGAATTGATGACTGAGCTCTATGCTCCTTACGGCGTGAAGTACATTGGTGGTTCAACAACAGGTGTTGAATCGTTTGTATCTAAGGTTCCATTGAACGGTGTTGATGATCTAAAAGGTCTAAAACTACGAGCTCCAGAAGGCCTGGTTCAACAAGTATTTGCTGCGGCAGGAGCAACGCCTGTAAACCTACCAGGTTCAGAAGTCTTTACTGGTTTGAGTAAAGGCGTAATTGATGCCGCTGACTACACCGTTTTCTCTACTAACCATACTGCTGGCATGAATGACGTTGCAACCCACCCTGTTCAACCGGGCTTCCACTCACTGCCAACTATTGATATCTCAATGAGCCAGAAGAAGTGGGACAAACTACCTGCCGATCTTCAGGAAATTATGACGGTCTCTGTTCGTGACTTCGCCGAAGATATTACCACTCAGCTACGCATTGCTGACGAAAAAGCGGTTAAGGAAGCAGAAGCAAACCCAAACATTACCATCCATGACTGGTCAGAAGAAGAGCGTAAGAAGTTCCGCCAGATTGCAATGGGTGAGTGGGAGAAATACGCAGCGCTCTCTCCTAATGCGAAAAAAGTTTACGATTCTATTACGACTTATTTGAAAGACTCAGGCCTTCTATAAGTTGTTAAATAAAGGGAGGTTTACTCCTCCCTATTTCATCTGGAAATTAGACATATGAAAGAATCAGGCACAAATATTGTGGCTGAAATGCCACAAAATATCCTCGATAAAGCAATAACTAAAATCAGTGAGTGGTTTAGTTTATTGTTTGTTGTCACCGTCATCATCTCTTTTTATGAAGTAGCGAGTCGCTATCTTTTTGACTCACCGACAATGTGGGTTCATGAAACAGCATCTTTTATTGGTGGTTCACTTTTTGTCATTGGTGGTGCTTACGCTTTAGCTACCGACAAGCATGTGCGGGTTGTTCTGCTCTACGATTCGGTATCACAGGAAACGAAACGCTACCTAAACATCTTTCACCACTTAGCAGGACTGCTGTTTAGCGGATTGTTGATTTACGCGGCTTGGCAAACCGTGGCTAACTCATGGTTCGCACCATGGGGAGGATTGAGATTAGAGACATCTGGGTCAGCTTGGAATCCTCCGTTCCCTGCCCTCCTTAAAGGGGTCATCCTTATAACCGTTTGCTTAATGTTCATTCAATTCGTTTTGCATTTAATTAACGAAATCAAACAACTAAAGGAAGAAGGCAATGATTAATTTATCTTCTACAAAACCTAATGTAGGGAGCTATAAACCAGTACTCCTTGTCATAGGTCTTCTGACTTTAGCAGCTGCTTTGGGTTGGGTTGGATTTCAAACATTCACCTCGAACTTATCATCGATTGGTATCGAGTACGGCAGCTTGTTGATGCTTGTTTTGATGATCGGACTTTTGTTAACTGGTATGCAGTTAGCTTTCGTAACCGGTCTGGTCGCTCTGATATTCACCTTAGGCTGGTTTGGTGTCGACGCTTTACCTCTTATATCAAGCCGCATATTCAGCTTCGTAAGTGGCTATGTGTTCCTTGCAGTACCAATGTTTGTACTTATGGCAGCTTTACTTGACCGTTCTGGTATTGCCCGAGATCTATTCGATGCGATGAAAAGTGTCGGACGTAAAGTTCGTGGCGGTGTAGCCGTTCAGACATTACTTGTTGCCGTGATCCTTGCATCTATGTCAGGCGTTATAGGTGGAGAGACGGTACTGCTTGGTATTCTGGCTCTGCCACAAATGCTACGACTCGGTTATGATCGTAAGCTTGCAATAGGTACAACATGTGCCGGTGGAGCGCTTGGAACCATGCTGCCACCAAGTATCGTACTGATTATTTACGGCTTGTCCGCATCAGTATCGATTGGGGAACTGTTTAAAGCCGCATTCTTGCCTGCGTTAATTCTGGCTTTTTTCTATATGGCTTATGTATTAATTCGTTGCAAGCTTAACCCTGCTCTTGCACCACTACCGTCAGAAGAAGATCTGGCAAAAGATGCACAAGCGCACCCAAGCTACTTCAAAGCTCTGTTCTTCCCTTTGCTGTCAGTGGCTACCGTTTTAGGAAGTATTTACACTGGCGTTGCGTCAGTTACCGAAGCTTCTGCTTTGGGCGTAGTTGGTATTGCTATCAGCGCTGCTATCCGAAAAGAGCTAAATTGGAACATGATTAAAGAGTCAGCCATCGCAACCATGCGCACGTGCGGCATGATCATGTGGATAGGTATCGGTGCTTCAGCGCTGGTTGGCGTTTACAACTTGATGGGTGGTATCGATTTTGTAGAGGAAACGATTCTCGCTTTGAGTGGCGGTAACGCGATGTCGACTCTTCTTATCATGATGGTGATCCTGTTTGTTCTGGGTATGTTCCTGGACTGGGTAGGCGTGGCACTACTTACGATGCCAATTTTCGTGCCTATTATTACCGGGCTTGGAATGGATCCTATCTGGTTTGGTGTTGTGTTCTGTCTAAATATGCAAGTTGCATTTTTGTCACCACCATTTGGTCCTGCAGCGTTCTATCTGAAATCTGTAGCGCCTAAAGATATTAGTCTTGGCGAAATTTTCACAGCACTACTACCGTTTATCGGACTACAGGTTTGCGTACTCGCTCTCGTGATTCTCTTCCCTGAGCTTGCGTTGTGGTGGCGATAAGTTTGCCCATGAAGCCTAATTATGAGTTGATACTATGAATAAAAAATATGTCGTTATGGGTGTTTCTGGGTGCGGTAAGTCTTCTATCGGTTACTCACTGGCAAAATCACTTAACATTCCTTTTTTCGATGGTGATGATTACCACCCAGAGGAAAACGTAGAAAAAATGAGGAATGGAATTCCTCTAACTGACGAAGACAGAAAAGAATGGCTCTTAACCTTAAATGCACTAATACAGGAACAAGATAACTTGGTGCTGGCATGCTCTGCTCTTAAACCGGAGTACAGAGACGCGCTGAGAAGCGGTTGTAATGAGTTAACGTTCTGCTATTTGAAAGGAGATTTTGACACTATCTGGTCCAGACTCAAAGCGAGAGAAGATCATTACTTCCAAGGTTCAGCCATGTTAGAAAGTCAATTTAGTACTCTGATTGAACCGACCGAGCAAGAAGCGTTATACATTGATATTAATCAGACACCAGAAAAAGTAGTCGACGATATTCTCTCGAAAGTCTGAAAAATAAGGGCTGGTCTTCCAGCCCTATCCTTACGCTACATTTTATAAATGATATCAGTCTTATACCTATTAAGACTTCTTCGTAGTAAACCACCCAGAAGTATGCTTGCAGATACTAACCAGCATTAACATAACGGGAACTTCAATTAGAACACCAACCACCGTCGCCAAAGCTGCACCAGATGAAATCCCAAAAATCATTACAGAAGTAGCTATAGCAACTTCAAAGTGATTTGATGCACCAATCATTGCCGCCGGGGCAGCATCCTCATAGCTTAAATTAAGTAGCTTAGCCGCCAGATATCCCAACGAAAATATAAATACGGTTTGTATAAAAAGCGGAATTGAGATCCAGAGAATGGTCAGTGGATTATCCAGAATAGTTTCGCCTTTAAAGCTAAAAAGCAGGACAAGTGTTAATAATAATGAGCCAATCGTGATAGGTGTAAGTACATGCAGAAACTTCTCTTTAAACCATTCTTCCCCTTTATGGCTAATGACCCATTTACGGGAAAAAAAGCCGACAACCAACGGAAGAGCGACATAAATAGAAACGGAAAGCAGTAACGCCTGCCACGGTACCGGAAGTTTACCTATTCCCAGAAGAAAACCACCCAGAACTCCATATAAGACCAGCATAGTCAAAGAGTTAATCGCAACCATTACCAGCGTAAGACCATCATTACCTTTGGCCAGATACCCCCAAACCAATACCATTGCTGTACAGGGTGCAATACCTAACAGAATGCAGCCAGCAAAATAGCTTCGCCAGAGAGGAATTTGCAGAACTTTTATCCCATCCTGTAAAACAATAGTTCCATCACCATATGCCGCACCAACTGGTAAATCGAGGCCAAACGGCATTTTCACCAGATCCATTGCTTCATCGCCAATCAAACTTTTCAGTATGATTCCCAAAAACAACATGGCAATGGCATACATAGTAAACGGTTTAATGCACCAGTTGATGAAAAGAGTGAGAAACACTGGCTTACCGCTTTTCCCAGCTTTCACCACACTGGTAAAATCAATTTTTACCATGATCGGATACATCATAAAAAAAAGACAAATCGCTATCGGAATCGAAATAACAGGCGCACCATTCACTTCGATAGCCATATCATT
The DNA here is from genome assembly GCF_052353105.1 of Vibrio sp. YIC-376. Lineage (NCBI taxonomy): Bacteria > Pseudomonadati > Pseudomonadota > Gammaproteobacteria > Vibrionales > Vibrionaceae > Vibrio > Vibrio sp. YIC-376. The sequence continues at coordinate 108,512 of NZ_JBBWFK010000002.1, forward strand.
CAATGTATTAGCTAAATCAGGTGCTACCTTCCCTAGGGTAATGCCGATAACAATGCACAATCCAACCCATACAGTCAGATATCGTTCAAATAAACTGCTCATCTTCCTGTCGTTTACAGAGTTTTTAGAATCACCCATTATTCTATTCTCCATATAGATATCTGAACTGTATTTACGTCTCTGAGTATAGGTGAGAAAACAATAAGATAGTGCGAGGATTTCATTGGCATGGACGACAAAACATATTCCTTCACTACGCTAGCGACGGAGATAACGTTCTATGGTTCAACGGGACATATTCAGGAACTTGAGAGCACTATTAATGCTGATCTTACCCTGCGTGACTTTAGCGATCACGTAGATAGTAAGTTGGGAGCTAGAATCCACATTGAGTTTGTACCATAAGCACGCTGTTAGACAATTAGCGAGCTAGCTCAAAGAAGCTAGTTCGCCAAATCGGATGAGTAAAATCATGTCAAAATACCAGAAGCAAAACTTAACTTCGTAGTTTGAACAATAGAATGATGATATCCACTTTTTAATTTTAATTATCCACGACTCTGAATATTTCCCACTTTTGGCTACCAGACACAATATGTGGCTCTAGATCCTTACTCCACGCTTTATGCCCTTCCAGTTCACCTAATTTTTTCCATGACTCATCAAGCTCGGTTAAATCATTAATGGTGACCTCAGAAATAATCTTTGATTCTAACGCTCCAACGGAGCCAACTAAGACTCGATATTTGTCTCGTGTCCAACCAATTTGGGTGCCAAACTGATCAAACCACCGATCCAGTGAATCTAACACTTCGGGCTTATGTCCAAACTTCGCATCAATAGACCATCTAGCAATCATCATGAGAATTCTCCTTTTTTCCATGTACATTTCAGGCTAAGCTAATACAACTGAACCATCTACTGAATGCATGTATTCCAATTGGCCACTACTCAGCCCGAGAAGTGGAACCGTGGAATTCCAAACATACAGAGCTTGCAGCCTTATTATAGTTTATTAATGCGAATCATTCGTATTGGTTTTTTATCAGATGATCAACATGCTAAATGGCCTAGATGAATAGCAATTAATTCAACTCAACTTTTATATAGTTACAGATCACACCATTAGATTACTTACTCTAAACTATACAAAGGTACTGGCTCTTAAGAGGTAGAAAAGAATGCATCTAGTTTCCTGCAATAGTTTGCTTTGAAAGCTTTAGAGCATCTTCTAATTAAAAACCTAAGTAGCAAATGGTGTTATTTTTTAGCTCAAGTACCACAAGTTCATTTATGCAAAGTGAACCTGATTTATACTGGCAGCACGGAATGAGCCAGAATCATGTTAATTATGGCGAGATCCACATTTATTTCGTATCAATAGTAATTACTTTATGAGGGTCAAAACCAGAAACTAACTCATGTTCAAAATATCCACGTTGATTTGTATGGAAGTTTATGCCGAAGTCTATTTGTTCATTGCAATCATGATTGTGCCCGTAACACCAAACTACGATTTTATTCGCAATACTTTCAAACTCCCCACAGTGTGACGCAAAAGCGGGAGCAAGTGGGCTTCCGAGGTATTCAGCCTGAATTAGGCTTCCTGATGGAAGATGGTGGGTAACAATTACGTTTTTTTGCTCTGGCGATTGCTTTATTGAATTATAGAGCCATCGTCTCGACTCGCGATGTAGGCCTTGGCTATCTTGGGGAGTAAAAACATTTCCATGATAAAGAATTTGCTTAAAGTCATTCATTCGAGCTTCTGCTATTTTCATTGAAACATCTGGTCTTCCATCGAGACAAAAATCTGTCCATAACGTGCATCCATGAAAACGAACTCCCTCGATAACTACACTGTCATTTTCTAATAAATGGACATTCTCATATTCGTTAGCTTTAACGCGACATTGGTCTATCAGTGAGTCTAGAGAAGTACCGTAGGCTTCGTGGTTGCCCAGAACATAAATAACGGGTACATCAAATTGCGAAGCCCAATCGATACCCTGACTCCCTATGTGTATATCGCCGCTCAGTACTATCACGTCAGCATCTGATTTAGGTACTTCCATTGAACCGAACTCCAAATGGAGATCCGAAAGGTGACAGATTTTCAATATATTCCCTCAATAAATTGCCTTTAGAGTAATAATAAGCACTGGCATAGATTGATCAATGTGAACAGATACATTGGGGCATATTGGGTAAGTTGGAAGTGCAATATTATGGACACACAAATTCTGCCAGACGTGTGAAGTTATTTACCTTGTCGATATTTGGTCGGTGTACAGCCATTTGCTAGCTTAAAACGATTTGAAAAATGACCAGAGGAGCTAAAACCACAATGTAAAGCAATGGTGACCAAAGACATATCTGATTGTTTCAGAAGCGTTTTAGCCAACCGTAATCTTTGTTGCATGACATATTGATGAGGAGCAAATCCAACAGATTGTTTAAACATCCGAGCAAAATGGTATTCACTTAAATTAGTGACTTCCGCCAGATCACAGAGCTGAATACTTGAGCCTAAGTTAGCATCAATATAAGCCTTAACTCTGGCGAGCTGAAAAGGTGCCAAACCTCCCGTTACTTGTATAGGATTCCATTTGAAATCAGTGTAATGCTGAACTAAATGCGTCAATAATAAAGTCACAGCCGAACTCATTGCCAGGCGATCAGCCCTATCATTCCAGCTAAGATTTAATAAGAATTGTCTGTAAAGAAGAGTGATTTGGGGATCATCAACAAAAATACGTTCATCGACACTTAATCCGTATGGGCTTTTATCCCATATAGCTTCAGCAACATTTCTCAAATGCTTGTCAGTAAAATAAAAATGCACAAACGATAATGGTCCGCGAATATCCCATATTGATGAATGATCTTTTGGCATTAAACACAATCGATCCGGTTGTCCGCCATTACGCCAACCGTTAGGCGTTTTCAAAAAGGATTCATAACCATCCTTTACATATAAGCTCAATGTATGATGGTCTGGAGCATCAATATCGACAAGAGCATGTTGATTGTACCAAGACGCAATGCCTGTACCATTATCAAGCGTAGTTGACCCCAACTGCCTAGCCTTGTGGCGCTGCAAGTTATCGCTCATACGGTACTGTTTTGGCATAGCACACTCTTCTGCTTTAAGGTCTCGAAACTCAAGCCAGTTTAAGATTGGCAATCCTGTATAGCCAAGCTATTTTTATCTGTTTTCCCGAGAAATCCGCAAGATTATGTAAATGGTAAGCAAGTCCCTGTAATACGTATAAAAAATGCTCATTTAAAATCAGTTTTACACTAATTAACATGGATGAAAAAGTATGGTTAACGTTTTACTCTATATAGCCACAGTCCTCATATGGGGTACTACATGGTTTGCTATTGCTCTTCAAACAGGTGAAGTTCCACCAACAATTTCGATTTTCTATCGATTTGCTATCGCTGCGTGCCTGCTATTTGGAATGCTAAAAATCTCAGGAAAGCTTCGACATATAAACAAACAAGATCACCTATTTTGTCTACTTCAGGGCCTTTGTGTGTTTTGTTTAAACTTCTTATGTTTTTACTCAGCAAATCGTTATATCAATAGTGGATTAGAATCTGTTTTATTTTCAATGTCGATTGTATTTAACGCTATAAATGGCGTGATATTTTTAGGTCAACGTATTACTCCGCGTCTCATTTTTGCCAGCCTCATAGGAATATTTGGGATTATATGCCTATTTTGGGAAAACTTATTAGCGAGCAATTTTGATACAGCAACATTATTTGGTGTATGTCTTTGTCTGATTGGAACCTATGGTTTCTCAATAGGAAACATTATCAGTGCCCGCCATCAAAAAAGAGGGTTAGACGTATTATCAACGAATGCTTATGCGATGGTATATGGCGCCGCATCCATGTTAGTCATCATATTGTTCACCCAAACTCACTTCGCTATTGAGACGACTGTTAGTTATATAGGGGCTTTACTCTATTTAGCTATCTTTGGTTCAGTTATTGGCTTTGGAGCTTACTTTGCACTTGTGGGACGAATTGGCACAGGTTCTGCGGCTTATGCGACCGTACTATTTCCGTTGGTAGCTTTAGGTATATCAACAAGTTTCGAAGGCTATGTTTGGACTGAAATGACAATCATTGGATTATTTCTCATTCTGTCCGGCAATATCGTTATGTTTTTAAAACTAAAAACCAGACCTAAAAGGTATACAGGAAATCATCGCCAATTGATTAAGTAAGGTTATGAATATTTGGTGGGAATGAACTAAAAATCGATTTGCGCTAAGTGGGAATAGGGCATAAATGAGCCAGCGCAGACCTCGCTGGCCCGAAGGTGACCAAAAAAGTTTTAGTGATACGGCCCTAACCCGTTCTAATTAGATTAGAAAAAAACAATGTAAACAACTAACTTTCGTGCTTATGATTTGAATCCAACATCCTTTGTATTTCATCTTCTCCAAGTGGCTGGTTGTGCTTAATTCTCAGGCTCTCATTCCATTCTTTATGGAAGTCTTTCTGTAGATACATATTAATACACAAGGTTATAGCCATTGCGATAAACGCACCGATACTTGCGAGTAGCATATCTTTGTGAGCATCCCATACGTCGCCCTGTGTCCCGAGATAATTCATACCTAAATCACCACCAAATAGCTCTGCCGCTCCCCACTCAAAGAGCTCAAACATCATGGATGTCGCCATGGTCAAATCTAGTGGAAAGAAATACCCCCAAAAGCCAGATGTATTGGCAACGCGACAATATAACTCTCTGATGGGGTACGCTAGTAGAAGCCCGTATGAGAAGTGGATAAACCGGTCAAAGTGGTTTCTTTCCCAACCCATAGATTCATTGAGACTAAAACCCAGATTGTTTATCAGAAAATCATCATAAGGCACTCTGGCGTAGGTGTAGTGCGCGCCAACCTCATGCAAACACATGAAAATGAATATTAATGTGTAAGATACTCTCGACATCGGAAAATGGCGGTAAGAGAAAGCCATAACAATCACAAAAACAACCACTAAGGCATTTTCCAAAGCCCAGTCTGCACGGTCATATGGAGATATTGAGAGTGCTATAAATTCAAAGGCAAATAGTATTGCTAAGAAAACAAAATAGCGATTGTGTGTTTGTATCATCATTAAGCCGCCCCTGCCCTCTCCATTATTAATAGTATAGAAATTAGTGGTCGGATCAGCGAATCTTACGAAAGGATAAACTTATTATATTTAAGGGTATTTGTTTATTAAACCATACAGCACTTAGTCAAGGATAAAACAGATTTTTTAAACGCCGATGCCTAATCCCATAGATTCAAAACGCACAACGCATTGTTAAACCTTAAGATGCAATTTATGCACCCACGCACACATTTGGTGCGAAAATGTACTGATTCTGCTAACTCACGCAAGAGAACGTAACATTAATTTTGCAACACCTTTAATAATGCATAATCATTCTGCTCAATCCACATGACTCGATTCTGAATAAATCAGTTTGTACATTGCACAAAATACGACCAAGTGTTTTGCGCGTAGCTATCACCATTTTGAATCACTCTCGAAAAGAATTATGCATACTAGAACGAATACTCCTATTGGTGTGACTCTTAATATCATCGGGTCTGCCCTCTTCGCTTTAATGTTCGCTTACACCTCTTTACTAAGTGAACTGAACGGCGAAGAAATATATGGATGGCGTATTTTCATTACTTTCCCGCTTCTGACGGTGTTCATTATGGTCAACGGAAACTGGCACCAAGTCGTGGCTATCTTCGAGCGAATGCTAAAATTTGACTTAACGTTCATTTTGACTCGTTTCATCGCGTCCTTTTTGATTGGAATTCAGTTATGGCTGTTTTTGTGGGCACCTGTAAACGGCTATGGACTTGCCGTATCACTTGGATACTTTATTATGCCCATCACTTTGGTTTTGGTTGGACGCTTAGCATTTGACGATCAAATGTCTCGTTTTCAAAAGCTGGCCTGTTTTTTTGCTGTACTTGGCATTCTCAATCAAATGCTCGTATCTCAAACTCTAGCCTGGCCTACCCTGGTCGTTTGCTTAGGTTACCCACTCTATTTTTGGCTACGACAAAAAACCGACACAAACAATATTGGTGGTGTCTGGTTTGACATGATGCTAAGCCTGCCAATTAGCCTCTACTTTATCTTTGAAAGTGGGCACATTCTTCAAGAGCTCAACGTAAGTTCTGACCTTCTCTGGCTAATTCTGGGATTGGGGTTAATCAGCACATTAGCACTGGCATTTCAGTCTCTGTCAGCGCCTCACTTAAACTTGAGCTTGTTTGGCCTGTTGGTCTATGTTGAACCAGTTCTCCTCGTTGTGGTGGCTATTTTGCTGGGCGAGAGCATCTCAGCAAAAGAATGGCCTACGTATATTGCCATTTGGCTAGCCGTTATTGTACTGATGTTCGAGGGTTACCTGAGTTTAAAGAAAGCGAAGTATTAAGTGGTGGGTTTTATAAATCGCAGAAAACACATCCGTCCCCATTCAACGTAATTGAAAGGATTAAACGTGGGATTTCATGAGCATCTGACTATAAATAATGAGTTCGTCTATAGTCGGTTATTTTGTTTCCATCGTTGCCGGTATGACTGAATCTTCCGGCTCCCCTGGCTTCAAAATAGCTTGCTCTTGTTTCCGCTTTTCATGCAACGCTTCAATAAGCTGACGATCTAACTTTGCAAAGTACATGTCTTCCTCAGCTTTACCTTTCAGGCGAAGTTTTTCTGTGAAGTCCATTGTAGCCACCTCTTCATCATGACTAACTACCGAAAGTATAGATGAACAGATGAAGGTGGTATGTGATACCAAACAAATGGTCTACATGAAGATGAAATCTATTGTCCCTAACAAATTGCCACTGCTTTAATTAGCGCCCAAACGCGTTTGCCTTCGCGTAAATCAAGCTCATGCTGAGATTTAATCGTGATTCTAGCGAGTAATCGCTTTTGGTTTTCCAGCTCCAGAACCACTAAAGCTTCGCCAGTTTGAATCGATGCTGACTCAATTTCGACAATCTTTGCTGGTAATCGGTTGAGTACAGTGGTCGCCATTGGTTCATCCAATGCAATGCCCACATCGCTTGCCAATATACGGCATCTCCGAGATTCACCTATATTAGCAGCTTCACCGGGAACAAATAGAGTGACACCGTCACATTCTAGTTCGGTCATTCCGTACTTTTCAAGGCGGCTTGTCACTGTGGTATCAAAGATACTCCCCATCTCTTCTCCAAACAGATGACTAAACTTAGCATCAGACATGATTTGTTGAGCTCCGCCACTGGCGATAATATTGCCTTGATTAAACAACACGACATGATCAGCCAATCTTGCCAGTTCGTGCACCGAATGAGTGACATAAATAATCGGCAGATCCCACATCCGCTGAAGTCGTTCCAGATACGGTAAAAACTCTGCTTTTCGGGCATGATCCAGTGCCGATAACGGTTCGTCCATCAACAATAACTGAGGTTGTGTCAGTAACGCTCGCGCTATTGCTACGCGCTGCTTTTCACCTCCCGAAAGTTGTGATGGATAGCGATTCAGCAATGTACCGATGCCCAATAATTGCAGGATACTATCGCGATCGAACAACGTCGGCTGTGTTTTTACTCTCTGTTCTGCATACTCTAGATTTTGATTAACGTTAAGATGGGGGAACAGACTTGGTTCTTGGAAAACATAGCCAATTCGGCGCTTATAGGTAGGAATGAAGGTTTGCCCGTCCCAGCTTTGCCATTGTTCGTTATTGATACGAACATCACCTTGCTCAACTCTTACCAGGCCGGCAATCGCCCTCAGGCAAGTGGTTTTACCGCATCCGGAGTGTCCGAACAATACAGTCACGCCTCGGCTCGGCAGTTCCAAATTAGCCTCAAGCTGGAAGTCATCATAGGCAATGTTCAGTCTGGCAGTGATTACACCTTCATTCCCAGAAACAGTCGGATTGAACATACAATTCTCCCTACTCCATTCTGACTTTATGAAGATTGTTGAGCCAATGTATCAACAACAGCGCCAGAAAAGAAAACCCGACTAATCCAGCCGATAAAATATGAGCGTTAAGGTACTCTAGCGCTTCAACATGATTATAAATTTCGACCGACATTACTCTTGTTTGTCCTGGAATATTACCCCCGATCATGAGTACAACACCAAACTCCCCCAACGTATGACAAAAACCCATGACAGCAGACGACAACACACCCGGCCATGCCAGAGGCAGAGTGACAGTCACAAAGGTGTCGAGCGGTGAGGCACGTAATGTAGAGGCCACTTCCATGGGTCTCTTACCGATCGCAGAGAAAGAGTTTTTTAGTGGCTGAAGGACGAACGGCAGCGAATGTACCGTGCACGCTACTGCTATACCCGTAAAGGTAAATGGCAGTTGCTGCCAACCCAGTTTGTAAAAGATTTGTCCGATACTACCCTGTGGCCCGAGCAGGACTAAAAGGTAAAAACCGAGAACCGTCGGTGGTAGTACCAAAGGTAAAAGCAAAATAGATTCGATCACGGGCTTAAAACGTGATTTCCCATGACAGAGCCACCACGCAGTAGGGACACCAATCACTAACAATGCACACGTTACAACTAAAGCGAGCTTTAGTGTGGTAATAATCACTAAACCATCCAATGGCTATCCCCTTACTCTTTATCTCAGTCGGTCACATACCCAAAACTGGCGATAATATTCTTTGCGCGTTCGCTTTTCAGGTAGTCGACAAATTGAGTGACGCTTTCTTTACCTTTAGCCGACTTCAACGTTACTGCATCTTGTTTAATGGGTTGATAGTCGCTGGCAGGCACTTGCCATACGCTCCCAAGCTCAAATTTTCCCTGCTGATAAACTTGAGACTTGGCCAGCAGCCCGATTTGTGCATTACCCGTAAAAACATATTGATAGGTCGCATTCAGTCCTTTACCCACCACGAGTTTGTTTTGCACACTATCCCACTTTTGGTATTTCTCAAGCATCTGCTGAGCAGCCAGTCCATAAGGCGCGAGCTTCGGATCGGCGATCGCCAGGTACTGAAAATTAGCAGATAATAGCTCTGTTTTAACGTCAATATTCTCAGAAGGCGACCATGCCACTAAGACGCCTTGTGCGTACGTAAACTCATCATCGGCCAGTTGCTGCTCGACCAGCAATTGAGGTCTCGTTTGATCTGCAGAAAAGAATAAATCAAATGGAGCTCCGTTGATGATTTGCGCGTAAAGTTGGCCTGTTGAACCCGTGCTGATCTCAACTTCATCACTACGCTGTTGCTTATAATCACTCACAAGCGCTTTCATAGGACCATAGAAGTTATTCGCGACCGCAAGTGTCAGCGTCTGACTAAAAGCAGCAGTAGAAAACAGTGAAAGAGCTAAGCAGCATTGAATATACTGAAATTTTTTAACCATAATTTTAGCCTTGTGTCTCTAACAACTGTGTTAACCATTGCTTTTGTATATATGCTCTGGCACGTTGTTGATGTTTTTGCTTTAGGTATGGGTAAGCTTGCTCAAATGACACCTGACCACCAGGTTTGACTGAGTGGACGCGAACCAAATGGAAACCAATTTCCGTCTCGATAACTGAACTGATCTCCATCAGATCAAGAAGTGGTAACTGCTGCACAATTTGCGGGAAAAGCTTTGGCTCTTCACACCACCCCAAGTAACCATCATTTACCGCGCTCGGGCATTCAGAATATTTAAGTGCTACTTGAGAAAAGTCCCACTCCTTTAATTCTTGCTGTGCTGCCTGAATACGAGTAAAGGCAGGCTTTCGGTGATTTTCTTCAAAATCTGTATTAACCGTGACCAGTATTTGGCTCAGCTCCCACAGGCTTGGCCTCACAAACTTTTCCTGGTTGGCTTGATAATGCTCGAAAGCCGCTTCTTCACTGAGTTCGGGAACATCACTACTTACGAGTTCCAAGATTTTATTGCAGCGAAGCTCGTCCTTTAGCGCCAGACTCAGATCACTTTCCGATAACTTCTGGCCTCGCAGCGCACGATAAAATTCTTCTAAGCTTGGATACCCCTCCTTCACTGCATTCATCGCATCTTCTAACTCATTGTCATGAATATAAGTTTGAGTACCGAGCTCAGATCCGAGTACAGCGGCTTGAATTCGAAATAGCTGAGTCACCTGGTCATCGACATCCTGACGCTGCTGATCACTTAACCATTCCGGGTTTAACTTAAATCTTTCTGTCGCCACTTTCGCTGTAAGGTAGTGGCGTTGATAGGCTTCCATGCTGACACTCCTATGCCTCTATTGGGATTAATCGGGTGGCATCTAACCTGATAGTGTGGTCACCAAACTTAACTTCGTAATTCACCGAGCCATCGTCCAAATTTCGGTGTGCTCGGTGAACTTCTATTACATCGCCTTTAGACGCTAGTGGTTTGCCAAACATAACCAAGCTGCAAGTCAATTTTGCTTTATCCAAAGATCGAAATAGGCAAGGCACCCAAGGCAATGTTGCGTCAATGACTTCACTGTCTCTCACTCCAACCACTTTGTTTTCTGCTTCGATATAAACCTGATAAATGAGCTGTGTCTGTAAAAAATAACCGCAGCTACGGACGATACCCGTGCTTCCAGCAGTAACCAGCAAGTCTCCCTTGTCCCGGTCTTGAAAACTGCCATCATTACGAATATTTCTGACGACTCTTACTTCTTTACCCGGCTCAAAACGGGGCATGTTTATCTGCATATTGACTCCGTTTGATCACAGTCCAACTGACACGACGCACAAGCACTTTGATTGACTGTCGGAAGTCGCCCGTGTGTAATTTGTCCGTAGGCCATCAAAAGTGCGCTGCGGTAATCATCGTACTTATCTGACGCCTTCTTAGCGGTTAATAACTGTCGGCAAAGCCTCAACAAGGGAATATGCTTGCTTTGCACGATCTGGCTGTCGTAATCAATGGCAAAGTATTCTAAAAAGTCCTCTACACTCTCGAGTTGCTCAAGATCTTCGATGAGCACATTTTTTTCAGTGATGTCCATATCATTCATTCCTAAGATGTCGAGGCTAAGCTGTGTGTAAAATCATTGATGTAAAGTGCCGTAACTGCTGCGGATCTGGGACGCATTTATAGGTTTCCGACCAATTCACGAGCTGCGCTTTTATTAATTCACATTGTGCTCTGGTGAGGCTGATTCCCATTCCCTGATAGATTGACTCTATCGCTTGCATACCAGAATGCTTACCCAGTACCATTTGATGAGCACGCCCCACCAGACTAGGCGCGACCCCCTGATAGTTGTTGATATCTTTAAGCAACCCATCGACATGGATGCCAGATTCATGCGTAAAAACACAGTCACCGACAATCGCTTTTTGCGGTGTCGATTGCCTGCCGGAGGCAACTTGAACATAACGGCACAGGCCATCAAGTTTTAACAAATCAACCCCGGTTTCCGCTTGTTTCAGCACATTCAGGGCAACGGTAATTTCCTCTAGTGCAGCATTACCCGCTCGCTCGCCAAGACCATTCACGGTCGTATTTACAGAGTTCGCGCCAGCACGTATCGCTGCCAGAGAATTGGCTGTCGCCATTCCCAAATCGTTATGCGCATGCATTTCAATCTGTAGACCCGTTTTTGCTCGTACTTCGGATATGATCTGGTAAGTAGAAAATGGGTCCAGAATACCGAGTGTGTCAGCGAAACGGACTCGCCTCGCGCCAAAAGACTCTGCCACTTCAAGAACCCGACATAACACATCATGATCGGCGCGAGATGCATCCTCCATTCCCACGCAGACCTGCATTCCTCTCTCAAGCGCTTGTTGAATAACGCTCTCGCAACCAATCAAAACATCATCCAAAGTTTTATTCAGCTTATGTTTAATTTGTTGGTGTGAAACAGGTATTGAGAGGTCGAGCCAATCGAGTCCGAGATTGCCAGCACACTGAACATCTTCCGCCAGCATGCGACACCACCCCATCGTCTCTGCCTGATTCAAACTGCTGGTAATCGCTTTGATGGTTTCCCGCTCTTGTTCTCCCATCGCGGGAATGCCCACTTCAAGCTCTGTTACTCCAGCCGATTCCAGTAACGTCGCAATATTTACTTTTTCGTCGGTGGTAAAGCCCACTCCTGGGCTTTGTTCACCATCGCGTAATGTTGTGTCATTGATAATGACTCTTGCAGGCTGTACATCCTTGTCCATCGCCATACTCCTAGCCATATACAGGAATAAATTCCGTGGCACTTCCTTGTTGAGTTTGGTTATTCCAGTACGGAGACATTTCGCGCAATCGCTCTACGATTGGAGGCAAATGCTCGAGTACGTGGTCAATGTCTTCATCGGTCGTAAATCGAGACAGTGAGAATCGTAACGTGCCGTGAGCAGCGGTAAATGGAATCTGCATCGCTTTCATCACATGAGAAGGCTCAAGTGATCCTGATGTACACGCAGAACCCGATGACGCTGCAATACCCACTTGGTTCATCATCAACAGAAGCGCTTCACCCTCAACATACTCCACAGCGATATTGGTTGTGTTCGGCACTCGTCTCTTAGGAAAACCGGTGACGAAGCAGCTTGGAATACGCGCTAATAGCCCTTGTTCCAAACGATCACGCATCATCTGAATTCGAATCGTTTCTGTTTCCAATGCAATGTAGGCCATTTCAGCTGCTTTCCCCATTGCAATCACAGAAGCTGCGTTCTCTGTGCCTGCACGTCGCCCACGTTCTTGATGGCCGCCACGCAATAGCGGACGAAACTTAGTTCCGCGTTTGACATATAACGCGCCAACCCCTTTAGGAGCATGGAACTTGTGTCCGGAAATAGACAACATGTCGATAGGACAGCTTTGAACATTGACCGGGCATTTGCCGACCATCTGTACCGCATCAACATGAACGACTGCACCATAGCGTTTCGCTAGCTGAGCAACTTGCTCAACAGGAAATATCGTGCCGGTTTCATTATTCGCCCACATGATAGAAATGATAGCGACATTACGACTCAACGCAGCTTTCAATGCTGTCATGTCGAGACGGCCTTTTTTGTCTACGCCAATCCAGTGAATGGTGTAGCCTTTGCGCTCCAATGTCTGGCAAAGTTGCAGTGTCGCCGGGTGTTCGACTTGTGTTGTGATGATCTCTTTCTTGTCTGGGTAAGCTTCAACGGCAGATAAAATGGCCGTTGACGTCGCTTCGGTCGCGCAAGAGGTAAAGATCACTTCGCTTGCATGCTCCGCACCAATTAATTGCTGCACCTGTTCGCGTGCCGTTTCCATCGCGTGGCCAACAACCGCGCCCAGACGGTGAATTGAAGAAGGGTTCCCATAAAAAGTATCTAAGTACGGCAACATTACTTCCAGAGCTTTAGGGTCAATGCGAGTTGTCGCATTATTATCAAGGTAAACCAGCTTATCACTGCTTAATTTAGCGTTAAACGTCATAAGAGCCTTCCTTTTTAATCGTGTTTGATGAGGTTTCTTGTACTGGGAACACCGTGTAAGCGTCACCCAAGGCTTGGGTAATTTTTTGTTCCAGATTTGCCAATGTCAGGCCAGATAAGCCACAACCGACACACGCACCGCTCATCTCTACGAAAACAATGTTGTCTTCAATCTCTAACAGGCGTACATCACCACCATCTGATTGAACTGAAGGACGAACCTGTTCAATGATCGATTCAACGATAGCGACGATCTCTTCGTCTGGCTCATAACGGCTTTTGGCCACGTCTATAATTAGCCCTTTATCCGCCATTTCTTTAAGGCAATCTTCCAATACCCACTCAATTTTCTCGTGGCAAGAAGTACAAGCCCCACCCGCTTTGGTGTAGTTGATCACCTCTTCAAGCGTTGTTAGCTTATTGGCTTCTACCACACGTTTTATCATCAGGTCATCGATAGCAAAGCACTTACAGATTAACTCCCCTTCCTCATGATCATCTTCTAACGTCTCACCACGATAGTTCGCAACTGCCGCATGTAAGGCTTCCATACCCATTACGGAACAATGCATTTTTTCTGGTGGTAGCCCATCAAGATATTCCGCGATGTCTTTATTGGTAATGCTCAAGGCCTCATCAAGTGATTTACCAATGATCATCTCCGTAAGTGCTGATGAAGACGCAATTGCACTACCACACCCGAAGGTTTGAAAACCAGCGTCTAAGATCACTTCACTGTCTGGATCTACTTTAAGCGTTAAACTCAATGCGTCTCCACAACTGATTGAACCGACATCTCCACGTGCATTAGCATCCACAACTAATTTTGCGTTTTTAGGCTGAAAGAAATGTTCCTTCACCTTGTCTGAGTAATCCCACATAGCCACTCCTTGGTTGAATATCTTTCGATTCTTTCGATAGTGTTACCGTTGCAATAACCCGACCAAGATCACAAAAAAATCATAACTACATGATTTAATTGGATTTAAGTTTTTTCTTAATGTGACATTGAAGGAATAACGACAAAATTGTCGCAATGTTTGTAGGGTTTATTACAAAACAAATTGTCAGATACGAAACAATGGAGAAGTTTGTAGCAGTAGAAATAATAAGGATGAAAACTCACCCTTATTAGAAATTAAGCTCAAGTAGTGAAACAAGTATAAAAGTCAGCGTCATTCCGAGGAGCCATAGCGACATCAGGAATCTACTAACTTTTAGCACGTAGCCGAAATTAACACCTTCAGCACCAGTACACTCGGTAAGCAGATCCTGAATTACGCTCCTTCGTCGCTTTTCAGGATGACCGATTAATTGGAATCGGATATTCGTCGCTAAGCCGCAGCAAAAGTTTGGCAGTTTTTCGGACACACTTTTGAACAAGCTTCACAACCAATACAATCTTCGGCGTTTTTAAGCGTCATGACCATCATGATTTCATCTTCATCAAAATAATCATCATCTTCATCAATGCCTTCCTTCTCAATTAAGTCGAAGACATCTCGGGAGCACACTTTAAAACACCGACCACAACCTATACATTTCTGTTCATCAATTGCCTCAATAAATTGAGGTTCCCATGGTTCTCCCCCACGGGTATAACTTTGTTTATTACTCACATTAACCATCCTTGTATCAAACGTTACCAATCTTCATCCATTAGCTGAGTTAGCCTCTTTTGTGTATCAGAGGCTTCCGGCAGCTTATTTTTCTTTAAGGCTCGAGCCAGCCATCCGGTCTGAGCACTGTCTAGTTCTGACATTACTTCAGTCAGTAGAAAGTGAATGTCGCATTTCTCATTGACTTTGACTGGCTGGATATCATATTCAAGCAATTGTCGAATAGCCGAAGCACCACATGCATTACAGAAGATCGCTGCACACCCTGATAAGTCTGCGATGCGACTGGGCAATTTATCGTGTGCCGGGCCGCTGGTGCTGTATTCAATGGCTTCCATCAGGTGCCACTCTGTGTTGTAGATACCGTAGATCAATACGCCTTTGGCAGAACCAAAATGTTGGTCAACCGTTTGTCGATCCGAGGTAGTAAAAGCAATTTTTACGCGCAGGTTCTCCTCGGTCGGCTCCGGTGGGAGGTGTAGCCTCCTTTTTGTCGACTTCATAACACCTCCGTTGTCGGTAATACATCATGCGCACCAAAACGATAGTAACTGACATGTGGTGTTACTTCGTCTTTATGATTGCGGAGTAATAAGTTGGCAAGAGAGAACAGTCGTTGACGAGCACCTTCGTACCCTATTTGTTTCAGCTCCATATTTCCAAACTGATCAAAGCATGGGAAGCCGACTCGCATAACCGGAACAACTGGCTCACACACGTTGGCACAATGGCTGTTGCCAATAACTAAGGTTAATTCAGGGTTTGACAGATCGATACACGATAAGTCACCAACAATCACTTCTTGTGCTTCCATGTCTTGCAAACTCGGAACATCCAACGTGGTGACGACCTGACTAACGGTCCCACCAGCCATGGTGATTAGGTCGACGTAACCGTTCGCCAAGTCAGGCTCAAGTGCGATGGTGTATTGCTCGCCACTAAGCAGAAAATGGACATCAAGCAATGCATCCTGTAGTCGTTGGCGCTCACGTGTTATCCATCCGGGTACCGGACGACCACTTATTTCAGATAACGTCATGATAAATTGGTCAATTGCGTCTAGCTTCATCGCCATCCCAAATTGGCGATAGTCAATGCCGAATCGCACCTTAAGCCATCTCGCGACATCATCCATAGATTCTCCGAATACCAACGTCATCTCACTGTCGGCCATCAGCTCAACTTCAAGGACTGAAGTGCCTCCCGTGCTCGTTGCGCTGTAATCCTCACGGCCCAAATGTCCATCTAACGAAAGCGATAAGTCTGGAACAACGACAGAGTCCAGATCGAATGCTTCCACGTAGCGTTTAATGGTTTCAATATCCGCAGAAGTCATTCCAATAGAACAGAGAATGTTAACTTGTGTGCGCTGTTTGGCACGACCTGTAGGCCCTTTAACCAATTGTTTCACGACACTACGAACAGTATGTGCGAAACCAGTTTGCATTGACCCGATGAAGTCTGGGGTCATCACCGGGACAATTCTCGTATCCGAATATTGCGGATGCTGGAGAGTGAATTCGGTAATAGCATGATACAGGTCAGCCCCTTGCATCTCAGTTAACCCCGTGCTCATTAATACGATCAGCTCAGGGGAATGTTTCTCACATAACACCTCCAGTGCTTCGCTCACATTACTCTCACCGCCCATGACGGCAGACACCTGATCGATTGCCGTGTTCTGTAATGGAATAGGCTCCCTCAAGTGTTGAATAAGGTAAACCTTAGTGAACGCACTGCAACCCTGAGAACCATGCATCAAAGGTATTGAGCCAGCAAAACCTAGTGTCGCCAAGGTTGCCCCCGTCGCCGGACTCGTCTTTAACGGCTGAGTAACCAGTGGCGAATTTTGTTTGATTGGAGTAACCATATCAGGCTCCTTTTTCAATGATGGTAGAAGTGAATGTTGCGTCTTCAACGATCCAGGGAGCCTGACTTTGAACGGCTTGCCAGATAGGTGCTTCTATTGTTCTGCACAGTTCTTGCGCTAAGGTGAGCATTCCTTCATACCCGGCATAGGCATGTTCACGCTCTTGGTTGATATCCAAAAAAGGCAACTTAGCTTTTAATGCGGTGTACATGTTTCGCCCACCGGCAATCATGACATCAGCGCGATATTGATGATAAGTATCAAGCAACAATCTAGCGCCACCTTCATCCAGCATTAACGCATCTTTACCCATAATCTCTAGAATTTTATTTTTATCAGATTGCGTAGATTTACGGGTTCCTGTTGCGACACACTCAATACCTAACTCTTGCAAGGCACTCACTACTGACCAGGATTTAACGCCTCCGGTATAAAGCAGCGCTCGCTTACCACTCAGTTTTTCTGCGTAAGGTACCAGAGCAGAGCGAATGCGACTTTCTTCCTCTGCAATCAACGCTTCTACTTCTTCACTCAGTTTGGGGTCGCCAAGTAAACGGGCAAATTCTCGTAGTGAATTCGACGTATCTTCGATACCGTAAAAGCTTCCTTCAAACCAAGGTATACCCCATTTTTCTTCTAGTTTTCGCGCAACATTCACTTGCGCTCTAGCACAAACGACCATGGCAGCGTCTGCACGATGCATAGTTTGTATTTGATGGAACTGAGTGTCACCTGCCATACAGCACAACACTCTTAGCCCTAAACGTTCAAATAATGGCGATACATGCCAAAACTCTCCGGCGATGTTGTATTCACCAATGAGAACGATATCGTGTACTAG
This sequence comes from Vibrio sp. YIC-376, assembly GCF_052353105.1. Lineage (NCBI taxonomy): Bacteria > Pseudomonadati > Pseudomonadota > Gammaproteobacteria > Vibrionales > Vibrionaceae > Vibrio > Vibrio sp. YIC-376. The sequence continues at coordinate 126,290 of NZ_JBBWFK010000002.1, forward strand.
CCGAGAGGAGTCGTGAAGCATTTTTGGTTTTGCCGGAGGCTCAGCGCTGCCGACAACTCGTTCAACCATCACATTACCTGCGATTCGGTTACCCAGGTTTTTATTGCCGTAGAAGCCCGCCGCATCGACAGGAATCACGGGGATTTTCCAACGCTCTGTAGCAAGGGAACAGATGGCTTCAATGTCATTCCCTTCGAGAGCAGGAACGCAGGTCATATAAACAAAAACCGCAGGTGGTTGATGTTGTTTAATAAGCTGTTTTATCGCATGTAACAGACGTTTTTCAGCACGTCCCATGATGACATCCTGCTCATTAAGGTCAGTGGTAAATCCATAACGAAATAGATTGCTGCCCAGAGCACGAGTCCCGCGGTTGTTCCAGCTGTTTCCCGCACAGCCAATTGGACCATGTACGATATGTCCCACATCCGCTATTGGTAATAAGCTTATCTGTGCGCCATCAAAACAACACCCTCCAGCCGTCGCCCCTGGCTTTGGTCGGCTACAACCACTTTTTTCTCCGCTGTTGTGCTCACAGGCGGGTTCATCTTGCAGTAACTTGATCTCCGATCGCTTCATGCGTCTCTCCTTGAGTTGCAACAGTTAAAGTTGAGATACTGGACACTTAGTTAGCTGCAAGTGTTATTCCACTCGTAACTCATTGATTAAATTAGAACCCGACAAAGACAAAAGCTGACATTGTCGTAAAACTGACAAAAAGCGCTTCACTAATCGTGAAGCGCAATAACGAGCCCGGAACTCTGAGCTAATTCCTGAGTCAGAGAACTGCACCCAGACATACTATGAGACACCAAATGGACATCAAAACCGCTCGCTTCAACGTACGCATCATGTGAGCCCATCTCCTGTTCAAAACAGAGAGTAAAACGCAACTCCGGGTAACTGACTTGCAGGCGAGATAAGGTGTCCTGATTAATATCGGATTCATTGTCTAACTGCGAGACAATATCTGACAGCATGTTCTCGGATAAACGAGTCAGTTCGACGCCGATAGCACGCTCAGCAGCATTAGAATTATTCATAACTCTCTTCCTCCAATATTTTCTCGGAAGTCGCAATGCCTAGGATACGTTTAATCCATGGAGGTGGGTTGGTCGCAATAACATTTGATAAATCCGATAACACTTCTTCAGCAGACATAGGCGTGAGCTTTTTAATCGGATGAATATTGGCGCGTGTGACACGTGCAGCGGCAGGGCCGCCAATAGACAACGTGAACAACATGTGGCAATCACGAACTCTATCTAACATCGCGATAGCACGTTGTTCGCCTTTTTTCTCAGTTGGCATTTCACGCACTTCAACCAACTGATGTTCGATTGCACTGACTTCATAAATCAGCACACGTAAACAAGAACCATAATGGCCATTCACCATTTCACCCTGATTCGAAGTCAAAGCGACTTTTAGTTTTGGTCCTGCAATCGGCTCTTGTGCCGGTACTTGTGGTGCTGAAACATCGCTCACTTCAGGATTACACAAAACATCCAGAGCACTAGACACATCTTTGCGTGTCGGCCCAGAACCAAGAGAGCTCACCATTAAACGAAACGCTTTCGGTGATAAACCCACCAACTTAGTTTCAGTAAGCGGCTCACCCAGATGTTGGATCAATAGCCCTAACAAAGAGCGTAAGTCGATATTCGGTAGCGATTTAGACGCCAAAGCAACTCGAAGAGCTGCTTGGTCAGAAATAGTAGTGTCCATCATGATATTCCCCTTAACTTACGCCGCTTGTAACCGTCTGGCTTTCACTGTGATTGGCAATCTGGGTTTACTGGTCATTGGATCAATATGATAAATAGCACCATTTGCCAGGCGCACTTCACCGCCCCATTTATCTTCAGAATCAAATTCGAAGAAAGTAATGACCTCTTCCAAATCCTTCTTAGGTAAATAAAGTGACAACTGGTTATTTTCGTTGTACTGAATCATTACATTAGCCATAACAACTCCCTCGTTTTCGGCTGAAAAAGGACCGACGGTAAACACCGTCGGTCATTTAAATTAACGAACTAAGTCAAAACCAAGGTCAGTTTTGCCTAGGTCGCTTGTATCACGATCCAGCTTAGCCAGTACTTCGTTAACCAAAGTGGTTAGGACATACATTGCACCTTCATAGCCCAGTGTAGATTGGCGATGTAAGTGGTGGCGGTCAAAGATTGGGAAACCAATGCGCACTAGTGGTACTTCAAACTCAGGACCTTTCGCTTTGGTATCACGCTCGATGAATTTACCGTACGAGTTACCAATCAATAGGTCTGGCTTGTCAGTGAACATGAGTGAACGCAGGTGCCACAAGTCTTGTTTGAAGTACACTTCTGCACCCGCACCGTATGGTGTTTCTGCAAGTTGTGCTTCAATTTGTTTCTTCCATTTTTTAGAACCGTTGTTACAAAGAACATGCTTAATTTCGCAACCAAGCTCGGTCAGGAACTTACACATACCCAATAGGTAATCCGGGTCACCGTAAAGTGAAATCGTTACGCCGTGTAACCATGTGTGCGAGTCAGTCATCATGTCGACAAGACGACCACGCTCTTTAGTGAGTGACGCAGGGATCGGTTTACCTGTTACTTCAGAAACTTTCATCAGGAATTCGTCAGTCCATTCCAGACCCATTGGGATTGCAGTCTTAGGAACTTCTTGTTTCCAAACACCTTCGATGTATTTCTTGGTTTTCACAAGTTGATCAGGCTGAAGCAAGAAAGTTGTTTTAGCATTCGGTGCATCTTTCATTTCTTCAATAGTAGTACCACCAGCATACATACGGTATTCACCGTCTGCAGGGGTATCCAGTACTTCTGATGGATCACATAGGAAAGAATAATCAACGTCCATCTCTTTTAACATACGATGAATGACGCGATAGTTACCAAGGTAAGTTTCAAATCCAGGAATAATGTTGATTTTACCATTGCTGCCAACTTCTTTACCTTCCATATCAGTAAAGTACTTAGCCATGCCTTCAAACATGCCATCCCAACCTGTCACATGACTACCAACAAACGATGGAGTATGTGCAAATGGTGTTGGTAATTCAGCAGGGATATGACCTTTTTGTTTCGCGTTATTAATAAACGCGTTCAAGTCATCCCCGATTACCTCTGCCATACAAGTTGTCGAAACGGCAACCACTTCTGGTTTGTACAGCGCAAATGCGTTTTCCAAACCCTGAAACATGTTTTCCTGACCACCAAATACCGCTGCATCTTCTGTCATAGAGTCAGAAACACACGCAACAGGTTCTTTGAAGTGACGGTTAAAGTATGAGCGGAAGTACGCTACACAACCTTGTGAACCGTGCACATATGGTAGTGTTTTCTCGAAACCTAGAGAGCACAGTACCGCACCTAGTGGCTGACACGCTTTCGCAGGGTCAATCGTAATGTGTTTACGAGCAAAGTTTATCTCTTGGTATTCTTTCGTTGTTGTCCATTCAAAGGTTTCACGAACCTTCTCAGCATCAACGCCTTGTTCAAAAGATGCACGCTTATTCGCCATCATCTCTTGATATTCTGGTTGCTGAAAGAGAGCATAACCAGTTTTAATATCTTCAACTTTTTGAGTCATGAGTATTCTCCTACCGTGCCACTAATCTGTGAACTCCGGCTCGGGTTACATTAATTGGAAATCCTTTCCAACTCACATTAAGCAGTTTTTGCCAGCGCTTCATCTGATGCTTCTTCCAACCAAGGTGCTTTCATCTTGTTCCAGCAAGGGTTGTTGATTGTCAAATCCATATCGCGAGCGAAAATAGCAAAGCCATCTACACCGTGGTAAGGACCTGAGTAATCCCAGCTGTGCATTTGACGGAATGGGAAGCCCATTTTTTGGAATACATATTTCTCTTTAACACCTGAACCAACGAGGTCTGGTTTAAGAGCTTTTACATACTCTTCGAGTTCGTACGCACTTGCATCATCGAATAGCAACGTTGAATCTTTCACTTCTGGGGTTGTTTTCACATAGTCATCGTTGTGAGCGAACTCATAACCTGCACCAGTGATTTCCATACCTAAGTCTTCATACGCACCGATGATGTGACGAGGACGCAGACCACCGACATAAAGCATCACTGACTTGCCTTCCAGGCGAGGACGGTACTTGTCGATAACCGCTTGCCATTGTTCACGGTAGCGAGCAATAACCTCTTCCGTTTGTTGTTGAATTTTCTCATCAAACAACGCGGCAATCTTACGCATTGACTCTTCGATCTTCGTTGGACCAAACAGGTTGTACTCTACCCATGGAATACCATGTTTTTCTTCCATGTAACGAACGATGTAGTTCATAGAGCGGTAACAGTGAACCAGGTTCAGTGCCACTTTTGGTGTGTTTTTCATTTCTGGTAGCGTACCGTCACCAGACCATTGAGCAACAACACGTAGACCCATATCTTCCAGAATGATACGAGAAGACCAGGCATCACCACCGATGTTGTAGTCACCAATGATGGCTACGTCATAAGGGGTTGATTCGATTTTCTCTTCACCCTCAGTTGCATCAAGCACGTAATCACGAATAGTATCGTTAGCGATATGGTGACCCAGTGACTGAGATACACCACGGAAACCTTCACAACGTACAGGGACGATTGTTTTACCGATTTCTGCGCCTTTTACTTTTGCTACCGCTTCGATGTCATCACCGATAAGACCAACCGGACACTCTGACTGTACAGAGATACCTTTTGACAGCGGGAACAATTGCTCAAGTTCATCAATCGCAGCTGAAAGTTTTTTGTCACCACCAAAAACGATGTCACGTTCCTGGAAGTCAGTGGTGATATTCAAAGTACCAAATGAATCAACACCAGTCGTACCAGAGTAGTAGTTACGACGACCAGCACGAGAGTACTGACCACAACCGATTGGACCATGAGAGATATGAATCATATCTTTTACAGGTCCCCAAACTACCCCTTTAGAACCTGCGTAAGCACAGCCACGCACAGTCATCACACCAGGGACCGTTTTACGGTTAGAAGTAATACAAGTACCTTCTGATGTAGAATCGGTAACCGCTACGTGTTTCTGACGGTCTTCACGCGCTTTCTCAGGATAGACTTCCAATACTTCGTCTATCAACGCCTGCTTTTGTTCTTTATTCATCGACATAATCTGCCTCCAAATTTATTTTTAGCTTATAACGGCTTAACTAATATTTAAGCCGAATCAGTTACTTAAGCTAGTTCAGCAGCAGTTTTACCAACGATAGACTCGTCTTCAACTTCCATGATGCCGAATTCCATTAACAGGTCTTCAAGCTCATCCATAGAACATGGCTCAGGGATAACGAACATTTGGTTCTCGATAACTTTCTTAGCAAGAGCGCGGTATTCGTCAGCTTGGTTACAAGTTGGGTCATACTCGATAACAGTCATACGACGGATTTCTGCACGTTGTACGATGTTGTCACGAGGTACGAAGTGAATCATTTGAGTACCGATCTTAGCTGCAAGAGCCATGATCAGCTCATCTTCACGGTCAGTGTTACGAGAGTTACAAATTAAACCTGCAAGACGAACACTACCTGTTGCCGCGTACTTACAAATACCTTTAGAGATATTGTTTGCTGCGTACATTGCCATCATTTCACCAGAAACAACGATGTAGATTTCTTGCGCTTTGTTTTCACGAATTGGCATCGCGAAACCACCACACACAACGTCACCAAGAACATCGTAGAATACGAAATCTAGGTCTTCGTCGTACGCACCTTCTTCTTCCAGGAAGTTGATCGCTGTGATTACACCACGACCTGCACAACCAACGCCTGGCTCTGGACCGCCTGACTCAACACATTTAACGTCACCGTAACCAGTCAGTAGTACATCTTCTAGTTCGATGTCTTCAACAGTACCGGCTTCCGCTGCCATTTCCATGATGGTATTTTGCATCTTAGTGTGTAGGATAAGACGAGTTGAATCCGCTTTCGGGTCACAACCGATGATCATTACCTTTTGGCCTGCTTCAGCTAGAGCCGCTACTAAGTTTTGAGTTGTAGTGGATTTGCCGATACCGCCTTTTCCATAAATTGCACATTGACGAATTGCCATGGTCTATCTCCTTTTTAATTTAGACTCATGACAGATATTGCGAAATGCATACCAAATACCAATTCATATATATTTCAATAACTTAATTTATCTCACCTTTGTATCGCTGAAAACAAACAACTGACATTGTTTGTTTTAGTACAAGATTTGTTTGTCGTGATTGGATGGCTTGGCACAGGTTGGCATAAGAATAAGGAAAGGGTAACGAAAGGACGAAAGTTACCCTTGATAGTACTGTTGCGGCTCTAATCCCCCATTAAAACATGCAGAGAAGAATCATCGTCGACACTCTTGTTGAACAACTTAGTCAACGCTTGGACTTCATCTAAGCTTGGCTCATTTTTCGTCAGCTTATATAAAGAGGCTACTTTGTTATCTACAACAGTTAGCATCCCTTTTATTGATGGGTCATCTCTGGAAACCTGTTTATCTACAGGTTGAGTATTCGCTAAAAGTGACTCTATTTTTTTCTGAAGAGCTGTAATCTCCATCGGTGTACGGATTCGATATAAATATCCACCATCCACTTTTTGTCTGGCAACATACCCCACATTGTCAAAAGCAATAGACTCTCTCACCAATACGGTTGCACTAGTTTTAAAGTCATAGGGCTTGATATCGACAGGGGTATATTTGAATTCAGGTTGGCCAGACAAATTATCCGTGCGAGCATCAACCAGAGAACAAGGCTTACTTAACGGGCCTGTGATTTCATTCCAGTGAATAGGGACAAAAATTTCACCGGGCTTCATGGTGTCACTAATGGTCACTTTAACGACACACTCTCCGTTCTTATTGAACACAACCATCATTTCGTCATTAGAAATGCCATATTGCATCGCCGTTTTGGGATGTATCAATACGTACGGTTCACTGGCATGTTCCGCCAAACGACTCGATAAGCCGGTACGCGTCATGGTATGCCACTGATCTCGACTTCTACCGGTATTCATCACTAAGGGGAACACTTTCGATGTAGATGCTTGCGGCAATGTATGCTTTACCGCGACAAAGTTGGCGCGGTGATCCTCAGTGAAGAAGCGTCTATCTGCAAACATTCGCTGATGAACAATCTTGTTTTGTTTCTCTTTTACCGGCCACTGCTGTGGAGAAAGTGAGTTGTATTCAGAATCGGTTATTTCTGCAAGGCCAGCTAAATTCAGGTCTCGTAGTTTGGCTTGTTCACTTTCGAGGTCTGAGTTACCTAAGGTTGTAAGTTGAGCATACTCCCTGAATATTTCCCCCTCATGTAAATAATCAAATGCTTCTTTAAAGCCGATCCTTTGCGCCACTTGAGAAATAATCCACCAATCCGGCTTTGCAAGACCCGGACTAGCCAGAAGTCTGCGCTGGCGTGAGATACGACGTTCAGAATTCGTCACCGTACCTGATTTTTCGCTCCAGCCTTGTGCTGGTAATAGAACATCAGCGTATGCTGTCGTAGCAGTGTTCTCAATACAATCCGACACCACAACCAAGGGACAATTTTCTAATGCTTGCTTAATCTTTTCACTGTCAGGAAGACTGACTATTGGGTTTGTCGCCATGATCCAGACTGCTTTAATCTCGCCGCTATGAATGGCATCAAACATATCAATCGCTTTTAATCCCGGCTTTTTCGCTAAGGTATCGGTTTGCCAAAACGCCTCAAGACGAGCAATATCATCAGGATGAAACTCCATGTGTGCGGTCAGCGTGTTCGCCAAAGCGCCAACTTCCCGACCTCCCATCGCGTTTGGTTGTCCTGTAACAGAAAATGGACCAGACCCTTCTTTGCCTATCTTTCCGGTAGCCAAGTGACAATTAATAATACTGTTTACTTTGTCAGAGCCTTGAGAGGACTGGTTCACGCCTTGTGAGTAGACCGTGATGACTTTTTCTGTTTGAGCAAAATACTCATAGAATTGCTGAAGTGATGCCAAATCAATGCCAGTGACACCACTCACGTCTGAATCATTTAATGCAGACTGATACGCATCACTGAAACCGTTTGTCGACGAACCAATAAAAGAGTGATCAACAATATTATGTTCCCCGAGATAGACCAATAAGCCATTAAAAAGCGCAACATCAGAGCCGGGATTAATCGCTAAATGAAGATCGGCAATCTCACAGGATTCATTTCGGCGCGGATCTATGACGATGACTTTCAGATTAGCGTTAGTCTGCTTAGCCGCTCTCAAACGCTGAAATAGCACAGGATGGCACCAGGCCAGATTGGAACCAACTAATATAACCAAGTCCGTTTTTTCTAGATCCTCATAGCAAACGGGAACCGTATCCATCCCGAAAGCACGTTTATGTCCTACGACGGTGGATGCCATACACAAGCGAGAATTGCTGTCGATATTCGCGGTGCCAAGAAAACCTTTTATTAGTTTATTCGCTACGTAGTAGTCTTCTGTTAAGAGCTGCCCAGAGACATAGAACGCCACGGATTCCGGACCAAACTCCTCTATCGTATCAGCGAAACCTTTTGCTACGCGGGATAATGCCTCATCCCACTCAGTGTCACGCCAGTTACCTGCTTCTGTTTTGAGTTTTGGAGTCAGTAAACGACCGTCATGGATAACGGTGTCTCCTAAAGCAATGCCTTTAGTACATAATTTACCGTAATTTGAGGGGTGTTCTTTGTCGCCACGTACTTCCAGCTGTCCATTTGACTTAGGTCTGGCTTCAATTCCACACCCTACACCACAATAAGCACATGTTGATTTGATCCATCCTTCGCTCATACCCACCAGTCTCCAACTTTAATTTTAATAACTAATGAGCAAAAACCATTCCAATCATCCAATATCAATGCTTTTACACAATATAATATTAATAATCATATAGTTAATATGACGTATACCACTAAAGTGGTAGATATTATAACTCAATAAAACTACCACCTTTTGTGTATATTTACCCATTTTGATGCAACATTGACCATAAAACATATTCATCTACCACTTTTGGTAGTAGTCCCCATTTCCCTCACACTCCACACCTCACAAAAACAAAACATTATATCTATTTGTTTTTATTGTTTTTTATGTGTTTTTAACAAAAATAAATCATGCTGGCACCCATATTGCTTTGTGGCTAACAACTAGCAAAATCACATTCGAGGCAATGATGATGAATACACAAAATTCAGTTATTGGAAACGTATCACTGGTAGGTGCTGGACCTGGCGATCCAGACTTACTTACCATCAAGGCTATTAAGGCCATTGAACGTGCCGATGTCATCGTATACGACAACTTAGTCAGTAACGGGATCCGTGCTCTGTTTCCGGCTCATTGCAACCTTGTCTATGTAGGGAAAGCAAAAGGCTGTCACAGCTATAAACAAGAAGAAATTAACCAGTTGATTGCCAATTTTGCATTGGATGCAAAGAACGTATGTCGAGTAAAAGGTGGAGACTCCTTCGTTTTTGGACGCGGTGGTGAAGAAATGCTGTTTCTCGCGAAATTAGGCATTAACGTGAGTGTGGTTCCGGGCATTACTGCCGCATCCGGATGCTCCACGTATTCCAATATCCCACTCACCCACCGAGGTTTAGCACAGGGGTGCACATTCATCACCGCACATGCGGATAAGAAGCTTGAAATTAACTGGAGTGCTTTAGCTCAGCTGAACCAAACGTTAGTCATTTATATGGGTCTCACCAAAGCTCCATTAATACAGCAGCAGTTGATCAGTTCAGGTATGAATGCAGATAAGCCCGTGGCAATTATTGAAAACGGTTGTACTCCTCAGCAAAGAACGATCATCGGTCACCTCACTGAGCTTTCCGAATTAGTGTCGCGTCATTCGGTAAAGTCTCCTGCATTAATCGTAATAGGTGATGTCGTCAAAGTCGCAGACCAAATGCAATGGTTACAACAGCTTAACAACAAAAATATGGAAGTTCTTTCCGAGTCAAGTTTACTGAAAAGTGCCTGATTACACGGCCATGGAAAGTCAGAATTACTAAGGGAAATTAGATTATGAGCAAACAAAAAATCATAGTGGTCGGTAACGGAATGGTTGGCCATAAGTTTATTGATACGTTAATCCAGTCTGAGCAAGAGAATGTTGAAGTAATAACGTTTTCTGAAGAGCCACGCCTGGCTTATGATCGTGTTCAGTTGACCTCATATTTTACTGGAAAAACAGTAGAAGACCTGTCGTTAACCAGTGAAGGTTATTATCAGTCAAACGGTATTAAATACTTACTGAATGAGAAAGTGAGTCACGTAAACCCGGAAGATAAACAGATCGTCACTGCTTCAGGCCGTGTTGAGAGCTATGACAAATTAGTGCTCGCTACGGGCTCGTTCCCGTTTGTTCCCCCTATTCCTGGTAATGAAAAAGAATTCTGTCATGTATACCGAACCATAGAAGATTTGGACGAAATCGAACGCTCGAGTAAAGAGAGTAAGATTGGCGTCGTTATTGGTGGTGGTTTACTGGGTCTGGAGGCGGCTAATGCCATCAAAAATCTTGGCTTAGAGACGCATGTTGTTGAGTTTGCACCTCGTTTGATGGCGGTTCAGCTTGATCAAGATGGTGGTGATTTACTTCGCCGCAAAATTGAAGCTCTGGGCGTCACCGTCCATACAGAAAAGGCGACCACAGAAATCGTCGATGGTAACGAATGCCGTTACAGAATGAATTTCGCTGACGGTACTCATATTGACACCGATATGATCGTCTTCTCTGCTGGTATTCGCCCACAAGATGAGTTGGCTCGTAATAGCACGATAGAGATTGGCGAGCGCGGTGGCATTGTGATTAACAACAACTGCCAAACCAACTACGAAGACATCTACGCGATTGGTGAGTGTGCATTATGGGAGCAGCGCATTTTCGGCCTGGTAGCACCTGGCTACCAAATGGCGAAAGTTGCGGCTCAACATATCCTTGGCTCTGACAAGAGCGCCCAATTTACTGGCGCAGATATGAGCACCAAATTGAAACTAATGGGTGTCGATGTTGCAAGTATTGGCGATGTCCATGGCCAGACAGCAGGAGCCCTGTCATACACATACAAAGATGAAATTGAACGAGTTTATAAACGCCTGATCGTCTCTGAAGATAAAAAGAAAATTGTAGGCGCAGTCTTAGTTGGTGATGCCAGTGCCTATGGAAATCTGTTGCAGATTCGCCAGAACGATCTCCCATTACCTGAGAATCCATCCGTATTAATCCTGCCTAATGTGGCTGAAGAAGAATCAGCGGGACTAGGTATTGATGCTTTACCTGACAGCGCGGTTATCTGTTCATGTTTCGATGTTACTAAAGGCTCTATTAAACAAGCGGTAGCGGCTGGTTGCACCACAATGGCTGCTCTAAAAGAGACCACCAACGCATCAACGGGTTGCGGCGGTTGTAGTGCACTGGCAAAACAAGTGCTCGACAACGAGTTGGAGAAACTGGGTGTCGAAGTCAATAACCATGTTTGTGAGCATTTTGCCTATTCTCGTCAAGAAATGAGTGACCTCATTCGGATTAATAACATAAAAACGTTCGATGAACTGTTAGAAAAATACGGTCAAGGGCTTGGCTGTGAAGTATGTAAACCGACTGCGGGTTCTATCTTAGCCTCCTACTGGAATGATTATATCCTGCAGGATGAACATATCGAGCTTCAGGATACTAACGATATCTATCTGGGTAACATGCAAAAAGACGGTACCTACTCTGTTGTACCAAGGGTTGCTGGGGGTGAAATTACACCAGAAAAACTCATCGTCATTGGCGAAGTGGCTCGTGATTTCGATCTTTATACCAAAGTCACCGGAGGACAGCGAATTGACCTGTTTGGCGCTCAACTTAATGATCTTCCTGCTATCTGGAAACGCCTGGTTGATGCAGGCTTTGAGACCGGCCATGCCTACGGTAAATCCGTTCGTACCGTGAAGTCCTGCGTGGGTAGCACCTGGTGCCGATACGGTGTGGGTAATAGTGTCGGTTTCGCTATCGATTTAGAAAACCGCTATAAAGGCCTTCGTTCTCCACACAAGCTTAAGTTTGCGGTATCTGGTTGTACACGCGAATGTGCCGAAGCCCAGTCAAAAGATATCGGTGTGATAGCGACAGATAAAGGATGGAACCTTTATGTCTGTGGTAATGGCGGTATGCGTCCTCGTCACGCCGACTTACTGGCAACAGATTTGAACGACGAAACGTTGATTAAGTATGTTGACCGAGTGCTTATGTTCTATATCCGTACGGCAGACAGACTGCAACGCACTTCCGTCTGGCTTGAGAACCTGGAAGGCGGCATTGACTACCTCAAAGAAGTGGTTATTAACGATAAGCTCGGACTGGCTGAAGAACTGGAAAGATCCATGAAAGACAGTCTGGCTAACTACCAATGTGAATGGAAAACCACATTGGAATCCCCTGAAAAACTGCGCCGCTTCAGTCACTTTATCAACAGTCCTGATCGTGATGAATCGCTTAAGTTCGTTACCATCCGAGAACAGAAGTTTCCAAAAAATACCGCTGAAGAGTTGGCTATCGAAATCGTCGAAGTTAACTAACTTACGGATGAAAGAGTTTCATTTTAGGAGAATCAATATGAGTAACTGGATATCAGTCTGTGAGTCAGATGTTATCGCACCAAATACCGGTGTTTGCGCCAAAGTCGGCAATAAACAGATCGCCATTTTTTTTAGCAAACGCACTAATTCTTTACACGCAATCTCTAATTACGACCCTATCGGCAAAGCTAATATTTTATCGAGAGGAATTGTGGGCTGTATCAACGAAATACTGTGTGTGGCATCGCCGTTATACAAACAACATTTCTGTCTGGAGACAGGAAAATGCATCGAAAACCCAGAATATAACGTGCCGATTTATGAAGTAAGAAATAACAACGGCATGATCGAACTTCGACAATAACGAGAAGCAACCGCCAAAACACCGTGGCATTGTCTTAGCTAAATAACCAAGACAATGCCTTCAAGAAAAATCTTATAAGGATTATTGAACATGGAAAGCTCAAAATTCACCCTCTTTTCCTTTACTGGAAAAATGAAGATCCTCCACTTAAGCTGGATGGCATTTTTTATTACATTTGTTGTCTGGTTTAACTTTGCACCATTGCTACAAATGGTGAAAGAATCGCTTGGCCTTTCGAGTCAGGAAATTAAAACCCTATTGATCTTAAACGTCGCATTAACTATACCGGCGCGTGTGCTCATCGGTATGTTTACTGACCGCTTCGGACCACGAATTGTGTATTCGGCGTTGCTGGCAATCTGCTCTATTCCATGTTTCATGTTCGCCTTTGCAGATTCCTTTGTTCAGGCAGCCATTGCACGTTTCCTTCTTGGTTTTATCGGAGCAGGCTTTGTTATCGGTATTCGTCTGGTTTCTGAATGGTTTCCACACAATCAACTCGGAACCGCAGAGGGTATTTACGGTGGCTGGGGTAACTTTGGTTCTGCCGCAGCAGCATTCACATTGCCAACGCTGGCGCTTATCTTAGGCGGCGACGACGGTTGGCGTTACGCTACCGCTATAACAGGGGCAATGAGTCTTCTGTTCTCCGTTGTTTTTTACAAAAACGTTTCAGATACACCAAAGGGAGCGACCTACTTTAGACCAAAACACCTTTCAGCAATGGAAGTGACATCAAAAGGTGATTTCTTTTTCCTATTGGCAATGAAAGTACCAATGTACGCAGTACTCGCTCTGCTCACTTGGAAGCTGTCACCGAGCAACATCAATATGTTAGAGCAGTGGGTGGTAAACGCTATCTACGTAGGTCTTGCTGTGCTTTACGTTATCGATGCTAATCAGGTGTGGAAAGTAAACAAATCGATATTCGAAAAACCAGTTGAACCTATTCATCAGTACAAGTTCAAGCAAGTGGCAGTTCTGAACGTCCTATACTTTGCAACGTTTGGTTCTGAATTAGCAGTGGTCTCAATGTTGCCATTATTCTTTTCAGAAACATTCGAACTGACACCCGTTGTTGCTGGTATGGTCGCTTCTGCTTACGCTTTCATGAACCTGATGTCTCGCCCTGGCGGTGGTTTAATTTCAGATATGTTTGGCCGTAAACTGACGCTACTCATTCTAACTGCTGGTCTGGCTGTGGGTTACTTCCTTATGGGACAGGTAAACGAAAGTTGGCCTGTATGGTTAGCCGTTGCTGCTGCAATGTGTTGTTCGTTCTTTGTTCAGGCTGGCGAAGGAGCCGTATTTGCAACCGTTCCTCTGATCAAGCGTCGAATGACCGGACAAATTGCAGGTATGACCGGAGCCTACGGTAATGTTGGTGCCGTGACTTACCTGACCATCTTGTCGTTTGTCTCTTACCAAACGTTCTTCTATGTGATTGCAGCGACTGCAGTCGTTGGTTTTGCCGCTCTAATGTTTATGGAAGAACCATCAGGTAAAATCGCAGAAGTTAATGAAGATGGCAGTGTGACACTTATCGACGTATCTAACTAAAATATATAGAGAAGGTTTATCGGGAGATATTGAGTTTTACTAACTTAAAGCTAGCGCATTGGTAGTGTTCAATATCGTTCAAAGGCTCGACCACTAGTGGTTGGGCTTTTGTTCTTGTTACTTTTTATTTAGGGAAAATACGGCAAGGAAGACTCAATGTCAGTTCAAGAAAAGTCAGCTCAAGAAAAACAACATATCGAATTTTCTGGGTGCTCTTTGACCGGTAAAAGAGCCGAAAATCAAGACGCCTTTATCGTCAAGTACCCCAGTACACATGATGAGCTTGCTTACAAAGGCGTTGTCGCTTGTATTGCAGATGGTGTGAGTTGCAGTAACCAAGCTCAACAAGCAAGCCAAACTGCTACCACCCAGTTTGTTACCGATTACTATGCCACCCCTTCAAGTTGGAGTATTAAACGTTCCGCAAGTGAATTGCTCACCAGTTTAAACAGCTGGCTTTACAATCAGGGAAATGGTCACCTTTACCACAACGGTATGGTGACGACTTTTAGCGCCATTGTTATAAAATCCAACACCGGCTACATCTTTCACGTTGGTGATAGTCGAATTTATCTCTATCGTGACAAAAAGCTCACCCTACTTACCCGAGATCATCAACGTACTAACTTCGGACACCAGAGTTATCTGACTCGAGCCCTTGGAATGGATGAAAAGGTTGAAATAGATTTTCAAACATTGCCGCTCAAAGAAAACGACAGATTCATTTTAACCACTGACGGAGTCCATGAGACCTTAACGCATGATGAGATCAAACAACAAGTTACCAATATAGAATCTTGCGAGACACTCTCTCAAGCCTTGTGTGACGAAGCACTATTGAAAGGAAGCACTGACAACACGAGCTGTATCGCTTTGAAAGTCATGGAATTACCTAGTTTTAATTTGATTGAACATCAAACAGCCTTACTCGCAAACAATATTCCACCAGCATTGAAGCAAGGTCAGATCCTCGATCATTTTGAAATACTAAAAACCCTATACGAAGGGTCACGCAGTCACGTTTATCTGGCTTTCGATAAACAAAAAGGCTGCAATATCATTATTAAAGTACCCTCACTGAATTACATTGACGACCCAGAAACGCTAATAAGATTCGCCAATGAGTACTGGGTGGCGACTCAACTAGACAGTCGCCGAGTAATGAAAATGTTCCCAAGGCCTGCTGATTCGAAATTTATCTATCAGGTCTGCGAGTACATTGAAGGGTCGACTTTGCGTCAATGGATGCATGACCACCCTAACCCACACTTAGATACCGTTCGTGAAATATTGGATGGTATCGTAAAAGCAGTACGGGTTTTCCAGCGGGCTGATATGGTCCACCGTGATCTTAAGCCTGAAAACATCATGATCACGAGAGATTTAGAAGTAAAAATCATCGACTTTGGTGCCGTTGAAGTCAAAGGCCTAAGTGAATTGAAAACGGAAGAAAATGCATCTTTCCCTCTTGGCTCAGTCAACTATACGGCTCCTGAGTATATAAATACCGGGCAAGCAAGCACTCTGTCTGATCTGTTTTCTGTCGGCATTATCGGGTACGAAATGCTCACCGGTCACCTCCCGTACAAAGAACATTCTCAGCAAACACTGCAGCAGGCAAGACACATAAAATGGCATTACCATACTGTCAAAGAATTTCGAGAAGATATCCCACTTTGGGTTGACCTCGCATTTAAAAAGGCCACGGCAGAGCTTCCCAACAATCGATATGAGGCACTAGGCGACTTTATCGCTGATCTTTTTACTCCAAATGCCCAGTTATTAAATGGTGTCGGTAACAAACCATTATTAAAACGTAAGCCAATTTTATTTTGGAAATCCCTCGCATTGCTCACTGGGGCGATCGCGATCATTGAAGGATTACTTTTACTGCGTTAACTGGATATATGCGCCACAGATTATCTACACCTTTTTAAACACAACAAATAGAACGTATCCTCTATCAGGCACTAGTTGATTGGTTATGCAAAGATAACTTGTTTTTCAGGAGTAAAAAATAATTGTAGATTTAGTGACACTAAATCATGATGATAAGACAAGGAAGAGTTAAAGGAGTTAACTGTGACCTTAGAAACAGCAACGATAATGTTGGTCGACGACCACCCACTGTTTCGCAGTGGGTTACGACAGCTGATAGCCTCTGAAGAAGGCTTGCAAGTGATATGCGAATATAACAACGGTACTGATGCTGTCGAAGGTGCGGTTCAGCATGATCCGGACCTGATTATCCTTGATCTAAACATGCAAGGAATAGATGGCTTAGAAACCGTCCGTCAAATGAGAGCAAAAGGCGTCAACTCCCGTGTGGTCATGCTAACCGTTTCTGACAGTGAAGATGATGTACTCAACGCGATATCGAGTGGTGCGGATGGTTATCTGTTAAAAGACATGGAACCAGAAGACATAGTAACTAATATCAAACAAGCCGTGTTGGGACAGCTAGCATTATCAGACCGACTTACCAAAGTACTCATTCAGTCGACGAATAAGCCCAAAAAGCCAATTCAAGAAAGCCCGCTAAAAACACTCACTAGTCGAGAGCTTGAAATTTTATCGCTCATTTCCAAAGGCATGAGTAATAAGCTCATTGCTCATGAACTGAAAATCACAGACTCTACGGTAAAGGTCCATGTCAAAAATCTTTTGAAAAAGATCAACGTCAGTTCTCGCTTAGAGGCTGCGGTCTGGATGATCGAGAATCAATAGTCAAACTCATGGATGAGAAGTCCACCGGACTTGATAACCGAATGACACCGTCCTGAACTAAACAAGATCAACTTCATCTCAGCCGAGAAAGGCTTAAGGGATATCAGCCCCTTAAGCCTTGCGAGTGGAGTCGCCAATCTCTTATGAGTCAAGCGCAAACGGAATGGCTGAAAACAAGGGAGGATTAAATTAAACGAAATTTAGATAAAACGCATAAACGCCTTTAACTTGAATATGCTTTTCTATATTGAACAGGAGACATATCGTGGTTCTTACGCATAAACTTTGTAAAATTAGATTGTGATGAGAAACCACATAATTCACTGATTTCACTTATTGACTTATCCGTACTTACCAACAACAGACAAGCCTTTTCGACTTTAATGTCTTTTGATAATTCACTGAACGATGTTTTTTCTGCATTCAATTTTCTATTTAGTGTCCATCGGCTCACACCAATTTTATGGCAGACTTCATCGAGTAGAGATAAGTCACTAATTAAATACTTTTCTTCAATTAGTTTTTCAATTATTCCTTTAACAGAGGATGAAAAATTATTAACTACTTGCAATTGCTTACGGATCTGCTCTACATTGTTCTTTTGCAATCCGTATAAAAACTCATTGAACGTGTTATTCTTTTTGAGTAAAGAAGATGATTTTATAATCATTTGATTTTTGTTCTGTTCGAAAATGCAGTTTGATTCAAATTGATCATTCGTCAATCTTTTATTTAAACTTACAGAGCCGTCGAACATAAGCTTGCAATCAATGTCATCGACGTACTTGCTCATAATGTCTCGAATCAGAAGAAAGTGACCAATAGAGCTGTTCATCGGAGCACTAGGGTCGGTGTTGCTGTACTCAATACAAATTGAGTCATCGCTCACTTCCATTTGACAGCTGTCGCTATCCCCCATAATGAATCTGTAGTTTAAAAAGCTATTAACGGCATTTAACGCATTTGACTCATTTAAGCACAAATTAAATAACTGAGGAAATACATCGTATAGACCCGAGACTGATGAAAAATCTTTATAAATATAACGGTTATATTCAGTCGTTTTAATAATAAAATCTTTACTCTGCTGATAAGGAATTCTTCCGTTAGGATTAGTTAAATTTAACTTATTGATATTACATTCCGAAATAATAGAATCCACGTCCACACCAATTGAAGACAACAAGTTCACTTTTCGGTTAATTAATAGACTAGAAACAGAGTATCCCATGATAGTGCCAATTAATTATTTTCGACCTGTAAAATAATTACTCATCATAATAATTTTGTATCCATCAATCGTCACAAATTGATGGATACCATGATAACGGTCAGACTTTTTTGACAAGTTTGTGATCCTTCCTCCACACTTATTAGCAAACAAGGTGCTATTTCTCAAATTTTATGTGCCACAGAACAAAAATGAGGTGAACCGAAGTCCACCTCTTGAGTTACACAATCAACTATTAGTTAACAATTATTTTGATAGCAATCTCGCTTCTAGTTCACCAGCGTACTCTGGTTGCAGTGTAAGAGTATCCGGAGTTGTTTCACCAACCACAATTTCTTGGTTAATCGTGAAAGAAACAGACTGACCACTTTGAAGGTCTGATGAATTACTCACATGGGCTACATAGCTACCCGGCTCAATAATCCATTGGTTACTATCAGCGTTAAAGCTCGCTAAAGTCTCTGCTGGGATATTTAGTGTCAGCTCTTGTGACCCACCAACCGCAATTTCATCGGTCTTAGCAAACGCTTTCAGTTCAATTTCAGGTTTCGCCAATTTACCATCAGGTGCAGACACATAGACTTGTGCAACTTCTTTACCTGCGAGCCCCCCGGTGTTACGTACTGTAGTTTTAATAGTTACACTACCGTTACTACCTTCTGAGTTAAGGGTATTTGATACAAGTGCAGAGTTCGCAAAATCAAATGTGGTGTACGACAAACCAAAACCAAATGGATAGGCAACATCAACATTGAATGTCGAATTGTAACGGTAACCTACGTAGATATCGTCACTGTAGTACTGGTTAAAGTCACGATGATCGTTATTAGCAACTACTTGATCATCATAGTTCAACTCTGGTACGTCACTCGGCCCCTCATTGACATAATTATCTTCGTACTTACCTGGGAATGAACCACCATCTTCAGAGTAGCTTGACACTGAATCCAAACCTAACGGGAAAGTCTGTGCCAGTTTACCACTTGGGTTAACATCACCCGAAAGAATGTTAGCTAATGCAGTACCTGCTGTCTGACCTGGCAGGTAAGTAACTAAGATACCATCAACCTGGTCTCTCCACTTAATCGTATCAATGGTGTTACCCGTGTTAAGTACAACGATAACCGGTTTATTTTGATTGTGGAACGCCGCTGAGACGCGACTAATCAAACTCTCTTCTAAAGCGTTCAGGTAGTAACCTTTATTCATCGGATAAGTCAGTTCATCCGTACGTTCTGGGTTTTCTGAACCTTCAGCTGTGGTACGAGTAAGGGTAATCACTGCTACATTACTGCTGTCAGCTGCAGCGGTTATCTGTGCATCGGTCAGGTTTAGCTCACGACAGACAGAGAAAGAGCCCGCTGGGTTCGTTTCACCAGGAGCCGCGCCCCCTTGACAGTATTTATCAGGGTTAAAATCATTATCGCCTGAGTAGACATCAGGGTTTGAATCACTATCATTCGCTACATCCATTGAACCAGCAAAATGTGACGTATTAAACGCTACTTCATAGGCGCTAACGAGAGCCGTGTTCAGTGTAAAGCCTTTATCTTCCAAACCTTCATTAATAGTGGTTATATGTTCTGATTCAACTGAACCACTGCCGCCACCTACAGGAAGTGTGGCCATCTGACCTATACCAAAAGATGCGATATTTGCGGTAGCGGTTGAAAGTGGTAATACAGAGCCAGTATTCTTAAGCAGAACGATACCTTCTTCAGCAGCTTGCAGAGCGATTGCCGCATGAGCAGCTAAGTCAGGTGTTCTGGAGAATTCATAACCTAGAGAACTCGGTGTTTTCAGAACCTGTTTTAGCGTTCTTACAATATTTCTGTCGAGTACATCATCAGTAAGTTCGCCGTTAGCGTAAGCGGCTTCGATGTATGGGAACCAGTCATCACTGTGGCCAAAACGCCACTGACCACCTGGCTCAATAACATCTACGCCAGCTTTCAGCATAGCAATAGGATCCCAGCCAGCCCACCAGTCACTCATTACCAGACCTTCAAAGCCCCATTCATCACGAGCAATCGTATCCATAAGATCTTCACGCTCACCTACCTGAGTACCATTAACCAGGTTGTATGATGACATCATCGCCCACGGTTGAGCGTGCTGAACTGTATATTTAAAACCGCGTAAGTAAATCTCACGCATTGCACGTGGTGTAATAACAGTGTTGGATGTACGACGGTTAGTTTCCGAGTTATTGGCAACATAGTGCTTAATCGTGGTACCAATGCCTTGGCTCTGAGCACCGTTGACGATTGCAGCACCCATCATACCGCTGATAAGAGGGTCTTCAGAGAAGTATTCAAAGTTACGACCCGCTAATGGGTGACGTTGAATGTTCATACCAGGAGCCAGCCAGATATCGACCCCATATTCTTTACCTTCTTCACCAGCCGCAGCACCGACTTGTTGTACCAGCGCGGTATTCCAAGTGGAAGCAAGCACCGTCGCTGACGGAAAGTTAGTTGCATAGTAAGTATTAGGATCACCATCCACTGTGGCGGTAATACGAATACCCGCAGGGCCATCCATCAGCTTAGTGGCTTGAATATCCACACCGGTCTCTTCATTTTTTACACCGTTAATATAACCAACAGTACCAGCAACAGCTTTTTTTGGGTCAAGGTTGATCGGTGTGGCAAAAAAGCCAGGGCCAATGACCATGTGCAGTTTTTCGTCTGCTGTCATTTTTGATACGAGTTCTTGAGCCTGAACTTCAAGCTCATCTACCGCATTAGGGTCATTAATGGTATCTGTATCGCTGTTATTACAACCAGCAAGGAGTGTGGCAGCTACCATCACTGACACAACACTTAATTTGGTCTTCAACATCCCGTTTTCTCCTTTGTTTTCACGCGTTGAGATACTATTGAGTTTTTGGATGACATACTTGGACGCTGGGTGCGTTGTTTTTGCCTTTCGGAGTAAGAGTGAAAAGTGTGAGAGAGGTAATGTTATTGAGGGACACCGAAGTTAATAAGAGATACAAACCAGACATGTAAAAGGCTTATACCAATCACAGTAAGTAAGTATTCAGAAATAGCGTAGGAAAAATGCTTGAGAACAAGGCAGAATTTTTCGATAAGTGGTTATTCTACAATCAAAAATTGTAACGCAGTTATCGAGTATTTTAACAAGCTAGGATGACCAGTTATTTACTACGATTGGTATTAATAAAGCGTTGAGAAACGACCGAATTCGACGACATAGTAGCGTTGCAATATAAGGCAGGGACGAGTGTACGCTGGTAACGAAAGCCGCTAAGACGATCTTCGTCCCCATCTCATGGATAAAAAGGAGACTATTTTTGGCTACTTATAGTCAACAGAGTCCGATGGTGGGGCAAATAAGCAACGCCAGCGTTGACGCCACGATAAAGCGGGTCTATTGAATTCTCTATACATATCTTTCCATTCAGCAAAGGTAACCTTAACAGGATTAAAGCTATTTACTGGTTTAGATATCCCGTAGCGCACTGTTTCAACTTCAGGTTCAAACGTACCAAACATGCGATCCCAGATTATCAGGATACCCGCGTAGTTTTTATCTATGTATTGTCGGTTGATACCATGATGAACACGGTGATGAGAAGGAGTATTAAATACCAGCTCCAATAGTCCAAGTGAACGAATGGATTGGGTATGGACAAAGAACTGCAAACCCAAGTTCAATAAAACGGCAAAGATCACCCACTTCGGCTCAAAGCCAATCATCACTAAAGGCAGCCAAAATAGCCACATGCCAGCAATCGGGTACATCAAGCTTTGACGAAATGCGGTGCTGAAATTCATTCTTTCCGAGCTGTGATGCACAACATGAGCCGCCCACATCCATCGGATTCGATGACTGGATCGATGAAACCAATAGTAGAAAAAGTCTTGTAAAAACAACAGCAACAAGAAAGTCGATAAGCTCATTTCAATATCAAACCAGCGCCAGCCAAAACACCACAAATACAATTGAGCAATAAAGAATCCGGTAAGAATATCGACGGTTTGATGCAGACCCGCCAATACAAAATTACATATCACTTCAGGAAGGTAGTAGGCTGCGCTCTCCGGTAAACGACCTCTACACTGCCCCAGCCAGTATTCAGCCAACATGCATAGGAAAAAGAGCGGGGCCAGAAGCATCAATAAAAGCTCCGGCCGTTCCATTACAATTGTCCAATCCATCAAGTTGCTACCATTTTGCGTAATGATCTTCTGTCAGTCCGATTACATCGTCCAGGACATGCTTTATGCCATGCCCATCTATAATAAAACCGTTAAAATGGCCGATGTATTGGCGAAAGTTACTTTTAAGAAACCAGAAATTTTTTCGTTCCGAGCGACAATTTAAAGGAGTAAACATCAAGTCAATTCGTCCATCCTCAGAAGTAACCCTCCACTCCTCATTAGGGTTGTCACGTGAAAAATGAAACTGTACGGGCGCGATCAAATGGCGTTCACCATTTATCCAAAAAACGTTTTCACAATATCCTGTTTCATTTACACCCACCGCAAGATTCAACCCCAACCGTTGATTGTCACCCAAATGATTAATACTTGCCCATCTCCAGCTGGTTTCTCTTCTCATGTAACCCGCAGAAAAATCGTAACCTGCTGAGACTTTGTTTAAATCCTGTTCTTGACCAAAAATAAACAGGTTTCCACTTACCGATAGTCCATTGTGTTTTTGCGTATAAGTCCAGCCAGAATATCCTGTTGGAGTACACAACATGAGTGGTTCGCTTTGAGGTTCAGGATTCAGGCGTATTGCCGCATTCACGGACCCCGTAACAAAATGTACATGCCACGTGCCTTCTTGAATCGAGAATTGAATGGAATTATCTGCAAGATTTGAAACACTTGACCAGCTAGAAGGCTCAGTCTGATAACCGACATTGATAGGTTTAAGCCATTGCTGCTCCATAAGCTCATTGTTCTTAATATCAAACAGGTAACAAAACCCTGACGCCAAATAACGAATATCTGCAATCGCGATACCGACAAGATATTCAGGGGTCACTAAAGAAACAAATTGGAACTGCTTATAATCAAAATACTTGCGTAGTTTTGATGCTGGCTTATCCATCTCATTCAGATATTTAAAGCGTTCAAGCTCCAAAGAACGGGGAATCGCGTCTAAGTGACCAAAAATCGGCCTTCCATCTGATTGAATAAATGACTCCAGTGGGTTGCGGCTACTCATAACTCAATCTTGCTTTGTTAACATATACAAATGATAACATTAATTTAACAAGTGGCAGTTTGCGCTACCGCACAACAATGCCATTAATTCTAGATCTGAATGTTGGTAACCACTTCCGTCTTCACTGAATTAGCAATAAAACAATTTTCATGAGCCATGTGATGCATCTTTTCTAGCTGTTCATATGTTGGCTGTTTTTCACCAGCAAAAACAATCTTAGGATTCAGCACTACACGTGACACCCACTCTTTCCCATTCTCACCTTGTGTTAACTCCCCTTCAGCTTCATCAACATAGCAATCAATGACGTAGCGGCGTTTTGCCGCTATAGATAAGAAGACCAACATATGACAACTAGAAAGCGCCGCGACAAACGCTTCCTCAGGATCGACATTTTCTTCCACAGATAAAGGCAGAGGCACGACATGCGGAGAAGGTGAAGCAGGTACTTGTAACCCGCCATCGAATTCCCATGTATGTGCACGACTGTATTTGTTATCACTGAAAACTTCGTTTATTTGACGCTGCCACTTAATCAGTGCGGTGTGCTTACTCATACCAATATCCTATTTATTTTTCTACCAGTACATCACGGTTAAGTTGAGATGATAACTGGTCAAAAATGTACTTTAACGTTTACCTTTGTGTAATAAAGCAGAAAGAATTTAATATATGCAAGCAAAACTGCGTTTCCGAACCTTGGATATATTAGAAAATGCAAAAATATGTGACTATTTGAAAAAATCCATTAGGCGGTAAAACCAAGTGATCTCACCATATGCTATCAAATCATAAATAGTGAAAAATATTATACAAATGACAGCCAACTTGGCTAAGCGGTAAAGAATAAACATCATCCATTCCAGTCGTTTTTTTCACAGTTTACTATTGCATTCACTATTTAGAAACTCTCTTAGGCATGAGCTCTTTCATTCGTATATTTACATTTTAGACTTCTCGACAAATACAGCACATCTAGTGATCAAATTAACCACAATTTTTATATTGCATTTCAACCTGAATATATATGCTTCTCAAAAAACAAAAACTAATTGCATAATAACTTATCTACATTACACTAATTTATTTTTAACAAACTTGGACTTATGTCAAAAAAACACAGTGTCAGATACAATACACTTTCATCAAACTTATACTTATAACCATTTTTAATGCAAACTATTCGCTTATCTAACCTAAATCTGCGCTATAAAACTGCTTTATACTTTTCACTTGGTTTGCTGGGAATGGTGATAAGTTTTCTGTTCATAAGTCGCTATTTTTTTCTGTACAGTTTAGATGAATTAGAAAACATGGAGATCAATCATGCTAACAAGCAGGCACTCGCTGTTGTTGACATGATAGTTACCCAACAAAAGGAAGCTTCTTACGACTGGGCGTACTGGGATGAGACCTACGAACTATTTATCGAGCCAGATATCAAAGGCTTTACCAAGAGAAATCTCTATACAGAAACACTAGACTCTTTACATCTTGATATCATGTCTTTCATAACCCTCGAAGGGCATGAACTAGTATCATTGACTCGTGAAAAATCACCAGAAAAATCGTCTTCGCTATCAGATAAAATTGTGAATCACCCTGCCATCCAGCAGTACATAGATTCGATGAACAACCAACTTGATATTCATCGTGACAGTCTGTCTGGCCTCTTAAAAATTGATGACACTATCTGGGGACTTAGTCTAACCCCGGTAAGAAATAGCGAAAGTAATCGAGCTTCGAACGGATGGATGGTCTGGGGAAGAAATTTGTCCGTACGCTTTCCAGGCGATTTCAGCTCAATTCTCTCAACTAGCAACTCGCTGGAAGCGGTGTCATCTCAGGACAATATTCTCTCTCGTAGTATCGTTAAATCTTCAGACTCAATTACCACATCCTCCCTATTGAACGACCTTACAGGCTCACCCATCGCGTGGTTAGATACAGAAATGAAGCGAGAGCATTATGCCAAAGGGAACGCGCTCTTTATCTATTTGTTTGGTACCGTTGGGCTCGTGGCATCACTCATTGCAGCGATTACTTTTGTTATCTTCAAAAATAAGGTTGCAATACGCTTCAATCACTTTGCTGAAGACATCCACAAAATCGCCTCTCAATATCAATTGGAAGGGATGCAATCCGTCACTAAAGACGAACTAGAGCTTGCGACTAAATTAGTACAGAAACTGTCGGAAAATACCTCTACAACTCAATTGCAGTTGCAGGATTCAATGGAAAATTTCGACGCCCTTTATCACAGTTCCTCGTTAGGCATGCTTTTCGTGATTGAGCGTGTAATTGTCGACGCTAACCCACGCGCATTAGAAATGCTTAACTATAAAAAATCCGAACTTATAAAACGTCAACTCAACACACTTTGTTCACCGGAAGTAGGTGAATCCAGACTAGAAGATATGTTGATCGAATTGGAAAATGGCAGAACTCAATTCGAAGCACGTATGATAGATGGCAACGGCGAATCCATTGATTTCCTTATAGAGGCGGCATTGATTCAACATAATGGACATAGCGCTCTTATGTTGTTGCTTCAAGATATTAGAGAAACCAAACAGCAAGCAGAAATGATTCAAAAATTAACCGATTTTGATCCTGTCTCTGGCTTTTGTAACCGTCCAATGATTCTTGGGGCACTTGAAGAGCTGATAAAGACTCAGCCTAACCACTTTTCTTTTATATACATCAGTAGTAAACAACTCAAACAAATAGCAGAAGTCTACGGGCACTTTGTCTTTGACGAAGCGGTTCAATACATTTCAAAATTGCTGAGAGAATACTTAGGTTGTTATCAGATTGGCCGTATTAGCGAGCATGAGTTTATCGTACTGATTCCTGAAGAAACGAAGCGTAACAAAGCCATTGAGGCAACCAACCGCCTACTCAACCAACTTTCCTATAAGGCCATATTCTCTGACATCACTGTGTCACTGCACAGCAAAGCCGTGATGATGGATCCCAAAATCACTCATGAGACGATGGAACATTTGCTCTTGACCGCACGTCACTCAGCGCAGTCAATACGTGGGCACCAATTTCATGAAGTGCTCATTGCTGATGAAGCGCTATCTGCGCAAGCGGAAACGTTGATGGTCATTAACCGCGACTTAGAAACGGCAATACGACAAGAAGAAATCGTTCCGTATTTCCAGCCGATTGTTGATGCTAAGTCTGAAGAAGTCGTTGGATTTGAATCTCTTGCCCGTTGGAGTCATCCCTCTCTTGGCATGATATCTCCCGCTGTTTTTATACCAATGGCTGAACAAGGCAAACTGATTATTGAACTTGGGGAGTCCATACTCAAACAAACTTGTGCGTTTATTGGCCCGCTTAATAAAGTTCGCCAATCTAAGGGATTACCACAGCTTACGGTTCATATTAACTTGAGTGCTCGTCATTTTTATCACTCGAGATTAATAACCTACCTTAAAAAAGTGATAGAAGAACATCAGGTTTCCGCGGGTAACCTCGTGCTTGAGATTACCGAAAGTATGTTAATGGGTGGAGAAGCAGAGTCCATTAACTGCATCAATGAGATTAAACGTTTAGGCGTCCAACTCGCATTAGATGATTTTGGTACTGGTTATTCATCATTCAGTAGTATCTGTAACTTCCCACTCGATATTGTAAAGCTCGATAAATCATATATCGATGAAATTGAAAACAATGATCGAGCAAAAACACTTGTGCGCAATATTGCCAGTATGTCTCAAGAGCTGGGATTAACCATCGTTGCTGAAGGCGTCGAGACCGCAAGCCAGGTACGCAAACTTAAACTCTGGAACATCAATAATCTACAAGGCTTCTATTTTTACAAAGCGATGCCAATGGACGAAGTGCTTGAAACATTCTCTGGTCATCATATCGACTAAATGCCATATAACAGGCTAAGTTACTCTTGGCACTTGGCCTGTTGTCTTATTCACTCCCCTAATCAACAATATCTCATTGATCAAACTACCCTCCAACCAAATCAATACCGTAGAGTTCAACCTGTCCCGGTAACTTGGGTATATACTTTAAACAAGCTTTTCAATAAGTCCTGTCATTTTGCGAGGAGGACTGTATGGAACGAATACGAATGTGGCTGATACCGCTACTCATGTTTGCCAGTCATGCATTGGCAAGCACGGTATGGATTGTCCCAGTCAAAGGTGCAATCGGCCCTGCCATAAGTGATTACCTCTCCAGAGAAATCGAACAAGCTCAGCTTGAAGGTGTCAGTCTAGTGATTTTAAAGATGGACACCCCGGGCGGTCTCGATAGCTCAATGAGAGACATTATTCATGCGATTACAACTTCATCTACCCCTGTTGCAACCTGGGTTGGTCCATCGGGATCCAGAGCGGCCAGTGCAGGCACTTATATTCTTCTCGCCAGTCACGTTGCTGCAATGGCAGAGGCCACGAATCTTGGCGCTGCTACGCCTGTTGCATTAGGCGGTGGTGCACCAAAATCTCCTGCTTCTGATGATGGCCAGGACAACGACGCCGAAGACCAACAGAAAGGTCGCGACGAAGGCTCTGAAAAAGTTCCGGCTAAAACAGCGATGGAAAAAAAAGTCATTAATGACGCGAAAGCCTACATAAAAGGTTTAGCTAAGTTACATGACAGAAATGCTGAATGGGCTGAAAGAGCCGTCAGCGAAGCAGCCAGTCTAGATGCAAAAGAAGCCTTGGAGCTTAATGTCATTGACTATATTGCTAATTCACCCGAAGAACTGGTTCAGGTGATTAATGGGAAAACCGTCAAAATCAACAACCAACCTGTGACCTTGTCACTAGAGAATCCTGTTTGGGTCGAGAGAGTGCCCGATTGGCGTGCAGAAATGTTAGCCGTCATCACTAATCCCAACGTGGCGTATATTCTGATACTCATCGGTATCTATGGCCTGCTTTTAGAATTCTATAACCCTGGCGTTGGCCTACCCGGCGTATTAGGTGGTATCTGTCTGTTACTCGCCATGTATGCCTTGCAGATGATGCCTGTCAATTACGCTGGTTTAGGTCTGTTGTTGCTGGGCATTGCATTAATGATTGCAGAGGCATTTAGTCCCAGTTTTGGTGTTTTGGGTTTAGGGGGCGTGGTCGCATTTATTCTTGGATCTATATTTCTCATGGACAGTGACTTACCAGGCTTCCAGGTCGCATTACCTTTAATTTTCGGTCTTTCCATTTTTTCAGTTGTACTGATTTTGCTGACCATAGGCATGTTACTTAAAATTCGCCATCGACGTGTAACCACGGGGCTGGAAACCTACCCCGGTAAGCACGCTATCGTATGCGACGATTTTGTTGATGGTGAAGGCCGAGTGCAGATGGACGGAGCATTTTGGACAGCTAAAACTGAAGATAACCAAAGGCTCAAAGAAGGTGACCAAGTTACCGTTGTCAATGTTAAAGGGCTAACCTTAACGGTGAAACCCAGTGACCGCCCTGACGAATAGGAGGCGAATATGTTGCTCTACACTGTTTCTGTTGTCCTAGTGCTGTTGTTCGCACTAGCGACACAAATATTCAAAGTCCTGCGCGAGTATGAACGAGGAGTTATCTATTTTTTGGGTCGATTTCAAGAAGTAAAAGGCCCGGGTCTGATCATTTTGATCCCTTTTATCCAACAAATGGTGCGCGTAGATTTGCGAACCGTAGTGCTAGATGTACCGACACAGGATCTTATCACTAAAGATAACGTTTCTGTCCAAGTGAATGCGGTGGTGTACTTCCGTGTTGTAGACCCACAAATGGCCATCAACAATATTGAAAGCTACAGTGAGGCAACCAGCCAATTGGCGCAAACCACCCTGCGTTCAGTATTGGGTCAACATGAGTTGGATGAGCTTCTTTCTGAACGAGAGCGCCTCAACAAGGATTTACAATCCATTCTCGATCAGCAAACCGATGACTGGGGAATTAAAATATCTACGGTTGAAGTGAAACATGTCGACCTGAACGAAAGCATGGTTCGCGCACTTGCTCGCCAAGCCGAAGCTGAGCGTAACCGTCGTGCGAAAGTGATTCATGCAACCGGTGAATTAGAAGCGTCTAACAAGTTAAAAGAAGCGGCTCAAATGTTGAATGAAGCCCCAAATGCCTTGCAATTGCGCTATATGCAGACACTGACTGAAATCACGACAGATAAAACATCAACCATTATTTTCCCAATGCCTATTAATTTGGTTGAAGCGGTGCAAGATATTGCAAAAGCAGTGAACAAAAATAAAGAAGAGAAAGATCAATAATCCTAAACGCTGATATAGCGTAACAAGTTCAGCTCAATAAGAAGAGCCGCAAACAGCGGCTCTTTCGGATCGTTAACCTCGTTTTACTCAAGCCACCTTTTTAGAACGGAAGTTGCCAAGTAGCGCATCGTATAACTCGTTATCACTCAACACACCGACTAACTGGTTATTTTCGACCATCAGAAGCGGCTGATGACTACGCTGTTTAAGCTCAATGGCTTCACGCATGGTAATATCCGGGCTAACCTGGACCAACGTGTTTTCGTTTATGTCATCAAGATTTGATGATTCGCTGTCCCAAAGAACCAATAGCTTATTAGTATCGATCAATCGTAACCCTTTCGCTTCTTGTATTACCCAAATCTCTTTATCTGAACAGATAAGAACACGCTCATCTACATGCACCAAAGCGTCACTAGATTGCATCAGAGATCGACCTTTAAGTACATTTAGCGGGTTAGTGTGTGAGACAAAATCCGCCACATAATCGTTCTCTGGAGTCAGAACAATTTGCTCTGGTTTGCCATGCTGAATCAGCTTACCCGATTCCATGATTGCGATATTGTTGCCGATTTTAAGCGCTTCATCCAAGTCATGGCTCACGAATAAAATCGTCTTGTTCAGCTTCTCTTGCAGAACAATCAGTTCATCTTGAAGCTGAGCTCGAATCAACGGATCCAGTGCTGAAAATGGTTCATCCATTAACAGAATGTCAGTGTCCATCGCAAACGCTCGGGCTAAGCCGACTCGCTGTTGCATGCCGCCAGAAAGCTCATGTGGGAATTTGTTCTCCCATTCAGATAAACCAACCATCTCTAGCTGTTTTCGCGCTTTATCTCGACGCTCAGCCTTACCGATACCTTTCATTTCCAGGCCAAACGCTACGTTATCCAATACCGTTAACCATGGCATTAAAGCGAACTTCTGGAACACCATAGAAACGCGGTGTGTACGTAAGTGGCGTAAAGTCTGTTCATCACATTTTGCCAAATCCACCATCTCGTCACCGTCTTTGATTTTTAGTGAGCCTCGTGAGATGTCGTTCAGACCATTTACCGTGCGAAGTAAGCTTGATTTACCAGAACCTGACAGGCCCATCAGTACACAGATTTCGCCTCGTTTAACCGTCAAAGAGACATTATTCACACCAACAACCTGACCGATTTCGTCAATAATCTCTTGGCGCGATTTCCCTTTGTCCAGCAGAGCAAGTGCCTGTGCTTGTTTCTGACCAAAAACCACGTCAAGATTCTCAATAGTAATTGCGTCCATGGTTATGCTTCCTTCTGGTTTGGCGCTTTACACAAGCGATCAAGGATGATTGCGACTAAAACAATCGCTAAGCCGGCTTCAAAACCTTGAGAGATGTTTACAGTGTTCAGTGCACGCACAACAGGTTTACCTAAACCGTCTGCACCTACTAGAGCCGCGATCACTACCATCGAAAGAGACAGCATAATGCACTGCGTTACTCCCGCCATGATGCTTGGTAGTGCGGCTGGCAGTTCTACTTTGAACAGTAACTTCATACGGCTCGCGCCAAATGCTTTGCCCGCTTCCAAAAGCTCTTCAGGCACTTTAATAATCCCCAGATAAGTCAGGCGAATTGGCGCTGCGATAGCGAAGATAATGGTTGAGATAAGACCAGGAACAATACCTAAACCAAACAGAACCAAGGTTGGAATTAGGTACACAAATGTTGGTACGGTTTGCATCAAGTCCAGAATCGGTCTCAGTATTGTATATAACCAAGGTCGATGTGCCGCCATAATGCCTAAAGGCACACCAATTAATACTGAAATCGTTGTCGCTGCAAAAACAAGGACAAAAGTTTCCAGCATCTCCTGCCAATATCCAAGGTTAAGAATCGCCAGTAACGCTACAACGATAAATACGACGAGCGGAATACTACGATGAAGGAACCAAGCAATCGCTGCCGTAATAATGATCGGTGCCGCAGGTGGCATCCATTTGAATATATCCACCACAAACATAATGATGGTTTCGAGTGTAAAAGAAATAGTATCAAAGAAACCTGATGCATTAACGGTTAACCAATCAACACCTGTTTCCATCCACTTCCCTAGTGGTATTTTGTTGTCCATAATGATACTCACGATAAACCCCTTGTATTAATGAAGCTGGCGTCTCTGCCCAAATAATAAGACTAAGTTAAGCACTAGTTTTCAAGTATGCAGAAATCGCTGCTTGTGCATCTTGACCATCGACTGTTTTCACATCTTTTAGCCATACTTTAATTTGATCTTGATTTGCGTTTAACCAAGCTTGTGCCGCTTTTGACGGATCTTGTTTTTGGTTAAGAATTGCTTCCATTAACTCGTTTTCCATTTCTAAGTTGAACTCCAGGTTCTTTACCAATTGACCTACATTCGGGCACTCAGAAAGGTAGTTTTTACGTACGTTTGTGTAGACGTTTGCTCCACCGTAATTTGGACCAAAGAATTCATCGCCTCCAGAAAGATATTCCATGTCAACATTGCTGTTCATTGGGTGCGGAGCCCAGCCCAAGTAAACAATCCACTGATTGCGACGCGCGGCGCGTGATACTTGTGACACCATGCCAGCCTCACTCGATTCAACCAAGCTGAAGTCTTTCAGCCCAAATGCATTACCGTCGATCATGGATTGGATTATGCGGTTACCATCGTTACCCGGTTCGATGCCGTAAATACGGCCATCAAATTTGTCGGCATGTTTTGCCAGATCAGCAAAGCTTGTAACGCCTGCATCGTAAACGTATTTTGGTACTGCTAACGTGTATTTTGCGCCGACTAGGTTAGCTTTAACCGATTCGACTGTGCCAGCATCACGGTATTTAGCGATATCCCCTTCCATCGTTGGCATCCAGTTACCCAGGAAAATATCAATGTCACCATTCGCCATTGATGAGTAAGTTACGGGGACAGAAAGCATATCCGTTTTAGTTTTGTACCCTAATCCTTTCAGTATTTCTGAAGTCACTGCGGTTGTTGCGGTAATATCGGTCCAACCTACATCAGCAAATCGAACGGTTTCACACTGATTTGCGTAAGCACCGGTAGCTAAGGTACTTAACGCGATAGATGAAAATATTTTTGTGATCTTAGACATGTTTAGTTCCTTGTAATGATTACTGACTTTTTGATAGTTATTTGAATTATGATATTGAATTTAAATCTCTTTTAGGTGGATGCATTCGTTGTGTCTCTTGCCAGTTCGGAGCAATCCAAACCGGAGTGTTCTGTGATTTTTCCAGCGCATTTCCCAAGATCATATCCGCAGCACGTTCCGCAACCATGATGGTCGGAGCGTTCAAATTGCCATTTGGGATAGTTGGGAAAATCGATGAATCCACAACGCGTAAACCTTGAATACCGCGAACCTGGCACTGCTCGTCTAATACGGCTAATGGATCATCGTCAGCGCCCATTTTGCAGCTACATGAGGGATGGTAAGCACTCTCTACGTTCTTCTTTACCCACTCGTCGATCTGCTCGTCAGTCGTGATATTCAGGCCAGGCTGGATCTCGTCGCCCCGATACTCATCCATCGCAGGCTGATTCAAAATTTCACGCGTCAGACGAATACAATCACGCCAATCCTTCTTATCTTGCTCGGTTGATATGTAATTAAACTCGATCTTAGGTTTGTCGTTCGGATTAGAAGACACCACCTCTACTGAACCACGGCTTTCTGGCTTGTTCGGCCCCACGTGAACCTGAAATCCATGACCATCGAATGCAGCTTGGCCGTCGTAACGCATAGCGGCAGGCAAAAAGTGATACTGAATGTTTGGCCACTTCAATCCCTCACGAGAGCGAATAAATGCACACGATTCAAAGTGGTTGGTTGCACCAAGGCCTTTACGAGTCAATATCCACTCTGTACCGATTAACCCTTTGCTAACCAGCCCTAACTTGCTGTTCAGTGTGATTGGCTGTTTACAATGAAATTGGAAGTACACTTCCAGATGGTCTTGCAGGTTTTTACCTACGCCTTCCAAAGCATGTTTCACCTCAATACCTGCTTTTTCCAGCACGTTTTTAGGTCCAATACCTGAAAGCTGTAATAACTGCACTGAACCAATAGAACCCGCACTAGAAATCACTTCACTATTAGCAAAACATTGCTTGATTGAGCCAGATTGCTCGAATTCAATACCTACTGCTTTTTTGTCTTCAAGTAGGACTCGGTGAACAATTACTCGCTTCATTAAAGTGAAGTTTTTGCGCTTTTTAGCTCGGCTTAAGTATGCGTTAGACGTTGAAGCGCGTATGCCTTTATCAACAGTCATGTGCATTGGGCCAAAGCCTTCTTGTTGATAGCCGTTGTAATCGTCGGTCTCTGGGTAACCCGCATCTTTACCAGCTTCAATAAAAGCTTCGTATAACGGGTTTAGCTTCATATCATTGCCGTTGCAGGTACCAACAGGGCCACTGTCACCACGGTATTCATCTGCTCCGCCAACCCAAGCCTCCGCTTTACGGAAGTAAGGTAAACAGGCTTGATAATTCCAGCCTTTTGCGCCCGCTTCTTCCCACTGGTCGAAGTCACAAGCGTGGCCACGAACGTAAACCATACCGTTAATAGAAGAGCTACCACCCAAAACTTTACCGCGTGGGCAGTGAAGCTGGCGTCCATCAAGACCGTCTTCCTCGACAGTTTCAAATTGCCAAGCGTATTTTTCAGTGTTCATTGGGTACGAAAGTGCGGTAGGCATTTGGATGAAAATACTCTTATCCGTGCCACCTGCTTCGAGTAATAAAACAGAGTTCTTACCGCTTTCACTCAAGCGATCCGCGAGTACACAGCCTGCCGAGCCCGCACCGACGATAATATAATCGTAGCGTTGTTGCATTTTAGTTCTCCTATGAGTGTTAGGCGTAAGGGCTTTCGAAATCGCTTAGCTGAACCAGCACACTCTTAGTTTGCGTGTAGTGCTTGAGTGTTTCGACGCCGTTTTCTCTGCCAATACCGGATTGCTTGTATCCGCCAACAGGCATTTCAGCCGGGGAGTCACCCCACGTATTGATCCAACAGATACCTGCCTGAACTTTGTGAATCACGCGATGAGCGCGGGCAAGATTTTGAGTGAAGACGCCAGCGGCGAGACCGTATTCTGTGGCGTTTGCTCGTGCAATAACTTCAGATTCATCACTAAACTTAAGCACTGACATCACCGGACCAAAGATCTCTTGCTGTACGTGGCTCATCTCATCGTTACAGTCGATAAATACCGTTGGTGCAACAAAGTTACCTCTTTCCAAACCGTTATCTGTTACTTTGTAACCGCCAGTGAGTAGAGTCGCGCTGCTTGCCTTAGCCTCTTCAATCGAAGACAAGACTTTGCGTTCGTGCTCTTTAGAAATCAGAGCACCAATCTGGGTGTTTTCATCTAAAGGGTCACCGACAATCAACTGCTCTGTACGTGTTTTTAATTGGGCAATGAAATCATCGTAAATGCGCTCATGGACAAAAACACGCGTACCATTCGTACAGACTTCACCTTGCGTGTAAAAGTTTGCAACCATGGCCGCTGAGACTGCGTCGTGCAACTTAGCATCGTCAAATATGATCAGGGGAGACTTACCGCCCAGCTCCATGGTGACTTGCTTGAGTGTTTTCGCGCTGTCACCCATGACGATTTTGCCCGTGCCACTCTCACCGGTGAACGAGACTTTAGCAATATCAGGGTGCGCCGTTAGCATCTGGCCGACACGGTAATCACCCTGCACAACATTAAATACACCATCAGGCATACCTGCTTCTGAGTAAATTTCAGCCAACTTGAGTGCTGTCAGAGGCGTTTCTTCTGATGGTTTGAAAATCATCGCGTTGCCTGCAGCCAGTGCTGGCGCTGAT
This sequence comes from Vibrio sp. YIC-376, assembly GCF_052353105.1. Lineage (NCBI taxonomy): Bacteria > Pseudomonadati > Pseudomonadota > Gammaproteobacteria > Vibrionales > Vibrionaceae > Vibrio > Vibrio sp. YIC-376. The sequence goes on from NZ_JBBWFK010000002.1 coordinate 162,095, forward strand.
TTCCACATCGCGATTTGAATTGGGTAGTTCCATGCACCTATTCCCGCACAGATTCCTAGTGGCTCTCGACGCGTATAGAAAAACTGACTCTCATTTAGTGGCTGCTGCTCACCGTGCAAGCTAGGTGCCAGCCCTGCGTAATATTCAAGTACGTCAGCGCCTGTCGCAACATCAACGGCGATGGCTTCTTGAATTGGCTTACCCGTGTCAGCTACTTCCAGAGCCGCCAATTCATCATTTCGCTCACGTAAGATAGCCACCGCTTTATGCAAAATGCGACTACGCTCAGTAGCAGTCATTGCAGACCAAACCTCAAAACCTCGTTTTGCTGATTCGATCGCTGCGTCCATATCGCGCTGGTTCGCCTGTTTAACATTAGCCAATGGCTCACCATTCGCCGGATTATATGTGGTGAAATGTTCCTCAGAACATCCAATATACATTGCACCATCAATGTAATGTGCTTTCATTTCCATCGTGAAGACCTGACTTTTATTTTAATATTGAGTAATACGTTAATTGCTTTTCGAGATAGTCATTAATGATGACTCTTGCCTTCTCAGCGTTAATGCCTTGCGGGTTGAGCGTTCCGCGTAGCCAGATACCGTCTATCAGTGACGCAATCCCATGAGCAACCAATTCTGCTTGCTCCGCACTTAATAGCGCTTTTAATTCTCTTCTTAGATGGGATAAAAGACGTCGTTCATTCACACGTTGCAGACGCTTAAGCTGATCGTCGTGCATCGAATAGGACCAAAACGCGAGCCAAGTCTTCGCAACTTTATTTTCTGCCTGGTAGCCGACAAAGTTGCCATCGATAATGGCGTTGATTCTTTGATGGTGAGCATCTGCAGGTAAATCACGAAGCTTCTTGGTAATAGTGAAAGATAGTTGGCGCAGGATCTCGCGCATGGTTTCTTCCAACAGACCGTGCTTACCACCAAAGTAGTGATTAATGATTCCCGTTGATACGCCAGCTTCTTTGCTGATCAACGAGATGCTAGCTGCGTGTAAGCCTACTCTATCAATCACTGACATCGTCGCTTTAACCAGCTGTGGCTTCCTGATTTCAGGCATTCCCACCTTAGGCATTTCGTCCCCTTTCATTTTTAATTGAACGGTTAGTTAAATATAAAATGCCCGAATATTAGTTCGATCTCAAACTGTTTTTACAGATGACATTCATAAATCATTAGAAAAAAGTGCACTTAAATGCAAAACCGACGTGCTAGTAATAATTAAAATAAAGCCAACGATCGATTCAAAAGTAGAAGAAATTACTTTTAATATCAATAATATAAAAATTAAACCACAAAATTAGTACGCCTTACTTTTTATTGACTAGCTTAATTTTAAAATTTTTCAAATTTATTTTTTTACATCGTGCACTAACTATTGCACTACAATGGTGTGGCATGCACAATCATTAGCCAGACCATGAGGTAACAGGCTCATAACATTAATTTTTTCATTTGCACAACTCTTGTTCACACCAACACATACAGTTGCGTAACTTTTATTCATGATAAAAAAGTGTGATCTATATTGAATTTTAGAAAAGCCGATTCAAAAGATGCTCAGATACCGTGCTGCAAACATAAAGTCATCAATAATGAGTAATTCGATGGGGTTAAAAGACAGCAATATCAGAGTCCAAACTCATATCAGCGGTACACCACGGATAGAGTTAGGTGTTGAGAGCAATGTCTATGCAATTAAAAAGGAAGTTACTATATGAGCACGGAACACGGCAGAGGATTCATTCGAATCTTTATAATTGAGGCAGGTAATGAGAATGGAGGCTAACGATACAATTCAACATCGTCAGCCTGAGATTGACTTTACATTCGCATACCGCCATCAACTTCTAATACCCTTCCGGTAACGAACTCGTTGGTTAATGCATATTTCACCGTTGCAGAGATTTCATCAGCAAGGCCTAAGCGACCAACAGGAATCATTCTGATTAAACGCTCCATGGCTTCTGGTTTAATCTGATCCGTCATCGCAGTTTTGATAACGCCCGGGGCGATAGCTACTGAGCGAATGCCAAAACGACCCAGTTCTTTTGCCCACACCGTCGCCATGGTTGCGACTGCAGCTTTGGACGCAGAATAGTTGGTTTGACCAATATTACCGGCACGCGCGACGCTAGATATATTGATAAGTACGCCTTTACTGTCAGTATTGAGCATTACTTTGGCGGCTTCTCGCCCACATAGGAAGGTACCTGTAACATTAACATCCATCACCGACTGGAACTGCTCTAGTGACATTGGAGTGACCTGACCATCTTTAACTTTAATGAACATACCGTCACGCATAATACCTGCGTTATTGATTACGCCATTGAGCTGCTTGAAGTCCTCTTCAATTTGTTCAAAGGTGGCGCAAACCTGTTGTTCATCCGTCACGTTGGTCACGTAACTTCGTGCAGTTACCCCTAAAGACTGACACTCTGCTTGGGTTTCATTCAGTTGTTCTGGATTGAGATCGATAAGCGCGAGATTCACACCGCTCTGTGCCAGCGATAACGCCATCTGCTTACCCAAGCCCTGCCCAGCACCAGTGATCGCAATAACCTTGTTTGCTAACTCCATAAGCACTCCTTAGGCCTGATTTTGCTTCTGGTAGAACTCAAACAAACTAGAGAAATCTTTTTGCCCGTTGCCCTGACCATTATTAAAGTTGAAGAGGTTACGCGCCAGACTGCCCATTGGCGTCGAGGTTTGGCTAGCCACTGCCGCTTCCATAGCGAGACCTAAATCTTTAGCCATCAGCTGACTCATAAATCCGCCCTGATAACCATTACTCGCTGGTGCATTTTCCATCACACCCGGACATGGGTTGTAAAGTTCCAACGCCCAGTTACGGCCTGAGCTTTGCAACATAATGTCGGACAGCACTTTTGGATCGAGCCCGTTCTCAATCCCTAGATTGAGCGCCTCACAGGTACCACTCATCAAAATGCCCAGCATCATGTTGTTGCAGATTTTTGCAACCTGGCCTGCTCCGGCTTCACCTGCGTGGAAAATGTTCTTACCCATGTGACCAAGCACTGCTTTCGCTTGCACAAAATTCTCTTGAGTACCACCAACAATAAAAGTCAGAGTCCCCGCAGATGCACCAGCAACACCACCGGAGACTGGGGCATCGACAAAACTGATACCAAGTTGCTGTGCTTTTTCTCCCACTGAGCGGGCAGTTGCCGGATCAATAGTGGATGAATCAATCAGTAATGTGCCTGTTTCGACGCTTTCTAATATGCCTTCTTGACCAAGATAGACACTATTTACATGCTGACTCGCTGGTAACATAGTGACTACCACGCTCGCGCCTTGAACGGTTTGCTTAACAGAATCTGCACTCGAAGCGCCAAGTGCGGTAAGTTCAGCAACAGCGTTCGGATTCAAATCAAAAACTTCAACATTCAAGCCCGCTTTAAGTAAGTTCTTAGCCATAGGTGCGCCCATATTGCCAAGACCAATAAATGCTATTTTATCCATGTTATGTCTTTCCCTTGTCGCTATTCCGCGTTTCGAATTTGCTATAGTTCAGCCGAAGCTAATTGTGCTGCAGTAAGTGGGTATTCCGCTGAATCAATTGGTGCAAAAAAACGTTCCAAATCTTGTAGAGTCACATCACAAACACGCTTATGCATCCAATTCGGCTGGTTAGTTTTATCAATAAGGAGCGCTCTGACACCTTCTCTAAAGTCACCTTCTAACCCACAGCGCAACGTAAGGTTAAACTCCATATCAAAGCAAGCATCCAGCGAAAGGCCTTGATACTGAGTCAACTGTTGGTAAGTAATGTTGAGCGAAAGAGGACTGCCATAGTTCAGCGCTTTCTGTGCGTTAACGAACCATTTATCATCAGCATCAGCGCTACTTATTGCTTCGACTATCGTTGATAAGTCGCCACGACAAAGCTGCTCTATTAAGCTAGCGTGAGGTAACATAAATCCCTCACTCGGCTCTTTAACTTCTATAGAGCGAAGTACTGTAGCGATCTTCTCGTTAATGTCCGTTTCACTTTCCCACTTAATACTGGCAAGTTGAGATAAGAAACTTCCCTTGCTATCTGGAGGTGCAATCCATTGGCTTAATCCTAATGCTTTCATATCAGTAGCATTGATCTGACATGCCGTTAAGCCAAGAAACAGCGCAAAATGTTTTGGCAACTGATTCAAGAAATAGGTCGCGCCTACATCAGGATAAAGACCAATTTTGATTTCTGGCATTGCAAATCGGGTCGTAGTTTCAGCCACTCGATGGCTTGCGCCCATAAACAAGCCAACACCGCCGCCCATCAGGTAGCCGTGCCCCCATGCGATAATTGGTTTCGGATAAGTATGAATAAGATGATCACAGTGGTATTCGAGATCAAAAAACGTTTCCATCGCCTCGAATGCTGAATCAAAGTCTTGCTCTATATCCTCTAACGCACGATAGATAGCCTGGATATCACCACCTGCGCAGAACGCTTTTTCACCCTGAGCATGTAAAACAACGGCGACAATGCTGTCGTTCTCTTGCCATTCAATCAACTGCTTATACAACTGCTCAATCATCACATAATTAAGCGCGTTAAGTGCTGTAGGGTTATCTAACTCCAGCACGCCGATAGCGGAACCGTCAGCACATTCTATCTGTGACACATTTACTTTGCTGGCCATGGCGACTCCGTTAGCTGTTAGTCCAATTAGGCTTACGTTTTTGCAAAAAGGCGTTCACACCCTCTGTCTGATCTTGAGTATTGAAAAGCTTTAAGAACAGTTCACGCTCCAATACCAATCCGGCTTCATGAGATTGGCTGCGTCGGTTTTGGATTAGCGTTTTACATACAGACACGGATTTCGGTGATTGAGCTGCTACTCGATGCGCGAGTTCCATCGCAGCATCAAGTGCTTCACCTTTCGCGACGACTTCTTCGACCAAACCGATTTTTTGACCTTGCTCGGCAGCCACACGCTCACCGCAAAGAATCATGCGCTTCGCCCAGCCTTCGCCAACTAACGCAGTGAGATTTTGCGTACCACCCGCGCAAGGCAACAAGCCTACAGACGCTTCTGGCAACGCCATTTGTGCCTGCTCTTCGGCGATACGAATGTCACAAGCCATAGCCACTTCCAAGCCACCTCCCATCGCATAGCCATTGATGGCAGCAATAGAAACACCATCGAAAGCAGACAGAGCTTCAAACGCTTCACCAAATGCGAACGCCATATCTGCAGCTTGTGATTTATCACCGGATGCAAAGTTGTTAAGGTCCGCGCCAGCAGAAAAGAACTTCTCTCCTTCGCCCGTTAATACCAAAGCATAAATAGAACGATCATTGCTGAGTTCAATGGCCAGTTCTTTGAGTTGATTCAGAGATTCCAGTGTCCAAGTATTCGCAGGTGGATTACTGATGGTGAGCTTAGCGATGTGCGCTTCGCGCTCCAATTTGATTTGTGCCGTCATAATCTTTCAGTCCTTTATACCTTTGAGTAACGGATAAGCTATCTGTGTCTTCGTTGGCTAAACCAGCTCAACGCCTTCCGCGAGTAAACGTCTTGAGATGATCAGACGCATGATTTCATTGGTACCTTCAAGAATTTGGTGAACTCGAACGTCTCTGAAATGACGCTCGACGGGGTATTCTTTGATGTAGCCATAACCGCCATGAATTTGCAGCGCCTGGTCGCAGACTTTAAAGCCCACGTCAGTTGCAAATCGTTTAGCCATTGCACAATACGCACTTTTTTCTGCGTGTTGAGCATCCAGTTTTGCAGCGGCTAATCGCACCATTTGACGAGCAGCGACCAGCTCAGTAGCCATGTCCGCCAGTTTGAACTGCAATGCTTGGAATTGTGCCAGCGAACGTCCGAACTGCTTACGCTCTGTCATGTACTGTTTTGCTTCATTCAACGCTTGTTGCGCTGTACCGACAGAACAAGTGGCAATATTGATTCGCCCACCATCGAGACCTAACATCGCGAACTTAAAGCCTTCGCCCTCTTCACCCAGCAGATACTCTGCCGGAATACGAACATTATCGAAGGTGATCATTCGAGTTGGTTGGCAGTTCCAGCCCATTTTGGCTTCTTTCTTACCGTAGCTAATGCCTTCGCTGTCAGCAGGTACAATAAAGGCAGAAACACCACCAGCACCTTCGCCACACGAACGAGCCATCACTACCAGTACGTCGGTATCGCCAGCACCTGAGATAAATACCTTTGCGCCATTCAAAACAAAGTCATCGCCATCACGTACTGCGCTGGTCGTAAGAGATGCTGCGTCAGAGCCCGCGTTTGGCTCCGTTAGACAGTAAGAAGCAAGCTTTTCACCAGTAATCAATTCGCCACTAAATCGCTGAGCGACTTCTGGCTTCGCAAAGCTGGTGATCATCCAGGTCGCCATATTGTGGATAGTCATAAACGCGGTGGTTGCAGTACAACCCATCGCCAGCTGTTCGAAAATAATCGCGGCATCCAGGCGAGAAAGCCCCAAACCACCGTGCTCAGGGGGCGTATAGATACTCAAAAAACCCAGTTCACCCGCCTGACGAAGTACATCTTTAGGAAAATGCTGTTTTTCATCCCACTCTGCTGCGTGCGGTGCAAGCATTTGTTCTGCGAACTGTTTCGCTGCATCTGCGAATGCGATTTGATCTTCGTTTAGTTCAAAATCCATCTTGGAATCCTAAGGTCTAATTCATTTCAATCGAATCAAGGCCAAGCACCAACTACGGCTTGACCATACGTTGCTAACGAGGGTGGTTAGTTGAGCTGAATAGTCATGTTCGGACCACTTGGAATATCGTCTTCAAACCAACGGGCTGTCACTGTTTTCGTCTCGGTGTAGAAGCGAACCGCCTGTTTGCCATAAGCATGAAGATCGCCGTAGAAGCTGCCTTTCCAACCGGTAAAGGAGAAAAATGGCAATGGCACAGGAATTGGCACGTTAATACCCACGTTACCCACTTCAATATTGTGCTGATACTTTCTTGCTGCTGCGCCATTAGCCGTGAAAATAGACGTACCGTTACCAAAACGGTTTGCGTTAATCAGTTCAATCGCTTCGTCTAAGTCATCAACTTCCATTGTGAGCAGTACAGGACCGAAAATCTCTTCCTGATAAATCGACATGTCTGTGGTCACGTTAGTAAACAGCGTTGGACCAACCCAGTTACCGTCAGGGAAGCCAGCTACTTGGCAATCCGTACCGTCAAGAACGCAGTTAGCACCAGACGCTTTACCTTCATTGATCAGGTTCACCACACGTTGCTTCGCTTGTGGGCTAATAAGCGGACCATAACCCGCCGTTTCGTCATCCCACGCACCAGGCTGAACTTGAGATAACGCCTCTTTAAGCTCTGGAATCCACTCTTTGGTTTCACCAACAAATACCGCGACCGAAATCGCCATACAGCGCTGACCTGCCGCGCCCACAGATGCGCCAACAAGGTTATTGATGACTTGCTGCTTGTTTGCGTCTGGCATTATAACCATGTGGTTCTTCGCACCAGCGAATGACTGAACGCGTTTTAGGTTGTCAGTACCCGTTTTGTAGATGTACTCACCTACCGGCACAGAGCCCACAAAAGAAATTGCGCGAACGACTGGATCAGTAAGAATACGGTCGACTTGTTCTTTGGTACCGTGGACGATTTGTAATACACCTTTTGGTGCGCCAGCCTGCTCAAACAGTTCAGCCAGTTTCATCGCCGTTAGTGGCACTTGCTCAGACGGTTTTAAAATAAAGGTATTACCGCAAGCAATCGCCATTGGGAACATCCACAATGGAATCATCGCCGGGAAGTTGAAAGGTGTGATACCAGCACAAACACCGAGTGGTTGAATGTAAGAGTAACCATCAATATTCGTTGCGACGTTTTCAACCGTTTCACCCATCATTGAGCTACAAATATTCGCAGCTTGCTCCACGACCTCAATACCGCGCCAAATATCACCTTTTGCATCTGCAAGGGTCTTACCTGTCTCGCTTGAAAGCAATATCGCCAACTCGTCGTGCTGCTCTTTTAGTAGATGTTGGTAGCGCAGCATCAATCTTGCACGCTCCGGCGCAGAGACTTCTTTCCAACGCTTAAACGTTTCTGTTGCGCTGGCGATCGCCGCATTCATTTCCGATTCAGTGGCACAAGGCACTCGTGCGATCACTTCATTGGTTGCAGGGTTAGTTACATCTAGCCATTGTTTCGAGTCGGAGATGGCAAATTCACCACCGATATACTGCTTTACTTGTTCTGTCATGATGACATCCTTGTATTTTTCAGCTTTTCACTGACTACTGTTGTGTAAGAGTGTTTTGTTGAGAATGATTTAGCAGATTTCAATCGCGATTGCGGTAGCCTCGCCACCACCAATACAAAGCGAAGCAACGCCACGTTTACCACCGGTCTGTTTAAGAGCATGAATTAAAGTCACGAGGATTCGGTTGCCACTCGCGCCAATTGGATGCCCCAACGCACAAGCACCGCCGCGAGGGTTGACTTTGCTCTCGTCCAGTTCGAGTGCTTTCACCGCGTATTGAGTCACAACAGCAAAAGCTTCATTAATTTCCCAAAGGTCAACGTGAGATTTGTCCCATCCTGTTTTTTCCAGCAGCGCTTCAATGGCAAATACTGGTGCGATAGTGAACTCTTCTGGCTGTCTTGCATGAGTGCTGTATGCAACGATTTTGGCTAGGGGTTGCAGGTTTTCCTGCTTACCAAATTCACTATCAACCAATACCATTGCCGATGCACCATCAGAAATTGAGCTTGAGTTTGCCGCTGTTACGCCGCCATCTTTGGCAAACGCAGGGCGTAGAGTTGGAATTTTAGCGACATCAAGTTTGCCAGGTTGCTCATCGTCAACAACCAAGGTATCTCCACGTCGACTTTTCACATTAACAGGCACAATCTCTTCTTTGAATAAACCCTGTTCAATCGATTGCTGCGCACGAGTCACCGATTGCTGTGCCCATGCATCCATACTTCCGCGATTAAACTGATACTTTTGCGCTGTTTGTTCAGCAAATACGCCCATCAATTCACCTTGATAGGCATCCTGTAAGCCGTCATAAAACATGTGGTCGAGTACTTGCTCATGGCCTAAACGAAAACCCTCTCGCGCTTTCTTTAGTAGATAAGGAGATGAAGACATGTTTTCCATACCACCCGCAATGACAGCATGCGCGTTTCCAGATTGAATAAGATCATGAGCCAGCATCACTGTCTTCATACCAGAGCCACAGACTTTGTTCAGAGTCGTACAACCAATCGATTGAGGCATGTCTGCTTTTAGGCTTGCCTGTCTTGCTGGCGCTTGCCCCACTCCGGCAGGCAAGACACAGCCCATCAGGACTTCATCTATTTTGTCTGCATCCAACTGACTTTCTGTTAATGCGCCCCGAATCGCTGTCGCACCGAGTTCAGTGACGTCTGTTGAAGCTAATGCACCTTGAAAAGCTCCGATAGGCGTTCGTTTAGCGGCAACAATCCATGTTTCATTTTTCATTTCGTTAACCTTTTGTTGACGTTTACGTCATAACTATACTAACATTTACGTTAACGTCAAGTTTGAGGTTATTGTTTGTTCGACAGAATCATAAGTTTTGGGTAAACATCAGTAATATCAAGGCTCAAGAGTGGTCACTGGTTATTTACTTTAACGTTAACGAATTGTATATTCGGATGAATGTTATACGAAAGTCGTAAGGTTAAAGAATGAATGCATTTAAAATCAGTGAGCTCGCGAAGGAGTTCGATATTACCACTCGAAGTATTCGCTTTTACGAAGATTTAGGTCTCCTAACTCCAGAACGTAAAGGCAACACTCGAATCTACAATGGTCGCGATCGAATTCGACTAAAACTGATTTTGCGAGGTAAGCGATTAGGCTTTTCTCTCGCAGATATCAAAGAGTTATTTGAACTCTACGATACCGATCAAAGTACTGAGCAGTTGAACTATATGATTCGGTTAATCGAAGAGAAGAAGGCGGCATTGCAACAACAAGCGAATGACATCCAAGCGGTAATGATGGAGTTGAACGCTGCTCAGTTGCGATGTGCAAACACACTTAGAACCATGAAAGGCGAAAAAGTCACCTGATACCAGGCTGGGATGTATGGGATGTAGGTGACGTAAAGGCAAGGACACGCAATGAAATCTACCTACTCTTCCCTTAACTTTGTTTATGACGAAAATACCGATTTGCTTCGCGAGCAAATCAATAGTTTTGCTGCGAGAGAAGTTGCGCCTTTAGCGCAATCTATCGACCAATCTAACGACTTTCCAAACCATCTTTGGTCCAAATTAGGTGAAATGGGTCTTTTAGGCGTTACCACCAGCGAAGAGTTTGGTGGTGCAAACATGGGCTACCTCGCCCACGTTATCGCCATGGAAGAGATCAGCCGAGCCTCTGCCTCGGTGGGTTTAAGTTACGGCGCTCACTCCAATCTTTGTGTTAACCAAATCCACCGCAATGGTACACAAGCACAAAAAGAGAAATATCTGCCTAAGCTCATCTCCGGTGAACATATTGGCGCTCTTGCCATGAGCGAACCTGGTGCAGGTTCCGACGTGGTGTCTATGCAGCTTAAGGCTGAACGTAAAGGCGATATTTTCCTGCTAAACGGCAATAAAATGTGGATCACTAACGGCCCGGATGCACACACCTATGTTGTATACGCCAAAACCGAGCCAAGCATGAATGCAAAAGGTATTACTGCCTTTATTGTAGAACGCGGGTTCCCTGGTTTTACTCAGGCGCAAAAGCTGGACAAATTGGGTATGCGCGGCTCGAACACTTGTGAATTGGTATTCCAAAACTGTGAAGTCCCAGCTGAAAACATTCTGGGTGAAGAAAACCAAGGCGTAAAAGTGTTGATGAGCGGTTTGGACTACGAACGCGTTGTACTTGCCGGTGGCCCGCTTGGCATCATGCAGGCATGTATGGATATCGTTGTACCTTATATCCACGATCGTAAACAGTTTGGTAAATCAATCGGTGAATTCCAGCTTGTTCAGGCAAAAATCGCTGATATGTACACGCAAATGAATGCCGCTAAAGCGTATGTATACGCAGTTGCCGCCGCTTGTGATCGCGGTGAAACCACACGTAAAGATTCTGCTGGCGCAATTCTATACAGTGCTGAACTGGCAACTAAGATGGCTTTAGATTCTATTCAGCTGCTAGGCGGAAATGGCTACATCAACGAGTTTGACACCGGCCGTTTGCTTCGTGATGCCAAGCTGTATGAAATCGGTGCGGGCACCTCAGAAATTCGACGCATGCTTATCGGTCGCGAATTGTTTAACGAAAGCGCCTAGTCATCACCCCAGGCGTTCTTACTCAAAATAATTTCATAATCAACCTAAATTGGCGACAGGCACTCTATGCCCGTCGCCCCGAATGGAGATCGGCTATTTATGGCTTGTTTAACGACCAATATTAATACCCATTCAGAGCAGTATCAGGAAAAATACCGCTCTATGGCATCGCTCGTGGATCAGCTTTATACCGTAACCGCCCAAATAGAAGATGGCGGAGGTGAAAAAGCGCGAGAACATCAACAGAAGAAAGGAAAGCTTCCGGTTCGAGAACGTATTCTTGCTCTACTTGATCCAGGATCATCCTTTCTAGAAATCGGTCAGTTTGCTGGCTGGGATGTTTATCCTGATTACGTTCCATGCGCAGGGGTGGTTGCAGGGGTGGGCGTGATTGACGGCACCGAGTGTATGATCGTGGCCAACGACGTGACGGTAAAAGGCGGCAGTTACTACCCTCTTACGGTTAAAAAGCATTTACGCGCGCAGGAAATTGCTGAGAAATGCCAGTTACCTTGTGTTTATCTGGTCGACTCTGGTGGTGCTAACCTGCCTCGCCAAGACGAAGTCTTCCCGGACAGAGACCACTTCGGTCGTATATTCTATAACCAAGCGCGTATGTCGGCCAAAGGTATTCCACAAATTGCTGTAGTTATGGGGCTGTGTACCGCAGGTGGTGCGTATGTTCCTGCTATGTGTGACGTATCCATCATCGTAAAAGAACAAGGCACTATTTTCTTAGCTGGCCCACCTCTTGTAAAAGCGGCGACAGGTGAAGAAGTCAGCGCTGAAGATCTTGGTGGTGCAGACGTTCACTGCCGCACTTCTGGTGTAGCCGATTATTATGCAGAAAACGATCACCATGCATTAGAACTGGCAAGACAGGCTGTATCCCAAATCAACCACTTAAAGCCGATTCAGCTCAAGCAAAAAACGCCACAAGAACCACGTTTCCCAGCACAAGAGCTATACGGCATCGTCGGTACCGATCTTAAAAAACCGTTTGATGTAAAAGAAGTGATTGCTCGACTTGTCGATGATTCGCAATTTGATGAATTTAAAGCGCTGTTTGGTGAAACCTTGGTATGTGGATTTGCCCATATTCACGGAATGCCAATTGGCATCGTCGCTAACAACGGCATTCTGTTTTCAGAATCCGCACAAAAAGGTGCGCATTTTATTGAGCTATGTGCCCAACGCAAAATTCCACTGCTGTTTTTGCAGAACATCACTGGCTTTATGGTCGGCCAAAAGTATGAAGCAGAAGGCATCGCCAAACATGGCGCAAAAATGGTAACCGCCGTTGCGTGTGCAGACGTGCCGAAATTTACCGTCGTCATAGGTGGCTCTTATGGCGCGGGTAACTACGGTATGTGCGGTCGTGCTTATGACCCAACCATGATGTGGATGTGGCCAAACGCGCGTATCTCCGTAATGGGCGGTGAGCAAGCGGCTGGAGTTATGGCGCAGGTTACCCGCGATATCAAATCCCGTAAAGGTGAAAGTTGGAGAACAGAGGAAGAGGAAGCGTTCAAACGCCCAATCGCAGATCAATACCAGACCCAAAGTCATGCTTACTATGCCAGTGCTCGTCTGTGGGATGATGGGATTATTGACCCAGCGAAGACCCGCGATGTTGTGGGTATTGCTCTGTCTGCTGCACTCAATGCCCCAATACCAGACAGCAAATTTGGCATCTTCCGCATGTAGTCAGATGCAAGGCAAACCTTAACTCCTCGCTATCACTAGGGTTAACAAGTATTGGAAAATCAGACTGAAATGTCAGACAAAGGAAGTCAAATGACCGGACTACTGCTTGAAAAAGACAGCAATGGCGTTGCCTGGTTGAGCTTAAATCGACCAGAAAAACACAACGCGTTTAATGACGAGTTGATTGCATCACTAATAGAAACGCTGGATCAACTCGAAAAGGACGATTCTCTCCGTGCATTGGTATTAACCGCACAAGGGAAACACTTTTCTGCAGGTGCAGATCTTGTCTGGATGCAGTCAATGGCAACAAAGAGCGCAAGTGAAAATCTACAAGATGCGCAACAATTGGCAATGCTCCTGCATAAACTGGATACCTTCAGCAAACCAACGATTGCCATGGTGCATGGCGCGGCATTTGGTGGTGCGCTTGGGCTTATCTGTTGCTGCGATATCGCCATCGGCACACCTGAAAGCCGCTTCTGTTTGAGTGAAGTGAAACTCGGTTTGCTCCCAGCAACTATTGGCCCCTACGTTATTCGAGCGATTGGACAACGACAAAGTAGACGCTATTTTTTAACCGCGGAACTGATTGATGCCGAGGCAGCGCTGTCTATGAACATTCTTCATCTAATCGATACTCAACCACAAGAAGCAGTCGACCGTATCGTGGATCACCTGCTTCATAATGGTCCACAAGCCATGCGGGCAGCCAAAGCACTCTGCTTACGTTGTGACAACCAACCAATCGATCGCTCGTTGATCGACTATACCAGCCAAGCCATTGCAACCGCCCGAGTGTCCACTGAAGGGCAAGAAGGACTGACTGCGTTTTTTGAAAAGCGCGCCGCCAATTGGAGGAATCATGTTTAAAAGAATACTGATCGCAAACCGCGGTGAAATTGCATGCCGAATCATTAAAACCGCCAAAAGCATGGCTATCGAAACCGTTGCCGTTTATTCCGAAGCAGATCGCAGCAGTTTACATGTTAAACAAGCTGATTTTGTCGAATATATCGGCCCCGCTCCGGCGAGTGAGTCCTATCTGGATATCGATACGATTATCCGCGCTGCAATAAAATGGCAGGCCGATGCAATCCACCCTGGTTATGGTTTTCTTTCTGAGAACCCGAAACTTGCAAAAGCGTGTAGTGAAAACGGTATTGTGTTTATTGGTCCTTCCACCAGCGCTATTGAGGCCATGGGCTCGAAATCTCAAGCCAAAGCAATCATGTCTGACGCCAACGTGCCTCTTGTTCCTGGTTATCACGGTACGAACAACAGCGTTGAACATTTATTGGCTGAAGCGGAAAAAATCGGTTACCCAGTGATGCTCAAAGCAACACAAGGTGGTGGCGGTAAGGGCATGCGTGTAGTCAACAGTGCTGCAGAAATGCCGTTAGCCATTGATGGCGCGCAGCGCGAAGCGCTTTCTAGCTTCGGTGATAAACAGCTTCTAATTGAAAAATGCATTTTGCAGCCTCGTCACGTTGAAGTTCAGGTATTCGCCGATCACCATGGTCACTGCGTCTATCTTTCTGATCGTGACTGCTCAATTCAGCGTCGTCATCAAAAGGTTGTCGAAGAAGCGCCCGCTCCCGGCCTGAGTGATGAACTGCGTAAACAGATGGGTGAAGCTGCGGTTCAGGCGGCTCAGGCAATCGATTATGTTGGCGCAGGGACGGTTGAATTCTTGCTGGATAGCCGAGGCCAGTTCTACTTCATGGAGATGAATACCCGTCTGCAAGTTGAACACCCGGTTACTGAACTGATTACTGGCGTTGATCTTGTTGAATGGCAGTTCAAAGTTGCGGCTGGCGAGCATTTACCTATCTCGCAATCTGAAATCGCACATAGCGGCCATTCAATCGAGCTACGAATTTACGCAGAAGACGCAGAAAATGACTTTATGCCGTCAACTGGTCAAATTGATTACTTGCAAGAACCCGTCTCAGACAGCAATGTCCGTTTAGCATGTGTGCGCGTTGATAGTGGCGTTACACAAGGTGACACCATCAGTGAATACTACGATCCGATGATCAGTAAACTGATTGTCTGGGGCCAAACTCGCGATATCGCACTGAAGCAGCTTAAACAGGCTTTAACTCACTACCATGTGCGTGGCGTAACGACAAACATTGGTTATCTGCACAGCATTATTTCTCAGCCAGCCTTTGCCGAGATTGAGCTTGATACGGGGTTCCTCATCAAACATCAGCAAGGGATTATCGAGCAACAAAACGTATCAGATTCTATCTGGCTAACCTTGGCGGCCATCGCTCGCTGGAACGCTCTTACGTCGAAAACTGTGAATGCATCAAAAGCTAACGATACAGCACTACCAACTCCTGCCATGCAAGGGTTTAGGCTGTCGGTTGATGATGTCTATCGCTTTAACTTCACAGATGTGAATGCTAATCATCAGGTGCGATTACTACGTTCATCTCTTCACGTGGAAGCTCAACATCCTGACAACTTCATTGTCCAATACAGTGACCAAAAGCATCAGGTTTGCCTGCTTGAAAAAGATGGCCAGTTCATCGTTGATATTGATGAAGTGCGTTACATCTTTAATGCTATCAACGATGATCAGAAAACGACGGTATTCTATCTTGGTCAGCAACGTACATTTGCGCACCAACCAAGTTTTGAACCCGCAAAAGGAAAAGAGGATGAGCTTAGCCCAACCGCACCATTGAACGGTGTAATATCGGCTGTAATGGTGACTAAGGGCGACGAAGTGGCTGCTGGCGATCCACTGATCGTTCTCGAAGCGATGAAGATGGAATACACCATCACTGCTCCGGTAGCAGCAACTGTCGACGAAGTATTTTATCAGCACGGTGATCAAGTACAGCATGGTTCCATACTTCTGCATTTGGCTTCGGCGTCAGAGAGCGTCTTCGAAGATAAGGAGCGAGAGTATGCTGCCAGCGAAGGTTAATATCGTCGAAGTCGGTGCACGCGACGGACTGCAAAATGAAACGGCGGTGACACTGGTCGATAAAATTCGTTTGATCAATCAGTTAAGCAACAGTGGTTTAAAGCACATTGAAGCGGGTTCTTTCGTCTCCCCGAAATGGGTACCACAGATGGCTGATTCCGATCAGGTATTTGCGGGGATCACTCAGAAGCCGGACGTGGTGTACAGCGCACTCACACCGAATCTGGCAGGGCTAGAACGAGCATTAGAAAGCGGCGTCAAACAAATTGCGGTATTTGGTTCGGCTTCTGAAGCTTTCAGCCAGAAGAACATCAACTGCAGTATTGCAGAAAGCCTAGCCCGATTTGAGCCCGTTATTGCATTGGCGAAACAGCACCATATTCCTGTTCGCGGGTACTTATCCTGTACTATGGTTTGCCCATATGAGGGAGAAATCAAGCCAGAGCAAACCACCGCAGTGGCAAATACACTGTTTGATATGGGATGCTATGAGATTTCACTCGGTGACACCGTCGGTAAAGCGACACCAAATCGCGTTATTGCCATGCTTGACTCATTACTGACGCAACTGCCAACCGATGCCCTCGCAGTACACTTTCATGATACTTACGGGCAGGCGTTGGCAAACATCTACCAAGCCTTGCTGATGGGAATCAATACCATTGATAGTGCCGTTGCAGGTTTGGGTGGTTGCCCTTACGCAAAAGGTGCAAGTGGTAATGTCGCAACGGAAGACGTGCTTTATCTGTGCGAGCAGCTTGGTATAGAAACGGGGGTCGATCTCGACATCATCAATGAAGCGGGTTGGCAAATTTGCCGCGCATTAGGCAAGCCACCCGCCTCAAAAGTAGCGCTTGCGCTTGGAGATCCTAATAGCCTGTAACGAGACCATGCAGTAACTCATCAATAACGGGCTTTAAAGCCAGTTAGCGTGACTTACTGCATTATTACCATTCTAAAAATCACCCTACCCATCGATTCCAAAGTGGCTTGGTATGCTCCAGTTCTTCGGCCACACTCAAAGCTTGAGCACTAAACTGTGGTGCTTGATGTTACTCCATCTCGGCGTAGCGATGTAATACCGCCATTGTTTCTTGTGGTGACTGACGTAATGCCTGTTGCATACGTCTACACCAGACCTTATGACGCTAGAAACTCTCACTTGTGTGTGTTGCGCTGGAGCACGATTAATTTTGCTTAACGTTGTAAACGGTAGTAACAATCAGACGGACTATAAAAGTTATTGAGCTACTATTACACATAGATATAGTCAGTGTTCAGACTAGACTGTGGCAGGGTTCTACAGATAAGTGAGAACGCTAACAACGTCCACATATGAAAATTAATAGGATTTGAGATATGTATACTCAGGTAAAAAAACCAAATAAAAGTCACAATATTTTCAATCCAAATTATCAGAATAAAAACCATGATAAACAACGCATTGCGTTGATTGACAATCGACCTGAGAAAGCCAAAAAGAACTCTCTACCAGTTGTACAGCGGGCAGTTGATGTGGAATTAGTAAATGACTCACCGAACAAAAAGACATTAAGGGCAATCGGAACCCCAGATCAATTTGAGGGAGGTAGTAGTGCCGGGAAAGTGGGTTGGATAGGAGTATCAAAATACAGGTCTGAATACTACCGATTTACTGAACAAGGCGGTGATTTTGATATAAAACTTGCTAGTGAAAACTTTCAAAATCCTTTTACAACACCAGAAGCTGGTCATGTACTAGGACAGCAAAACGGTGGAAACGGGAGAGATCCAAATAACATTTTCGCGCAATGTGGAGGAACAAATAATGGTCCATATAAAACGTTTGAAAACGCAATGAATAAAGACCTGAGAGAAAAAGCAAGTTTTTATGATCATGTATGGTTCATAAGCTATTTAGTAGGCAATGATGCGCAGGGGATTAAACAAGGCAATATTAAGGATGCAGCTATAGAAGAAGCTAGCAGTATTTCTGAAGATGATTGGGGAACTTGGAGTTAGTTAATGATTTTACTCTAAAAATACAGAGTAAAGCTTCAACCGTAAGGAGAATCACATATTCTGTATATCTGAATATGTAATCTATTAATAGTGTCTTTGAACTCCCAACATAGTCCAATTACTCACAACTAACAGTACAGTAGTGAAAACATATCAAAATATATGGTGTTATTTCGAGGAATCGACTTAAAAAGCCATGGATATACCATGGCTTTGAGTTAGATAGATTTCAGGTGGAGGTAGCTAACCCCATACGCCTTCTGTTGGCTCAACCACACTCTCGCGATAATTGAGTGCTGGAGATCTGTCTTCAGATAATAGCAGTGGCCCATCGATATCGACCCAACGAGCTTGTTGAGAGAGCAGCAATGCCGGAGCCATTGCGAGAGAGGTTCCAATCATGCAACCTACCATCACTTCAAAGCCCATATCCTGTGCCTCTTTAAGCAGAGCCAGTGCTTCGGTCATGCCACCGGTTTTGTCCAGCTTGATATTCACCGCCTGATAACGCCCTTTCAAAGCGGCTAACGAGGTGCGGTCAATACAGGATTCATCGGCGGTAATCGGCAATGCAGGAGTGATGGTTTCCAATAAGTGCTCTTCTTCGAACGACAGTGGTTGTTCGACCATTTCTACGCCAAGCTCAGCTAATACCGGTAAGTAATCACACAGTTGAGCGAAACTCCAACCCGTGTTGGCATCAATGACTAATCGCGTATCAGGTGCAGCGTCACGGACAGCACGAACACGATCCAAGTCGCCATCACGACCCAGCTTGAGCTTCAGGATAGGACGATGTTTTTGCGCGGCCGCTGCTTTCCCCATGTTCTCTGCACTGTCGAGCGATAACGTGAATACCGTCGTCACTGGCTGAGGTGCTTCACTAAAGCCAGCCATTTGCCATGCTGGTTGCTGTTTTAGTTTGGCTTCCAATTCAAATAAAGCGCAGTCGATAGCGTTGCGTGGCGCTGCAGATGGCAACAGTTCACGCAACTCATCGCGGCTAATACCCGACTCCACCGCTTTAACAGCCGACTGAACATCCGCCAGCACATCAAAAGGGTAATCTGGTTCGAAGATGTCCATTCTTTCGCATTCCCCGCGCCCAACGCAACCATCTTGCTCAATCTCAACCACAACTACTTCGCCGTGAAGCATCGGTGCCATGCGAGAAATGACGAACGGCTCATGCAAAGGCCATTTCTCGACGCGCACACTCATCTTACGCATAGCAGACCTCGGTAATGCCATCGACAATTTTCGCCACACCAGTACGTACTGGATCAACAACCGGTACGCCAAATTTCTTCTCGATACGCGCAATTTCAGCCAACGCTTCTTCTTCGCTCAAGTTCACGGTATTCAACGCAATACCGCCCAGACGAATATTCGGGTTCGTCACACGGCCCATGGTAAGGTTAATATCGATCACCGTTTGCAGATCCGGCACGCTAAAACCTTCCATTTCATCCATTTGAGTACGTCCAGCCTCATGACAAACGATGATCACATCCGCTTGAGCACCGTGCAATAGACCCAGACTCACACCCGCATAGGCTGGATGCAGCAATGACCCCTGACCTTCGATGATATCCCAGTGCTCCGGAGCATTGTCCGGAGATAATGTCTCAACCATCCCAGAGATAAAATCTGATACCACAGCATCCACTGGAACGCCGCTACCTTCAATGAGAATCCCGGTTTGGCCAGTTGCGCGGAACGTTGCCGGAATGCCACGTTGCTCCATCTCACGGTGGATCGCCAACGTCGTAAACATTTTGCCAACGCAACAGTCTGTGCCAACACTTAGCAAACGTTTGCCACTACGAGGCAGACCTGTACCACAGACCATTGGACCTTGTGGCACTCGGACATCCAGTAGCTTTTGACCAGTACGTTCAGCAGCAGCAACAAGCTCAGGGATGTCATTCAGGCGCATGTGCAAACCACTTGCTATGTCCATTCCCGATTCCATAGCGTCGATTAAAATTTCGATCCAATCCATCGGCAGCGTGCCACCTACCGGAGCAAGACCAAGAATAAAAGTTTTTGCCCCGCATGCAGCCGCTTCACGTGGTGACATTTCAGCCAATCCAAGGTCGGCTTTCGCGCCTGGCAATCGATATTGCGCCAGACATTTCTCTGGTCGCCAGTGAGCCACACCTTTGGCTACTTTCGCCATCAGAAGATCATTTGCATCGCCCAGAAAAACCAAATATGGTGTTTTCAATTCAATCTTGTTCATAAGGTTGATCCTTTTTTAAAGTCAAACGAGCCCACAAGAGTCATTGCTCCTGTTGCCATCAGGTTGTGGTTGGGTTGAAAAATCAGGTCGTCGCGACAGTGGCGGGTTTCGCACCCGGTGTTCGCTGGATCTGATGACGATAGAGGTAACGTTCGGCCTGTCGCCAAGCCATCACAAATAGCGTTGCGATAACCAAATACATCGCTGCCGCCAGAAAATACGTCGAGATATCGAAAGTCTGAGAAAATGCGCGTCGGGTTTGCCCCATCAAATCCATCACGGTAATCACACTTGCCACCGCACCGCCTTTTAGCATTAAAATGCACTCATTACCCAATGCTGGGAAAGCAATACGATACGCAAGAGGTAAAATAATGTGTCGGTACAACAGGCTATTGTTCATACCCATCGATTTGGCCGCTTCTATCTCTCCCGCATCTACGGATTGAATCGCACCGCGTAAAATCTCGGTCTGATACGCCAGCGAGTTAAGGGTAAACACCAATAGCGCGCAGTTAACCGGGTCGCGGAAGAATTGCCACATCCCCATTTCCATAAGCCAAGGGCGAAACTGACCAGAGCCGTAATACAACAAAAATAACTGGGCAATCAGTGGCGTTCCACGAAAGAAAGAGATAAAGAGCTGCGCTGGCCAACGGTAGATACGTGCAGACTGAATACGCAATAACGACATAGGTAGCGCCAACAGCGCTGCCAATGATACCGATATAAAGGTAATTTTAAGCGTCATCCATGCACCGTCGAGCAACATCGGAGCCACCTTAGCGATAAAATCTGTCATAGCTTTCTCCTTACCGACTTACGCGAATGCCGCGCTTCGAATGTTGTTCCATGACGGCTAATAACCTTTCACAGCATACGCATACTGCCCAGTAGGCAAGACAAACCGTCAGATAGAACAAAAATGGCTTTTTGGTCGCGCCCACAGCAATGTTCGCTGCACGCATCAAATCATCGAGTGCAATGACCGAAACCAAAGCAGTATCTTTAAGCAAATTAATCCAAAGATTCCCTAATCCCGGCAGAGCCAAACGCAAAAGTTGCGGGCGCTCGATAAGCCAGAAGATTTGTAATCTGGACATGGCAAGTGCATAGCCTGCTTCGCGTTGACCCTTGTTCATCGCTTTCCAGGCTCCACGCAAGACTTCCGCCGCGTAGCCACTAAACACTAAACCTAGCGCGATCACACCAGCACCAAATGGGTTCAATTCGAAGAAGCCATTGCTCGGGTCGATCCATTTCAGCATTTTGTTAATCAGAAGACCAACGCCATGGTAGATGATAAACAGAGTTAGCAGTTCCGGAAGACCGCGCAGTACGGTGGTATAAACATTGGCAAACCAACGATGGCTTTTACGCGAACTTATCGACAGTGCCGCCACGCCAGTTCCCAAAAATAAGCCAACCGGTAGCGCACATATCGCTAGACCAAGGGTCACGACTAAACCTTTAAGCAGCTCGTCCCCCCAGCCCGTATCACCCAGACTCAAATACATCAGATAATCCATCGCGTCGCTCTCTTTAACATTTACAACTCAGTGGCAACCGAAGCTGCCACGTATCATATGACTTATTTCAGAGTCAGTAGGTTAATTGAGAAGAACTCATCGTTGATTTTCTGGTACGTACCATTTTTAATGATGCTTGCCAGCGCCTGATCTAAACGCAGACGAAGATCCTGATCCTCTTTACGGAATGCGATACCCACACCATCACCAACGTACTTGCGATCGGTGATCAGATCGCCGACTTTCTGGCAACACGCACCGTCTTCGGAGTTAAGCCAATCCGTCATGGGCATAATGTCACCGGCTTGAGCATCAATACGGCCGCTGATCAAGTCTAGGTTCACCGCATCCTGCGTTGGGTATAAGCGCACTTCAGAATCTGGGTATTTCGCTAGCAGATACTCAGCCTGTGTCGTTGAGCCTTGCGCACCAATGATCATGCCTTTCATCGCCTCTGGAGACACATCTTTGATACCAGACTGTTTATCGACAACAAACGTCATCGCTGACGCCTGATACGGCGCACTGAATGCCACTTGCTGTTTACGTTCATCGGTAATGAACATGGAAGCCAGAATCATGTCGTATTTACCCGCCAAAAGCGCCGGAATAATGCCATCCCAATCCTGAGCAACAAACTCACATTCGACCTTCATCTCCGTGCACAGTGCTTTGCCGATTTCGATATCAAACCCAGCTAACTGACCATCAGCGGTGTAGTAGTTAAACGGAGGGTACGCGCCTTCTGTACCAATTTTGATTGTTTCTGCATTAACAATCGCTGACGCAGCGACAGCGACTGAGGTAGCAAGCAAAGCACCTAAAAATTTCCCTTTTGACATCATGGATTCCCTTCTACTTTTGTTATCGTTTCATTCCAGATCCTCGCTTGCTAAGAAGACAGTTCCCTTCCACTTCAGCAAACGGTCACAAAGACAATATTGAGTATGTGAAAAAAGTGGTTAAAAGCCATAATGATGAATTAGTATGATATACATAGCCTGTCGCTATGGGTGTTTATTCAAAGAAATAGTAATAAAAGGAAAGAAGCAAATGCTCAACCCGAAAGACCGCCTGCTGCGTAATCTCGACTGGAACTTACTGTATACGTTTTTAACCATCGTTAATGAAGGCGGTATCAGTGCTGCTGCGCGTAAATTGTCTCTCAGCCAGCCCAGCGTAAGTAATGCATTGAAGCGACTCGAAGAACACGTAGATAAGAGGCTCATACTACGTAAAAAAGGGGTGTTTTCTCTTACTCTGCACGGAATGCGAGTCTATGAATATGCCTCTTCAGTGAGCCGCATTATCGGCAATATGGCAGACCAATTCGTCGACCAGGCAGATAATATTCAGGGCGAACTGACGATTGAGATTGCCAGTCACCTGCAATGTCCTGCGTTCGATGCAACACTGGCAAACTATCATGCCCTGTATCCAAACGTCATTTTTAACGTGAATACCCATCCAAGCGCTGACATCGTTAGCCACGTTGCGGACGGTTTATTACGTATAGGATTGAGTAACAAGAAAATTGCCAAAACTGGAATTCGCTGTGACTTTCTCGGCTACGAGCAAATGGGTTTTTATTGCGGGCGAATGCACCCCTGTTTCGGACGCGAGGACCTGACGCTCGAAGAAATCAAAGGCCTGTCATACATTTCATTTGAAAGTGATCAGCCCGGAGAAGGATTGGATGCGATTGCTCACTTTCGTGAACAACAGCAGTTTTGGGGTAAGTTGGTCGCCGTTTCGTCCAATGTTGAGGAAGTTCGCCGCATGATCATGGCAGGTATTGGCTTCGGCGCACTTACCGTCGAAAGTGCCAAACCGTACGTTGCACAAGGTCTACTTTGGCCCCTCCCACCTTACGAATCATTACCCGTGACTGAGATGTATCTCGTCACACCAGAAACCGTCGCACTGAGCGATATTGAAGTGCAGTTTGTTAAATTACTCAAACAACAAACTCAGGAACTGGTGCGCGATACGCTCAATGCGATTCAGAGTGCTCATCACCAGCCCAATGGGGAATAAGCGGCGCTTGCATTGCGGATTTCGTTGAGGCTCACTTACGCCAAACTGCCGCGCATATTGAATCAATCCTAAATGCTTGGTTGCTGGTTGTGTAAACAGAACGGGCTAGAACTCAATTTTAATTTCATGGCGAACAAACGTAGGAATGGATAATTTCTCATCCAGATCTCTGAATTGCGCCTTTGGATTAGATTCTATTATTTCATTAAGCTCATCATAACTGATGCCTACGACTCTCGATGCGGTCATCAACCCTTTGATAAAGAGCTTTTTATCCCGCTTTTGTTGATGTTCTCGCTCTGGGATCAAACAATAATCCTGATACTCTTGTTTCAGTAAAGTCAGTAACTCTATTTTTTGCGCTTCCATAATTCCTTCCGTTGTTTCGAAATTAGTCTTATTGTCGAACTGCTATACGTGATTACCAGAATTCGTTCAAACTATAGCGATGTTACCCGCAGGTTTTGAGCGCTTTTTAGCACAGTCCAGCTAACTGGAGTGTCA
Source organism: Vibrio sp. YIC-376 (assembly GCF_052353105.1). NCBI lineage: Bacteria > Pseudomonadati > Pseudomonadota > Gammaproteobacteria > Vibrionales > Vibrionaceae > Vibrio > Vibrio sp. YIC-376. The sequence goes on from NZ_JBBWFK010000002.1 coordinate 186,384, forward strand.
TCTCTTTTGCGGATATTTCTCGGCACCCTTGCGTATTTTGACCACACCACAAAGGCGAGAAGTCATCCATTCCAAGACTCTCAGCTTGCTTACGTAGTTCCGTCATTTCGATAGAAGCAAATGGAAACTCTGGCACGGACGAACTCATATAACCCAGTTCCCTCATCGCTCGATTTACGATACCTCGTGCTGGTTTACCAGAAAAAATATTGGTTAATGCGGTATGTTGCGATTTCTCTTGTTTTAGCGCCTGCCTATGAAGCGCCGATGTTTGAGCTTCTTTGCACAATAAATAAGCAGTCCCTATTTGTGCTGCCGTCGCACCTAACTGCAAACAAGATTGTACTGAGCGACTGTCCGCGATGCCACCTGCAGCAATTACGGGAACATTGACTCGATTTACAATTTGAGGCAGAAGTGCAACCAAACCCATTTGCGTCGAGATATCTTTGGATAAGAACATCCCTCGGTGACCACCAGCCTCTATTCCTTGCGCAATTATGCCATCCACTCCGCGAGATTCTAACCAAAGCGCTTCTTCCACAGTCGTCGCAGATGACACAACCTTTGCACCCCAACCTTTAACTCGCTGCAGTAATTCATTGTCTGGTAATCCAAAATGAAAGCTAATAAATTGCGGAGAAAATGGTTCAATCGCATCAGCTATTTCATGGCTGAATGGCACTCTTTTAGCACTACCTGATAAACAATCCATGTCTAAACCGAGTTCATCAAAAAACGGCTTCAGCTCATTTTGCCAAATGCTCTGGCGCTGTTCATCGAAAGGGTGAGCCTCATGACAGAAGAAGTTAAGGTTAAATGGCTTACTGGTAGCTGTTTTGATCAACTCAATTTCACTGACAATTTGTTCAATGCTCAACATGCCGCAAGGTAAAGATCCTAGCCCACCAGCTTCACTCACAGCAATCGCCAGATTGCTTCCTTGGACACCAGCCATCGGCGACTGAATGATGCAATGTTCTGTGCCTAATAAATCCTTGTAGCTTCTGTTCATTGTTTTCCTAACTTATTCATTGTAAAGAAAATGCTCATACAATACCTTGTAAATAAAAGTCCATTTATAAGGCACTAAGAATCTTTCTTGAATGTATCACTAAACCACTTATTCAAAGGGGTGTTCGGCGGATTTAAAGCATCAAAATAGCCTACTGTTTCATTATTTATCACTTCATTAGTTGCCGTCATAAATCGCATTGTCGACTCTATTGCAATGTTTAATGCTTTATCTTCATCCTCTGGTTCTATCAGTCGTGCCCTAAGTAAAGCCTCATCATAGATATCTTTCAAAGCTATTAAGTTTTGCTCCGCTAAATAATAACCAGACCAAGAGCGTTTAAAAGAAAATAGTGAGGACATTGAAGCAATAAAGAGAAGCAATGTAGATATACTCTTTCCAAACTCTGGTGTACTAGCACCACTATATGTTACGAGCAAAGCAAACATAGACACGAAACCGGAAATGTAAAAATATCTACGATGCTTGGGATGACGAATCGCATACCAATGTAAGTGATATTTAAAACTTCCTTTTGTTTCGACATTTTGGAAAAGCACAAGATCATTTAAAGATTGCAGATAGTCGTTCAAAGTCATTTACCTTCTCCCTATCTATAAGCTCAACCTCACCACCACGACAATATCTTTCCCAAACATAGCCGCGCCAACCAGCATGTCTTGCAACCTATTGTATAGACATAAAATCAACGGACCGCCACGACGTTCAATAGTTGAGAGATCAAAAGGTGTTAAGTCATTTAATCCGGGCTTATCAGTCATGATTTACACAGAGACAGGCGTTATTTCCTGAGAAATGGGTATTTTCCTCTTGATACGAGACTCTATGAAATCATGTAGCGGCTCTGGTTTGACGAAGTAGTATCCTTGGAAGTTGGTTATCCCCCTAGCGCTTAAAAAGTCTACTTGAACCTTTTCTTCTACCCCTTCCGCCACCGACTCAATGCCCAATCGATGTACTAAATCAATAAGGTTCTCAATAACCGGAAGCTCGGTTTCTTTTTTAAGGATCAAATCAGTGAACTGTTTATCTATCTTTAGATAATCAAATTGAAGCATCCGTAGGTATGACAACGTGGAATGCTCGGTACCAAAGTCATCGGCGGCTATTTTTATTCCCATCGATTTCAATGAATCTATCGCTTCTAAGGTTAGGAGATCTAAGGGTATTTTTTGACGCTCAGTTAATTCAACGACCAACACTAAATTCTCACCAAATTCATTTAAGAACAGTTGGCAGTCTTCAAAAAAGTCTCGCCTTGTGATTTGTGCTGCACAAGCATTAATTCCGACGTGAAAACCATTATCAAGCCATTGACGGCAATCATGAAGCTCACGTCTTACCTTATCCATCAGCACATGGGTAATTTCTGAAATTTGTCCGCTGCGTTCTGCAGATTCAATAAAGTAGGCTGGTGATATGAGCCCTAACTTTGGGTGCAACCAACGAGCTAAAATCTCTATACCGAGGATATCTCCATATTGGTTTACGATAGGTTGTGCGTAAGGGACAAACTGTCGCTTTATAATCCCTTCCTTAATAGCCATCGTTTTCCAATCAAAACGCAAAGATGCATAATAAGTGACGCCAGCGACAGCATTAGAGACAAAAGTAAAGATCAAATAGACCGACAGCCATCTGTCCAAAATATATGCCCAATAATCGCTTGGCGTTATGTCGTAATATATGTCTAGAAACTGGTTAGACAGTTTGCTCTCTTCCTTGAGTTCAACTAAAGAACTGTCCGTCATAAGCATTGGAGGGGCATCAGCGCTAAAAAGGTAATCATCAATCACCGCAAGAAGACGATAATGGTCATGATTTAGATCGGTATACAGAAAATTGCTAAAGTGTTCCGGCAAGATCCCGTACAGCATCTGTACTCCTTTCTCATGGACATTAACAATCACATCACCACTGTGAATAGACGGTTTTAATAACGGGCTTTGAGGAAAATAAGACAGTCGATTGTGTGTCCAGGTGTCCGTAATATCAAGCCCGACTCGTTTGTCCTTAGTTATGGTACTGCAGTCTACATGACCATTTCTAGCCCTACTGATGGAGCGAATGTAAGGATTAATCAGTACCAATTCTTGCCCATGCTCTATCAAGTGTTGACAATCATCCCGCCACAACAAGACGTTAGATTCGTTAATGCTTTGGACGCTATTAAGCAAAGATAAAACGCGCAAAGAGATCATCTCACTATCATATCTAGCATTGCTATCTAAGGAACTTATCGCTGCACTGCTAATTACAGAGTAACCCACTAAATGCACCGCTATCATTACTATCGTTATAATGACTAAAGTGACTTGTCGGTTACTTAATTTAGTGCCGATAAAGCGTATCAACATTAACATTCACCATTTCAATTACTTACTACTTATAATCGTAGTTCATATGCTTTTTTATTGAAGCACTAAAGAATAATAAACTGAATCCAGGAGGTTTTTTAGTTCAGAACCGTGACATGTATCAGGGAGCCTAAATCAAGTTACTGAGCAAATAAATCATAGGGCCTTTAACATTTGGATACAGTCGATTTCTTATCTCAAATACACAGTATGCTAAGTACTGCGAGAGACCTTAATTTCACCATCAATATGCACGTCACGCTGAGGAAATGCGATTTCGATACCGTGCTGCGCAAACACCTCATAAATTTCAAAACGTATCGCACTTGAAACCACTCTGATCCCTCCTTCTACCGTTGAGTGTATCCAAAAATATGATTCGAAGATCAATGCGTTATCACCGAAATCTTGAAAGAACACATCTGGCGCGGGATTATCCAGTACTTGTTCTTGTCTTGAGGTAGCTTCTTTCATCAAAGAGGCGACCAGTTTGACGTCACTACCATACGCGACACCTACGACAACGGTTCCTCTCACCAATCTGTCGCATAATGTCCAGTTAATCACTGCATTTTCAATAAGTTGACTGTTCGGTATTAACATGTGCACGCCATCAGTACGTCGGATACGTGTGGAACGGGTGTTAATCTGTTCTACCGTCCCTTTAGCACCTTCTACTTCTAAAAAGTCACCGATTCTAATTGGCTTCTCACCAATCAAGATCCAACCACTAATAAAGTTGTTAATGATGTTCTGCGCCCCAAAACCGAAACCAATGGCGATAGCGCCAGATAAGAAAGCAAATGCGGTAATAGGCACATTAATCATCGAAAGCGTAGTTAAAAAGATAATCCCAAGAGCCATGACAAAGAGTATTCGTTTTACCAGATGAATCACATTGGGGTCTTTGCCGGCAGACGACATTCTGGATGTTACCGTTGTGATTAATATTTTTGCCACCCACAGGCTTACCACTATCCAAGTAGGTACCATCAATATCGCCCACAAAGTGATGGGTTGCTCGTTAAAGGTAAATAATGTTGTTTCCAAAACTGAAATTACTTTTTCGAACATAACAACTCACTTTTATTTCATTGATTCAGGTGAATACATAATGCGTTAACTAAATTGTAATCCACATAGTGATGAGTGAATGTTTTAAACGCCTCCTCTTACATTGCATTAGAACGATTGAGTTCAGAGAAGATATCTGAGTCTTCTCCTCGAGGTGCTTATTTCTTTTAAATATTGTTAAGGCTATTAATAGTCGACTACTGTTAGTGATGTAAAACTTATTTCGGACGTTATTTTGTAGAGCTCGGTGATACGACCTACAGAACTAAAAGTGAAAGAGAAGTTCTTGGGCGTCAGCCGATAAAGGAACACATCATGAGTGAGAACGAGAAAAACAAGCCGCAAGGGATTTATAAATATTACGAAAAAAACCCTGAGTCTGCGGATGAGAAAGTCTTTGGCCGAGTCAGTTTCCCTGACAGGCGAGGCTTTTTAAAAGGTGCAGGATTGGCCACCATGGCTGCGGTACTAGGAGGAGCAATTCCCTTCCACCGAAATATGCCTGCCGGGATTATTCCAGCCGCTTTTGCGGAAGGTCTTGATGACGTAGTGATTGAAGGTAAAGATGGCCTTACCGTGCTTAACGACAGGCCAATGAACGCCGAAACACCACCACATCTTCTTAATGATGATATCACCCCTACCCGCCACCATTTCATACGTAATAACGGGCTACCCCCAACAGAGGTAGATCCTGAGACTTGGTCGCTAACCATTGACGGCTTAGTGGATAAACCCATGACGCTTACGATTGCCGATTTGAAGAAAAACTTCGAAGTGATTGAACAACAACTGGTTGTGGAATGTGGCGGTAATGGCCGTGCTTTCTTCGATCCTAAAGCGTCTGGTAATCAATGGACCTACGGCGCGGTTGCTTGCTCTAGCTGGACAGGAGTCCGACTGGCAGATGTGCTAAAAGCTGCCGGAGTAAAAGACGGTGCTGTTTATACTGCGCATTACGGTGCCGATAAACATCTGTCCGGTCAAGAGGGTAAGAGCCCGATTTCCCGTGGTGTACCGATTGCCAAAGCCATGGGAGCAGAAAACCTTATCGCTTTCGCGCAAAATGGCGAGCCCTTGCACCCGATGAATGGTGCCCCTTTACGATTAGTCGTTCCCGGCTGGCCTGGGTCCTGTTCGCAAAAGTGGCTGACACGTATTCAAATCCGAGATCAGGTACATGACGGCGCTAAAATGACGGGAACATCGTATAAAGTTCCGAATCGACCTGTCGCTCCAGGTGAAGAGGTTCCGGATGAAGATTTCGTGATTATAGAAAGAATGCCAGTGAAATCGCTGATTACTTCTCCGCAGACTAACTCGCAAGTGGATGGAAATGAAGTCGCAGTTCGGGGACATGCCTGGTCTGGCGATCGTAATATCACCAAAGTACAGGTCTCAATTGATTTTGGCGCAACATGGATGGATGCCGAGCTTGCCAAACCTGCCAATGAAGGCGCATGGCAAACCTTTAATGCCAAAGTGAAGTTTCCTCAACCGGGTTACTACGAAGTTTGGGCAAAAGCGACTGACGATCAAAATGTTAGCCAACCTTTTGCCATCGCTTGGAACCCAAAAGGATACCTCAACAACACCTTCCATCGTATTGCTTTGGTTGTTAAAGGGTAGATGCCGTGAATCGTAATAAAATAAGAGGGCGGGTCTTCCCGCTCTCAGTAACACTAGTCAGTCTTTTTAGTGGGCTTGCAGCAGCAAACGAAGAATTAATTGCTGCTGGTGAACAACAAGCGATGGTGTGTAAAGCTTGTCACCAATTCGAACCTAATGGTGTTACGGTTGTTGGTCCACCATTATGGGGATTAGCAGAACGTGATATTGCGAGCTTTGAGGGCTTCAATTACAGCGAAGGCCTCAAACAGCATCGAGGAAAATGGGATGCTGAAAAGCTTGATACTTTTCTATCTTCACCCACAGATTTTGCCACAGGAACTAATATGGTGTTCCCAGGGGTAAAAGATCCGGGTGCCCGCGCCGCAATCATCGCATGGCTTGCAACAAATAACCCTACTCCACCTAACTGGGTTACCTCTTCCTCTGGCATGGAGATCAAGTCTCCAGGTGATGGGATATTAACGCCAGGGGAGAACATGGAACTTGTGGCAGCCATATGCTCCGCCTGTCACTCTTTACATATGGTATCTCAGCAGGGCTTAAGCCGATCGCGATGGGATAAAATGCTTGACTGGATGATTGAGGAGCAAGGGATGGAAGAGCTAGCTGGCGACGACCGGGAAGCTGTTCTTGATTATTTATCAATGTACTACGGAGAATAACAATAATAATTAGTACAATATTAACGTGGTACAACATATCCTCAATTATTTCAAATTTCTATTATCAATCGATTCTCTATTAGACCTTTAAAATAGAGTTAAAACTCTATTGTTGATTGCAATACTCCTGTAAGAATGTAACTATCTAAATTTAATAGTTAATTATTTAATGACATTTATAAACTTATAATTAAATTTTAAATACTGGATCAAACCATATGAAATCACGCACTTATGATTATATTTGAATTTATTTTAATTAGTTAAGGTTGAAATATATTTTCTTTAAATTCAATCACTAAAATACATGATACTTAATTATCTTCGTTCAGATATGATTGTACAGGCCCTCACCAAACAACATTTCTTGCAACAAACAACATGATATACACAACAAAGATATAAATATCCTACTAATAAGCAAAATGTTCCTGTGCAATATATTTTATTTCTACTAGTATCTTATTCAATGGTTTTTATATTCAGGACTAATTTAAAGACCATCCTAGCCATAACTTTAATTTAAACGTGGCTAGTCATTTTATTGTCATATACCCATTTCGTTATTGATTGTATTAAGAATCTGGGGAACTTATTGTTTCAATAATCAGGAGTTAGACATGCGTTTTAAAAATCTATTGTTATTAACAGCTATTGCAGGTGTCATTGGTTCAACTTCGGCACTGGCAGGTCCATCTGCAAAATTCGCGGCAGCGTGGGACGTAAAATCACCAAAGTACGTATCCGTTGCGGTAATTGAAAATGCTACGACAGATACACCAGTAGTACTGGATAGAAGTAAAGGCTACCTACTTACTACTATGAAAGTTCCGCAAGACAAAGAACTGCTGGTCGGTGTTTCTGCCGAAATTGGCATCGTGACTGACACTTCGGTTAAAGGGAAAGACGGAGGTTCAGCAAGAGCCATTGCCGGTGGCGTTGCTAAAGTTCTAGTGACCGCGACACCTGTAGGTGGTGGAGAGTCAGTGATTGCCGCTCCGGGAACAATAACTCTTTCTAAAAGAATTCAAGAGCTGAGTGCCACACTTGGTGGGGACGACGTCTGTACAGACACTACCGGCGGTACCGACTTAAATGACTTGAACCCAGGCGATGAAGGCTATACCGATACGCCAGATGGTACAATAGATGTGTTACTAGAATGTACAGTGACAGATGAAGAGATCGGCTTGATGCAAAAGACCCTCGCGTCGCAGCATTTCAACTTTGTTTTACCTAATATGGACGCTGGTGAGTACGAGATTAGAGCCCACTTTGTAACCAAAGCAACAGCGGAAGTTGATATAGATGAAATTTCAGTACAGGAAGGTGGAACCGTTTCAGGCAGTGCTTATGCAAAAGCCTTCGTAGGTAAAAATATGATAACAGTGCAGCAAGTGCGTGCGGCCCAATCCTTGTCTGACTTCGATATAGTTGAATAAAAATTTAACATGACAAAATAAGCCATCGTAATCCTCTTATTTTCCCAGTAGTAAAGATATGAACGATGGCTTTTCTTGTCTAGCCACCCAGCTAAGTCTCAAGTCTCTAAAATGATTACCGCTATTTTTTCTGCCACACCATCCAATGCTCTTTGCCTTTAAACACGTCAACGCTATCTGTGACAGGTGACGATTCGATCAAATTGAAAGATGGTTCTAACCATTCTGCTAACTCTCCACTACGCAAACAAAATGGAGGAAAGCGCGAACTGTACTCATCATCTACGACAAAATAACCAATCAACAAACCACCACGAGTTAATAGCCTGTCAATCATTGCAAAGTAGTCTTCCCACTTCTCTCTCGGTAAGGCGGCTAAAAAAGCACGTTCATAAATCACATCGAACGGCTGGGGTAATTCAGCACTAAACACATTCCCTAGCATGACTCTATCTGCATCTTTACCAAGCTTCGACTTTGCAAGGATTACCGCTTCTGCACTGTAATCCATTGCGACAACATCATGTCCATGTTCAAGAAAGTTCGATACCTCATGCGCTGCGCCGCATCCAGGAATAAACACTGATTGTACTTCACCAAAAGTGCGATTTAGATAATGTTTCAGCTCTTCAGGCGCTTGATTACAGTCCCAAGGCATGGTGCCTTTGACAAAAAGATCATCCCAAAACTGAACGTCTATATTTGGTGAATCTGTTGTCTTCATTGCATTTCCTCTAAAGCTTTGCCTTTTGATCTAAAAAAGGGATACACGACTTATCTCGGTATCCCTTATTACCTAGCTTTTATAGTTTAGTTTTATATTTAACGTTGCTAATTACGTAAATCATTAATCAAAGGTTGATCTGCGCTGTTTGTGACAAACGAAACATTACCTTTGAGCTTAGTGACAGACTGCAACGTCGCTTGAATCTCTTCAGCGGAGGCATGATTCCCTTGAGAAAGACTGTCTTGACAGCAAAACGTAATGGTATCGTTGAAACCATGACGCTCGATCTTCAGTGAACCTTTGATTTCATGGCGTCGACACACTTCCTGTATCTGATGTGGGTAGACAAACAAACCTTTAACTTTGACTGCAGAATCCGCACGCCCCAGCCAGCCTTTTATTCGCGAATTAGTACGCCTATTAGTACGTGGTGAGTCTGACTCTATTTCGAGGTAAGCAGATAAATCACCAGTCGCGTAACGAATCAGCGGGAACTTCTCATCAAGCGACGTCACCACCACTTCACCGACTTCACCAAGTTGGACTGCAATGCCATTTGGATCAACGATTTCGACAATGATATCTTCCGCAATCACTAAGCCTTGCTCACCGGGTACTTGGTAAGCTATCAGACCAAGTTCTGCGCTCGCATACGCTTGAGACACTGCAATACCTTTGTCTAAAAACGCCTTTTGCATGTCTGCGGTGACGGCTTCTCCAGAAACCAGAGCTTTCGTAATACTAGGCGGCTTACCGTATTGCTCTTCGTACTTCGCCAACAAAGTCAGCAGGTAAGATGGTGTCCCTGTGTAGCCCGTAGGTTGAAGCTGTTTGATCGCTTCTATCTGCGCTTCGGTATTCCCTACCCCAGCCGGAAATACCGCACAACCACAGGCTCTTGCACCGCCATCCATAATAAATCCACCCGGGGAGAAGTGATACGAGAGCGTATTGTGGACTAAATCGCCAGCTCGAAATCCTGCTGCATGGAATGCTCGCCCCATTCGCCAGAAGTCAGATTCATCCGTTTGCGCCTCATAAAGAGGCCCCGGTGATTGAAACACACGCGCCATTTGGCCGATAACTACGCTGTTTAAGCCACCAAACGGCGGATTTATTTTCTGCTGATTTGGGACGTTAAACTTACGTGTAATCGGAAACTGAGTGAGCCCTTCACGATTGCTTGCCACTGAAGAATCAATATCCGAAAAAATTTTAGCGTAATGCTCAGTGTGCGCTTTCGCGTTTTCAATCAGTGTTGGCAAACGCTGAAACAGGGCCTCTTCTCTGTCTGACGGAGACAGGGACTCTTTTGCATCGAATAATTCGTTCATCACTGCTCCTTACAACCAACGCTTACGACGTTTGTAAGACTTTAAGTTCTTAAAGCTCTTACGCTCTTCATCACCGCCACCAAGGTAGAACTCTTTCACGTCTTCGTTGTTGAGTAACTCATGCTTAGTACCATCGAGTACAATCTTGCCTGATTCCATGATGTAGCCATAATCGGCGGCATGAAGTGCAAAGTTCGCATTTTGTTCAACTAAAAGCATGGTGATACCCTGATCTTTATTGATCTTCTCAATGATGCTGAACACCTCTTTCACCAGCAGTGGCGACAGCCCCATTGAAGGCTCATCAAGCAAGATCATTTTCGGGCGAGCCATAAGTGCCCGGCCAATCGCTAACATCTGCTGCTCACCACCCGACAAATAGCCGGCAAGACCTGTGCGCTCTTTAAGTCGAGGGAAATAGTCAAACACCATCTCGATGTCTTTCTCGACCTCGTTGTCGTTGCGGGTAAACGCACCTAAACGAAGGTTCTCGATAACCGTCATATCTTCGACAATCCGACGTCCTTCCATAACCTGGAATATCCCTGAGCGGACAATTTCTTCCGGGCTCTTGTTGTCGATTCGCTCACCCATGAAGTTAATTTCACCACGGGTCACTTCGCCATCTTCGGTTTTCAACAAACCAGAAATCGCTTTTAGTGTGGTCGATTTACCTGCACCGTTCGCACCTAATAGCGTTACGATTTGGCCTTTTGGTACTTCAAGGCTCACGCCACGCAGTACCAGGATTACTTCGTCGTAGACCACTTCGATATTGTTAACCGAAAGCAGGATTTCTGCTGGTTCGATATTCGTTGCTAATTCACTCATCAAGCCACTCCTTGTGCAGGTGAGAGTTTCCTCTCACCTGTTCTCGTTTGAAATTAGTAACCTAGCCAATCATCACGACGTGACAATGTAACCTGAGACACTTTCTTGATGTCTACTGCACCACCCTGGTTGTTACCCATAAACACGTTTACGGTTGTTGTGCCACGGTGATCTTCTGGCTGCCAGTTAGCAGGAATACATACACCCTCCAGACCTTTTGGTACCCAATTTTTGTGTACGTACATGCCTTTCTTGATGTTTTCACCGGTAATACCGCCGTTTTCCTTCGCCCACTCCATCGCTTCTTTCATGTAGAACGCAGAGCATACGCCGCGGATGTAGTGGTGAGTTCGGAACTCGCCCGGTTCCGTTTCTGACAGTTTGGAAATTTCCTGAACCAGTTTCATGCCTTCAGTATCGTCGCCCCAGAATGCAGTCATGCCTGGGAAAACGTAGTCTTTCAGGCCGTCACCAGCAGCTTCAATTACCGGCTTGTCGCCACCCCAGATGTTTGCCATGTACTGGAATTCAGTGCCAACCGTATTACATGATTTCACTAGCGAGATGACAGAGCCACCGAGGTTCGCGATATAACCATAGTTCGTACCGGATTCTTTAAGTGACAGACATTGCGCTTTGAAATCACCCGGCTTGAGTGAAACGACCACTGGGTTTTGTACTTCAAATCCCAGCTCTTTGGCGTACTCTGCACACGCTTCTTTCGGAGCATTTGGGAACGGATGGTTGTCACCAATGTGAGTAAATTTAGGTGCAGTTGTATTACCCTTCGATTCCCAATCTTCCTTCGCCCACTTCACCAATGCACGACAAGCATCTGAGTAAGAAGCACCATAGAAGAAGTTATAAGGCGCAGGTTTGGCCGTTTTCGGGTTTTTCCCCATCGGGTCAGTTAAATGGCCTGAGTAAGAGGCTGAGAAAACAGGCACTTTGTCTTTGGTTACGAAAGAGATCAAAGCTTCAGTATCCGCCGTGCCCCAACCTTGCATTGCCACCATATGCTTACGCGCAACCCAACGTTTGTAGTTAGAAATCGCAACAGGTACTTTGTATGCCATATCAACCGTTTCAAACTCCAGCTCGGTGCCGTTGATACCACCGTTTTGGTTAATCCACTGCAGTGCGTCTCGAACGCCAGAGCCGTAAGGCTTACTCACATAGGCAGTTGGACCAGAGAAATCCACCAGATGTCCGACAAACACAGAATCTTTTGCCCAAGATGCGGTAGTAAACAGCGCTGAAGATAGCACCAACGTTGTCGCTAAATGTCCTTTGTTCATAACTCGTTGTCCTTGTTATTGATGTGTATTCCACTTAAGTACACGACGTACCGATTAGTATGAGAACGGATAATGTTTCCAATATGCTCGAATCTGTTGCCAGCGATGCGACAACCCTTGAGGTTCGAAAATCAGGAACAGCATGATGACCAGACCAATTGCCATTTCTTTGAAGTAAGCAAGACCATCAGTGAACGCGGTGGTATCACCAAACACTGACAAACCCGTCACTCCAAACTCTAAAACTTCAGGCAGCAATACGATGAATATCGTACCCATCAATGTGCCTTTCACCGAACCCAGACCACCGATGATGATCATCGCGAGGAACTGGATAGACATCATGATGGTGAAGCCCTCTGCTGAAACAAACCCTAAGTAATGCCCGTATAGTGCGCCACCGATGCCCGCGTAGAACGCACACACACCGAAAGAGAGCAGACGATACTTAGTCAGGTTAATACCCATGATTTCAGCCGACAGATAATGGTCTCGTACTGAGACAAACGCACGGCCATCACGCGAACGTATTAGGTTTGATGCCCAAAGATACATAAAGATCAGAGCAAAAAGAGCAATGTAGAAGAAACTTTCATCGGTTGAAAACTCGAACCCAAACAGATTAATCGGGCTTGCACTAGCACCGTATGAGCCACCACTGAACCACTCAGCGCGAGCAAAGAAATCTTCTAGAATGAACTGCGCCGCCAAGGTTGCGATGGCAAGGTACAACCCTTTAATTCGTGCGGCTGGCAGACCAAAAATCATCCCAACAATCATGGTCAGGTAACCTGCTAACGGAATAGCGAGCACCACGGGAATGTTGAATTGGTTATTCAGCCAGGCCGATGCAAATGCACCAAAGCCAAAGAACGCACCGTGACCTAACGAGATTTGCCCGGTAAAGCCGACCAGAATGTTCAAGCCAAGTGCTGCGATACCAAGATACGCAATCTGAATAAACAAGTTGAGGAAATAAATATCCAGTACCAACGGAGCAGCCAGCATGGCAATCACACCCGCTATCGCAAGGCTTCTTATGGTTTTGGTTTCAAAAATCGGCGTATCACTTTTGTATGTGGTTCGAAAATCCCCACATGGGCGCATGCTAAGTTGAGCCATGTTATTTCTCCTTAAATACGCTCAATATCTTTGGTACCAAACAGGCCGTATGGCTTGAAGGCAAGAATGATTAACAGCACATAGAAAGGTGCGATGTTGTAAAGGTTACCCACTTGCAGGTATTGGCTATCAAAGAACTCAGCCAGATTCTCTAGCACCCCGATGGTGATACCACCAACAATCGCGCCAACAACCGAATCCAAACCACCCAAAATAACCGCTGGGAAAACTTTAATACCGATGATGGATAACGCGTCAGATACGCCATTTACGATCCCGATAACAATCCCTGCTGTCGCGGATACCATCGCTGAAATGGCCCAACTAATAGCGAACACTTTCTTGATGGAAATGCCAAGACTCTGGGCTACTTGCTGGTTGAATGCCGTAGCTCGCATCGCCAAACCCATTTTGCTGAATTTGAAAAACCAGTAGAACGCACCCATGATCATGACAGAGAAAATCAAGCTAAGGATGTAAGCAAACTCAACGTTTAGCCCGCCAATGTTCACGACGTTGGTCTCAAACACTTGTGGGTAAGACACCGCTGATACGCCAAACATCCATTTCATCAGTGCCTGGAAGAACATCGACAAACCGATGGTTACCATGATCACCGATATAATCGGCTCTCCAATAAGCGGTCTCAAAACTATGGTTTGCACGGCAATGCCGAACACCATCATAAAGGCGAGTGTGAGTAAGAAACCGACGAAGAACGGCAGTTGCAGATGAACCAGTGCTGCCCAGCACACCCAAGCGCCGATCAGTAGAAACTCACCCTGAGCGAAGTTCACCACCTGAGTCGATTTGTAAATCAATACAAAGCACATGGCTACCACGCCATACAACATGCCAACGATCACGCCATTAATGACGAGTTGCAGTAATAAATCCGTATTCATTATGCGATCCTCCGTTGTTCGCTATCCACCAGTGAGAGCTCATGTTTGATAAGCGTTTCAATCACCAGCGACGTTTGAATGCGCGTCTTGGTTCCATCCTGATAAGTGATCACCGTATCGACGTCTACCTTCGGTGCCGCACTGTAGATGGTTTCGATGATGTCACCGTATTTCTCCGCCACCACACCACGACGAACTTTACGCGTGCGGGTTAGCTCGCCGTCATCAGCATCCAGCTCTTTATAAAGCAGAATGAACTTGCTGATTTTCTGTGCATCCGGAAGCGATTCATTCACTTTCAGTACTTCTTCGCGAATCGCTTTGTACACTTCAGGCTGTGCAGAAAGGTTGGTGTAGTTGGTGAACGCAATACCCTTTTGCTCCGCCCACTTGGCGACAATCGCATAACGGATACATATAATGGCAGATAGCCAAGGTCGGCCTTTGCCCACCACAACCGCTTCCGCAATAAATGGTGAGAACTTAAGTTTGTTTTCAATAAACTGCGGAGAATAACGGTCGCCGTGGCTGGTTTCCGACATATCTTTCAGACGGTCAATCACCACTAAGTGACCAGAGTCTTTAAAGTAGCCCGCATCGCCAGTGTGCATCCAACCATCCAGGACATCTTCATCGTAAGCCGCTTGGTTATTGAGATAACCGGTAAACATACCAGTGCTTTTGGCAATAATTTCACCCACACCATTGCTGTCTGGGTTGATGACTTTCACTTCCGCATTATCAAACGCGACCCCTACTGAGTCGTAGTCGACATCGCCCGCTTTATGTACGGTGTAAGCACCACACATTTCGGTTTGACCATAAAGCTGTTTAAGTGGCACACCGATCGCTTGCAAATAACGGAAGGTATCTGGCCCCATCGCCGCACCACCGGTAGCCGCAGAAGTCAGGTTTGAGAAACCTAAACGGTCACGAAGTGCACGCAGTAGAATCCAGTCAGCTAACTTAGAACGTTTGCCCTGATCTAACGCGTTGTTCGCCAACTTCATGCCTAGCTTGTACATCTTTTGCTTGAACGGCGTGGAATCCATCATTCGCGCAGAGACATCTGCCACAATGTTTTCCCATACTCTAGGTGCAAGTAAAACGAAGTTCGGACCAATCTCGCGCAAGTCAGACATCATGGTTTCTTGCTCTTCAACAAAATTGACAATTTGACGCGAAATCAACGCCTGACCAACCACATACACCTGCTCCATGATCCAAGGAAGAGGCAGTACCGAAACGTAGTTGTCTTCTGGCGAACGTGGGTCAGCACGTAAATATGCCGCACAGTGATCCAAGAAAGAGCCACTATGTAGCTGAGCCAGTTTCGGTTTTGAAGTCGTACCCGAAGTGGTACAAAGAATCGAAAGATCGCTGCCTTTGGTTGCCGCAACCATGTTCGGGTACTTGTTTGGATCGGCTTTGTCTATAAGCTGACCTTTTTTGTACACTTGCTCGACGTCAATCAGTCGCGGATCATCGTACTTACGCATCCCACGGGGGTCACAGTAAATGATGTATTCAACGCTTGGGATCTCATCACCGAGTTCAAGCAATTTGTCACATTGCTCTTCGTCTTCCGCAATTACCACTTTCGCTTTGGCGTAGTTGATTAAGTACGCCACTTCTTCGTGCATGGAATCCTGATAGATACCAAGTGAGTAACCTTTGATCGCATGGGCAGCTAATTCACCCCATACCCATTCAGGTCGGTTATCACCTAACAGGCCAACAACGTCTTGCTCACCTATGCCTAAATCTTGCAGTGCTAATGCCATCCACTTGACTCGGTTCTCATAATCCTGCCAAGTGAACTCTCGCCAAATACCGAACTCCTTCTCACGCATTGCGACTTGCTTTGGCCAGTGCTTTGCATTGTGCTGCAACACTTTTGGAAAGGTATCTAAGCTGGTTATATCTGCCCAATCATTATGTTGCTGTGCCATTATGCACTCTCCTCTAATGTCGGTAGCTCTTCACCTAAGTAAGCTTGTTTCACGTGTGGGTTAGCCATTATTTCTTCTGGCACTCCCGTGGCAATATGTTTACCAAAGTCCAAAACTAACACGCGGTTGGATATGTCCATGACCACGCCCATATCGTGTTCGATCATAATGATGGTGATGTCCAGTTCTTCATTTAGATCCATGATGTAACGTGCCATGTCTTCCTTTTCTTCAAGGTTCATACCGGCCATTGGTTCATCAAGCAGCAGTAACTTAGGCTTCAACGCAATAGCGCGGGCAAGTTCAACACGCTTACGTAATCCGTAAGAAAGTGTTCCTGCAGTGGCTTTGCGGATGTGTTGGATTTCCAAAAAGTCGATGACGTCTTCCACATACTTGCGGTGCGCCATCTCTTCTTTTTGAGCGTTAGAGAACCAGTAAAGCGGGCCTGTCACAAAGTTGTTTTTCAGCAGGTGATGACGACCAACCATGATGTTGTCGAGTACTGACATATGCGAAAAGAGTGCTAAGTTCTGGAAGGTTCTACCCAGACCTAATTCAGCTCGTTGACTAGGTGTACGTTTGGTGACGTCGTTGCCAGCAAACACCACAGATCCTTTATTCGGGGTGTATCGCCCGGAGATGCAGTTGAGCATCGAGGTTTTGCCAGCACCATTTGGTCCAATGATTGAAAAGATTTCCTTTTCGTTCACATGGAAGCTCACATCGGTTAAAGCTTTAACCCCACCAAAGGCCAATGAAATATCGTTTACCTGCAAAAGAGGTGTTTCCGATACCATAGTTGATCTCCCTTTTATTTTGAGTACGTTCCGTAGCGCACTATTTCGATATCAAACCTTACTTTGATACTGGCAACTGCTTATACACCTATGCATCAACTTTAATTCAGTTTACGTAAACGTCAATGTAAGGTCAGAATAGTGCTTCAAAGTTAAAGTTGCAATCCAGTTCATCGATAAAGATTTGAACCAACGCAAACTTTAAGTAAATAAATTGTTAACAAAAATTATTCTCAGACGGCTACATATTTGGGTAGTTAGGACCACCACCACCCTCTGGAGGTGTCCAGGTGACATTTTGACTTGGGTCCTTGATGTCGCAGGTTTTACAGTGAATACAGTTCGCTGCATTAATCTGTAATTGGGCTTGATCTTCACCCTGCACAACCTCATACACCCCGGCTGGACAGTAGCGCTGTGCGGGTTCTGCGTAGAGTGCTAAGTTCTGCTCTATTGGAATTCGCTGACTCGTAAGGTGCAAGTGACAAGGCTGATCTTCTTCATGAAAAATATTGGACAGATAAACAGAAGAAAGACGGTCAAAACTCAGCACACCATCTGGCTTTGGATAGGCAATCTCATGGCTCTTTTCTGCCAAAAGTAACGACTGATGGTCAGGGCTCTCACAACGCACATTCCATTTTGCTTTGCCTTTTAACACATTGTGTTCCAGCATGGCTAAACCGCCACCCAACCAGGAACCAAAGCGGTGAATACCACTCGAAAAGTTGCGCGCTTGATAAAGCTCTTCATACAGCCACGACTGTTCGAAATGCTTTTGGTAATCAGCCGTAACTGATTGATTCGAAATCGCTTCAAATACCGCCTCGGCAGCAAGCATCCCCGATTTCATTGCGGTGTGAGTGCCCTTAATTTTGGCACTGTTGAGTGTTCCTGCATCACAGCCAATCAGTAATCCACCCGCAAATTGTTGAGTCGGAAGAGAATGAAATCCGCCCTTGGAAATGGCTCTCGCACCATAACTGATACGTTTACCATTTTTTAAATATTGCTCAATCAATGGGTGATGTTTAAAACGTTGGAATTCATCAAACGGACTGAGATGAGGGTTTTCGTAATTGAGGTCGACAATCACGCCAACAGCAACTTGATTACCCTCCAGGTGGTAGAGGTAACTTCCGCCTGTCGCTTCGCCCGCGAGTGGCCAACCTAAACCATGGATGACTAAGCCTTGCTGATGTTGCTCTTGTGGAATTTCCCATAGCTCTTTAAAGCCAATAGCATAATGTTGAGGCGTTTTGTCTACAGCGAGATTAAATCTATTCATCAACTGCTTACCGATATGACCACGAGAACCTTCGGAAAACAGCGTAAACTTAGCACGCAGTTCGATACCGGGCTCGAAATTGGCTTTTTGCTCACCGTTTTTATCTAAACCCATGTCTCCGGTGAGCACACCACAAACTCGGTTTTGCGCATCAAAGATTGCCTGACTGGCGCTAAAGCCTGGATAGATTTCTACTCCTAAGCTTTCCGCTTGGGACGCCATCCAACGACACAAATTACCTAGACTTATGATGTAGTTACCATCGTTATGTAACGTATTGGGTACTGCCCATGCAGGCAGTTCATAACCATTGAGTTCGTTACTTAAATAGTAGGTTTTATCTTGGTTTACTTTGGTATTAAGCGGCGCACCTTTTGCTTCCCAATCCGGAAACAGCTCATCCAAACTGCGCGTTTCAAACACTGCTCCAGAGAGAATATGTGCTCCGACTTCTGAACCTTTCTCTACAACACAAACTGAGATTTCTTGGTCTTTTTCCATTGCCAACTGTTTAATTCGGCAGGCAGCAGACAAGCCCGCAGGTCCCGCGCCAACAATCAGAACATCAAACTCCATGCACTCTCTTTCCATGGTTGTATTCCCTTCTTCTATTTCTTGTTGCCAACTTGTTAAGCAACAATATATTTAAAGTTGACGCAAACGTAAAGGTAAATTAACATCATTTTAAAGACGTCATCACATAGTCTTCACTGTAAAAAGGAATCTAACGTGAAAATACTAGTGCCAATTAAAAGGGTCATCGATCCTTACATTAAGGTCCGTGTTAAACCGGACAACAGCGATGTTGAAACCAATAACGTCAAGATGACAATCAACCCTTTCTGTGAAATCGCCGTTGAAGAAGCAGTGCGACTTAAAGAGCAAGGGATTGCAGAAGAAGTTATCGTTGTAAGTGCTGGTGGCACACAATGTCAGGAACAACTGCGTACTGCCCTAGCGCTAGGCGCAGATCGAGCCATTCATATTGAAACTGCAGATAAAATTGAGCCGTTGGTGGTTTCAAAGCTGCTAAAAGCATTGGTAGAACAAGAGCAGGCTCACCTGGTGATCACGGGCAAACAGTCTATCGACACTGACAACAACCAGGTCGCGCAGATGCTGGCAGCCTTACTTGACTGGCCTCAGGCGACCTTCGCTTCCAATGTGAAAATTGAAGATCAAAAAGTTCAGGTAGTGAGAGAAGTTGACGGCGGTTTAATGACCGTAGCGATGAATTTACCAGTGGTGATCAGCACCGACTTGCGCTTGAATGAGCCTCGCTTTGCTTCACTGCCAAACATCATGAAAGCCAAACGTAAACCGTTAGACACCATCACACCTGAGAGTCTGGGTGTCGAAGTCGTGTTTAGCCAAACCATCACTGAAGTGACACCACCAGCGCAGAGAAAAGCAGGCATCAAAGTGGCGTCTGTCTCGGAACTGATCGATAAGCTACGTAACGAAGCGAAGGTGATTTCATGAAAAATCTAATTATTGCAGAACATGACAACCGCCAGTTGCATGCGGATACGTTAAAAGTGGTAAAAGCTGCAGCTCAGGCGAGCCAGGACAATACCTTGCTCGTGGTTGGCTATCAGTGTGAAAACGTAGCGCAACAAGCAAGCCGAGTAGACGGTATTTCGCAAGTCATTTGTATTGATGACGAGTCGTTAGTGCATCAATTCGCTGAAAATATCGCGCCTGTCGTGACAAGTCTTGCGGAAAATTTCGACGGTATCTGGGCAAACTCATCATCAAAAGGCAAAGATCTTGCGCCACGTATTGCAGCAAAATGCGGTGTGGGACAAATTTCAGATATCGTTCAAGTCGTTGATGAAAAGACGTTTATTCGCCCGATTTATGCTGGTAACGCCTTCGCCAAAGTAACTTCAAATGACAATTTGCGGGTAGTAACAGTACGCGCTTCTGCCTTTGATCCTGTTGGTTGTCATAACC
Source organism: Vibrio sp. YIC-376 (assembly GCF_052353105.1). Classification (NCBI taxonomy): domain Bacteria; kingdom Pseudomonadati; phylum Pseudomonadota; class Gammaproteobacteria; order Vibrionales; family Vibrionaceae; genus Vibrio; species Vibrio sp. YIC-376. The sequence continues at coordinate 206,800 of NZ_JBBWFK010000002.1, forward strand.
AAGTCGACATTGAACATCAACAAGTCACGGCTCATTCGCCTGTGGTTGAATTGATCGCTATCGATAAGACCGTTTCTGAACGACCAGAATTGACTGCGGCAGAAATCGTAATTTCTGGTGGCCGTGGTGTGGGTAGCAAAGAGAATTTCGCACTGATTGAAAAAGTCGCGGACAAACTTGGTGCGGCTATTGGCGCTTCTCGTGCTGCGGTTGATGCTGGCTTTGTTGCGAACGACTTACAAGTTGGTCAAACCGGTAAAATCGTAGCTCCTAAGCTTTACATTGCGGTTGGGATCTCTGGCGCAATCCAGCACCTTGCAGGCATGAAAGAGTCAAAGGTGATCGTTGCAATCAACAAAGATCCGGACTCCCCTATCTTTGAAATTGCTGACTACGGATTAGTAGGCGATCTGTTCGAAATATTGCCTCAACTTGCTGAACAACTGTAAATAAACCCGACTCAGGGCGAGCATATTTAATAATTGTGCTCGCCCTTTTTTGATCAATTTAAGTTGAATATAGAGGGAACTATGCCAAGCCAAGCACCTATCTGGTCACCATCTGCGGAGCGAGTCAGAGACAGTAACCTGCTTCGATTTATCGAAACCATTAATGAGAAAAATATCGAAGGTGACCCGATTTATGATTACCCGTCACTTCACCACTGGTCCGTTGAACATAATGACATTTTTTGGCAATACACCTGGCAGTTTTGTAATGTGGTGGGCAATTTAGGCTCTCAAGTAAAAAGCGTTGGTGAAGCGAAATATCCCAATTCGGATTCCAATTCATCAAATATCAACAGGGATACCGTTTGGTTCAACGATACAACACTTAACTACGCTCAGAACTTACTCACCCACGCAGAGCAATCGCCAGAGCGACAATTTATCGTTTTTAGTAATGAAATTGGTGAACAAAAACATCTCACTGGTAAGCAAATTATCGAGCAAGTATCCGTTGTTCAGCAATGGTTGACTGTCAGTGGCGTAGGTAAAGGTGATGTGGTTGCCGGTTACCTGCCGTACCTTCCTGAAACTGTGATCGCGATGCTAGCCACCACCAGCCTCGGTGCTATTTGGACATCGACCTCGCCAGATTTTGGTATCGATAGTGTTCTGGAGCGTTTTGGTCAGGTTGAACCCAAAGTGCTGTTTTGCTGCAACGGCTACCGATTTGGTGGCAAGACTTTCGACATGACGGATAAAAACCGCTCTATTAGCAGCAAGCTAAGTAACACGATCAGCGTTTGCCAAATTAAGTACTTAACGGAAAGCACCGAACCATCAAACTCTGATTTCATTCCATGGAATGAGCTTTCTGAGCGCTTTTCACCGCAATCCATTCACTACCAACAAGTGCTGTTTAACGACCCATTATTCATCTTGTATTCGTCTGGTACAACGGGACAGCCAAAGTGTATCGTCCATTCAGTGGGCGGAACTTTACTCAATCACCTTAAAGAGCACCAACTGCATTGCGACATCAAGCCCGAAGATAACGTTTTCTACTACACCACTTGTGGGTGGATGATGTGGAACTGGCATGTGTCGACCCTCGCAAGTGGTGCCACGTTGGTGATATACGACGGTAGCCCGGTTTACCCAGATCTTTCGGTGTTGTGGCAACTGGCTGAACAACACTCGGTGTCACTATTTGGCACCTCTGCAAAGTATCTCGAGGCGCTTGAACAAGCCAATTATAATCCTCGGTCACTGCATAATTTAGACTCGCTTAAGACCTTATGCTCAACGGGATCAGTGCTTTATCCGGAACAATTCAGCTACGTTTACCAGCATATTAAACAGGATTTGCATTTAGCGTCCATCGCTGGCGGAACCGATATTTGTGGATGCTTTGTACTTGGTAATCCTATATCCCCCGTTTATAAGGGCGAGTGCCAAGGTGCCGGACTCGGAAACGACGTAAGGGTACTCAATGACGAAGGTAACGCAATAGCCTTGCAACGTGGAGAGCTAACCTGCAACAATTCACTGCCTAATTTTCCAATTGGCTTCTGGCAGGACGACGGCGAGCGTTATCACAACGCTTACTGGAGTAAGCTTGCAGACGTCTGGCATCACGGTGACGATGTGATGCAAACGGAGCACCGCGGTTTTATTTTTTATGGCCGGAGCGACGCAACACTGAATCCGGGCGGAGTGCGAATTGGCACAGCGGAGATCTACCAACAGGTAAATTCGCTGGATGGTATTGAGGATTCCATTGCTGTCGGTAAGTTGAACCAGCAATCCGAAGAGATCTGGCTAATGGTGAAGCTAAGCCGCAATATCGAATTAACTCAGCAACTTGCCGATTTGATTCGCCAAACGCTTAAAGCCAACTGCTCACCAAGACACGTTCCTCGTAAAATTTTTGCGATTAGCGATATTCCAAGAACTCGCTCAGGTAAATCGGTAGAGCTGGCCGTAAAACAGGTCGTTAACGGTCAACCAGTCAAAAATATCGGTGCAATAGCAAACCCAGAAGTGCTGGATGAAATCGCCTGGCTGTGTGATACCAATTCGCTAGAACAAAAAACGCCTACTCTTGCGGTAAAGTAACCTAAGCTCGGGGTAGTCAAAGCTGAACATCAACAGCTCGCTTATTCGCTCATTAACGACAAGCGAGCTTCTACCCTGATATTCATGCGCCAATGGCTTTGTCGTAAGCTGGCGTTTCTTCAACATCCAATTGCTCATCGGGCAAGAACGTTTTTGCGTACTCAATGTGCAGATTTTTACTTAACATCAACTCAAACAAATCCTTATCTAAGTGCCCGTCTTGAACCATAAAATTGAGTATTTTTATCGCTTCACTTAATGGCTTCGCTTTTTTATAAGGTCGGTCTGATGCGGTGAGCGCTTCAAAGACATCTGCTATGGCCAAAATGCGCGTCGCTGTCGGTAACTGTTCTGCGCTAAGTTGTTTCGGATATCCGTCACCTCTGAGTGTTTCATGGTGTCCACCCGCATATTCTGGTACCCGCTTTAACTCTTCCGGTAATGGTAAGGCTTCGAGCATCCGTATAGTAGAAACAATATGTTCATTAATTCTGTAACGATCTTCTGCCGTTAAAGTACCTCGGCCAATACTTAAGTTATACAGTTCCCCTAGATTCGCCTGATATTCCGGAGCTCGCATTTTAATATCATCGCCAACTTTGTTATTCGGATCCTGCGGCCATTTAATCAAATGTTCTGGCTTGTCAGACAACAAGTTTTCTTCACAAGGTAAGTTCTGAGGTGCGATATCTTCAATACGTCGGCTTTCTTCAGGAGATAAACCCAATCGATCATCTAAGTTTCGAACCCATGTTTGCGCAGCAATTTTTTTCAGACGTTCAATGTGTTCCTCGGAAATGAACTCGCCACCCACATTACATTGGGCAACAAAGTCAAAGTCATCCCTAATCTGCTCTTGGCGCCGGTAGAGTGTGCGCTTCATTTCGTCTGTGTCTTTGCCTGCCTCAACGCCTTTCCAGTATTCTATCTCCGCGTCTCTTAACAGAACTTCAAATCGCATTCGTACTAAGTGGATCCGATTACAAATTGCCTCCAGCTTGCTTCCCTTATCCACGATGTGCTCAGGTGTGGTGACTTTACCGCAATCATGTAACCAAGCTGCAATTTCAAATTCTCGCCACTGATCTTCCGTTCCCAGTTTGAAGTCTTTAAATGCAGGCAAGTCGCTGTCACTTGCCGACTTGGCTAATTCAATAGCAAGAATCGGAACTCTTTCACAGTGGCCCGCCGTATAAGGGGATTTGTCATCAATCGCCTGCGCAATCAGTTTTACGAACGAGTCCATTAATTCTTGCTGATTTTTTTGATACTGCTCGATAGAACGAGACATCGAAAACATCGAATCTGAAAGTGCTGCAAGTTCGGCTATCCAACTCGGCACATTTTGTACGCTTTTGAACTCGCGTTTCTTGATTTTCTCACTCTCACTATATAGCGCGCGAACAGGACGCACGATGATGTTCGAAAAGAACAAGAGCACTGGCAGAAGCAATAACATGGCGCCAAATGTAATCATCGTGGATTTATTGACTTTGTCCATATACGGCCCTTGGATTAACTCTGTAGGGACAACAAATCCAACGTATTCAGCCGCTCCAAAGCTCGCTTCAACACGTTGGACATACAGGGTGAACAATTGCCCCTGACTCTTGATCGTTTGCAATGTCGAATTTTGGGTATCACTTTGCTTTGCCATCTCCAGGAGCTGACGAAAAGGTACAATCCCTGCTTTTAGAGAGCGCACGATATTGTTGTTTTGGTTGCTTTTGTCTCTATAGTTTTCCGTCCACTTACGTTCTAGTGACTGCTTTTCAGCATCCGAAACAGAAGCCATTGCCTTATTGAGTAACGAGATAAGAGGTCGTTTGTCTTCGTTAACCATGATCGACAACGACTGATTAAGGCCTTTAAGTTCTTGTTGTACTTCTAACCCGTCAAAGGAATAGGCGCTAACTAAATAGTTGGCCACTCTTTTAGCCTCTAGCGCCGCGTCAGCCCTGCCGCTCATCACTGCTTGCAATGCGCTCAAGCTGTCTTTTGCTTTAAGCACATCGATACCCGGGTAGTCGCGCTCAATCACTTCAATCAGTCCTGAGCCTATCTGAATGGCTAAAGACTTTCCTTCTAACTGTTTTAAGGTGCTGATATTTTGTGTATCTTTTTTTGTTACTACGACACTGGATAATTCTAAATATGGTGTAGTGAGTAAGCCGTTATTTTGGTTAGACTCCGTAGTTGTTGCAGATTGAAAAATATCAACGCTTTCTGACTTGAACAGGGTACCAAGTTCTTCCGAACTGTAGCCATTGACATACTCAACCTCCATCCCCAGCTTTTTAGCCAGAAGGTGAACCAAATCTGTCGAATACCCTTGAGGGAATCCGCTATAAGAGAAATCAAAAGGTGGAAAGTTAGACTTGTTGGCTATCCGTACGACACCTATTGAATCGATGTAACGCTTCTCTTCTTCCGACAAGCTGAGCGGTACTATAGCCAGAGAGGACTTTTCCTCCTCTACATCAAACGAATGAGCGTGAATCTGACCATTAATATCAAATATCATCGCTTCGCCATCCGGATTATTCTTAGCGAGAAAATCGGACAAGGAAGTTAAGGAAATATCGGCAGCTACGACACTGTCTGTATTATTGATTCGCTTGGCGTAAGTTACGCCCGGAGTTTGCAAGTTGTGGAAGAGATAAGGAGCGGTTTTGATGACATCCGTTGTGTTGATGGCTTTTCGATACCAAGGGCGCTTATTCGCGTAGTAAGTCGTTGACTCTATTTTCTGATGGGTCAAATTAAAGTTGCCGTCATAATATTCAGACTCTCTTTTTCTCCCATCTGGCGTTTCACGAATCTTAACGATCAGCCAATTATCATCGGCTGTTGCACCGTGTTTAGCTTTGAAATCCTCACTACTGCCTAAATTGATTAGCTCATAAAAATCGCCATTACCGTAACCAATATATATCCCGTATAAATTTGGATTTTTCAACATTGCTTGAGCAATGACTTCTGTGGCTGGGTGTCGCGATTGGACACTAACCTCTTCTGCTATTTGGGGGAAATGAGAGAGTACATTGATTAGATTACTGGTCTGAGTGTTAAGCGAATCGATTTTTTCACTGAAGCTATTCGCTGTACGGTTAAATGCAATGGATGAGGAATCTTTGGCAAGTCCCTGACTAAAGTAATACTGTAATGAAAGGGCTAAAATAACGATTAACGAAGATAAAAATAAAAAAACGGTAACGACCGTTACTTTCATACTGAAAGTATTTTTCCTGACCACATTGCCCATGCACTCTGGCCTCCCGGGATAACAGATCCTTTGCCAACGATATAATTATTAGTATCGCTAAAATATTAGGTTAGATCAGATACTTAAATAATCAAGATATAAAAAAGGAACCAGCACTGCGGTTCCTTTCTTAAATTTCAACTAGAGAGATCTCGTCATCTATTTAATTATTGTGCCTCATCACCGAATAGTGACAAATTAAGCTCCAGACTCTCACCGAGCCAATAGGCATTGACCGTATGATCGGCCAAATTATCACCCGTTAAACCATGCACGAGAACCGATAAGCCATTGCGGTTTTGTTCTAACCAAGGTACCAATGCATCAAAGTCTTTCGAAGAGAATGCGAGCTGGCAGCTCCATTTCGGGTGAGGGCCAACCAGTTTTTCATGAACCCGCCCCATTTTGACACCAAAGCGACGCTCAGCTTCTCTGCACAGCTCTGCTGCAAACGTTATGGTTTGTAGGTCAAAATAGACATGAGCATGGTAAGCACGGTACAAATTTACCGGAAACTGACTTTCATTCATCGTGTGGTCTTGAAATCCTTGGTTATTGATATTTTCTAAAGTTAAGGTTGATTCTTAAAAAGTGACAACATTTAAATGCGTCTCGGCTCACTTTGCTTGCTCAAATCTAAGCTTCTCTGACACTACCCATAATTAAGATAACGGAGCGCTACTACGGGTCATCGTTGTACTGGTGACACAGTATCGACTTTAGGACGAACCCAACGCTGACCGAACACGTTAATTACTAACCCCAATGCAATCACAAAAACTCCGATTACTTGGTACAGGCTGAGATTTTCGTCTAATAGTACCCATGCACTAAGTAAACCGAAGACTGGCACTAACAGAGACAAAGGCGCGACTAATGCGGTGGCATAGCGACTCAACAGATAGCTCCAACCACCATAGCCAACAATGGTAGCCAGAAGTGACAGGTAAACTATTGAGAACAAGTTGTGCCATTGCATGTTTGCCAACGAGCTCTGAATGACCTCTGGACCTTCAATAAAATATGACGTAATAGCAAATGCGGAAAAAGGAACTAAAGCACTCCAGACGATCAGAGACATGGTCGGAACAGCATAATTTTGCATGATCACTTTATTGGTTATATTACCGAGCGCCCAGCAAGTCGCCGCTCCGAGGATCAATATTAGAGTAAGGCCAGTAAGGGACGCAGCACCGTCATGCTGAGCGGCTGCAAGCAAGTAAATACCTCCTGCAGCTGTGACCACAGCGATAGCGTTATGGACACGTATTTTCTCCTTCAGCAGCAATACCCCAAACCCTAAAGTAATAAAAGCCTGAGCCTGTAAAAGTAGTGATGCTAACCCCGCCGCCAAACCAACATTTAACGCCCAGAAAAGTAGTGCGAACTGGCCAAAACTGATCGTTAGACCGTAAGCAACAATCCATTTTAAAGGCACTTTTGGACGCGGAATGAACAGTAATGCGGGAAATGCCACCAGCGCAAAACGTAATCCAGCCAACAGTAACGGTGGCATCCCTTGCAAGCCGACTTTAATGACTACAAAATTCACGCCCCACACCAATACGATGGTGAGAGCCAATAGCCTATCGCGTAATGACATTATTCTTCCTTTCAGACGTCCAATTTTGGTAAGTAATGCAGGTAAGAGATATACCAATTACCTTTGAGAGATTAATAACGGTATAAATCGAAAAGACCAGACTGCCTGAAACATAAGATCAAAACAAGCGCTGTCTATGCATTGCTTTGATTATCATTAAACATAAAAGAGCCCATTACAGGCTCTTTTTCTTGTTTAACGACACGGTCAGCTACGGCATCGCAGGAGAATGATTGTCTTTGTGGGTGCTGATCCACTGATAGATGATCACCAGAAGAATACATAACGCGAGTGCGATACGTGTTGCACCCAAAATTCCCTGCCATCCCCACGCTTGATAAAACGGCTCGAGGAAAAATACCCCTAAGCTTGCCCCAGAGTAATAAAAAAGACTGTATAAAGCTTGTGCGCTGCCTTTAGATCTAGTGGCTTTTCTGCCAATTAACGTGCTTGCTTGCGCATGACAGAAGAAGAAGCCAACCGAGACCATCACCATACCGATAACCATGGTATAGATATTCGACCAACTCATTAGAAAATTGGCCATTAACATAATGATAGCGCCGAACGCTACCCCGGCAATTTGGCTATGCCTTTTCGCAAACTTGCCCGCAAGAGATGAACTGGTTGTGCCACCAAGCAAGGTTAAAAACATTAAGCTGCGAATGTCGCTTGGTAGATTATATGGGAAGTCACTCAACACCATCATCAAATAGTTGGAAAGGTTCACAAAAGTGCCGAACGCCAGCCCTATCAGAAGGTACAGAACCACGAGCTGTGGATTTTTCAGATGATAGCCATAAGCTTTAAGGCATTTACCCACTTTGAGGGGAGCTGGCTTGAAATGACGCTGAGCAGGCAACAGATAGTAGATAATGGCATACAGTACCGCGCTGATGCCCGCAATGACGTAGCCTGCGTATGCCCAGTTTCCTAATAGTTCCGCGCTCAGTCCGCCCATTATACGGCTACAAATTCCGCCTAACGTATTGGAAGCCACATAAAAACCAACAGCGCCCGCTAACCAACTTTTTCTCAACTCTTCACCCATTAGCGGGACCGCTAACGCTGGACAAACCGCCAGGAACATTCCCTGCAGAAAGCGGAGAGATAAGAACACTTGATAGTTTTCAACTAAAGGCAGAGCGAGTGAAACCAGCAATCCAATCGCCGTCCCGACCAACATTACTTTACAGCGCCCAATGGCGTCTGACAGACTTGCGAAAACCAGTAACCCTAACCCCATACCAAACAAAGGTGCTGACATAGCGAGGTTGGCTGCCAGAGAAGTTACCTGAAACTCTTTCTGAATTACTGGTAGCAAAGGCTGCAACCAATAAATATTGGAAAAAGTGACGATGGAAAAGAGACAGACACAAATGACGACTCTACTGTAATGGGCTGATTTTTTCACTGCTTACTACTTTTGTTGCTATTGAAACTGGTTACAGGCATAGGGTATCGACCAATTGACAATAAAAAAAATATTTTGTATTTATCAGATCCATAAATAATATTTATATCGTTAAAAAGAGCAGTCGCATTAAAGTCCGACCGGAGTTAAGGATGGTTTGATATGGAGTTACGTCAGCTAAAGCATTTCGTGGAAGCCGCAGAGCACAGCTCTATTTCTGCTGCGGCCAGAGTATTAAATCTGGCACAGCCAGCAATCAGCAGCAGCATCAAGAAGCTGGAGCAAGAGCTAAAAGCACCTCTTTTTAATCGCCGTGATCGTGGGATCTCGCTGACGATAGCAGGAACCGAGTTTCTCTCTCACGCCAAACAAATATTAAAACAGGCAGAAGATGCAAAACTTGCAATGCAAGCGATGGAAGGATTGGATTTAGGACACGTCGATATCGCAGTACCCAGCATGCTTGGCTCCTACTATTTTCCTCCTCTCTTAATGGCGTTCAGGCATCAACATCCAAACATTGATATGAACATTCTAGACACTGGTACTCGTAATATCCGGCGATTACTGCTTGGCGGTGAAGTAGAGTTGGGTGTCATCGCCAGTAAAGATCTTACCCCAGAGTTAGACAGTGGCTTCCTGATCCGTGAAGAGATGGTGGTGTGTATGGCTGTCGATCATCCTTTAGCAGAAAAGGAAGTGATCGAATATGCGGATTTTCTCGCACACGATTTAATACTATTCCAAAAAGGCTATTACCATCACACGTTGCTGGATCGAATATCTCAACAGGTAAATATCAAACCTAAAGTCGCTTTTAGCAGCAATCTATTACCCTTAATCAAATCCGTAATTCGACAAGGCTACGCGATTTCTCCAATGTGGAAAGTCGTAATCAGTGAAGACGAAGACATCGTAACCAGACCATTTGCAGATACATTCGAAATCGATTTGAGCCTTGCATGGCGCAAAGACAGTTATCTTTCACGTGCGAATCAGGCTTTTCGTGATTTCATTTTGTCTGAAGTAAGCGGAAACTAATTATATTCAATCGAGTCATTCAGAGCCTTAGAGAAAATCGTCTCTTATGCCTGTGCTATGCTTGGATTAGATGTCGCTGATTAGGCAAGAACATTGATATGAGTACCCCTTCAGACATACCGCTACATACCCACTTCAGCCAAAATAAACGAGGCAGAGATTTGTTTGTCGGCGATATTCATGGCGATTTTCCACTGCTTATTCATGCGTTAAAGTCGCTTCATTTCGACAAATACAAAGACCGTGTCTTTTCGGTTGGTGATTTAACTGATCGCGGCGTAGACTCGTTACACTGCTTAAATCTCGCCAGAGAAAAGTGGTTCTTCCCCGTTTTAGGCAACCATGAATGCTTCATTCTCGAAAGATACGATCAAGACCTGTACACAAGCGCTACGTGGATAATGAACGGTGGTGAATGGTGGTTATCGCTTAATAGTGCCGAGCGAGAGGCTGCAAGAGAAACCATCGCTTCATTTTATAGCCTGACGATTAGTGTTGAAGTTGAAGATTTACTTATCGGTGTTTTACATGCCGAATATCCCTTTGCCCATTGGCCACCCGATCCAGCACTCGTCGATAAAGAATCGCGCAAAACGATGCTTTGGGGTCGAGACGATATACTCAGGAGCACAGGTAAACATATCGATAACGTTGACTTTGTTGTGTCCGGACACACCCCATTAAACATCCCGAAAATGAAGAGAAATAAGTTATTCATTGATACTGGAGCTGGCTATAGTGCCAATAACTTTATTCCGGATCCACGTATTAGCCTGTGCGAGTTTCACGCCGGTACCATTGAAGTGCACTCAATTAATATGCAGGATGAAAAACGCGTTCAATTCGAAATTATTTAATTGCCTCTTTTGCTCAGTTTCCCGTCAAATATTCAAACTCTCGAAAGCCAGATAGAGGCAATGTATTTTTAAAACCTAACATTACCGAACTTTGAAAATTTTTTGACTACGCTTTAAATATCAAGGCACTACTTAGTTTAGAGGTCATCATGAGAAGGCAGCTTAAAGTTGTGGTAACTGGCGGTCCAGGCGGAGGTAAAACCACTGCATTGGATCTATTTCGCAGAGAATTAAATGAACAAATCGTGGTTGTCCCTGAATCGGCGACTTTGCTTTTCTCCGGCGGTATTACCCGTTCTGATAATGAGCAATGTATAAAGATGGTGCAAAAGACCATTTTTCAGCTGCAAAAAAATATAGAAGAAATCCACAAAATACAGTATCCGGATCGGTTATTAGTGTGTGACCGCGGCTCGCTTGATGGTCTCGCATATTGGCCCAATTCAGAGAGTGATTTTTTCAAACAAGTAAACTCGACGTTCGAGAAAGAGCTTGCACGATATGATGCAGTGATCTTTTTTGAGTCAGCCGCAGCCTCTGGGCAAGATATCAGCAGTAACAATCCGACCAGACATGAATCCTTAGAGCAAGCGGCAAAATTAGACAAAAAGTTACAACGGATCTGGTCCAAACATCCCCATTTTTACTTTGTGGGCAGTTCGGAGTCTTTTGTCAGAAAGATCATGTTTGGGATTATGACGTTAGAAAATGTCATTAATCGCTACCCAACTTCTTAGCGCACATATACTTGGTGGTAGCAATCGAACTCGACAACTCTAGTTGTCAGCAACCACAACCGTCGTAAAGCGATGGAGGATGATGTTTTCGTTCCAATAATGCTCCGGCCATCCTCCTTTACGCTTTAATGCGCGAACAAATTGCTCGGGGGTTGGCAAGACCTCCCATACCGATGGAAGAAACACTGCACGATGCCAATCATCTTCCAATAGCAGTCCGTCAATACCGGGTCGTAACGTTGTCAATAAGATTGATTCACCTTCATTCTCTAATGGAATGAGGTCCGACAAAACAGAAATCTCCAGGCTCAGACCATCACGGTCATCTGGTGTAAGTGGCAAAAATCGCGTGTCTTGAAAACCGCTGGAATAAGCGTTTTTACAGGCATTGCGCCATAGAGGCTCATGCGCCTGTAGAGAACCAATGCAACCGCGCAACTCTCCGTTATAGTGTAACGTAACAAAACAAGCGGCGGGCAAAAGCAATTCTTCGGTACTGGGCTCAGAAGGTAATTGAAAACCTTTACCTTTAAGCGCTTCATCAAGAACTTGCCAAACCATTTTGAGCAAACAAACGCGCGCATCCTTGCTTAACTCAAAACAAGACGAAGCTTGCATAACCAACTACCCCCTCTGAAGGCTCCGGGGCGCGATTTTCATGATCAGCCATCACATCTCCGGAATTAGTATAATTCACGCACTTGATTTCCCAGTGCTGCTCCCTGGCATAATCGAGCAACCCATTAATCGCGTTGCAGCCACATGCCCGTTCCGGATGAATATTATTACCAAATGACAAAACTCGCTGAATGGTATCCGCATCAATCTCATTCGCTTCACTGTATGGATGGTAGTGGCTGAGATCGCTACTAACAACAATCAGAGTTTCGGGTGATTGCGCGACGGATGCCAATATACGCTTAACGTACCCATGGAGATCACGTCCGACAACTACTGGCAGAAGCGTAAAATCTTCAAGGCAGTATTGCAGGAAAGGGAGCTGAACTTCTAACGAGTGCTCCCAGTGGTGGGCTTGGTCTGATTCTACAGCCAACCCTTGCGATAAAAGTAACTCTACACTTTCACGATCGATCGTCACTTCTCCCGCTGGGGTCAGAAAGACATCGCTGCTTGGTACCGCACACCCTTCAAGCGCTACATGATGGCTTGGCCCAAACAATACAACGCGAGAAAAGTGTTGTTTTCCATTACCAAGCAAGCGATACGCTTTAGCAGCGACCGCCCCAGAATAGAAATAACCAGCATGAGGCACAATCAGAGCCTTTGGAACCTCAGGCAAAATAGGTTGCTCAGAAAAGTAACCAGCCAGTTGGTTTCTGAGCTCTTTTGCAGCTGCAGGATAAAATCTTCCGGCAACCGCGGCTTCCCGATATTTCATAGTCGTCCTACTCGTATTGCATCAACTATACTTTCAGTGTAGGTCATCAGAGGGCTAATTCACTATGCAAACCTCTCCTCCTGATTATTTCCCAACACACTACTGGCATAAGCTCGAAGACGGTAGAGTTTGCTGCGACGTGTGTCCACGAAAATGCACGCTTAGAGAAGGCAAGCGTGGTGCTTGTTTCGTACGTATGCACAGGCAGGGAGAAATTGTGCTGACCAGCTATGGTCGCTCATCAGGGTTCTGCATCGATCCTATCGAGAAAAAACCCCTCAACCATTTTTATCCGGGATCAAGCGTGCTTAGTTTCGGTACCGCAGGCTGTAACCTAAGCTGTGAATTTTGCCAGAACTGGGATATTAGCAAATCACGAGAAGTAGACACCTTATGTGATGCAGCAATGCCGGAAGAGTTAGCAAACACAGCTTTAAAATACGGTTGTAAAAGTTTAGCGTTTACCTATAACGACCCTGTCGTATTTATGGAATATGCGATAGACGCAGCCTTAGCGGCTCGAGCGCTTGGTTTGCAAAGTGTTGCCGTGAGTGCTGGTTACATATGTGAAGAACCGAGAGAAGAGTTCTACCGCCACATGGATGCAGCCAATATCGATTTGAAAGGTTTTAGTGAGCGCTTCTACCACAAAATCTGCCACGGTCATTTGCAGCCTGTGCTGGATACCTTGTTGTATCTGAAAAATGAAACCGATGTTTGGTTTGAGCTGACCACCCTTCTCATTCCGGACGAAAATGACAGTGACGAAGAACTCAACGCCATGTGCCAATGGATCTTTGAAAATCTGGGACCCGATGTTCCACTGCATTTCAGTGCGTTCCATCCAGATTTCAAAATGTTAGATAAAGGCAGAACACCACTGAGTACTCTATTACGAGCCCGTAATATCGCTCTGTCACACGGTCTTCATTTTGTCTATTGCGGCAACGTTCACGATCCAGCGTCTGACGCTACCTATTGTCCGGCCTGTGGCAAACAAGTCATTGAAAGAGACTGGTATCAACTCGGTGAATACACATTAGATGACACCGGTCACTGCATTCATTGCGGACACAAAATACCAGGACGTTTTGCTGGACCAAGAGAAAATTTTGGCCCTCGACGCATTCCTGTCGCTATCCATCGACTTTGATTGAGTTCTATCGATTCCAATACAATAGAAGAACCTGTGTCACAGTCACACTCTCGTAGCAGAATTACGCGTGATGAACACTGACGATATTGCTATGATATCGGACCTTATTTAGCCAGATTTAATATAGTTTTATGAATTTAGACAGTCGGTTATCACGCGTACTTCACATCCTGCTTCACTTGGCACACGAGAAGAAGCCAATGAGTTCACAGCACTTCGCTACCATGCTAGGAACCCAGTCTGCAGTTATTCGTAGAACAATGGCTGGATTAAACAAAGCGGGATACATAACGTCTACAAAGGGTAAGAACGGTGGTTGGTCGATAAGTTGTGAGCTAGAGAAAGTCACATTACTTAATGTTTATCAAGCCATTGGCGAACCAAAAATTTTTTCTATCGGCTTTGATAATGAAAACCCCAATTGCATAGTAGAAAAGTCCGTTAATACCTCTCTAAACGAAGCACTTAAAGAAGCCGAAGCCCTTCTGCTCCAACGATTATCACAAGTAACGCTCGCCTCTTTGAGCAGTGAATTTGCCCGTCAATATACCGAGCATAGAGAAACAAAATAAGCTTATAAGGATCTGATGCCCTTCTTTATTTTGTGGTTGATATACTAACAAATTATAATGTATCTTTTAATGATACATATAAGCTATCGTTAAGGTATCCCATGATTGAGTTATTAAATACACCACAGGCAGAAGCTTTATGGATCTGTTTTGTACTAGCGGTCGCCGCCTCCAGCATCTCCATTACCATCACTCAAACTGAACTATTTATCCCCGTTCAGAACATTGCGAATAAGTGCGGTCATATGATTGGTTACTTGTTCAAATGCTTCTACTGCATGAAGCATTGGGTGGTAATTTTAGGGATGGCTGTCTATCACCCTAGAATCATTATGAGTGATTTCATCGTCATCGATTGGCTTGTTTCGACTTTCTTTACGATAACAGTGAGCAGCTTAATCAGTGGGTTTCTTTTTGACGTTTTTATCAAGGCCATGAATAAAAAGCTCAAGCAAAAAGATGTACAAGAAGCCCTCCAAAAGTAATATCAAATCGGGACCTTTCTATCGCTCGTGCTACATTCTTTAAACTGTTTTACCCAACAGACAGCAGCCGTGCCCGAGAATTAATTCAAATGTTAGACAAAAATAATTAGTATTTAATGAAGCGTGCGACATGAATACCCCAAACTGCAGCCACTTCCCATTATTTAAAATTAGCTAATTTTCAATACGATAACATCCTCTCAATTGATCTGTGAGCTTGTCAAATCCATTTGGTTAAACTTATGTTTCATTTTTAACTAGTGTGCAACCTAAGTAAACGGATTAGTTTATGTAACACGTCAGTAACAACGGAGAGACGACTATGAAAGTACTTATTCAATACACTCAAGCTGGTAAATACAGAGACCAAGCATGGGAAGCACTAACGCTTAAGTCTAAAGGTCAAATCCAGGCCGTTACCCCTGCATGTGCGGCGCAGTTGATTGAACAGAAGAAAGCCAGCTTGGTCACCTCTGATGATAACCAGATCATCTTCTACACTTAGTGACTTTAACTAACGCGCATTGTGCAACGATTCAGTCAGACGACACGTTTGAACTGTACAAAAACAGAAAGCTGTATAGAAACGACAACCGATAGACAACTACTCAGCTGTCTGACATCGATTGATTAGCTTTTCGATGCAGGCAAGCTCTTCTTGGTATCCAGAACTTAGAAGCGGAAAGCGCTTATAGGTTTTAGGATCCAGGCTATTTACTTCGATATGAAAACCAGGAGCCTGACGATCACGTTTCCACTGATTACGGAACAGTAGCCTAAAGAATTTAACGATGTAGCCGGCCATCGTTTTCTTATCTACCGAGTCAAACTCTTCCGTCATGGCATCAAAAATGTCCCTCGGAGGCATACCCGCTTCCAAAGTGAGAAAGACCATACGGTCAAGCACATCAAAGGGCATCAGATCATCTTCGTCACGCTGTTCTTCAGGCCGAAGCTCTGCAGTCGGACGTTGGTTGTTGATATAGGAGAGTGCCGTCAACTTCATGATTTGACCGTCTGAGACGTAAAAACCCTTTTGCTCTAACCACACTAATAGTTTTAGTATTCTGCTTTTGGTGACTCCAGAAACAGGTGCAAGCACACCAGAAGAATCACCATCCATAGTGCAGTATCCGACCGCACCTTCTGACATATTACTGGTTGTGAGTAACAGTTTGTTTTCCAGATTCGCAATAAACCAGATACTTGGTGAGCGTACGCGAGCCTGAATATTTTGAAGCGCGATATCGTGATCCTTCCAATTAAGAGATAGATGAGTTGCTTTTGATATCATGGTCTCGTAGTTCTCAACCACTTCAGAAATATTTAGGTTTATAAATTTGGCCCCATATGATTCGGCGACCTTTTGCGCGGCAACGCTGGTGATAGAACCACTATTGGCACTGGCTTGATACGCCGTGGTCAGCATGTTTGTCATGATAGATGAGGCGGTCTTTGTAACAAGATCGTACTGGTTTTCCGTTAGTACCGCTTTCTGAAATACAATCGTCTGATCTTGAGTCATAAATTTGCCCAGATGATCAGGCAATAAGCACTTGCTACTTTGCTTTGCTTTTGAAACCAGTTCCCATAGTTCGAGGATAACGGATGTATAAACGGCACTGGCGACTAAGGCTGAATCCGCACCACCACTCAGTGAAAGCGCGTAACCGCCAGTATGTGTTTTTTTAAGCCAGTCTCGCAGACCTATCGAAATGGCGCGTAAAGCTTCTTCATGCTCCAGAAACTCGCTCTCTTCCCATGCTTGGTAGAGTGGTTTGATTGGCAATTTGTGTGTTTTGATGGCTTTGCCAAGGTCTACTTTTATTACGGATCCAATATCAAAATCATGCTCTTCATAGTAGCGCTGACTGTTGTTTATTTGCCCAATCCTGCTGCGAGACAAGTTAATATCGGTAGTAATTACTTCGACATCACTCATGTGAAGCCTCTCACCTTTAGCAACTAAACTGCCA
This sequence comes from Vibrio sp. YIC-376, assembly GCF_052353105.1. Classification (NCBI taxonomy): domain Bacteria; kingdom Pseudomonadati; phylum Pseudomonadota; class Gammaproteobacteria; order Vibrionales; family Vibrionaceae; genus Vibrio; species Vibrio sp. YIC-376. Next base: position 223,869 of record NZ_JBBWFK010000002.1, read on the forward strand.
TCAACAGCGATCATCACCCCCGCATCGTAGATAGCTCGACCCGATTCACAACCACAGAGATTAGAGTAGACATAGCAAGCAGAGTAAACGCGGCTGGATTCTTCTACGAGTCGCTTACGTGTGAGAAATTTACCAATCGCAAAGTGGCTTGCGCTCGGATTCGCAATCACTTCCACTCCCTGATTAAAGAAACGCTCAGAAGTACGATTCGCAACCCAGGCATCTTCACATATCTCAATACCCAGCTTGACGCCGTGAATACTGTACACAAGATTTCCGATCGGTACCGCTGAAACTACCCCATTAAGAAAAACCGTCGCATTTTTGTCTCTGGTCCATGGCGTAAACCACCGCTGCTCATAATGCAGGCCATTTGCCGCTAGGTTACGTTTAAGGGAAATGCCTTGAATGCCTTTACTCGTAAGAAGGACAACCCCGTTATAAATTCGGTTGTTTATCAAGACTGGTAGCCCCACAGTCACCGCCATGCTATCCGGGATGGAGTCAATAAGCTCACATACGCTTTGTAGCGCACGGTTGGCAACATGAGGGCTATGGAAAAAATCCTCGCATCCGTAACCTGAAATGCACAACTCTGGAGTGATAAGTAACTCTGAGCCTGATGCATGGGCGACATGAATCGCTTGCTGAATGTTTTTCATGTTTCCGCTCCAGTCCATAGGAGTCTGGTTTAAAGAGCAAGAGCTAATACGCAGTTTATTCACAATACATCCTTTTGTCAGGTGCTTATCTCAAGTCCATTCGTAAGTATTGGTGAATACAGCGAAAGTCGCAAAACCAGTTAACGGAACTATCGGAGCGCAATCCTTCCCTCATGTTCGTTAGCGGGCGCAGGAAAGGCTGTGTCTAAATCTCGAATGTCTTCATCAGTAAGAACGATTTTTTCTGAATCCAAATTCTCTTTCGTGCGTGCTATAGAACTGGATTTAGGTATAGCGATAACGCCGGTTTGTCGAGTCAGCCAGGCTAACGCGATTTGAGCCGCCGTCGCCTGATGACGCTCAGCGATGTGCTGTAATGCCGGATGATGTACCAAAGCACCCTGGTCAAGCGGACAGCAAGCCATCATCGACATTTTGTGTTTGTCGCAAAATGGTTTCACAGCCCATTCAGATTCACGATGCGACAGGTTATAGAGCACTTGGTTTGTCGCACAAAATCCAACGGTGTCAGCTTTACAGAAATCTTCCAGCTCATCAATATCAAGATTACTCACGCCATAGTCACGGATTTTTCCTTGCATTTTCAACTGATAAAGCGCTTCCAGTGTTTCTGAAAACGGTACTGCACCAGACCAATGAAGTAGATAGAGATCCAAATGATCCGTATTAAGACGGGTCAAACTTCTTTCACAAGCCGCGACAACACCTTCTCTTGAAGCGTTGTGTGGATAGAACTTACTAACCACATACAATCTGTCACGATAACCAGCCATCGCCTCACCAGCAATACGTTCCGCTTCACCTTCGCCATACATCTCCGCACAATCGATCAATTTAGCGCCATATTCAATACCAAACCGTAGAGCATCGATTTCTTGCTTGCGTGTACGAGGATCCTCGCCCATGTACCAGCTTCCCATACCCAGCTGCGGTATTACATTGCCACTGGGCAAAATAAATTCAGCCATCTTCCTTTCCTTTAGCTCGCTTCGTGTTCACGTCACTACCTGATCCAAACTTCCCACAGGCAGCTTCAGTTGGGCACCATATAAAGAAATGTAGGCTCCTTCTCTCGACTCGTAAATACACGATTAGGTAAGAAATATATTAATCTGCGTAAAGGTATTTACATCAAATTCTAGCGCACTACTTCAGGTCAAATATTCGTTTTTTCTCACCAGTTTGGTGAGAACTAAACCCTAAAAACGGTGGATACACATACTCGGTCATTGAGCTATCTCCGAACAAATGCCATTTCAAAGCTGGCATACTTCTGGCAGTAATACTTTGCTTTTAATGGTTTTCGGTTGTTACATACACTACTCTATTGACAAGGACTTACGAAGATAAGTCAAAAACCATGGGTATCAAACATATTCAATGGAGTGACTTATGGGCAACAAATCTATCGTTCTTTCTTTAAAGAATACGGCACAGATTTCTTCTGGTATCACGTCGAAAGCAACGGCTATACGCGCGAGTGTGCTTCATTTTTACAATGACCCGGCCAAGGTCGACTACCTCAAAGAATCTTTTCAATATATTGAAGATGGTCTGTTGGTCATTGAAGATGGCTTTATTAAAGCCGTCGGAGAATTTAGTGATGTAGAAGCAGCAAAATACAGTGACATTGTAGATTACCGGGGAAAACTTATTGTTCCTGGATTTATTGATACGCACATCCACTACCCTCAGACTGAGATGATCGCATCTTATGGCAAACAGTTACTTGAGTGGTTAGAGAACTACACCTTCCCAACAGAAAAACAGTTTGAAGACAAAGCACATGCGAAAGCTGTTTCTCAGTTTTTTATCAATGAGCTATTAAAAAACGGCACCACCAGCGCGTTGGTTTTTGGCACTGTACATCCACAATCCGTGGATGCGCTGTTTGAAGAAGCGCAAGAGAAAAACATGCGCATTATTGCCGGAAAAGTGATGATGGACCGCAACGCGCCGGACTATTTACTCGACACGCCAGAGTCCGCTTACCGGGATAGCAAAGCGCTGATCCAAAAATGGCACAATCACAAACGCCTGCAATATGCTATCACCCCTCGGTTTGCTCCTACTTCATCAAGAGAGCAATTAGCCGCCGCTGGCAAGCTCAAAGCTGAATTTCCTGATGTATACGTGCAAACACATCTTTCTGAAAGTAAGAATGAAGTTGAATGGGTGAAATCTCTTTTTCCTGAACATGAGGATTACTTCAAGGTGTATGAACATTATGGATTGACCGGCAATCGCTCCGTATTCGCCCATGCGATTCATCTTACCGACAGAGAATGGGAGGCTTTTGAGCACTCCAATTCAGTCATCTCATTCTGTCCGACTTCAAACTTGTTTCTTGGCAGTGGACTGTTCAATTTAGAGAAAGCCGAACAGAAGAACGTTCGCGTTGGATTAGGCACCGACGTTGGCGCAGGCACCAGCTTTAGTCAATTACAAACGTTAAATGAGGCCTATAAAGTCATGCAGTTACAAGATAAAAAGCTATCCGCATTCAAAGGCTTATATCTTGCGACACTTGGTGGAGCGAAAGCACTCAGCATCGACGACAAAGTTGGTAACTTTGAAATAGGTAAAGAGGCCGATTTCGTGGTCTTGAACTGGGCCGCAACGGACTTACAAAAACTACGACATCAACATGCGAAGAGTTTAGAAGACAAGCTGTTCGCCTTGATGATTTTAGGCGATGAGAGAAACGTGGACGCCACTTATGTTGATGGCAAGCTGGTGTATTCTGTCAAAACGACTTCTGCAGTTTCGGTATAAGCCAAAACAACTAACGCCGGATTTTTACCAATCCGGCTTCTATTTTACTCAAAAACCTCGTAAAAACGCTCAACGTTTACCGTGACCTTCCCCCAATAGGATGCTTTCACCCTTTTCTGGTGCGCCTCAAATGCAACTTTGTCAGAGAACTCTTCATACACATCAAATCGTAGTGGGTTTTCTGCACTTTCAGTAACGCGAAACACCATACAGCCTGGTTCTTGTAACGTCAGGCGGGTATGGTTTTCTAGCTCCTTCCTTACTGGCTTTAAATCCGATTCAGGAACCAATATATACCCCTTCAATATGACCTTCGACATTCCTAACCTTATGTACTTACAATAACTTAAAGAAATATACAGTGGCTTCTAATTGGCCACTGGAACTACGAGCAAACTGAGGGATCTGCCCTGCTTCTGCGTAGCCAATAGAGCGATATAATGAGGAGGCAATATCACCGAGTCGAGTATCTAATACCAGTAACAACAAACCGATTTCTGAAGCCGTACTTTCCATCAAAGACATTAACTTTTTACTTACGCCACGCCCTCTAGCACTGGTTTTGACCATCAGTTTTTCGACTTCGCCTCGGTGTGAACCATTGGCTTTTGAGCAAAGTGAAAGCTGGACAGCACCAATGACCTCATCGTTGTCGTAAGCTAAAAAGATCTTTCTGGAGCTGGCCTCAAGATCAGACTCTACCGACTGCCAATAGGACTCGACTTCCTGAGCATCTACCGGAGTTAAAAAGCCAACCGAGGCTCCACTTTCAATGCAATTGGTAAGAAGTTCATTCAATTGAACAACCACACCTGAGATTGAATTTACTTCTTTTATTTCCACTTAACTTTCCTTGTTTAGACAAGCATGCTCTGTCCGCCTAACGAACCGATCTGTCAACGTGCATTAACTCTCTTTGTTACTGTCCTGATACTTTAACGCGCATGCCTTGCAAATACATGCTTTTCTTCTTTTTTCTTCAGGGACTTGGGAAAGAAGTCCTTCCGGGAATTTTATAGAAGGGTCATTACACCAACACGATTTAGTGATGTCTTTATCACCTAAATTTACACATGAATTCGCTTGCCCACACAAAGGGCAAGCAAGTGGGTCCGGAGTGACAGATTTGATTTTCAAATGATATCCTTCAATTTTTAACGTCTATATAAACAGAATCAGACTAACAACTAGCAGGGGCACTGACTAAAATATTGAATGTCGGTTACAACCCACCAGCTAAATCTAAATAATTACCTGTAGAAAATGAAGACTTCTCTGAGGCTAACCAATAAATGGCCTCAGCCACTTCTTCAGGCTTCCCTCCTCTTTGCAATGGAATGACACTTTTCAGCCTTTCAATTCGCTCAGGCTCTCCGCCATCCGCATGCATTTCGGTATGAATAAGGCCAGGCCTAACGCAATTGACGCGAATACCCTCAGAGGCAACTTCTAAGGATAAACCTTTCGTTAATGTATCAATCGCGCCTTTTGACGCGGCATAATCGATATATTCGTTCGGTGACCCAGAACGAGATGCTCCGGAAGAAACATTCACAATAACGCCACCAACCCCGCCATGACGCTTAGACATACGCTTGACGGCTTCGCGACAACACAAAAAGTAACTGGTGACATTATTGACGAGTATCGCGTTAATTCTGTCTGCAGTCATTTCCTCTAAACGCATCTGTTTCTTTAAGATACCAGCGTTGTTCACGAGTACGGATAATGGACCTAACTCTCTGTCGACCGTAGCAAACAGTCGAGTGACATCCTCTTCTTGAGACACATCAGCTTGGACAGTAATGCATTTGCCACCATTACGGGTGATCATTTCAGCTAGCTGGGCTGCCGATTCCGAGTTGGACTTATAGTTAATACATACCGCATATCCATTAGTTGCAAAAAGATGCGCAGTCGCAGCGCCAATCCCTCGGCCACCACCAGTAATGATTGCCACTTTTTGTGTATTCATGAATCCATCCTTTTATAAATGATTTTATTGAGTGTTTAGAGTCGCATTAAAGAAAATTTTTGCCTTCCGAAAACAAGAAGAACCACTAGTCACTTTCCTTATTTTTCAATTTCACTCTTAATAGGTATTTCGTAACGATAAAGCGTACAAGCCTACACTTCCATAATTTAAGCTGCGTTTCTATATGCGTATTTCATCGATCCAATACTGATAAAGACCTTCAATATCAGCTGAACACAGCAACTTGATACAACCTTTTAATTGGCTATCTGACCAGTTCCACCACTCCATTTCTAGTAGCATCGCGATTTGCTCAGGAGAGAAGCGATATTTGATATGTTTTGCAGGGATTGACCCAACAACTTCATAGGGTGCGACGTCTTTGGTCACAACTGCGCGGCTGGCAATGATTGCACCATGACCGATGGTAATACCTGACATGATCATTGCTTCCGAGCCTATCCATACGTCATTTCCCACCACGGTATTTCCCGCTCGTTGAAAACCATCCGCCGCATCGGCAAAATATTCCTTGTCTTGGTAGAAAAATGGAAAAGTACTTATCCAGTCGTTTCTGTGTCCCTGATTACCCGCCATCATAAAGACAGCGCCTGAGCCGATGGAACAAAGTTCCCAATAATTAACTTATCAACGTCGTCTCTTTCAGGGTTCAAATAACGTACGCAGTCGTCGAAACTATGACCATGGTAGTAACCCGAATAGTAACTGTGACGTCCAGCGATAATATTCGGGTTAGTAATTTGATCTTTTAAGGGGATGCCAGAAAATGGAGATTCAAAATAGTTCATGTTTATAATTAACACTCAAAATACACGACGCCAGATTAGTGACACACACTTACTGCAAAACTCTGAAATTACATTGATGCAAAAAGCGTATCTGCTTATCTATTGTGTCATTTAGTTTGAGACTAATTAAAACCAAAAATGCCAAACGCTGCAATTCCTCCTAATTTTATTTTTCGAAGGCGACAACATCTGGCACTTTACAATCATCCTATAGTTTAAAAAAATAATGTCTACTTTGGCGGTTGCGGCCATTGAATATACGGCGTTTTCGGCTCTACTTCTGGAGGTACAAATGCAGGGACAGTATTCTCAGCACTACCCAAACTCTTTATGTATTGGTATACCGCACTTAAATCTTCTTCTGTCATTTCATTGAGAATCCACCAAGGCATAGGCGGCCGGGTTTTAATCTCTCTGGCTTTGGCTATCCATTCGACTTCGGACAAATTGCCAATATACTCACGCAAGTTAGAAGGGTAAGTGGTACCCCACGGGCCACGAAAACCAACCTGATCGCCTAATAGCCATTGGGGCTCTGGTGTTGTTCCACCGCTAGGAGCGTAACCTGATGTATGACAATCGTTACAACCACCAATTTTGACGAGATATTTCCCTTTCGCATACTCTTCACTCATATCATTTGAAACAGCTAAAGGTGAGACAATGAGTGTTATCAGTAATAAGGGACAACGTGTTTTTCTAATAAACATAATAAGCATACCTATGCCGTTGCAACAGGCTAATTATAGTTCTATAAATAAAAACACTCTTGCCAGTCAGTGATAATCTTATTGATTATCACCATTGAGACAATTTTCAAAAAGATTCTCGAAGCGTGAAACATACATTGCGATGTTTCCACTAATTGAATCAATAACGAGTTCACATGCGTAATAAAATGCATTTAGTGGCAACTCGTTAATAAATAGCCGTTATGCTTGAGCTAACGAGAGTGACATTTTTACAATAGTCACTTCTCTACCAGAAGGTAACGTATCTTGACCACCTAACCCATCGACTGAAAACCCGAAACTTTCGTACAGCCTACGGGCAGGCAAATTGAAATCGTAAACTTCTAACTTCAGTTCCTTAAATCCGAAACGACGACTATCTTCAATTACCTTCGACAATAGTTTCCGAGCTATGCCTTGCCCGCGAAATAATCGATGAACTTGTGTTCCAACATAGCCTATATGCACACTGACAGGGAAAGCCTCCACTACGCCAACAATCTTATTGTCAGAGATTGCTACATACTGAGGAAACTGGTCACGCTCACTTTTTTCTAGAACTGATTTAATTCGTTCTCTAGAAGGTGGAGGGGTAGCAAAAAATTCACCTTCATCAAACACGCTTTGCCACAGCGACAAAAAACTATCCAAATCCGCTGGAACGATTCGCCTTACTTCCATATATCCTCTTAGAGCCAATGCATCACAAAAAATGCCACGTATTACGAACTGATCCTCGACATTTTTTGTGTTCATTTATCTGGCTTTGTAAAAACTTAATAAGTTCAGAGACTTCATCATGTTTAAAGTGTCCGAACCGTAGAAGTGCAATACCTTTAATCAATCCGCTGAAAACCAGCTATTGGGTACTTTGACCGCTACAACCTGACTTGTACAACAAAGATCGTCACCAGAATACAGTTCACAGCTCAATGTCATCTTGTTGCCGTTAACGCTTTCAATGACGGCTACTAGTTCTAGATTTTGATCAATTCGCACTGGTTTAAGGTAGTTCACTTGTAATTTTCCTGTCGCATACCACACAGGTTCACCAGAGCCTATCTCTTGCTCCTGTAATTGATACCCTTTCGCTATCGCCGTGCAGATACAATGACAATCGATAATCGTAGAAATGATCCCACCGTTTAAGAACTGTGTCGGTCCAGCACAATGATGTGAAGATGGCACAAATGTACAGGCGGATTTATCTTCTTCAATCCAGTGGCTCTTGATTTGTAAGCCGGATGTATTTTGAGGACCACAGCCAAAGCAATGGTTATTTGGTATTAGATCTTGAAAAGCTTTTCCCTGCTTCATAGTTACTCCTGAAAACTAACTCTTGTTAATGATCAAAATGCTGACTAATTTCGCACTCAGCATGGCATCTTCCTTAAAAATGAACAAGTTGAGTCTCTAGAATTAAAAGGCTTATCAAAAAAGTACTTTTGCTAAAGGGGGTTGTAACTAAAAAGATGCAGATGCAAGAGAAAGAAGAAACGCATTCGCCGCGTGTTGATAAATAAATATAGAAAGCAACGTAGTAAAGTTGCTTTCTATATTTAAATTAAATAGTTACTTTCCCTGCTTACTAGGGAGCATATTTCGTAAGTAGGAGCGCCCGGTAATTCGACTCATAATAATGACAGCACCGATGTGGACACATACACAAAAGAAAGTGGTATTGACTGCGGTTTCATGAATGGCTTCAACCCAATCTTCTCCCCAGAAAAGATCAGTTTCCATCATATATCCTGATATTCCAGTGACTATCAGGCCAATCCACATGCACCAAATCATTATTGCACCTGCCGGGTTATGTCCTTGGTGCTCATCCTCCCGAGTCTGATATACCTCTTTTAAGTGTTGAATCGCTTTAGAGACAGAGGGTTGAAAGGAAGAAAGACGTGCCGGTGGTTTAGCAACACATCCCCATAGTAACCTTAAAACAACGGCCCCTACCACGGTATAACCAACCCACTGGTGTAAGTTACTGCCGTCCTCGGTAATGAAATAATTTACCAAGAATAGGCTAGCCACCACCCAGTGGGTGAGCTTAACTACCCGATCCCAGGGAGTTTTCTTAGTCATCGACTTCCTCTTTAACTACACTCATATCAACGGGGTTGTAGTAGATTTCAACACGCTTACCATTTGTGCCATAACCATATAATTCGTAACACCCTGTATTGGTTTGTTTAAACTTCTTCACTTTATATCCTTGTGACTCCACCATTTTCTGAGCCGTGTCGAATGGCATCCAATTATCCTGACTTTCTGTAGTACAGGTTGGATCTCCAGCGTATGCGCCAAAAGAAAGTAGTCCTGCGATCATCATTGTTGAAGTTAAAAGCGTTTTACGTTCCATATGATTATTCCTATTAGTAGTATGTAAGGTTAAAACTCATCACTCACATTAACCCTGCTAACTTAAGAACCGCTTAAGAATCGTCCACTTAAATAAAATTACCTTTTTCGACGTTTATTTGGATACTGCTCCCTTGATAGCATTCAGTTTCTCTCCACCATTAAGCAACAGAGTGAGCACTCAAAAAGATTAAGTCCACGTTATTGCACCGTTACTTTTTCGTCGTCCGCGTTGTTTTAGCTGTTGTGGACACAGTTTTGGTATTAGTCGTTGCTTTCAATGTATCTTTTGCGCTCACTTTCGTGCTTCGCGTGGTTGTTCGATTAGGTTTCACCACCGTGTTCTTTATTTCCTGATCCGGCACCATCTGCTCAAACCGCTCGATTTCAACTAATTGTGTTTTCTCGCGCGCTATCGCTTCATCCATTTTTTTATTAAACGCCGCACGTTGCTGTTCGAGTTCAGATATTCGACTTTCAATCCTGACTTTCTTTGCAGCAGCAGCGGTTTTCGTTGCTAATACCGGGTTCTTCACTTTGTCAGTTTGGCTCGCCTTTTCCATCTCTTTGATGAGCGAAAAATGCTTTTTCAATGTTGTATTTGCGTTTGCCATGATTTCGCTCCTTGATTAAATCTGCGAATTAAAGCCAGATTCTGGTACTGGGAATTCAGGGTGATTGATAACGGCTCCTTCTGTGATATTGCCAATATAAGGGCCAGCCATGCTTTGGAAGTTAAACGATGGAAGAAACCGAGTGCCCGACTTGATTTGATTACCCATCACAACGCCTCTGTTTCCGACCAAGATAACCGTTGCACCAGTTGCAATATCCCTACCGTTACTTCCAAAGTGTTCGACAAAATTATGATTAAAAAACACTCTCTCAAATCTGATTCGAACCAATTCAGTAATGTCGGTAGATAGCAGTTCTACAAGGGTATCTGCGCCCCGACCAAGAAACTTGTTGTTTGAAATTTGAACGGAGTAACCCAATATCCCGGTATTTTTCCCTTGGGTATCTAACAACGGCATCTCCAACAACCCCTGCATCAATAGTGCACGATCTTCTAGAATTCGTTCACGGGTCAGTAAGTCAGAATAAGAAACAAGATTACTTTCAACACGAGCTTCGAGCACATATAGCGCCCGAATCCCAACTGTGGCTTGGCCATTAACCACATCATCTCGACCCACACCCGTGTTAAGCACCTCATTAGACTCGATATGACATTCACCCAAATGGAAAATACTCATGATTGACGAGGCAAACACGCCCTGTGCTGACACGCCGACATAATTCAAGCGGTTTCCAATTACCGCTGCGCGTGCGAGGCAAAACATCAGAACTATCCCACCGAGCGCACAGTGGTTAATTTGGTTGTTGGTGACATCGACTCGTACACATTGAAGACAGCCAATTGCAATGCCGTCATCGCGAATTTGATTGCTACTGATTTGAACGTCTTCACATTGCGTGACCATAATGGCCAGTGTCGCTGCGACAATGATGTTATTTTCGATACTGACCAGCGAGCACCCCTGCACCGACACCGCAAGTTCTTCACCACTGTCACCAGCAATATCATTATTATCGATACGAAGCCCATTGACTCCCTCGGCCAATATGCCTCCACTGCAGCCATGTAACCAGTTTTGCGTCACGCTAATACCACCGGAAAACAATTTATCATCGCCTCCAAGCAAAATTGCAATTTGCGACTGAACCTTTCCTCCGGTTTCAATACGGTTACGCTCGACCAGTGCTCCTACGCCTCTCACCATCACACCAGTGCTCCCTTCTGACATCAGCACAATTTGGTTTTCTGAAACCGTGCCGTAAGAGCAATTGCACTCAACAGCTACCGCATCTTGGTCGACCACAATTCGACTTAAGGTAATGCGGTTACCTTTGACCTCACTGTATGAGGCCGTTGAAAATGCGTCTCCAAATATTTGATTGTTAACCACCACACCTCGAATGAAGCCAATGATGTCGTTCTCTAAGACTCTTACCCTACCGGACACTTCGCAAACTGCTATACCGACGAGTCCGGGAAGTTGCTCGGCATTAAAACGGATCACGTTGTTATTCAACGTTAGATCTTCGCCGCCATTATCTAGCCAAACACCCACTGGAGAACCCACAAATTGACAGTGGCACACACGCACTCTCTGACAATCAAACAACGCCACAGCCGGACTATCGGTTGACGGAACACTTGCATCCAGTGTTTGAACTCGACAATCCTCAATCAGACTATCGCTAACCGTTTTTAGGGAGATAATGCCATCTGAGCCTTTCGTTTCTCCACGACTAAGAATGGAAAACCCTGAGAGATGAATGCCAGAAAGCTGGCTGCCATCTTCTGAACTGACGGTAATTGCCTTTTCATTGCTGAGATTGAGGATTTGCGCACCGTGGCTTTCACCATGCAACGTGATATTGGGATAACGAATACGAAGCGGTCTGTGAATGGTATGGACACCCACTTTTAGGCAAACGCAGCCACCAAATTCAGGAGAAAGACTGTCTAACGCTGTCTGAATATCTTCACCCGGCCGTACGACAACAGTGCAGCAACCCACCGTGCCGATGGGATCCCGGCAGTCCTGCACAATGGGTTCAACAAATTCCCCACCTAAAATATCTAAAACAGCCAGTCGGCAATAGTGGTGATGAAATGCCTGAGGAGGAGCGTTGGTTAAGGTTTCAACTGAGCTGTCCGCGTAGCGGGTGACAAAGCTCCAATTATCACTCACATGATAATCGCCCGTCCCTTGTAAAGAAATCGCCGCTTCAACACCGTCCTCTAACGCAATAAATACGCCTTCCGGAGCCGGGATTAAACCATGACTTCCCGGGGCATCGAGATTAATCACTTCAGCACCATCCGTATCCAATACCACACCTGACTGATCCCAACGTCGTAAAATAGGATGGAGTGATTTATCGGCAACTGTGGAGGCAGGAATCAGCACGATATCATCGGCGCTCAAAGGGTTGGTAAGCACCACGCTATTCGTCGCGTAATTTACGGAAAGTATTTGAACCATGGTACCGGGATTGTCTTCCAATACGCGGACATCATCAGTAATCTCCGCCCAATCACCTGCGCTAAATCTCAGGTAATCATCTTTGGCAACTTGTTCCAGAGTGATGGTGTTACTCGCTGGCTGAGAAAGAATGCGCCCAGCGAAAGAGCCATTAACCCGAGACCATTTAAGCAACGCAACGCCATCTTCATTAACATCATGAACCGCAACCATGTAAGTGCGGTTTTCCAGGCCACGATAACCACCTTCTGGTGGCAGCAGACAAGGATCATCAACGGCGGAGGCGGGATTGGCACGAGTGGATAAACGAGAAGAGGATGGCTGAATAAACGCTGCCCAGTCATCAATATCTTCATCTTCAGTACTACAGGTTACGCCATCATCTACCGAAAAGAGTTTCACCTGCCAAACGGTTTGCAAGCGTGCACTGGTATCGACACCCACCGCCGGATCGATTAAATCAGGGTCTTCAAGGAAAGTGACCGGACGCTTCCATACATCCAGAAAGACCAGATAACGGCCGTCATCCAGATCCAGAGGTTCCATAATTGGCAGGTAGGGCTGCGATTGAAAAGGTACAGGCTCATTACTGCGCATCTCTTCCAACGGAAAATAAAATTCATCTTCGCCGTAACCAAAGTTCTCTGCAAGCAATCCATCGACATAATAACGCCCCGGGTGGATAAGCAACTCTCCGCCAGTAACCTCAATGCGAAAGCTGTCTGGCAGATGCGCTGGATAGCCACAAAAGCCAGCCAGGTCGATGGTTTCAGCACGAAAGCGCCTATCTACAATCTCCGCGCCCTCATTGAGCGGTGTATCCAACACCACCCTTCCTTGCATTGACACCAGTCCGGAGTAGTTATGACGTGGGTCAAACGTTTTTCCTGAAATATCTACAGCCATGAGTCCCTCCTCAGGTCACATAGATCAAGCCTGCATCGAGGCCAATAGGTAAAAATTCATTAAGACGAAACAGCAAAGCATCATGCCGCTGTGGGTAATAAAGATGATGATAAACGCCCATCTCTCCACCACTGTCGGCACCGCGGCGTAATTCTACCGGCGCAGAGAGTAGCAGTTGACCATAGGCAGGGTCGTTATATCGGGTAGATGTAAAGGCTGCTACGACACGTGCTCTAACCCCACGAGTGATGTTAGCGCGTTCAGTATCCGTCAGAGCCGGATTTCTCGATTCGGCAGCTTCTATTGCCTTAGCAGCTGCAAACTGTGGTTGGCATCTGTGTTGGCGAGGAACCCTTGAATTAGGCGGTATGTAAGAGAAACGGACACACCCGGTTTGTCGTTGCAATGCCCACACTGGTGCCGTCCAGGGATCAGTTTCGACCAGTGCAGCATCTACAATACAGTTCGAGATGAGTGGAAACGATCGTGCTCCAACTTTACCGATCACCGTCGATTCACAAAGTGTCAGTACGCCACCATGACCGTCTCCACCCAGTGATGAAAAGGCGATGTTAGTGTTTGATGTCGCATCAACAATACTGTCTTTAATAGTGACTGAAGCACCTTCTACGGTACGAATCGCACCAACGATTGAACGCTCAATTTCTACGGTAACATTAGCGATTTCGACAACCAGCGAAGGCAACTCAGTAAAGAGTGGCTCACCATCCATGCTCACAGAGTGTCCCGGGACCAATGTGATATTCCGCAAAACTAAACGGCGCAGTGCATTATCTCCGGTATCCTGAATCACAAGACGCCCACCGGTAATGACCAAGCCATCTAAAATAATTTCAGACTCAGCGCCACCTTCCAGAGTCATATCATTGCCGCCGAGCTGAACAAACCCGCGATGACCATCTTTAGCGCGTAATGACAATGTTCGATCTGCAGCTACGCTTACAGATAACGCCTCATTAAACACATGGGACACTGCAATTTCTGCTACGCCACCATCGGTAATCAAATCGAGCGCAGTCTGAATACTTTCTCCTCCACGAACTACCTCTGGAGGGCGTTCAGAAACAATAAACCCTTCACCACGCGAATAAGCACCCCCACCAATATCCGCACTCGCCCCATAGTGATACGTTACTTCAACAGATTCTGGCTCTGGCATGGATGCCGGAAGCGATAATCGGCCAAGCTCCGGGTCAACCGATATTAAGTTAACGGGAGAATGTGCCCAATCCGCACCATCATCGCTTAGATTACAGATTTGTAATTGATCAGCGGTTTTCAAAATCCCATCAATCACCAAAGTAAAGGCATGTGGATAGAAAGCTGGTAAGCAATCACCTGCGATATTGCTTCGTTTCAACGCAACGGGCAAGTTTTCTTCACGAGCAAGATGATTGATATCCGGCTCTGGTACTGGCTGATTAAACAGCTTGGTGTTACAACCTAACGGATTAAAGAGAAATCGCCGCTCAGCAACCCTGTGAGCAGGCACAATCGGCTGACGATAATGGCCTAGCCTCCAAAGGAATAAACCTACGTGATGAAAATGGTGCCGCCCTTCACTCTGGCTAATCCTGCCTACCGACGTTGTATAGCTCGCTGAATCAAAAGCAGAACCAATCGCATCGCACTTGCGGCTGTTTCTTAAATCCAAAGTGTAATGATTTGGGAGATGGATTGCCGCCATATGCTCAGGCCGTGCCAAAAGCTTGAAAAACTCCACCACTCTCGCAGGCCAGCGCGTGGTATCCGTTGCCATTTGCTCCAGCGCCAACGCAACCCCGCGTTTTCTCGCGAGTCGGATTTGATTGGCTGCCGCTGCGCGTTGACTGACACCAGGTATTTCAGCGCCATATCGATAACCGACCAACTCTCCCAGATAAGGTGCGGCCCATTCATCACAGGTTTCGATGAACTGATTATCGTAAAGACGGTCGATGTCATATTTTACGATGTTCGCCTGCTCAGCCAGAATCTCCATCAACGCTTTAAGTGGAAACCCCTGATCTTCGTCTCGACGACGATAGACTTCTGGCAACAGGTTGTACAAAGATTCAGGTGACAAACTACTCATAAGCAGGCCTCCAGAAAATCAAGTCCACTAGGGTGCAAGCTTAGGATTGACGCACCAACGATTTCACCATCCACTATTTCGGCCATAGGTGCCGCAATCCCTTCATATCGCGTTGGCGAACTGCCCGTATAGAGTCGTTCGATGACGACAGCGTCTATGCCTTCAACATCATGAAGCAATGCAATGACTTCACTGGCAAAAACAGGCTGGCCAAAGTCCCTGGCCTCGAAGGAAAACGACTCAAAAATGACCATTTCAGCTCGGTTGAGCACGTCGTCTTCCAGATAATCAGGATTCACTTTGACTTTGACCCCAAGACGAAAATAGGTTTGTCGAAAACTTCGCAGCACAAATCGTGAGAAAGGATTACCCGCATCCATCAATGCCTGCGTTAATGCATTATGAAGATCACCGCCTTCGGATACCTGAGCTCCCGCTTCCGCCGCTACCGTCACGACCACATGGTGCCCACCACTAACATGAAGCCATTGTGATGTCGCTTTAGCGATTCCTCCGTAAGCACGCGAGAAATCGGCATAATCCGTTAGTGAAACAACACGTCCTAACGTTCTGCAAGAAAGCGGTGCACTGACGCGGATATCATCCATACCTTCCGGATCGGCACCGCCTTCTGCATCCAATGGGTTATTTACTCCCTGAACACCCAATGGTTGCGACATTAACAGGTTGAGTTGACCAGCTTTCACCCTGCCTTCCAGTCCCAATGTCTTGCGATAACTGGCTCGGATGTTTTGTTGTCCTTTACCCGGTATCGCGCCTAAAGTCCCATCTCCAAATGCTACATGACTGTATCCGTTCTCATCGACGCGCATGGTGTAGACGCGATCGGTCGGTGAGGCATCAAGAAAATGGGGCACTTGTTTCCAGAGGACCTTATTGACACGAATTTCCATTGTTGGCTTCACTCCGGTTTCGGTCGCAGCAGGCACGAAGGTTTGAGGAGCCTGTTTAGATTTAAAGGCTAAGTGTGGTGTCGCGTTACCGTCACCAAGTACTTCAGCCACCGACTCTCCCTGTGAGGCATCTGCAACGTTGGCATAAATACGAAGACTTTGCGGGAAATAAGGGGCACCTATCGATTCGGAGAATGTCAGAGTCGTGCCGCCATTTTCGGCGAAACTGTGACTCACCGATTGAACGATTCTCGTCGCGACAACAGGCTCAGTACCTGCGTTTTCGGCTTCCCCCTTGAGTATCATTTTCCGGCCTTCTTCTAACCCCGGATACCAGCCATTTAATTCAATCGAAATACTCTCCTCGTCCATCGCCTCCGTAATGGGTGGATCAGCGATGTCCATCCACTCACTGGCACCAAATACCACAGTGCCTCTGATGGAGAGTTCGTCAAAATGAGCATCGCTGTTTAATGTCAGACGTGTACTTTTCCCCGTGACAGAGAAGAACGAGACAGACGTTTCGTTTGTATCAGTCACACTGTAACGCGACCACTTATTACCATCCCGAAGTACAACCACGCTCTCCTTACCGATGTCGGTGACCGGGCGTTCTAAGAAAACATGATGTGACGCGCTATCGTCCATTACGTCCAGCGTGCCACCCGCCCATTCATCCTCCTCTAAATCCGCATAAGGTCCGCTAGCAACATCTTCGACGACAACATCATCACCAGATTTTTTGTAAACAGGAAATGTGCCTGTTAATGAGTAATGCAAACTCGCCAAAGGGGGGGCTGCATGACCGAAAATTGCTGCTTTGGCACGAAACAGTTGTACTTGTCGCGTTGTTTTGGTGGATTCAATTAGCGGAGAAAAGAAAGCCTTTTCTTTAAAGGACTCCTGCTTTAGTACTCCCGCCAGCTCTTTGGCATCAACAGTTTTCCCTTTATAGTTCGCTATCTTATCTGCCAGAGATCGAGCGGTTCCTCCTGACAGGTCTGAATGAGAAGTGGCAAGCGGTTCAGACGATACTGGAGATATATCTATCCAGGTAAGGTCTTTTGAATCAGGATCTTTGGCTATGTTTGCGAGCACAGGAGTGACAGAATTAATAGTCGCGAATACTTGCTCGCCATCATCCGACACAAAATAAACCGCATCGCCAGTTTTCAGATTAAGGTTAGTGCCGGGCAGCGGAATCTTTTTGGTTGTCTCGGTTAACGGATGTGGTGCAGTCAATTTGGGACGAATCGCATTCCATGCTGCACGAGTGGTTAGCTCGCTCAACGTCTCGTAAATCACCGGCTTCTCGTCCTGGGCGGGAGTACTTTGCACTTTAGTACCCGCTGGAACAATAATTTCTTCCGGAATACCCTCTCCTGCAGCGATCGTAAATGCTAGATTTGTGGTGGCGGCAGCGCCAGGGTGAGGAACATAATTCGTCAGCATGGCTAATTCATAGAGAGAGCCGGTTTCCATCGCCGTGTTGACATAAGCTTCATTCAGCCACATTTCATTGTAGAACGTCAGTACATCGCAACTGGCGGCCCATGCATCTATAAGCGCTAGAGTAAAATCGCTCGACTCACGTGTAGTCAGTGTTCCTAGGGCGCCATATCTAGCTGAGGATAAGCGCGCGACCATACTGAGATAAAAGTCGTTGTATTCACCGATTCGATAATTAACGTGTGATAACCCTGCCGTGTTGTCAGGTGCTCTAGGGGTTCGTACTTCAATACCATTACAGGCTCCACAATGGGATTCGTGATCTGACATATCAACGCCCTCCATCCATGTCGAGTAGGAACACACCATGACCAGGGTGGCTGAAATCATTGTCGATTCGGGCAATTTCTGTGCGACCGAATTTCAGTTTTCTATCGGCAAGGCCACTGGTACGTGGATCACCAAATCTTCTGAATCGTATGATTTTCGCCGCAACGACACCCTCTACGTGTTGTGCAGCAGCGATCCATGGCGACAAATGTAATGTCTCCCCTGCGCGGAACCGATCGGGATGCAGCAAACCTAAAGAGCCATCGAGTAGACGACTAGGAGAGAAAAGTTTGATCAGTTGCTGCCATACGTAAGATTTAGAGGCATTTGGCGCGACACAAACATGTAAAGTCACTTCCAAAGGCACATAAACAGGTGACGACACCTCAATATCATGCGCTGCAAGCCGGAACTTTTCATAATGATCTCGAAGTGTGGAACGCAGGGCTTGAGGAACGTCCACTCTCTCTTCCGGATCCGGTAAAGCAAAAGTGGTCACCCAACTCCCTGTGTGGATGTACGCACAACTGACATCCTGAATACCTGCGACGCGTCGTCCCAGTGTCTGATAGTCTTCACGTGTAACGGCGCGTTCCTGATTCTTGAAGATAAACGGGGCACGTTTGCGGATTTCCGCATTCGTTTCAGGATTTCGGCCGCCTTCTCCCGGAGTAATATTTCGTACTTCTGCCACTTCCGGTATAGGTAAAGCGAGATGATAGAGTTTGTCGGCACCGATATTTCCAGCCTCCCCAATACCCACGCGGTAGGTCGCAAGAAATTGGGTTTCTGGCAGCGGACGGTGGCCAAATACGTTGTCACCAAAACGGAGATAAACCCGACCATCACGCTCAATTTCCGTAGTAAAGACGAAAGCGGAATCATCGCTTGCCAATAAGTCCCTCACAACCTGATAAGGACGTTCTTCACCGGCTTCATCAGCGTTGAGTGAAATATTGGCAACCGCTTCGTTTGGGCTCGGTGTCCGTAAAAGTACGGATGCGGGAGCACCAGCTTGATAGGCCGGAGAAAAGGTAAGAGGCAGGATGGCGAGCGAAGGTCGATAGCGAGGAGTGATCGATTCGGCCTGATTTTGTTCACAGTGTTGTTGCTCACAACTGGCGCTTTTTGAAGTCTCAGATTGCATGCCACGTCCCGGAGCCCAACTGAGAGTTGGCAGTGGTACATCGGGCAAGCGTTCGTCGGTAATTGTCTGACCATGATCCACCAGCACCAAATTGCCACGCGCGACAGAAACAGGTTCGATATAACGTCGCCCTTCTTCGATCGAAGTCTCTGATGAGATGCAGAGTGGAAATTTCAACGCGTCTGTACTGTGCCAAAAAATTTCTGTGATCGGCGCTTCTGTTACAGGATCAATCAGAAGTTCGTCATCAACATCAAACGCCTGAACCTTTGTGAGTAACACCACCTGACGATGCGATAACTGGCGGTCGGCTTGATTGCCACTTCTTGCCCCAATCACCTCCTCTAGCGCTAGGTACATCCCTGCCGTTAAATCAGGGTAGTGCCCATCCAAAGTCGCGCTCACTGCTCCTTTTGCCAGATAACAACGCGCGTTGCTCCAGGTGTAGAACTTCATTTCGTTGTGCAGCCTATAGAGCGCAGGAACGTCAAAACAGGTCTCATAAACTGCGCCACTTTTGGCTAATACAAACTCGTTTCGAACAAACGTTCTCGGCAGCTCACTGAGTTGAGTGCAGACAGCACTTCCCTCTGGGATAACTGCGCTCGCTGGTGCAACTGGCAACACATCCGCCGTCACCGCAAAATGGCAAAAGCAGCGTGCATTACAGCCTTCATCGACGGTGTAATCAACCAACCGTGTCATTCGCTTGAGGGAGATACGTGATCGCGCTTTATTCAGGTACGCTTCCGTCGTTGCAGTATCCTGATAATAAGCAAGTTGATCAGCGGTATAGGCAAGCACTTCGATTATCGCTGTAGAGAGATCTGCCGGATGTCCCGTCGCTGCCTCTTTAGCCGTCACGGATAGTCTGTCTAACATCATGCGGCGAAATGATTGGAAATCACGCGCGGTATAGTCAATTTCAGAATCAAGAGCTTCAGGTTCCGGGCAATCACAACGACTCTGACAGTCCAACTGCGTAGGACACTCAACCTTGAACGAGAAGGTAACGGAAGCCAGTGCAGGATCAATTTCTGGTGGCGGCAAAGGGTTCAACGAACTGGTGACAATATTAATGGTATAAGGAGAAAAGTCTCCAGGATCTTCAACTTCAATGACCAAAACATTGGTTTGTGCATCAAATCCCATCGTAACGTTGACCACTTTAATCGCAGTCGCCCCTTCGATTCGGATGTTATCAACCTGGTAAACAAATACGCCTGGGTCGTTGACCAGATGAAGATGCAGAAAGCGCTGGCGATCTGCTTCCACTGCCGCTTCTTTATCAATGACTTCGACAAAATCGATACCATTGAAGTCAGAATTGCGCACAGCCTCACGCCGCCGTTGGTCGCAGCAGAAATAAATCATATTGACACCTCACGTTCAAACGTTGCCTGCTGCTCTTCCCCTGTCGGCAGCACCAAGTAAGCAACATCAATAAACAGGGCACCATTTTCGAATCGCACATTCACTTCCGTCAGTTCAATGTCATCCTGCATCCAGGTTTGAAGGGAAGTCGCAATTAAACTGCGTGTATTTTCGATCACTGAATCACTGACGCCAGTAAACAACAGCCGATTTAACCCACATCCGAATGTAGGCACCATCACGCGCTCGCCCGGCTCTGTAAAAAGGAGTTGTTCGATGCGGTCACGAACAAGATCAAACCGCGTCGTTGTTGCCGTTTTGCCACGTGTATCAATTCGATAAGGAAAATCTGGATAAGCCATACCCTTTCACTCCTTTTCAGGTCGCCAGAACACGAGCTTGAACTACTGATGTAAACATCGGCGTGCCTGTCGGTGCGCAGATCGACTGCCCAACTTGCAGCGCAAAAGGCTGACCTTGCGACAGTACTCGCATTGACCCTGTGAGCCACTGACCAGTTAGGCAAGGACCATTACCAGCAGTCGGTGGTGGCATCGAACAACCAGCTATTACATAAGGTGCTGTCTGCAGCACTGTCGGCTGACCAGACACCATCACCCTAGGGTTTGGTATTGTCGGTGTGGCCTGCCCTCCATGAGCACAGGTGACGGTCGCGCCAACGTGAACAATCGCTCCTGGCATATCTGCTCCTCACCAATCAGGTTATGGTCAGCGCACCATTATTGATATCTACGGTTGGCCCAACCATTGATATCTGCGCCCCTCTGCCGTTGTTAATGAAAATACCCGCATCGGTAACCGACAGCGTCGCGCCAGTCCCGGTTTGCAACGTAATCCCGCCCATACCCATAGGTCCACCAACATCGCAAATGACAATTCCGTTCATTGCCAAGGTTTGCAATGTAATGGCGGAAATTGGCGGAACAGCCGTTCTCGCCAACGTCGGTACATCGGTTGGAGCACCAGCAAAACAACCCGTCCAAATTGGATAATCGACATCTCCCTGCTCAAACTCAATCCATACGCCTGATCCAATGGGTGGTACAGTAAACATCCCCGAGTTAACGCCGAGAACTGGCAAACAAGGCATACACCAGCTACCGGGTATCATTCCGGACACACTGGGAACGGTCGCCTGGATTCGACCTTGCTGCATAGGATCAACATTGTTCACGACCGTTCCCCTAAATTTCCCGTACAATGGCTGCGTCATGCGGACACCTTGCTAACAGTCGATAACAGACCGTCCCTACTGAGTTGAAAATTCTGTTTCAGCTCACCCTCTTTGAAGGTGGTGGTTACTGACTCAACATAATGAACACCATTGAACGCCGGACTGGCACCTCGCACATACACCAATCGTCTCGCTTTCAGTAACGAGCCGTACGACAAGACGTCAAGTGAGCCTGTCATTTTCAAAGCACGGACTGCCGAGCGTGCCGCTTTGGCCATACCAATCATTGCCGCTTGTACCGGAGAATATTTCGCCGTCTCATAAATATTTTGCGTATTCAGCGTGATCGGTCGGATTATCCCTAACGGCGGATTAAGCGGGTTTACATCTGGAACCGGAATCGTGATTGGTAGTTTGGTTTGCGGGTTCTGAATAGTAATCAGAGGGATAAACGCGCCTTGCGAGTTATAAGTTCCCGTCAGAGAAGTCACATTACGGCTGGCATCTAAATCATCATTCAACGGTTTTTGCACGTTTCCGAAACGCACATCTGGCCCCCAATAAGCCACAGAAGATCCCACGGTATCGGTCGGTTCGATATAGAACACGTACCCCACTTTTTCTGCGAGCGACTGAATGTAAGCCAAGTCTTTCCCCTGCTGTGTCGGTATGCGATCTGTTGGGATTGGCACATCAATCAACACTGAAGGTATCACTTTAGGAATGATCCCTAAAAAGGCATATTTTGCTAACACCAGATTTACTCTCACAAAATCCGGCATTGCGGGGTAGCGCATAAAGCTGAAGTCGATGTAATCAAGTACCTTACTGAGGTCTTCACCCGTTATGGTCATACGCGATACACCGGGTGAGTCGCCCGGACTGACGCTGTGCTCCGTAATAACGCCATCAATCAGCACATTCTTTTTGCCGTTCATTTCAACCGCTATCACTGTACGCACCAAGGGAATCGGATTATTGCTCGCCAACATAAACAGAGTATGTAAAGGCGAGTTATTGTCGATTTCGAACACCAACTGAAATCCCGAAGCATCTGTCGTGCTTGACCGTACCTCACAGGACACGAAAGCGTTGATCACAGCCTTTTTCACCGGTATCGGTGCAACAGGGCCAATGTAAAGACTCATAACAATCTCAGACATCAGCTCTCCTCATCGCCTGTTGAAAGCGAGATTTTACGACCGGGTGCCGCAACTAAATTGCCGGGATAAGCCTCAAGGTTTGCATCGGCAATACGCCACCACTGTGAAGGATCGGCATAATATGCAGCACCGAGTAAATCAAGACGATCGCCTTCTCTCACCAGTAACATAGGAACGGTACCTTCCACTGCTGGTTGAGGCAAAAAACGTCGACTGACGAAAACACGTTCAACTCCGTTACTGTCTTTCATCACTTTCAGCGGCGAACCCGCATAGCGACTATTCGACGGAAAATCAGCCGTTTCATCCGTATTGCCGAGAAGATATTGCGTTAAGTCTGTCATCGTTAATGTTCCTCACTCTAACCAACCGGTTGCGGGTTTAAAGACTTTAACTGCCTGTTTTTCAATGCCATCGAGATAATTAAGAAACAGTGCCGATGCCGGATGATCGAAGCCAAGATCATCAACTGATAGCACCTGTAGAGAAAGACTCGCCTTGGCACGCAGAGGATTGAGATGCGCACTAAAGAATTCTTCCGCTACCGAAAGGCTGCCCACTTTCACGGGTATTCTGCGATGTAGCCCCCAACAGAATACTGGCAAAGGTTGAAGCATCGGAATGATGGTAAGTTTGCCCTGACGTGCCAAGCTGTCGTTATCTAAAAGCTGCCGTTTCGTTGGTGAAATTAAACTTCTTAGCGCCGCGATATAATGGCCAATCCCATATTTCATCGCGTCTTCATCACCACGTGACATGGCATCCGTCGCATCCAGTATCGCATCAAACGTTATGGTTTCTTTCGGTGGTCCGTTAAGACGCAATTGTTCATTACGCGTGCCAGATGCCGCAGGCGCTTTCACTTCAAATTGAGTATTAAGCGTATCGGGATTTATCAGCAGTGGAATCGCATTTATAGGCTCTCCACTTTTCTGATCCAACAGCACGATGCCCGCTTTAAGATAATTCGGTTGAGAAGACAACATTTATCGTATCCTCCTTGCGGCTACCGTTCTTGATAACTGCTTTGCCATCGCAACAACAGCGCATTGCTGTGCTAACCTCTGCTGCTCAACTGACACCGATGTTAGATTTGGCCAGTTTTGACGCACAGCTTTTGACAGCTCAGTGTAGATTTCACTGTAAGAGGCGTTTTCTGCAATCTGAATGTGGTCAAAACCAATCGTGATTTTCATGCTTCCTTCCATACATTGAGCTAATCTACCGACTTCCAATCGTCTTCACTGAACCGAGCGAGCTCTCCACCATTTCAACAACGCGAACTTAACCATAATCCAGATCTCCCGCTTTTAATGGACGCTCCAATTTTTGCAGTTCTGCAGCAGCGGCCTCCATTAATCTGCGCATGGAAACAGGCTCATCATGTTTCGCTGCCAGAAAAGCACCATTAAGCGCAACATTGTGAATGCTGCCACCAGCCAAATTTAGGCGAGCGAGTCTGGCTGGATCCACATCAGCAGCGAGTGGTGTCTGTTTTGGGAATACAGTGCGCCAGATTTGTTCTCTCTCTGCGGGAGCGGGAAATGGAAAATCAATGACAAACCTCAGACGACGTATAAACGCTTTATCAACTTGAGATTTCAGGTTAGTAGCAAGAATCGCAAGGCCATTGTACATCTCGATACGCTGAAGTAAGTCGTCGGTCCCCATGTTTGCAAAGCGATCGTTGCTGTTTTTTACTTCTGCTCGCTTACCGAACAGTGCGTCGGCTTCATCAAAGAAAAGAATCGCGCCGCAACGTTCTGCTGCATTAAACAGCGATCGCATTTGTTTCTCAGTTTCACCGATATATTTGCTTATCACACTGGCAAGATCGATGCGGTAGAGATCAAGATTCAATGTGGTGGCGATGACTTCTGCTGCCATGGTTTTCCCGGTACCACTTTCGCCACTAAACATGGCGATGATCCCCATGCCACGGCTCATTCTGCTGCGAAAGCCCCAATGCTGATAAACACGGTTACGAAGTGCGACCTGAGATGACAACTGGTGCAACATTCGGGTTTGAGTTTCCGGCAAGACAAGATTGTCCCATGTTGCTTTGCACTCTATCCGCTGCGCCAGTTTCGATAACTCTGAGGAGGAACCGCGCTGACAAACACGCCAGAGCGTACTTTCCATTTGCTCGTTGTTAGCACTGGATTGTGCTGAGGCGATCGCTGCTGATCGCACGATGTCGGGCTCATTCATTGAAAATTGTTCTGCCAGACGAGAGGGCAATTCGTTCTTAATTGGCAAGACGCCCCGCCAGATGGACTCCTGCTCTTCCACCGTAGGGCGTTTAACCTCCAGTGGAAAGCTGCTTGCTGCCAACGCAGCAGGAGCTGCTCCGGTGTCTATCAGAACCAGACCTCTTAACCTTGTTATCAATTGCCGTGCAACCGTTTGTTTAGATGCCTCGTCGGCGTCTTCTACCAAAAGCAACATAGGAATCAGACAAGATTCACGAATCCAAAGTCGGACCAATGCATCGATATCATTAGGCCGAGATGGTAAATTATCAGCCCTGATACGTTGTAAACTCGCACCTATTTCTGATGCGATAACCCCCGCCATCGCCGCTCGGGCAGGAGCATCATCGCCGTACAACTCAAACACGGTTAAGGCTCCGCTTTGCTCCCGTCGCTGAATTTGAACGAGGTAGTTCGAGGCGGCTTCCAACTGTTTACGTTGTGATGGCATCAGTGACACTGTGATATCGACTATTGACGGCTCAAGCAGTACAGAAAGTCGCTCATCAAGGTAATTAATGCCACGAACAAAATTCACCACACGTTCATCAGCGATAAGCACGCCATCTCCAGAACCATGCGGTTGCCATTCGATCAGCAGCCAATAGCGCAGCGGTGACTGCGGCGAGAAGCTGCTCCAGTCGCATTCCGGTAACCGAGCAACACAAAGCATCGCAGTAACTAAAGGCATCGTAGTAAAAGAAGACTGAGAAATATGACCCGCAAGCTCTGCGCAGCGCTCTGCCACTTTTGGCTCCAAAGCCGATGCTATGAGCAAGGCCAGTACCGCCTGATCGCTCTCGTTCAGACCGAATTGCTCGATCAATACGTTCAGCGCAGTTGGATTTTCGTTTGATGTTTTAGTGCGATAACGAGCATTAATGGCAGAAGCAGATTCACGCGAAGCATCTACTTCATGCTCTCCAAGCATACTTATCGCCCAATCCACAACCGCCGCCAGATGCTCGTTGTTTTGCTGTTGCCAGTGATTCAAGGCTTCATGTTTCTCGAGTGACGAAAACTGAATAGATTCAGACATCATGGCACCACCACTACCTGAGTTGGATCAAAAATAGGCGCTCTTGGCTCGAAGTCCGGTGCAATCGGCGGTCTGTCACGAAGAATGAACCAGCTATCGACACCATCAACACGAAGCCTCGCTGGGTATGACCCCGCAGCTAAAGGTCCAAAGATAAACACTAAAGTATCTGTCTGGGACGACACGGTTTCTGATATTGCGCCTTCGGCACCAAGCCACATCAGTGCTTTTTGGCCGGGATGTACATGGGGCGAAACCTGTACCGTAACGACAACAGTCTGACCATTTCGTACCACACTGGTTGGTGGCAGAGTCATGACTGGTGCAATCTGGACCGCTAGTTGATTTGACTGCTGAATTTGACCATCAATCTCGACAGAATAAAGTAAGGAATAGAGGCCTGCAGCCCAATTTGCCGCATCATTCGGCAAAATGACTGACTGTAAACGTGCCGTTCCACCTACCTGTGCATTGATGGTATGTGTTACTGCCAGTGAGGTGTGCGTCAATGTAACGCCTGGATTATTGCCATCCAACGCAAAGCCTTCTACATCTAGCGGCTCTCCCAGTCTTGCACTTGGCTGTAGAGCGGGAGTAATCACACGTTTAAGCTGTGGTAAAGAAGCAAGCAAAGTTGGCTGGACATCAGGCCCGGTATTATTCGGACCGATGGTTAACACCGGTAGAGCTTGACTCACGCCGTACTCGGCTTCTATCAATACCGTAGACACACGATATGTCGCAGAAGGACGATACTGGCTTTGAAAAGCGCTCCATAATGAGGACTTTTCAGAGACAGACATTGAGAGCGGAGCAATTCGGATCGCCTCAGCTTGATCGGCCAGCCCAGTCGTAGCAAGAGCTTCAAGCAGTGGTGGGAGGCCTGCATCAATAACCGTTGAAACGGTCAGCGCAGACTGAATCTCCGCACGAGTGAACCCGGGATGCTCATGTAGAATTTGCATCGCATAGCCAAGAAGTACATCGTTATGCAGATCTGCCGTTCCGTATGCGCTGACGATATAAAAAAGATCGAGCGGTAACGGCGTGTTGTTGATTCTATCCCCTTGGCTATTTTGCGTAGGTAAACACTGATTAGCCCACGCACCATTTACTTCGGTGTGATAGAGGAACACATTTAACATCGGCGCGTTATCCGCTTCCTGAGCCAACATCTGATCAGGCGATATCGCATGCACCGTCACATTGCTGTTGACCACAGTGGCTACATCGTTATCCACCAGACCGTCATTCAATAAATCGCGGAGAAGTTGGGTTATACCGGCAATCGCTAGTGCACTGCTCATCGTTTACCCTCCTGACGTTCACGAAGATAATCACTGAGACTAATTGGCGGTTTCCAGTTTGACTGATGTTTCTCTGCACCATTAGAAGAAGACATGATAGTAACCTGACGGATAGTCACCGATACCTCGAGATTCTCTCCATCTCCGCTGTGGCCTTGAGTGTCAAACTCGGTACCATTCTGAGTGGTGGTCGGAGATTTTGGTGAGCTCTCGTAAGCAGCATCATTTCCTAAAATCGCCTGAGCAACTTGCTTGGTGAAATCTCTACGCTTTAATGGCTTAGAAAGTGCGTCGTAACCAGAATCAGTTGCAGAGACTGCCTCTAAATCTTTTAACTCACCCTGATGGATAAGCACGCTTTCGTTTTCGAGGTTGTACTCTGTGAAAACAGCAGAATGTTGAGATTCATCAATGTGACCAACTTGGCTGCTCCTGTTTTGTTCTGATGTATCTCTCATGGAAGCGTCTCGCTCGACAGTAAGACTCTCCGCGTGGCTACTTTCCTCTGGGTGGTACTCCGAAGTTACTTGTGTAGAGGCATCAATGTCTCTGTCTAAATTCGATTGAGCATTGTCAGCGTCACAGGTAGCTTCGGACATTAACTTTCTTGCAGGCGTAGATGCTGTAAACGCAGATTCGTCGTCCATTGATGGTTCAGAATTCGTCCAAGAGCTGGCGTCATTATGTTGAACGTCTGACTCGTAATGAGCATTTGGAGTGATATCAGAATAATAGGAGCGCACCACCGGTTTGAGAGATTGCTCTCCGGTCAGATTTCGGTGGATAAACTGGCTAAGCGTTCGGCTCATCATACTCTCCTGACATCACTCGACAATCATCGAAATGTGGCGACGTCTTCGTGCAGGGCTCATCGCGAGAATGTCCTGACTCGACCAACCGTATGCGGATGCCAAGAGATGAACATCCCAGAGCTGCTTTTCGACATGAGCCGAAAGCTGAGCCCAAAATTGACTCGCTATATCAAACTGATGTTCGGCCTTCGCGCCACATTCGGGACAAGCGGTAACCAAAGAGACGACCGACAGCGGCTCACACTCAAGCATGCCTCTTTCTAGCTCATCGAAAAGCGCTTCCCATCCTGAATGCACATCCTCTTTTTCAGCCAATTTGCGACTGACCTGCTTGAAGGACTCTTGATCCAACACACGTTGCGCAAACTGAAACAGCACTGAATCCCCTTGTTTTACCGCCATCAAGTCAGCAATACAGGGAAGACGGAAACGGCATTGAACACCATCAATATGGATTTCATGGTAGAGAGGAAGGTAAACCTCTGTATCCAATGTTCTGGTTACCGCATTCCAGCCATTATTAAACGAGACGGATGCCGTACTCAGTATTTGAGATGCCGTAAAGCTAAGCTCTGCTTTCTCACCACATTCAGTACAGGACGTAGACACGTTGATATCATCGCCAAACTGACATTGATACGCCAATAGCAACAGGTGATCGCGCCCGGCTACAGACCAGTTATTGAAAGAGGGCTTTAATGAGTCAGGCAGGTAGGCACTGGCCATAATGGCTGCACGATTTTGTCCCCGACAAGAAGAGGCCAACTCCCACACTTCCACTTGTTTGTTGTCGCTGAGTGCGTTTAATACAAATCTCATGTTTAAGACAAAGCTCATGTGCGATTACTCATTGCTCAGGATGAACAAAACTTGGCTCTTTCGGAGTCGTAACAGGTACACGTTCCCACCCCTCATTTTCCAGTTTGATAGTCTGAATCATGAACGCAGAACTTGACGCATCCAAACCCGGCAGGGCTTTATATTCCGAGACCCAACACCGATAGATAACGTAGCTGAGCACCTTCTGTCCGGCTTCATTCATTACTTCCAGAATCAGGTCTTTGTGCAGATCAGCCAGCGATACCTCGCCCCCTTCTTTGGTGCCAATACGCCAGACCTTATTTGCCCATTGTTCAAACTGCAGGTTTTCTGTTACCCCACGCTCCAACGTGATCGCTTCGAACTTAACCTGACCGGGCGATTTTCGAGTGTGAGAAGCGTCTCCACCCGCTCGATACTCATTCACTTCCACAGTACGGCTAAGACCAGAAACTTTTTGTACAGCGGCCAACACTTCACCACCCGCTTCCTTGATGATGAATTTATATCCAGGATATGGAACGACTCGTTGACCATTTACATTAAGCTGAGACATAACGCCCCCTCGCTACCTGTCCATAGAGATGATTAACATAGCCGGAAAACGAGCCACCGTTTCCGGCATGAGATATTAGCTTGCTCGGTTGTTCATCAGTTGAAGACTGACGACGACAAATTCCGCAGGTTTGAGCGGTGCGAACCCGACTAATACATTGACGACACCTGCATCAATATCAGCCTGCGTTGTTGTTTCGGAATCACACTTCACAAAGAAAGCCTGCTCCGGAGTACTCCCCTGGAACGCGCCTTGGCGGAAAAGCCCTTGCATAAAGCTGGTCACAGAGATGCGTATCTCAGACCAAAGCGGCTCATCGTTTGGCATAAAGAGCGACCATTGCAAACCCCGGAATAAAGATTCCTCAACGAAAAGTGCCATCCTGCGAACCGGGACATATTTCCACTCCGATGCCAGTTCATTTGCACCACGAAGTGTTCTTGCACCCCAGATGATGTTACCGCTAATGCCACCATTTCTGAGGCAGTTCAGGCCGATAGGATTAAGTAACCCTATCTCGTTGTTGGTGAGGTTCTGATTAAAACTGATCACATTACGAAGACTGGCCGTAACGCCTGCGGCTGCAGTCCAAATACCAGATTCGATATCTTTTCTCGCATATACGCCCGCAACCGTACCACTTGGTGCGATAGTACGAAGCCGGTTATCACTGTTTGGATCCGGCACCTGTACTCGAGGGTAGTAAGCGGCGGTGTTACGATGACGAAGTCCTGCTCCGGCGACTTCATCCAACCACTCGATGGCTTCATCCGCACTATTTACGTTCGCAGGTGGATCAATCAGCAAGAACGCTCGCTGCTCTTCACAATAGGCTATGGCTTGGCTCATTACGCTCGACATCGCCGCAACGCTGCCATTATTAAGATCAGACGCTTCAGGAATAAGCAACAGATTGAAAATATCGACATCTTCCAACGCGTAAATACCCGTGCGCTGATTTCGGTTACCGCGTAATTGCGCAGCCGTTGGTGCAGAGCCTGCGGTCCCCGCTACTGCCAAAG
The DNA here is from genome assembly GCF_052353105.1 of Vibrio sp. YIC-376. Classification (NCBI taxonomy): domain Bacteria; kingdom Pseudomonadati; phylum Pseudomonadota; class Gammaproteobacteria; order Vibrionales; family Vibrionaceae; genus Vibrio; species Vibrio sp. YIC-376. Next base: position 254,642 of record NZ_JBBWFK010000002.1, read on the forward strand.
TTTGGTGTCCGGCTGGTGCGGTAGTATTCATGGCATATTGCTGAACATTGTTTTCAACACCAGCACCAACTAGTCCGGTTACCGTAGCAAAATTTCCGACTGATTCTGCAACAGCAATGACCTGTCCTGCACGATACTCGGTACTGCTACGTCCACTAAATATTGCCAAACGCTGGCCGCGAACCAACACCTGACATTGAGCCCAAAGTGGGTCAGCAGGACGCTCATCTCGAATGGCGTTCTGAAGCATGAGTGCGGCTTCTGCCATGGTAGTCGGCGGTGTTGAGCCATCAATCTCAACGTCTATAACACCAGCCCCCAAATTTATTTGCAGAGTACTCAGTGCTGCGAGACTCGCGTATTGCGTCGTGTCTTGCACAGCGGAGTAAAAGCCGGTTGGTGCGGGCATAGCTGTGCCCGTCGCAGTAACTTGAACCATCATGGAGTCATCATTGACCACGTCCTCGACATAACGAGGATGTGTAGTAACCATAGAAACGTTTCGGTACGTCTCGTTTCTTACTGGTAATTCCAAGCCGTCAACATGTCTGATTTCGGTTATGGAGAGATTAAAAAGAGAGGTAGGGTCTGAGGTGAGATAATCGATTTCGACGCGAATATTGTTGTTCCAGGTGCCCGGGTCTTCGACAGCATTCCCCTGAAACTGTCTCCCAGCTGCGAATGCAAGTGTACTGGCACCGTTCCAACTCTCCGCAGTCATACTGCCATTAGTGCCACCACCGACTCGAACAGCGAAAGATTCTCCTCCGCCATTGGCAAAAAACTGAGATACGGCATAGCTGGTTTCACTGTCTGAGTGAACACCGCCCATGTGAGTGTCAAAGTCACCGACATGAAACATCCTAACCGGTGTATTTAAAGGTCCTCGAGAAAAGCTGCCAACAAACGCAGCGATGGATGTTGCGGCGCCACTAATAGAGCGACTGCCGCTGGAAATTTCCTGGATGTAAACGCCTGGGTATGTCAGTGCAACGGGCATGATTGACTCCTCCAATAGAACAGTTGGCCCTGACGGTACTATTTACGACGTGAATCAATGGCAAAATTACCTAAGATAAAAACGTACCTGATATGAACCTATGCACACTTATAGAAACAACCTTGGATTAAAGCGTAGCAGCTTCTTTGTGACATGAAAGCGAGTGTTTTGAACGTTTCTGCAGTGAAAAAAACAGAGGAAATGAGGTGAATTATTTAATGTCAAACTTATCAATTAATTATGCATCCACACACTAATCATTTGAGTGAATAAAATAATTAAAAAATTTTTTGCTAATTTACGTTGGCACGGAAAATTCTTTAAAAAGTAAGCAATGGACGACACAATTAGCCGTGCCTCAGGGGATAAAGCCAATCGCTTAACGATTTTATCTGTGTCATTCCAGCGAGCTCAAGCGAGACTAGGAATCTAATAGCAGCGCGCTGAGCGGTTAATGAAATAATTTCGGCCATAAAGTGAGCGGAAATTAGACCTGAATAACACTCCTTCGTCGTTGTTCAGGATGACTGGAGGCTTAAACATGCCGTTAGCGACTAAACGAACGGCATTTACCTCAGGGTGCGGCTGGGGCAGCGGCATTCCTTTCGGCCAGAAAATCTTCGGCAGACATTCTGCGACCATCTTGGGTTCTTACCGATATTTCCGCTCCCCGGCGTTCTCGCCCACCACCACGAATGATAATAAATATATGGTAGTGCCCTTCCCTGCTTCGGAATGCGGATATTAATCTAGAAGCGTTTTCATCAACCCAGTTGTGGTAAATACTTGGGTCGTTGAAAACATCCTGCAGAAACTCAGCTTCAGCTCTGATGCCTAGCGGGTGAACTCGATCCCATTCCGCATCTAGATTCAGCATACCGAGCCTTCTTGCGTAGTTACGCACATTGAAGCGTTCAGTTAGAAAGTGGAGCATAACCGATTGGAATCCCAAATCATCACTTGCCATCAAGTCATCAAGATCGACATAACCCCGTCGTAGTTCATCCATTAAAAGTGGGGCACCTCCGACATAACCAGCGCCCGTGATTAGTCTCATAGGAACCATCTCCGCTCGATCTATAAAGCCCGTAATCCGCTGATCAAATGGAGTGAGCGCATTTTCATCGATGACGTTATATCGCAGAACTCCACCTTCTAACCTATATTCAATCCCCGTAGATAAGCCATTCATCCGGTCTATAAGTTCCTGTGCTCGGTCGAACGCTGAAGCACTACTACTCCCGGGTGGTTGTATCTGAATCTCGCGCTGGATCCCCGGAACATGCGCCGTGTTATTTGATTTAGCTCCTCCGGTTTGCTGCATCACGTGAGTTAATTCGTGGGCGATTAATGTTTTTCCTGCAACAGAGGTAGGACGGAATTGACCAGAGCCGAATACAATATGATTTCCAGCCGTATACGCTTTTGCATTGATCGATTTCGCAGACGTTGCTGCCAACGCGTTATCGTGAATACGAACACCACTCAAGTCCTGATCTAATCGGGGTTCAAAAAAAGCTCGAACGTCTGGATGAAGCGGTTCGCCCGCTGAACGTAGCACATCGTGAATAATAGTCGGTGCTGTAACCTTCCCAATGCCGCGATCTTGAATACGTTGGGCTTGAATACGTTTGGTCTGTATTCGCTTACCGTTCTGAATGAGTTGTTCACCTTTATTTTTAGGACAGAGACCACCATTAGCAAAAGACCTCATTAGCTTAGGTTCAGGCATTCGCATCACCTGGTCGGCAACACGATCCGCCTCTTGCTCATAAGCATCCCCCGGCTCATTTATCGTCAACTTCGTCTGAATCGCGACCGACCTGCGACTTATCGACGGACGTGCGTCGACACCTGACATGACTCTGGGTGATATTAATGGATTGTGGGCGTTTTCATTTGATGAGACGACGGAACTTTCAGAGTTCGAACGCTGGGATTGGAAAGTAAACATGTCAATGCTCTCTTGCCCGTTCCAAGCGCAGACATCTAACATCCACTTGGCTGGGACATTGTGATGAGGTTGAACTTAAACATAGTTCATATACGCGAAGATGTACAAATAGGTGAGACTAGCCTCATCGATGAGTTAGCGTTGCTTTTGCTCGTCGGCGCACTTTGTCTCACCCAGTTTAGATATTTAATCTGTTGATTATGCTCCACCTCAGTTCTAGGGCATCAAATTTTCACATGAACTACGCAACGATGCTGACTACCGCAAAGTAGAGCAGAGATGGACCAAGAAGGCAGCCTAATGCCGTATAAAAAGCTGCCGTGATGCAACCGTATGGAACGAGCTTTTCATCTGTTGCCGCTAAACCTGCAGCTACACCGCTCGAGGTTCCGATCAATCCACCAAACACGAGTGCTGAACGTGGAGAATTCAATCCTATAAATGGTGCGATAAACGGCGTTAGAATCATAACTAAAATGGACTTCACCAAACCCGCTGCGATAGACAGAGCCATAACCTCAGAACTTGCACCGAGGGCTGCGCCTGTTACTGGCCCAACGATGTAGGTTACTGCACCCGCCCCAATGGTGGTGATACTAACCGGATCGGTATAGCCAAATGCCATTGCGATGGCGGCTCCGGATACAAAGGACATCACAACTCCCAAGATAAGGGCTGTAATTCCCGATAAACCAGACGACTTCAGTTCATCCAATTTCACGCCAAACCCGGTCGCAATGATGGCAAAATCACGCAACATTGCGCCACCCAGTAAACCAATACCAGACAGAAATGGGATATCTACCGCTCCTTTTGTTCCACCACTAATTGCACCTGATACATAAGCCAGTGTCAGACCTAAGATAATCGCGATGGCTGAACCGTGTATTCTGCCTTTGGTCCATTTTTCTGATATCCAGTAAGACAACCACATCATCAGACCTATAACCGCGAAGCCCACGATTAGATCATACTTGTTAGATACAGAGATAAGAGATTCAAACATGTGGCCTCCCGCTTACGCTTGTTGTTTGTCTAGTTGGGACACTGAACTTGTCCCCATTTTCGTAATAACGGGTACCAATGCGAACCCAACGGCTACCGCAGTAACACCAGCGGTAATCGCCATCGGTCCGCCGGTAATTGCACCAATCACATTTTGTTTTGCTGCCATCGCGACGACGATTGGGATGTATATCGCGCTCCAAAAAGCGACGCCTTGCTCCGTTTTAACGTCGATCTTTTTATGTTTCTGAAGATAATCACTCGCAACAATTAAAATCACCATTGCGATACCTACCCCACCGACATTTGACGGTATGCCGAACATATAACCCAACAATTGCCCGATAGCCAAACCAGCGAGTGTACAAAGAGAAAGTAGTGCTACTCCATAAATGATCATTAAGTCACCTCCAATATGTGATACTTTCGTTTTGAACCTCACCAATTGTTATCACATTGTTAACCTCAATCAATTAACATATTTCCAAAACTGTTAACCTCAGGGTAATAGATGGCCTGTAACGGCAGAAAACAAAGTAACCAAACACATTATACTTTTTAATTATCAATATCTTAAATTAACCCCTTTGAGCTCAACATCAATGAACCCTTGGTTAAACTAAGACGTTTAAAGTACGTTTTTGTGATCCAGCTGAAATTAGAAAAGAAACATTTCATTTACATGGAAAGTGGCACACTGTGGCTTAGTGCAGACTTGTTTCAGAGCTCGGCTCTTAAATACCTCGATAAGGCTGTTGAGGTTCTATTTTTGAAAAAGGATATGAGAGGAATCTTATGAAATATCCTCTCTCAATAGGCCTGACCAAATAAAAATAGCTATTGAGGGAGGAAAGTAATTCAGGGGGATTTAAGAAGTTAACTACTTTTGGGTCCGTGGTTTAACTCCCAACGCACTTGGGGTCTGTCTGCTTCCACTTCGGTTAACGGTTCAACAAGTTTGAGTTCGTTAAAACATCGCTCTGCTAAGCGATGATACATATGCGTTCCGCGCTCTTTCCATTTCAGTTCATCGTCCGATACATCTCTTTTACGCTTTGCAGGACTGCCTAAAATCATGCTTCTTGGCGGATAGTCGCTCTTGGCTTTTACAAAGCTGTTCGCGCCTATAATGGATTCCTTCCCTATTCGAGTCAGATCCATGACGACAGCGTTCATACCAACTAAGGTGTTTTCGCCGATGCAGCAACCGTGAATGATCGCTCCGTGCCCTACATGAACATTTTGTTCAAGAATGGTTTCTTTTCCGGGAAAACCATGCATAACGCAGTTATCTTGCACGTTAGAACCTTTTTTCACGATAAGACGACCAAAATCACCCCGTAATACCGCAAGAGGTCCGATATAAACATTTTCCTCGATGATGACATCACCGATGATTTCAGCGCTCGGATGAACGAACGCCGAAGGGTGAATAACGGGAATAACGTCAGCAAATTGATAAATGGGCATTGTACTTCCTTGTTACAAAGCTCACTCTAGCTTAAACCACCAAAACGAATGTAGTAGTTTGGCGATGGCACAGGCAACTTTCCGTTTGGAGTTTCGCTGCTATCCATTACGTACTTCAGTGCCTTAGCGTGAACTTTTCTATAGATATTAATGGTTAACTGCTCGGCCTCTTTTCGTGGCCAGTCTTCCGGTAGCAGTTCTGTTGGTAAGTCCGGGTCTTTAACGATGATTCGGCGATAAAAGTGAATAACCATCAGTCTCATCTTAAATGCGTCTTCCTCACTGATCTCATCATCCGCCGTTTTTTCTAATATACTCCATGCCGTGCCGAACAAGTTGATAAATAGCTGATAATCTTCAGCAATACGCTCTATATCCCAACACTGTCGAACCATATTTCTCAATGCGTCTTCGCCTTCAGAATACAATTCGGCCTGCTGGAAGATCTTCGCACTAGAGATGTTTCGCGTAATCTCTTGCTTAATTTCTGGCGTCAATTGCTGTAGATCTGGCTGAACAAAGAAGTCCTTATCGAATAAACCAAACCCCTTGTGTTGCAGATATCTAACTTGTTCTTTACTGCTATTTGTCGGACCAAGTGAAGTATGAATAATATTCCAACGCTTGCTCCACGCTAATTTTTCAGAATGGTAAATTTTCTTATTAGCGTTAAGCATTTCATTGTATCTGGAAGGTTCCAGGTAATAGTAACTTTTACGGCCGACCTTATTGACCGTCAACCATCCATCTTTATGTAAACGAAAGACCGACGAACGTACAACGCGTTGATTCAAACCAAGTGTTTCCATCGCTTGAATTAGGTTACCTAACCAGATGCCACCACCACACGTCCACAAATAGTCACCGAAATAGGAAACAATCAACGACGTACCGCTGACTGATTGATGACCGGAAATTTTTTCTAAAAATGAATGTAAATCTTGGTTCAAAATAGCTCCATGTTTGGCTTCTAATTGGTCTCTATATAAAAGCCAATCCGTTTCCCTAATTAATCTCTGTATTATTCACAATTAGGGCGGTTATACCACTCTCGAATGCAACCTTTATCGAGAGTGGTATATTTAGCTGTTATGCTTTGGGACGCAAATCTCTCACACGCTGCGCTTTACCTTCAGAGCGAGGAATACCATTTACAGGAAGTAACTCAATCGTGGTAGAGATACCAATCATCGACTTGATTTGATGTTGCAAGCGCTTGGTAATCATCTCACTTTGGTCCAGATAAACATTGTCTTTTGCTTCGAGCAATACAACCAAATGATCAAGGTTACCTTTGCGAATCACTTCGAGTTGGTAATGCGGACTAAGCTGTTCGATTTGCAAGATCTGCTCTTCGATTTGCGATGGGAATACATTTACCCCACGGATGATCAACATGTCATCGCTTCTGCCGGTAATTTTGTCCATGCGACGCATCGTGCGAGCCGTACCCGGCAACAAGCGAGTCAGGTCACGAGTTCGGTAGCGGATAATCGGCAGCGCTTCTTTGGTCAACGACGTGAATACAAGTTCCCCATGCTCGCCATCAGGCATTACGTTACCTGTAACAGGGTCGATGATTTCAGGATAGAAGTGATCTTCCCAGATAGTTGGACCATCTTTGGTTTCAGCACACTCCATAGCAACGCCCGGACCCATTACTTCAGATAAGCCGTAGATGTCGAGCGCAACAATACCTAAGCGTCGTTCGATCTCTTTACGCATCTCGTTTGACCAAGGCTCCGCACCGAAAATGCCTATTTTAAGAGAGCAACCTGATGCGTCACCACCGTAATGCTCTTCCAATTTATCCAGCAAGTTTAGACAGTAAGATGGGGTCACCATAATGATGGTCGGCTTAAAATCTTCAATCAGTTGAACTTGTTTTTCGGTTTGTCCACCCGACATAGGAATAACCGCAGCACCGAGGCGTTCTGCACCGTAGTGCGCGCCCAAACCACCAGTAAAGAGTCCGTAGCCGTAAGAAATATGGATCAAATCTTTCGCACTACCGCCCGCCGCACGAATCGAGCGAGCAACAATATTTGCCCATGTATCAATATCATTTTGCGTATAACCCACAACCGTTGGCTGCCCAGTTGTACCAGAAGAGGCATGGATACGAGCCACGTCTTCCATCGGTACTGCAAAGGAATTAAAAGGATAGTTGTCTCTCAAGTCCTGCTTGGTGGTGTAAGGAAACTTATTAATGTCTTCGAGACATTTAAAGTCTGATGGATGCACCCCTGCTTCATCAAACTTTTTGGTGTACATCGGTGAGTTTTTGTAGGCATGTTCAAGCGTCCACTTCATGCGTCTGAACTGGAGTTCTCTTAACTCCTCTACAGAAGCGGTCTCAATCGCGTCCAGCGTATTTGAATACTTAATCATGTGTCGATCTCCTCGTAAGTCCTTTTGTTTCTTATTGGCTGTAAATCCCGTCTGTTGTATTTGTTTTAATCTCAGACGTTTTCGATGATCATTGCGATCCCTTGCCCTACGCCGACACACATACAGCACAAAGCATATTTCCCATTTCTACGTTTTAGCTCATTGCTCGCAGCCATTACGATACGAGCTCCGCTCATGCCTAATGGATGTCCTAAAGCAATTGCTCCGCCATTCGGATTTACGTGCTCGGCGTCATCAGCGACTCCTAGTTCACGCAATACCGCCAGCGCTTGCGATGCGAATGCTTCGTTGAGCTCGATAACATCCATATCATTAATTGATAGCCCTGCTATTTCTAGTACTTTTTTCGCTGCTGGCGCTGGTCCGACACCCATAATAGCAGGCTCTACGCCAACCGTTGCTGTTGCCAGTATTTTTGCCTTAGGCGTTAACCCGTACTGCTTAATGGCATCGTCGCTAGCAATCAGTACTGCAGCCGCGCCATCGTTCACGCCAGAAGAGTTTCCAGCTGTTACCGAACCGTTTTGCGCGAAAGGCGTTTTGAGTGCAGCGAGCTGCTCCAGAGTCGTTTGCGGACGAGGATGTTCATCTTCAGCAACAACAACAGGTTCACCTTTACGCTGAGGAATAGATACAGGAACAATCTCTTGTGCAAGCACACCGTTCTCTTTTGCTTGCTGCGTTCTTTGTTGGCTGCGCAATGCAAATGCATCTTGATCTTCGCGGCTGATTTGGAAGCGTTCCGCAACGTTTTCTGCGGTCTCAGGCATTGAGTCCGTACCATATTGATTTTGCAGCGCCGGGTTGATGAAACGCCAACCGATGGTGGTATCAAACATCTGACCGCTTCTATCGAACGCGGAGGCCGGCTTGCTCACCACATATGGAGCACGAGACATGGATTCGACGCCACCAGCAACCATCAACTTCGCTTCGCCCGCTTTGATAGTACGTGCAGCATGGCTAATGGCATCCATGCCTGAACCGCACAGACGGTTGATTGTTGTACCGGACACTTCGATCGGCATACCCGCCAGTAATAGTGACATACGAGCCACGTCGCGGTTGTCTTCACCCGCTTGGTTCGCACAGCCTAAAATCACATCATCAATCGCCGACCAGTCTAAATCTGGATGGCGTTCCATTAATGCTTTGAGAGGGATAGCGCCCAGATCATCCGCTCGAACGCTTGAAAGTGCGCCACCGAATCGACCGATTGGGGTTCTGACGCCGTCACAAATATATGCATTAGTCACTTAAATGTCCTCCTTTACTAGCTTGGTGCCAATTCGGTGAGATTTCCCACGAAACAGCGCAATCAACTTTTGGTCCTGATTGACGATTTCTATGTCATACGTACCGGTTACTTTTCCTTGAGATTTCACATTCGCAATGGCCGTTAGCAGGTCATTTTCAAAAGCTGGGCGAATGTATTCAATGCTGCATCCAGATGCCACCGCAGCTAAGTTTTCACTGTTACAAGCACAAGCAAATGCGGTATCAGCCAGAGTAAATAACATGCCTCCATGGCAACTGCTGTGGCCATTAAGCATCGATTGAGTCACTCGCATCGTGACTTTTGCCATCCCTTTGGCGACTTCCACGACATCCATTCCCATCGATTTTGTGCAGGTGTCATTCTCTAACATCGCTGCAACGGCCTTCTCAGCCACCGCTTTTTCATGCGCTGCTTCGTTCAAGTGTTCTGAAAGTTGCTTTGGATTGACAACTATCATGCTGCACCTCCCTTTGCTTTGATTGTGAATTGGCGAAGTAGTGGCGATGGACGATATCTTTCTTCGCAGTAGAAGGATTGCAAATGAGTGAGAGTGTCCAGTACTCGTTGCCAGCCAAGGCGTTCACCTTGCTCGATTGGACCAAGTGGATAGTTAACGCCACTCTTCATTGCTACATCGACATCGGCCAGAGACGCACCTTGCTGATTAACTAAATCAAGCGCTTCATTAATTAGCATTACCCAAGTACGCCATAGGATCAGGCCAGGGTAATCATCCAGCACTAATACCTGTTTGCCTTTTGATTGGAAGTAAGCAATCACAGCTTCGGTTTGCTGTGCAGAGTTCTGCAAAGCAGGAGCAATCGCGATAATGTCACTAGCGCCGTAATCTTGGCAGTAATCAAAGACAACCACAGGGCTCTGCAACTGTTCAGATAACTCTGACGCTGTCACACCTTGAGTTGGCGTAACAATGATGTCGTTTACACACAGCTGTGGAGCACCTTCGTTGCTGTAACTGTTAGGGAGCTGAGTCAATTCAACAAAGCTTGGCACGCCACTCCAGTCACCGAGTAACGATACTGACAAGCGTTCTGGCAGAACACATTTCTGCGCCAAATTAACACTTGGTTTGTCAGTTGAACCATCATAGCAATAGAAGCCACGACCCGATTTACGCCCTAAGAAACCTGCTTCGACAAGCTCTTTCTGTGTCAAGGATGGAGTAAAGCGTTTGTCTTGGTAATACGCGTCATAAACACTTTTAGTTACCGCGTAATTAACATCGTGACCAATCAGATCCATGAGCTCGAAAGGCCCCATATTGAACTGACCAGCTTGTGTGATGATATAGTCGATGTCTTGAGCGTCAGCGACACCACACTCCAGCGCACGCAAACCTTCTGCGTAAAACGGTCTTGCAACTCGGTTTACAATAAAGCCCGGAAGCGAGCGGGTGATAACAGCGTGTTTACCACATGATGCCGCCCATTCCTTAGCTGCCTCAGTGGCGGCCGGAGAAGTCGCGATGCCTCGCACCACTTCGACTAACTTCATCAACGGCGCAGGATTAAAGAAATGCAGTCCAACGAAACGTTCCGGTTTAGCCAGCGCACTGGAAATCGATGTCACAGAAATAGACGATGTATTCGTGGAAAGCAGGCAATCTTCTCGACAAATCGACTCTAGATCTCTGAATAGGCTTTGTTTGATCGCAAGATCTTCAACAATCGCTTCAATAACCAGATCCGCGCCTGCGACATCTTGTAAAGCGTCCGAGCAATACATGGCATCTAACAAGGCATCTTTAGCACTTAGTGACATTTTGCCGTTAGCAACACGCTTTTCTAAACGCTCTGCGATTACCGATTTAGCCTGCTCTGCCTTGCCCTGCTCAAGATCGAACAAAACGACTTGGTATCCAGATTGAGCCGCTACTTGTGCAATACCAGCCCCCATGGTGCCTGCACCGATGACCGCGACGGTTTTAATCACAAATTCCATGATTACTTCCCTTTAAACTCAGGTGCACGCTTATCGAAAAATGCAGCGATACCTTCGCGGTAATCGTCCGTTCTTCCCGCTAATCGCTGAAGATCTTTTTCTAAGTCCAGCTGAACTTCTAAACTGTTCTCGCTGGAGTGATTCAGTGCATGTTTAATAAGACCCAACCCTTTCGTTGGCTGCGTAGCCAAATGGTTTGCTACTGACATCGCCTTTTCGATAAGTTCTTCATCTTCAACACATTGCCAGATCATTCCCCACTCTTGTGCCTGACTCGCGCTTACTTTGTCACCGAGTAACATCAGAGCTTTCGCTCGTGCCGATCCCACTAAACGTGGCAGTGTCCAGGTGCCACCTGAATCTGGCACCAGACCAATCTTACAAAATGCCTGAATAAAGCTTGCTGACTTAGCCGCAAATACGATATCGCACGCCAATGCGATATTGGCACCCGCGCCCGCAGCCACACCATTGACCGCAGCAATGACTGGCTTAGGCATTGCAGAAATTTGTTTGATCAGAGGGTTGTAGTATTTCTCAATGCTCTCGCCAAGATCCGGCATTTCTGCGCCGCTATTTACGTTGCGATCATTAAGGTCTTGCCCAGCACAAAATCCTCTGCCAGTACCGGTTAGCAGCACTGCGCGCACTGAATCATCAGTTTCTGCCTGTTTTAGCGCTCGCTTAAGCGCTTTATGCATATCCGGGTTAAAGCTATTCAGTTGCTTAGGACGGTTAAGCGTAATGACCGCTACGCCAGCTTCTACCTGAAATAAGATTGACTCTTCCATTGATTACTTCCCTTTAAATGTTGCCTTTCTTTTATCAAGAAAAGCTTGGATTCCTTCCGCTCTGTCTCGGGTTTCCGCAAGCAGGCTGAATAACTGTCTTTCCATCATCAGTCCTTGGGCCAACGTGCCATTTGATACTGATTTTAATGACGTTTTAGCGGCGCGAACGGCTAAAGGCGCATGTTGGGCAATACTTGTCGCTATCTCTTGAGCTTTATTGAGCGTGTTTTGTGAAACCGTGATTTCACTGATTAAGCCAGCGTTAAGCGCCCTTTGAGCCGAGATTGGTTTTCCGGTCAGCACCATTTGGTTCGCAAGTGATTTTCCGACAGTACGAGCCAGTCGTTGCGTGCCACCTGCACCTGGCATTAAGCCCAACGTAATTTCTGGCAGACCAAACAGTGTCCCTTCTCCTGCAACAACGACATCACAAAGCAGAACCAGTTCTAATCCCGCCCCCAGGGCGTAACCATTGACTGCAGCAACCATAGGTTTTTCAAACTGGTCGATACGTTGCCAAAGTTTCGGTCTTGGATTTAGCCAAGTCTCTATCGACTGCTGACTCGACATCTCGTGCAAATCAGCTCCCGCGGCAAATATCGTTTCACCGCCGTAAAGCACCACCGACTTGATGGAAGTGTCCAGTGACGCCTCTTCCAGCAGATCCGCTAAGTGTTCCAAAACGTCATTGCTTAATGCGTTGCGCTTCTGGGGACGATTCAAAGTGATGGTTAACACCCCTTGATTGGAGATGTCACCGATCAGGTCCTGATAATCGGTCTGTAATGTCATGCTAGCCTCTACACATCAAAGTCGATTTCTATTTCGCTGGTTGTCGGAACGGCCTGACAACTCAAAACGTAGCCATCTTCAACCTGATCAGCTTCCAGGCTGTAGTTAGTGCCCATTTCAACCTGACCGGATTTAACTTTACAGATACACGTTGCACACACGCCGCCTTTACACGCATAAGGAAGGTCGACACCCTGACGAAGTGCTGCATCCAGCAAGCTGTCATCTTGTGAGGTCATATCAATCTTCATGATGCGACCATCTCGCTTAAGTGTGACTTGGGTATTTTCTGATTGGTTAGCTGGCTTCGCTTTAGACTTGGTTGCGGTGTTAAAACGCTCTACATGGTAATTGTCTTCGCTCAATCCGCCTTCTACCAACGCGGTGTAGCAAGATTCTAAAATCTCTTCCGGGCCACAAACGTAACATGCGTCAAAGTCGCTCCAGTTAAACAGGTTGCTACCGAGCTCGCGTAGTTTGTCGCCGTCTAAGCGACCATTCCATAGATCGACTTCATTGGTTTCACGTGAGAAGAAGTAACTAACGTGTAAACGATCCGGATAGCGGTTCTTCAAGCCCAGCAATTGATTGCGAAACATCATGCTATTTACGTTGCGGTTGCCATACAGCAAAGTGAAAGTGCTGTTGTCTTCCTGCTCTAACGCAGTCTTAAGCATGGATAAAATTGGAGTAATGCCTGAGCCTACCGCAATACCTAAATAATTTACTTTGCGCTCTGGACTAGGTGAAAATCCGAAGTGACCTTGTGGCGTCATCACCTCAAGTTCATCGCCGGGCTGAATTTCGTTGACGGCAAAGTTGGAAAAGCGACCTTCTGAAATGGCCTTGATACCGACTTGCAGACTGTTTTCGCCCGGTGCTGAGCAAATTGAATAGCAGCGTCTCAGATCCTCACCGTTGATGTTCGATTTAATAGTGAGGTGCTGACCAGGATGAAAACGAAACTGTTCGGCAAGGTCTTGCGGTACGTCAAAATGCAGCACCACAGAATCTGGCGTTTCCTTGTCTGCACGAGCGACTTTTAATGGGTAAAAATCTGTCATAATAATCCCTTACTTTATATGCACTTGAAGTAATCAAATGGTTCCAAACACGCATTACATCGGAAGTGTGCTTTACAAGCTGTGGAACCAAATTCACTCACCATTTTTGTATCAACACTGCCACAATGTGGGCATTCAGGCTGTGCGTTGATAGCTGTGTGCATACACGCTTTTCTGTCTGGTGGCGCGATTCCGTATTCACGTAACTTTTGTTTGCTCGACTCTTGAATCCAGTCTGTTGTCCATGCTGGATCAAGTTGTACTTCAACCCTCACATCCTCGTACCCTTCCGTGTTGAGGGTTTCTCGGATATCGTTCATCAGCATTTCTGTCGCTGGGCAACCGGAATATGTCGGAGTGAACTTCACTATCCAGGCATCACCGACTTTGGCAATATGACGAACCATGCCCAGTTCACCAATCGAAATAACCGGAATTTCCGGGTCTGGGATCGAACTAACTAATTGCCAAACGCGGTGCGTTTCTGGATCAGAAAGCGAATCGAGTGTTTGCTTAATCATCAGTACGCCCTACCACTGTTGGTTTGGATAAGTCCGTTGCATGTACTGAAGTTCCGCCAAAATGAAACCTAGATGTTCACTGTGCTTGCCTGATTTACCGCCTTGCAGAAAGTACTTAGATTCAGGCATCGATAGCGACGCTTTCTCTAGCGTTGCATTGACATTGCGCTGCCACTGCGCTTTTAGTTCAGAGACATCAACAATAATGTTCTGCTTAGCAAGCGCGATTTCTTCTTCACTTGGCTCAAACATCTCATCGGTGTAACGCCATAATTCGTTTAATGCAGTTTGAACTTTTTTATGGCTTAACTCGGTACCGCCACCTAAACGTTCAATCCAGCCAGAGCTGTATCTCAGGTGGTAAGCCACCTCTTTCAGGGATTTCTTAGCGATAGCCGCCAACTGTTCATCAGCACTGTGTGCTAGCTCTTGAAGAAACAGCGCATGGTAGTTGTCATAAAGAAACTGGCGCACGATTGAAATATCGAAGCCTTCATTTGGGCGCTCAGCAAGCAGAAGGTTTCTGTATTCGCGCTCTTCGCGAACATAAGCGTAGTCATCTTCCGTTTTTTGATTGTCTTCAAGCTCAGCGGCATATTGGTAAAGGTTACGAGCCTCACCAAGCAGGTCTAAGCCAATATTTGCCAACGCGATGTCAATCTCTAGTTCCGGTGCAATACCACACCACTCAGATAAACGATGGCTGAGAATAAGGTTGGTGTCTGCCAGCTGAAGTACGTAGTTTACTTTTGTTTGTTGTTCACTCATGACTCACTCCCTACATATGCTTGATGTCAGCAGGAATGGTGTAATGGCTGGCGTGGCGATAAACTTTATCTTCAGCTGGGTCAAAAAATGGACCTTGTTCGCTCGATTGAGATGCCGTGATTTGGTTTGACTCAACCACCCAAATAGAACAACCTTCACTGCGGCGAGTGTATAGATCGCGAGCGGCTTCAAGCGCCATTTGGCCATCAGATGCACGAACACTGCCTACGTGTTTATGGTCCAAACCTTGTTTGCTTCGAACGAATACTTCGTATAGCGGCCAGTTAAATGAACTCATCTTGATTCTCCTTAATCTGTTTCGATTCTATGTGGCGCGACTAGGCTGCGCTTTCCATCTGTTTTTTTGAGTAAGCGACAGCAGCTTCTCGAACCCATGCACCGGCTTCCCAGGCATCACGTTTGTCTTTCAAACGCTCGTGGTTGCAGATGCCGTGTCCATTAATCACCTGGTTAAACTCTTCCCAGTTGATCTCGCCAAACTCATAGTGGCCAGTTTCTTCGTTCCACTTCAGGTCTGGATCTGGAATCGTCATGCCCAGCGCATGAACTTGGTGAACGGTGTTATCAACGAACTTCTGACGTAGATCATCGTTGCTGACGCGTTTGATTTTCCAAGCCATGCTTTTCGCGGAGTTTGGAGATTCACTGTCGTTCGGACCAAACATCATCAATGCAGGCCACCACCAGCGGTTGATAGAGTCTTGAAGCATTGCTTTTTGCTCGTCACTGCCGTCAGCAAGCACTCGACAAGCTTCATATCCCTGACGTTGGTGGAAACTCTCTTCTTTACAGATTCGAACCATGGCACGTGCATAAGGTCCGTAAGAGGTACGGCACAACGCAACTTGGTTAACGATCGCCGCACCGTCAACAAGCCAACCAACAACACCAACATCAGCCCAGCTTAGCGTTGGGTAGTTGAAGATGGAGGAGTACTTCATCTCACCAGTCAGCATTTTTTCGTACAGGTCGTGACGCTCACCACCCAAGGTTTCTGCCGCGCTGTACAGATAGAGACCGTGGCCAGCTTCGTCTTGAATTTTTGCAAGCAATACCGCTTTACGACGCAATGATGGCGCACGTGTTAACCAGTTGGCTTCTGGCAGCATTCCGACTACCTCTGAATGAGCATGCTGACCTATCTGACGTACCAGTGTTTTACGGTATCCGTCAGGCATCCAATCTTTAGGCTCGACTGCAATCTCTTGTTCGATTTTTCGCTCGAATGACGTTTGCTCCGAAGACATCCTCTTCTCCATTTGATACATATTAAATGTTGTTTGTATTTTTAATGTATCACGTAAAATTACATTAGCAACACAATAATTACAAAAAAGTAAAATATGATGCATTTAATTGTTAAATTTGTGATAAAAAAACAGGGCCAAATGGCCCTGTTGAATAAGATTTAAAGAAATTTTTAGCGAATGTCTGAACTGTTAAAAGTCACCTTGCTGCCTCGCAACTAATGTAAGGATCGTATAAAGCGCGACTGGTTTTCCATCCTGATTACACACTTCTACATCCCAGGCCACGACGCCTTGTGCCTGTTCTTCGGCAGAACGCTGACGCTTCTTAATTTTCTTCTTACAAGTGAGATGAACTTGAATGGTATCGCCGATTTTAACTGGTTCGATAAACCTCAGTCCTTCCATTCCATAGTTGGCGAGCACAGGTCCGGGCGCAGCTTCTACAAACAGCCCTGCTGCGGCTGAAATGACGAAGTATCCGTGCGCCACCCTTTCACCAAACATCGACTCTTTGGCCGCGATCTTATCCATATGCGCATAGAAGTGATCACCACTTAAGCAACCAAAGTTGACGATATCTGCTTCTGTTATCGTTCTTCTTGCCGTTGTCAGGGTTTCGCCTATTTGCAAATCTTCAAAGTACTTTTTGAACGGGTGAATCGGGTCAGAGACCGTTTCAGCCCCGCGAACCCACTCCCGACCAATCTTAGCCAGCATGGTTGGTGAGCCTTGTATCGCGGTGCGCTGCATGTAGTGTTTCACACCGCGTAGGCCGCCCATCTCTTCACCGCCACCGGCGCGTCCCGGGCCGCCATGGACAAGCATTGGTAATGGAGAGCCGTGACCGGTGGATTCCTTGGATGATTCTTCATTCAAGATATGTAAACGACCATGAGATGACCCAATTGCAAGTGTCAGCTGAGCAGCCACATCCCCGGATGCGGTAACGATACTGCCTACCAAGCTGCCCTGACCTTTTTTAGCCAGTGCTGCGGCATCGTTTAAGTCACGATAAGGCATAAGAGTACATACTGGGCCAAACGCTTCTACAGAATGAACTTCTTCAACTTCATGAGGATTGTTGCAGCGAAGCAACGTTGGTGGATAGAAAGCCCCTTCACTTGATCCCTGAACTTTCAGGTCTGAGGCATTCCCGCCCGTCAGCACATCACAGTGATTTGATAACGTCGTGACTTTTTCTTTGACGTCGTTGAGCTGGCTTTTACTCACCAAAGCGCCCATTTTAACGCCTTCTATTGCAGGGTCACCGACGACAACTTTCTCGAGTTTTGACGTTAGTGCAGTTGCAACTTCATCAATCAAATGTTCGGGCACGATGGCGCGTCGAATCGCGGTACATTTTTGTCCTGCTTTCACCGTCATCTCGCGAGTAACTTCACGTACAAACAGCGCGAACTCTTGCATATCAGGCGTGACATCAGCACCTAAAATGGCACAGTTCAACGAGTCAGCTTCCATCGTAAATGGAATGGATTTCTGAGTAATCGAAGGGTGAGAACGAAGCATTTGACCAGTTTGTGCTGAGCCAGTGAACGTCACCACATCCTGGTAATCGAGATGGTCAAACATGTCGCCTACCGAGCCACAAATAACCTGAATAGCACCATCAGGCAGCAGGCCACTATCTAACATCGCTTTTACCATTGCCTGGGTCAGATACGCCGTTTCAGTAGCTGGTTTGACAATAGCGGCTACACCACCAAGCCAAGTCGGTGCTAGCTTCTCTAGCATCCCCCAGCAAGGGAAATTGTACGCATTAATGTGTAGAGCAACACCGGTTTTACTGGTCAGAAAGTGACGCGCCGCAAATCCACCCTCTTTTGAAAGTGGCAGCAGTTCATCTTCCGGCCAAATGGTATCGTTTGGTAACTCACGGTTGGCAACACTAGAGTAATTGAACAAGGTACTGACGCCCCCTTCAATATCAATCCAAGAATCCATTCTCGTCGCGCCAGTATGTTGAGAAAGCACGTAGAACTCTTCCTTGCGAGATAGCAGATACTTAGCTAAGTCTTTGATCATATTGGCACGCTCTAAGAACGTCATTTGAGAAAGAGCTTTTGTTCCTCGCTCTCTTCCATATTCCAAGACATTGGAGGCATCCATACCATCCGCATTGACCTGATATAACTCCTCACCAGAAATTGCACTTGAAACCACGCGTGGTTTCCCGTTACCAAAATACCATTCACCGGCTACGTAACTGGTTAATTGTTCCATTTCTATACCTCGTTAATCCTTAATGCTGTAGCAATTTACTCACTAGAGTTTTTTCATCGATAACGTGCTTAATTCGCCCTTAGCACATCACTTATGAAATGGCAGTGTTGTTCATCTTCAAAACAAGTTCTGATTCACAAAATCACAATTCATTAACAATCATGATACACAATCAAGATTTTAAATGATACGTTTAAATCGTCAATTGGCATAATTACGTGTCATTTGATGAGGAGATTAATTCATTTTAATGGGACTTACAAAGGAATCAGTATGTTTAAATCAACCGTAGCTAAAGGCCTTGCAGGATTGCTCGCTTCCACCATGTTGGTGAGTCACAGTGCTCAAGCACAAACACATGAACTAAAAATCGCAACATGGCTTAGCCCAATGCAGACTATGAACGCCGATGTATTACCGACATGGGGCAAATGGATCGAAGAAGCCACTGATGGGCGTGTCACAATTAAGTTGGAATACGACTTGGCTCACCCAAAAAGTCTCGTTGAATTAGTTGAAGATGGCGCGGTTGACGCGGCCTGGACCTTTCACGGTTATCTCCCAGGACGTTTTCGTTTAACACAAATTGCTGAACTGCCGGGGAACAAAGCAGGTGGTGAAGCAGCTTCCGTCGCGCATTGGCGTGTTAACGAAAAGTACTTTAAGAATTCTTTTGAATACAACGGTGTTGAACTGGCTGGCGTATTTGTTCATGGGCCGGGACAAGTTCATATGCGTGAGCCAATTGAATCTCTGAAAGATCTGAAAGGCAAAAAAATGCGTGTAGGCGGCGGTATTTCTACTGAGGTAGGCAACCTTTTGGAAGTCTCTGGCGTAAGCGCTCCTGCTACGAAAGCGTATGAGATGCTATCACAAGGCGTTGCGGACGGTCTGTTTATGCAGATGGATATGATGAAAGCCGCTCGTTTTAAAGACGTCACACCATATAGCTACAAGCTCCCAACGGGTTTGTATTTGGGTTCGTTTGGCATCTTTATCAGTCCTCAATTTATGGAAAAACTCTCTGAAGAAGATCGCCAAGCAATCAGAAGCGTTTCTGGTGAGAAACTCTCTGCGCTTGCAGGCCGATACTGGTCTAAAGCTGATGAAATTGGTGAAGCCGATATCATTGCTTCTGGCAGTCAGGTGAAAGACTTATCTGATGAGGATGTTCGTTACTACGAGCAACTTACACAAGGTCTTGATGACAAATGGGTGAAATCGGTTAAGTCACGTAAAGTTGACGCTCAAGCCGCTCTGACCGAGTTTAGAAAAATCGTTAATGACTACGAGCCAATCGAGCTTTAGGAATAAATGATGATCAACTCATTAATGTGGTTTACCAAAAGTTGGGAGTCTACTGCCCAACTTTTGGATAAATTTCTGAAGCTGTGTGCGTGCCTGATATTACTTTCAATGATGCTGCTTACCTGTATCGATGTAGTAGGACGCTACCTGTTCGAAAAGCCAGTAACCGGAAGTGTAGAACTTACAGAATTACTTTTGGGTGCACTGATTTTCTCCACTATGCCTTTGGTTACGTGGCGTAAAGAGCACATCAGCGTCGACCTGACCGATAGCATCATTCCCAGAAAAATAAAGAACATTCGTGATATGGGGTTCGATGCCGTGGTCTCTCTCTGCCTTGCAGTAATGGGATTCAAAGTATGGGAATTAGGTGACCGATCGCTGATGTACGGTGAAACGACTGAGTACTTAGAGATCCCAACTTATTATTTTGTCTATTTTCTGGCTATTTCATGCTGGTTAACCGCAATCACTTCGCTCGTTTTAGTGGTTACGCGAGTCTTTAACAAAGAGTATTTGAATCAGAGGGATTGATATGACTATTGCCTTAATTGGTTTTGCAGTGCTGATGATTCTAATACTGCTGAGAATGCCGATCGCGTTTGCTATGGGTGTGGTGGGCTTTGTAGGGTACGCTGCACTGGGAGACTGGAACTTTAACGGTGCGCTAACCGTCAGTGCGAAGCGATTGATCGACACCGCACAAGATTACGGTTTGTCGGTCATCCCTATGTTCATTCTAATGGGCAACTTAATCACCCGTGCGGGAATGTCTCAAGAACTGTACAGAGCTTGTTATGCGTTTTTGGGTCACTATCGTGGTGGTTTAGCAATGGCAACCGTAGCGGCATGTGGTGGATTCTCAGCAATTTCTGGTTCTAGCTTAGCAACATCGGCGACCATGGCTAAGGTTGCAATGCCTTCTATGAGAAAGTACGGATATTCAGATGGATTAGCCGCCGCCTCTATTGCTGCGGGCGGAACATTGGGTATTTTGATCCCACCAAGTGTCATCTTAATCATCTATGGCGTGCTCACGGAACAAAGTATTCGCGACCTTTTTGCCGCTGGCTTTATCCCTGGTTTGCTTGGCATTTTCATGTACCTTTTAGCAACAAAATACGTCGTATGGCGCAACCCGGATGCGGGGCCGAAAGGCGAAAAAATGTCGAAGGAAGACAAAAGAGCCGCGTTGAAATCCGTTTCTGGCATTCTTGGACTATTTGCTCTGGTGATGGGTGGAATATACCTTGGCGTATTTACACCAACTGAAGCGGCAGGTATTGGTGCCGGTGGTGCATTTGCTATTGCACTCTATCGCCGTTCTCTCACAATCTCAGTTCTTAGAGAGATCCTTATCGATACCGCAAGAACATCTACCATGCTATTCGGAGTTATTATCGGCGCGCTTATTTATTCTAACTTCGTAAACCGCACTGGTTTACCGCATGAACTGGTTACTTGGATGGAATCTTTCGGCGCTGAACCAATCTATGTGATTCTGGCGATCATGGGGATTTACATCCTACTCGGCACGGTGTTCGAAAGCTTGTCGATGCTGCTCCTGACAGTCCCAGTTTTCTACCCGTTGGTTGCTAGCTTAGGGTTTGATCTGGTCTGGTTTGGTATTGTGGTCGTGGTTGTCACTGAGATCAGTCTTATTACTCCACCGGTAGGATTGAACATCTTTGTGCTCAGCAGCGTAGTCAAAGACATCAAAACCAGTACGATCTTTAAAGGCGTCACACCATTCTGGTGCGCAGATATTGTAAGGCTACTACTGTTACTACTTATTCCGCCATTGTCTCTATGGCTTCCAAGTGTCATGTAACAAACTAAAGTCATCTAGCGATATTCTTTAAGATGCAATGATCCTCAAGAGTATCGCTAATCTTTTATCATCAACGTTTCATTAAATTGGTTATCTAATAACTGATAGACGCTCTTGCCAGTCCCGCTTATCCAGTTCACAACTTCTTTATTTGGAATTAATAACGGCATGCGGTGATGAAATTCGCTGCATTGTTGATTTGATTCGGTGGTTAGCGTTACGAGTTCTCGCCCATTGTCCACCGCAATACCTGCCATATACAAAACGTGGTTATCTCCAAGGCTGAAAAGGTACTTTACCTTTCTGCCATTTTCTTCTCGCCATTCATACCAACCCGTACACGGTACGATGACTCTGTTAAATTCAAACGCATTCGCAAATGTTGCTTTAACAGCAACAGTCTCGGCTTTCGCGTTGATGATCAGGTGGTTTGCCCAGTCAGGTTGTATTCCCCAAGGTAAATCGAGTTGTTTTAATTCACCGTGTTGGGCGCCGACAGTAGAAACGATTTGACTGGGCCTGAGATCTCTATTGGTTTCGGTTACAAAACTGATTCCAAGCTGTTCGGAAACAATTCGACATAGGGGGTCATCGAGTACATTTAACCTGCCACACATATCACACTCCTAAGAAACAATAGATGTAACACAAATTATAGTTACTTTATGACTCACCATTTATCTATGTATTAACATCACCGGTGGTCAGGAGTTAATACCTAAAACACCAATATTAAACATATTACATATCAATTAGATACACCCTTAAAATTTGTATTTCTAGCCCAGAAATTCCCTCGAATTAAAGTCACAGAATTTCAAAAATTGAATAGCCTTTTCTTTTTTCGAACTAACGTAATGGCAAATCAAGTGTTAACTTAACATTAACATCTTACACAAGGTAAAACCTCTGATAGGTTAAAGTTGACGATTTTATTCAGCCCAAAGAAAAAGAATAGTCTGACTAAAAAAGCACTTTATAAATACTCTACTAACATTTGGACGTTTAAGTATGAATACGATTATTAAAAAGACTGCTGCCACTGTACTGTCATCGCTTCTTCTAGCTTCACCTGCGTTCGCCGCAGACGTTACATTGAGATTCGGACACTTTTGGCCTTCCGTATCTGATATTCATAAAGAGATTTATCAAAAGTGGGCTGACGCTGTTGAAGCGGATTCAAATGGCCGCATTAAAGTAGAGTTGTACCCGTCTTCTACCCTTGCCAAGCCGCCTGCACAATATGATGCAGTAAAACATCGTATTTTAGATGTGACCGCTACGGTGCAAGGGTACTCTGCAAATCGATTCCCACTAACTCAAATCGTTGAACTACCGGGGGTCGTACAAAATGCCAATCAAGGCTCTTGTGTGATTCAAAAGCTATACGAAGAAGGTGCTTTTGCGAATGAATACAAAGATTCTAAACCACTGTTCTTATTTACCCACGGCGCTGGTTTATTGCATGTAAAAGGCAAAAATATCGAACAGCCTAGTGATCTGGAAGGTCTGCGTATTCGCCGACCAACAGCGGTAATCGGTGGCTTACTTGAAGAACTTGGTGCTCTTCCTGTCGGTATGCCAGCTCCGCAATCTTATCAATCTCTTCAGCGCGGTGTTATTGATGGCGTGGCACTTCCTTGGGAAGGTGTGAAGAGCTTTAGAATTAACGAGCTAGCGGAAAACCATACTGAAGTAGGTGGACTTTACTCCCTGGCATTCATCGTGACGATGAATAGCGACGTATACAAGTCGCTTGACGCTGAGCTTAAAGCGGTTATCGACAAGAACTCAGGTTCCGCATGGTCGAAGATTGCAGCACAAGTGTTTGATGATTTGGACAGCAAAGGTTTGGAAGAAGCCAAAGCCGCTGGTCACACTATCAACCGTATCGATGCATCAAGTAACGAAACAACCTGGAAACCAATTTTCGACAAAGTCATCGAAAACTACTTGTCTGATTTGGAATCGAAAGGACTAGCTGCACGCGACGTATATAAGCGAGCAATGGAACTTTCACAAGACTGTATTTAACTGCTGCCTTTCAGCCTTAACAAGGGAATGAGATTATGAAAATACTCATCAACCTAGTCAATCGCGCGGCACATATTGCCCATCTGGTCGCTGGTTTTATTTTAGTGTCGATGATGTTCATCACTCTCGCTGACGTCATCACTCGCGCGATGTTTAATTTTACTGACGGCAGTATCGACTTGACGTTTGTCGGTGGCATAGAGCTCATCAAATTTGGTTTGCTGTTTGCCATCTTGCTGACTATGCCTCACTCGGTAGCCAAATCTCAGGTCATTGTTGATTTGTTTACCGAGAAAATGAATCAGCGTCTGAAGATATATCTTGAAGCCTTCTACAACCTTGGTTTTGCACTACTGGGCGCGGGTATGTCAGTGCGCTTCTTTGAAGCGATTGAGTCGGCATCTCTCACTGGAGAAACCACACAAGATTTACAGATTCCGCTGGAATATATCTATATTGGTGTGGTTATCGCCACTGGGTTGCTTGCAGTTAAAGCGTTGATCATTGCAGGGGAGCTCATCTTTCACTGCCATACACCAGCGAAAAATAATGGCGGCGATGAACCAGCAAAGTTAAGCGACAAAAAAAGTAACGTGCAACAACGAAACAAAGAGGAGTTAGTCTAATGGATGCTTCAACGATTGGTCTAATTTGTATTGCGTTAATGTTAGTAATGATGGCGTTCAGAGCTCCTATCGCGTTATCCATGGCGGTAACCGGATTTGTTGGGTTCGGATCTATTGTTGCTTTTCCTTCTGCGATGGCGATTTTGGATAGCGGTCCGTTTGAAACCCTGTCTAACTACAGCTTTAGCCCGATTCCTATGTTTATCCTCATGGGTGTCTTTGCCTCTAAAGCACAAATGTCGCAAGAACTGTTTCATGGTGCGAGAACACTATTTGGTCGCTGGCGTGGTGGTATGGCACTGGCAGCAGTAACATCATGCGGTGTTTTCTCGGCTATCTCTGGCTCTTCTCTGGCCACAGCAGCGAGCATGTCTCGCGTTGCGTTGCCAGAAATGGAAAAGAATGGCTACTCAATGTCATTGGCAACCGGCACGCTTGCAGCAGGTGGTACATTAGGCATCATGATCCCGCCTTCTATCGCACTTCTTCTTTACGCGTTAATCACAGAGCAGTCTGTCGGTGATATGTTTATTGCTGGACTAATCCCTGGTCTGCTAGGGCTGTTACTGTACTGTGTGACGATTGCCATTACGGTTTGGCTAAAACCGGATCTCGCAACACCAGGTGAACAAACCTCCTTTTCAGAGAAGATCAAAGGGCTTAAAGGCTTGATTCCCTTCACTAGCATCTTCGCTTTCATCATCTGCGGTATCTATTTTGGCCTGTTTACACCAACCGAAGCGGCAGCGATTGGGGCGGCTGGTACGCTAGTCATCGCCTTGTTCCGAGGAATGAAATGGAGACAATTTGTTGAAGCGGTAGAGGAAACACTGGCTCTTTCTTCCATGATCTTCTTCATGATCATTGGTGCCGAAATTTTTGGCTACTTCCTTTCGGTTTCAAGAATCTCTTACACCTTGGTGGAAGTGGTCGATAGTCTACAGCTTTCTCCTTACATGGTTCTGTTTGCTGTGCTGTTATTGTTCGTCCTACTAGGTTGCGTCATGGACAGTATTGCGATGCTGCTCCTTACCGTTCCTGTCGTTTACCCTCTTATTGAGGCGGCAGGCTTTGACCCAATCTGGTTCGGCATCGTTGCGGTGATTACCGTTGAGCTTGGTCTTATTACGCCTCCTGTAGGAATGAACGTATTTGTCATCAAGTCATTAGCGCCCGATGTTTCAATTAAAGAAATGTACAAAGGCGTATTCCCGTTCGTCATGTCGGACGTTGTGCGCCTGCTATTGATAATTGGCTTCCCAACGCTCGCTCTTGGACTACTTTAATTCCCCCCCACTACCCTTACCACACGGACTGTGGTGAGGGTTTCCTCCCCCAACAAATTTCTTGGAGAATCTAATGAAAGCCTTTAGATCTGGTATTTTTGCGCCTGCGATAACCTGCGCCCTAGGCCTAATGTTATCCATCAGTGCATCAGCCAAAACCGATGTTATTCTGTTAGGAACGGGGACCCCAGTTCCTGATGCTGACCGATCTGGCCCATCAACCGCCGTTGTTTACAACGATACTG
This sequence comes from Vibrio sp. YIC-376, assembly GCF_052353105.1. Lineage (NCBI taxonomy): Bacteria > Pseudomonadati > Pseudomonadota > Gammaproteobacteria > Vibrionales > Vibrionaceae > Vibrio > Vibrio sp. YIC-376. The sequence continues at coordinate 280,502 of NZ_JBBWFK010000002.1, forward strand.
CGTTTGTCTTCGATGCAGGTGGCGGCATGGTACAAAAAGCGATTGAAGCTGCAGAGAAGAAAGGGATCAAAGCACTCTATCCTACTAACATTAAGCACGTGTTCATCACACACCTCCACAGTGATCATATCCTTGATATTTCGGAGCTGGCAGCTACTTATTGGTGGCGACGTGACGATAAAATATCGTTGTATGGTCCTATTGGTACGGAAAAATTTGTGACTGGATACTATGACATGTTGTCCGTTGACATTGGCTTGCGCACAAGCGGTAAACAGCCATTAAAAGATCCAACCAACTATCAAATGATCGTGAAGGAATACACCGAAAGTAACACCGTTTATGATCAAGATGGCGTCACAATCGAAGCCTTTACCGTCCCTCATGGTGATATCCGCCCAGCCTTTGGATACAAAGTGACGACGCCGGACAAAGTCGTCGTAATCAGTGGCGATACGGCCTATTCAGAAAAGATGATCGAAATCGCGAAAGGTGCCGACGTGCTGGTTCATGAAGTGATCAGCGAACAAGGGCTATCGAAGCTTTCTGAATTCTGGCAACAATACCATTCAACAAGCCATACCAGAACCAGTGAACTAGCAAAGATTGCTTCTGAAGCAAAACCTAAATTACTGGTGCTTACCCACATCCTTCACTACAGCGCGCCTATCGAATCGGTGTTGGAAGAAGTTCAAACCAACTACGACGGAGAGGTGGTTCTCGGTAATGACCTTGATGTGTTCTAACTAATAGACCCTTTAGCATTCCGTATCAAACGGGTTGAGCTGTCTGAAAGAAGTCGGGCTCAACTCAGACTTATTTTTAAAGAAACGTGAAAAATATGCCGGATCTTCAAAGCCTAAATTGTAGGCGATTTGGTCAACATGCAACTGGGTATACAGAAGGCTTCGCTTAGCTTCAACAAACAGTCTCTCAGCAATAATCGCTTTTGCCGCCACCCCTTTTGATTTGCGACATACTCGATTTAACGTCGACACCGACGTTTGCAGAGCTTCCGCATATTGAGCGACCGTCCAGTGACTACGATAGTTGTTCTCTAATAATTTTTGGAATTGATAATAGTGACTATTTAATGAGTTACCGACTTTGGTTCCTTCATCTTGCTGTTTTATCGCCCGAAACAAAGACAATAAGATCATTTTTGCCAACCACTCTGAAGCTAGTCTCATTCCCACATCATGTGCATTCAGCTCAGATGACAATAAATTACAATAATCACGCAGTTGAGTAAGTACCTTATCATCCGTTGTAAATGAGAGTACTCTTGGCTTATCCAGAACCGTCTCAAATACACTTTCAGCATACGTTAACGCCAAGTGATGAATCATCGGTTCCGCGATGCTTACAACATAACCTTCCGTATTCGGAGAAAAAATAAATCCGTGAACAACCCCGGTAGGAATCGAGACCACAGAAGCCCTATCTACAAATATCTTATTGTTATCTAATGATATATCTGCATGACCCTTGTTAAGTAAAAGAAGTTGAAAAAGCTTGCCGTGACTATGAGGTTTAATACGCCACCCTCTCGTTTCACTACGAGCAGCAATGGTTTCTACATGAACAAACTCAGAATTATTGCTGTCACTCTGTTCTCCATACAGGAAGAACTTTGGTACATCAGATATCGCACTCATTACTTAACCAATCATCAAACAAACATCACATCATGACCTAAAAGTACAAGAAATTGCTCTGTATGTGAATGGAGGAAATCACACTTTATTAACAAAATAGAAACACAAGGAACAAAACAAGCGGAGTGCTTAAAATGGAAGTTATCAAAACACAAGTTGCAATTATTGGCGCTGGTCCATCAGGCCTATTACTAGGTCAGCTACTTGCTAAACAAGGTATTGACAATGTCATTGTAGAACGTTCGACTGCGGATCACGTTCTTTCCAGAATACGTGCAGGCATCCTCGAGCAAGGTTTTGTTGACCTCATCAGAGAAGCTGGCTGTAACGCTCGTATGGATAAAGAAGGCCATGTCCATGACGGCTTCCAAATCAGTGTTGACGGTGAAAGTACAAGAATCAACCTCAAAGAACGCACTGGCGGCAAAGTGGTGACTTGTTATGGACAAACCGAAATCACCCGCGATTTAATGGAAGCAAGAAGTACTGCTGGCCTACCAAGCTATTATGATGCGCCAGTTACCGAAATTGTCGCGCCAGACTCTTCTAACCCTGCAGTTCGATTTGAGCACGAAGGTACGTCTTACGAATTACAATGTGATTTTATTGCCGGTTGCGACGGTTTCCATGGCGTATCCCGTCCAACTATTCCTGATACCATCCGTAAAGAATATGAGCGTGTTTATCCGTTCGGCTGGCTTGGATTACTGAGTGACACTCCACCAGTGGATGACGAATTGATTTACTGTAAACACCCTAGAGGCTTTGCACTTGCGAGCCAACGTTCATCGACACGCTCACGTTACTACCTACAGGTTCCTGCAACAGATAAAGTAGAAGACTGGAGCGACGAGAAGTTTTGGGACGAACTGAAAAAACGCCTGCCTGCCGAAGCGAGCAAAAACTTACAAACGGGTCCTAGTATCGAGAAAAGTATCGCCCCATTACGTTCATTCGTGTGCGAACCGATGCAATATGGGCGATTATTCCTGGTGGGCGATTCGGCACACATTGTACCACCTACGGGCGCAAAAGGACTCAACCTGGCCGCTTCTGACGTGGCGACGTTGTACAAGATCATGATTCAAGTGTACAAACACGATGATATGGAATGCATCAAACAGTATTCGGATATCTGCTTACGTCGAGTATGGCATGGCGAACGCTTTTCATGGTGGATGACTAACATGCTGCACGACTTTGATGAGCTTAGCGTGAATAACACCGATGGTGCTATTTTTAGCCACCTGATGTGTTCTGAGTTAGATTACTGTCTCCATAGCGAATCGGGTAAAACAATGATTGCCGAGCAGTACGTCGGTTTACCGTATGAAGAACTAAAACCGACAAAATAATCCCCTCTGGCATGTAACAACCTCCACCAAATAAGGATACCTCAGTATCCTTATTTGGATTAATCAGGGCGCACTATATGCTGAAGGGGATACTTATTATTACAATTATCTGTGGCTAAAACTCAGCTGTCACAATATTAGAGCAATCAGCATCAAATTTACTTCCAGCCTCACATACCTGATACGAGAAGGTACCACCACCCTTACCTAGGGAGTCATCCGTAAAAGTAATATCAGCAGACTGGTGCAACAAATTACCATCTCGATATATGTCTACTGTTACAGGAGTACCGTTGTCTAGCCAATGCCAATTCAGAGAAGCATTCATGGTCCCTCTAACTTTGCTAGTTGTGACGGTGAGCTCAATACCATAGCCTGATCCATCACCTGCGTTAGGGTCTTGAAGAGTAATGTAATCTGAATAGGTATCTGTTACTTCACCGTCATCAGTTACCGTTAAGGTAACCGTGTAAGTACCATAGCCAACATAGATGTTACTTGGATTCTGACTCGTCGACGAATTACCATCACCAAAGTCCCACAACCAGTTCATGATATAACCATCGCTATCATCAGAGACGTCAATGAAGTTTACGGTTAGCCCATTACTATCAATCGAATATGTAAATCCTGCCGTAGGTGCTTGATTAGAGCCTTGCTCAACTGGGGCCAGATTAGCAGAAAAGCCACTAACATCCAGTAGCGGTTCTGGAATCCCGTCATCCGAATCATCGGTCCAAATATCATTACCTGCAGCTATAACGGCATCATATAAGGCGTACACATCGTCTGCATCTAAAGGTGGATTAGTGCTCGCCAATAGCGCCAGAGCACCGGCCACATGTGGAGAAGCCATGGATGTACCACTAATTGTGCCGTACTCTCCCTGCTCCAGTGGATACGTAGATAGAATACAGACACCCGGTGCTGCGATATCAACGGCACTACCCCAGTTACTGAAATCAGCCAGAGTGTCATCTTGATCTGGGCGGCAGGTATTAGAGCCAAGACCTCCAGACACACCATCAAAGTCTGCAAGGGCACTTACCGTTAAGACGTTATTGAATGCCGCAGGGCTATAATTATTCGCATCAGCGTTATTATTGCCTGCCGCAACAGCAAAAGCGACACCAGCATTAACTGCTCCTTGAATGGCGTCGTATTCAGCCTGGTTGAAACCAGAACCACCCAGACTCATATTAGCCACTTCGATATTTCCGTTAGCCGCTATCCAATCAATGCCGGCAATGATCCATGAGGCATAACCGCTGCCTCTGGAGTTTAAGACTTTAACGGCCCACAAACGGGCACCGGGGGCAACCCCAACCACACCAATACCGTTATCCAGCGCTGCAATGGTTCCGGCGACATGAGTGCCATGATAATGGTCATCATCCCCACCACTATCACATGTCGTGCTAAACGGTCCTCCTGTTGCACAATTAACGCCTCCAACGACATTCAAATCCGGGTGATCAAAATCGATGCCGGTATCAAGAACAGCAACATCCACATCTACTCGGAAATCATCGTTACTATCAATACCAATGTTGGTATTCGTATCAGCAAAGATTCGCTGGATACCTGTGGGGGCTGTCTGAGCCGAAATATAGCGTATATCATCTGTGGCCACATATTTGACCTTAGGGTTTCTCTCCATAGCCGCAACTGCCTGGGGCGGTACTGTGATAGAAAATCCTTTCAGGGCGTGCTGATAGATAAAACCGAGATTGCCACCGACCTGGCGAGAGATCTCTTTGGCTGCAGCCGCCGGGTTATCGATATGGTCATGAAGAACGACAATATATCCTCCGGAAGGAGGCGCTGCCATCGTGACAGGTGTAACGCCAATCAACGCTGCCAGCGAGAGTAGCAGAGTAACTAAAATTTGTTTCATCGTAATTGCTCCGAACTAGATTTAGCTTTTCCGGTGGTAATTAGCTATCCGGCTAAGCTCCTTTTTAAGAGTAGTAGGAGATAACGTTATAAATAAACTCAGAAACCATTAAATTTGAGATTTATAACCTTAAATAGTTAGCTATCTAGTTAGAGTAATTGCGTTACGGTGTGATTAGGATTAGCTGGATGATTTGAAAACGGTGCTTATGGACATGTTAAACCAGTTATATGAATTTGCTACGAAATACAAAATAAACAGCACCGACTAAACATAAACCAGCCCATAGATAATCGAGTTTTAGGGGTTCTTTTAGATAAAGAACAGAAAAAGGAACGAATACCATCAATGTGATGACTTCTTGCATAATTTTTAGTTGGCCAACGCTCAATACGGTAAAGCCAATTCTGTTAGCAGGAACCTGTAGCAGGTATTCAAATAATGCAATTCCCCAACTTGCGAGCGCTGCAATTACCCACAACTTATTGTTCAGCTCTTTTAAATGAGCATACCATGCGAAAGTCATAAAAACGTTACTACATATAAGTAACGAAATACTGAGAAAAACAGGATTCATCAACACTCAAACTCAAATAGATGACCCACTACGATGATGAGCCAGGGCCAATGTCGGCGCATTCTACTCTTGAGTGAAAACAGAGTAAATTGGAATATTACAGATAAGAGTACCTTGTTTGTCATGCACTAAAGTTACAGTGCCGATAGGAACAGTACCGATAGGAGCCTCAACGTATTTCTGCCCAAAATCATTTGGTTTTAGTTTTTTGATACACTTCTATTGTCATTCACTGACCTAATTTTACTAATGGCTGAAGAAGCACTTGGCTTTGCATGACGAGTTAAATAAATACTGTTGGCTGATATAACAAGGAAACAGTGCTATACCAAAGAGTAGACAGTAAAAACAAAGGAGAAATAACTCATAAGCAACAGATTAGAAATCGCCATGAAATTTTTCGATGCATGTGAAACAGGAAAAGCCTGGGATGCATGCAAAATTTATTGTCACTCTGGTGCAACTTTTTCATCTCAGGCTGGAGCATTGGCAGATATTGACAGCCTAGAAGCCTATACAGAATGGACGAAGGGGTTATTAACACCTATTCCAGATGGTCGTTATGAATTAAAGAGCTTTTCAGAAGACAAAGAGCGCAATATTGTTACTGCTTTCGCTGTTTTTCATGGTACACAAACTGGTCCGGGTGGCCCGATCGATCCTACAGGGAATACTGTCGAAGCTGATTATGTCTATGCGATTCAATTTGAAGGTGACCTTATCAAGCATATGACCAAAATATGGAATGATACTACCAGTCTTCAACAACTCGGCTGGGCATAGCGCACATTACAGCGATAGACGCCTGTTTAGCACCAAGCGGAAATTCATCCCCAATCTGAACATAGAGCTTTAGAGTAGCTTGTCTATCATTGCAAAATCACCTTCGTAAATGCCAATAAAGGCAACCGCGAAATTCCTATCTCTCATGAACTCTTTTACGAAATCAACCCAAGGGGTGTTGGCGGGATATTCAACTGCGGTTGTAGTCCATAAGTGGACTACTAAAGCATTACCGGGATTGCCTAAAGGACAGGCAACCCATGGTCTAAGGTATACATTCGCCACCGATTTTATGCGTGAAGTGGTAACATTCTTGACTTAACTGTGAATATGTAAGATCTGGTACGAGTCAGCGCACTTAAGTTACCATTTCGTCGACATCTCAGATATAAGCATTTGCTATTGTGACTTAGCCTTCCGCTGTCGCCATATCCACCCTGCGACTGGTACTAAGATAGTTGCCCATAGCCATTGCCAATTGCTAGATATAAAAGCAACCATCTTTTGTTTTCCGGTCACTTCAACCTCTATAGATCTATCAAAAGTTTTAATAGAGCGTGGAGTTGTTCGCCCATCAATGTCCAACATCGCCACTAAAGTTAGGTGTAGATTATGCCTCCCCTCTGCTTTGGGATGAATTTCCCATCTCCATTCAGTTTGCACTGATTCGGAAATAATTTGTATATCGGGAGTTATCGATGTAATCGAAAATTTATCCCCGGAGAGCGTAGCTTCCATGATTCTGCTTACTTTAACTTCAGCGTCTTCTATCTCGCCTTGTTCAGTTATCTCTTGTTTGAGCTCTTCAACAGTACTGTTAAGGTCCAGTATTAATTGAATTTGATAGGAGCTATGTATGTTGATCGGCGCCTCAGGGACATTGTACACAACCACAGCATCTAGCATACTTTTAAGTTCTTTCTCTACATCTTTGAATCCTTGGTGGGAGTCATTAGACTTCTCGACTGATGAGCCGGGATAAATGCTCTCTGGTGGTGTGAGTTCTATTGTTTCCAATATTTCACGTGGAAGATGAGCTTTAGCTAAGGGTGGAGCTTCTCCTGTTAGGAGCGACACGTCATCGATTGCTTCACGCGGAGAATCGTGTATTTCCTCTCTTTCAATCTCTGCAGGCATTTTCTGTTCCATTGGGATTGATTTTACAAGCAGAAAGAAAGCTCCTAATGCTAGAAGCACAATTAAAGCCACTACAAATATTGAACTTAGTTTCATTGCTATCTCCAACCGAAACACCCTAGATAGAGGGTGATTAACGCAACAACAAGAATATGTGATAGCGTGCATATTAATAAATTTAGACTACGAAACACTGAAAATCACCGTCTAATTAGTTTGTTTTGGTCAATCTTGTCATGTGCTATACGCTACACTGACGCAGGCTTTGGTTACTACAAATTCGAGTGTTGATGGGAGGGTGTTTTGAGGTGTGTGTTATTTTAGCAGTGCACTTAGTACCTAATGAGATAAACCGATAAATACGCGAGGCTACACTGTGTCCGTCAGATCGAGGCTGGATCCAAAATGCACCCTTTCTGTGTTTCGTCCCACTTGGTATGTTAGGTTACTTCGTTGCTTATTGATCAAATTTTAGTAATCACTATGACACCTATTGATCAGATTTTGGTACTGAGACAAAGTGGCTTACCTTCCCATTGCAATACAGGCAGTATAAAAATCAATTACCATCAGATTATCCAGTGCTTTTCCAATACTTCGTTATAGCGGAAAGTAGTACGTAATCAGGGAAGGCCTTACTGCCACTCAAAACTCAATGCTCTTGAGGTAAATACACTGGCTGATCGGCTGTAATACCTTGCTTTACTTGTTGAGTGATAATGTCTGCCAGCACTTCATTTTGCCCCGCCTCCAAGCCATCAAGAGCGCGAGTAACTATTTCTTCCGGACTACTTTTAGGTATGTCGAAAGCCTGTGTTAGGTCGGTGTCTACATATCCCATATGTAAACCTAAAACTTGAGTCCCTTGAGAAGCTAATTCATGGCGCAATGCATTGGTTAATGACCAAGCAGCAGATTTACTCGCAGCATACGCCGCCAACCCGCCGTCATTGACCCAAGAAGCAACAGACAAAACGTTAAGTATTGCACCTCCACCTCTACTCTTCAGTACAGGAGCAAATGCTTTACTCATATGCAAAATGCCATAGAAATTAGTCTCGAAGGTACGCCTTGTTACCTCTAGACTGTCTTCAAACAAAAAGCCGCCAGTCTGAGCAATCCCAGCATTATTAATTACCAAGGTTACATCAGATGCTATTTTTGCTACGGCATTAACGTCAACGATTTTAGTCACATCTAATCTGAGCGGAAGAACTCCGGGCAGGCTAACAGTCGATGTATCACGGACAGCGGCATAGACTTTTTTTGCACCGCGGGAAAGTAATTCTTGAGTGAATGCAAGTCCAATTCCCCGATTTGCGCCAGTCACTAATGCTACAGAATTTTCAATTTTCATTTTAGAAGCCTTTGAATTTCTGGTGAATATAATATCGACTTAGAGCGATGATCTTCTGATGACTACTTTTCCTTTGTTGTGGGTTTTAGAGGTACCTTGAAGAGCCTCAAACCTACTTGAATTATTTTAGTCTAGCCTCGAAATTAGTACCTATCACTGAAGATAATACAGATAGAATAAATGAAATAATTACTTCGATAGAGGCAATGCAAGTTATAGGTACTGGCGGTCCTTAACTAACCATAAGGAACCCATTTTTATTGCAACTCTACTGACTGGAGCTTATTTTTTGCACCAAAGTGAATACAACCAGTATGCCCATCATATAAACTCCCGTCGAAACCAAATGGCTGGAATGCCGAGATATAGTGTCATTCATAATATTACAGAAGCTGCCGTAGTCAATTCGCTGACTTATGCTGATCTGAGCCACCAAAACCAGATAGTTCCTTAAGCGATTTTTCAATACCTGAAGTTATTCATGAATTGATAACTTAGCACTTTACAAAACGGCCATGTGTCTTCCATTAGAGTAGGTATGATTAGGGGGAACGGTTAGTTTCATCTTGGCGAGCCCGTAATTCGCTCAACTGATACGAACATAGATAGGAGTTCCACTGGATCGCCGAATTGCGTATAAATGGCAACATCAGCCGCATCGCGGCCAAAAGCGATAGCTATACGTCCCTTGTTCAAACCAGACTGGGTCGGGTCAAATGTATACCATCGATGACCAACATAAGCTTCAAACCAAGCGTGAAGATCCATAGGTTCTAGCCCTTCCAGATAACCTACAACCATTCGGGCGGGTATTGATAATGCTCGGCAACAAGCAATACCGAAATGAGCCATGTCTCGGCATACTCCACGCCCATACGCATTCAACTCAGAAGCGCTGATAATATTTTGTCCGGTTCCGGGAATGTACTGCATGCTATTACGAATGTAATCAACGATGGCAACGCATTGATCATATCCAGCTGAACGGCCAATTACGATTGAACGAGCCATATCAGAGAAGCGATCTGATTCACAATATCTGCTGGGAAGAAGAAATGGTAGTGTGTCTTCTGGTAGTTGCTGAACTTCTACAAATGGAGCATATAGGTTAACGTCATATTCGTCAGAGGTTTCTATATCTACAGATGAATGAACATTAAAATATCCGCTCGATGAGACCAGTCTCTGGCAAAGGTTCCCGAAAGAATCGGTAAACTCTACCACCGGCACACTAGGTGTCAGAATGTACTGTTCGCGAGCGACCCACTGCTGCCATCCGCTACGCGGGCGAAGCATAAGAATAAATGGTGTTGGTACAGGTATATTGAATTCAAGATTACAAGAAGCATGTAGCCACATGATACTGTCTCCAAGACCGAAGCATAATATAAAAAGACAGTATGCTCTATCTGTTAAATTATCTGGTTCGGTAGATAAATTAAGTCCACAGTGCCCCTAGTAGCGTACGTTTGTGGCTCATTAAATATTCTTGCTTATGTACTCCTTTAACTAAAGATAGACTCACCTGAATCAAAGCGAGGAAACAGTAACTAACTTCTTAGGAAATGCCTGTTTTCAGAGTTGTATGAAGTTACTAAGTGTAGGCAGGACTAGACTAAAGGAAGCAGGTCAGTACCCCAAAACCGAACGCCACCTGAACTCGGATTCAAACTCAGACGGTAATAGGTGTGCACTGTCGATTATTTATTTTCGTGATAGTCGCGGCTGCCTTGACTTAAGCCTAAGTAATTCTTTGAGGACACAGCTGGTTGATAAGGTAAAAAACAACTGAATGAAGGGCGACAAAACAAAGCGGCCACTCAGTGACCGCTTAACAAGGAGAGAATGAACAAATCGTATGACGACTATTTTGACTCGATCAACATAGTACCGGAGCCAGTGTTTGAGATTGGTGCATGGTAGCTGCTCTGTAATACGTTCAGCTCACCTTGCAGTGTTCCGCGCATACCAAGCCACATGTTCAGTTCAGGGCCTTGAGCACCACCCTCTTTGATAAGATCAAGGACAGAAAGCTTGGTCAGACATTCAGGCTCGTAAACCAGTTTATCCATGCAGTACAGGTCAAACTCTTTGTTAATAAAGCCTGCACGCTCGCCATCCAACTGATGCGACAAGCCACCAGTGCCAAGCACAACCACTTTTAGTTCCTGATCGAAACTCTCGACCGCAGCGGCAATCTGCTTGCCCAGGTCATAGCAACGCTTCGGAGAAGGCATTGGATGCTGCTCACAGTTGATACATACAGGAATAACCTGAACATCGTCGTACGAGTTATTTGGCCATAAAAGCTGCATCGGTACCGTAAGACCGTGGTCGACTTTCATCTCCTGACAAATTGTAATGTCGAACTCGTTTTCAACCAGATGATTACAAATGTGCCACGCTAAATCTGGCGAACCTTTTACATCAGGAACAGTTTGAATGCCCCAGCCTTCGTCGGCGTTCTCGTAACGGTCTGCAACACCAATTGCGAACGTTGGTTTTTTATCGATGAAAAACTCCAGTCCATGGTCGTTGTAAAACAGAATCGCAACGTCTGGTTTCTCTTCCGCTAACCATTTATGAATTGGAGGATACGCATCAAACAACGGCTTCCAGTATGGTTCCTGTTGTTGATTGTGTTCTATCGCTTTGCCGATAGCAGGGATATGTGAAGTACCGATACCACCTAAAATTTTAGCCATGATTATTTCCCCGCGTCGACTAGCATTTGCTTAAATTCTTCAACCGTTTTGCCCGTTTGAATCGCACCGATGTCTTGCATATTCAGACCAAGCATGCCGGCAAATTTAGCCAAATAGTAAATACTTCCGCCTAACTTAAGTAAGCCAAGCACATCACGATTTTGAATGGCTACTTTTTGCTCTTCTGTCAGACCATACTTATCGCAATAAGCCATTTCGTCACGCAGAAACTCCTCACGTGCCGAAGCCGTGTTGAGAGAAAAGCACATCTTGTTCAGACCGTAGCCTTTACGAGCCATTTCTCCATCAAACAGAATGGTGCCTTCAATTGAGGACTTGTTATCAAGGTAAGAAGACATATTAAACCTCCTCCGGCCAGTAAAGCTTCATCGGGTTAGTCACAAGCAGCGCTTGTTGCAATTCTTCCGATGGTGCAATTTTAGGAATCACATCAACTAGGTGACCATCATCCGGCGTGTGTGATTTCATGTTCGGGTGAGGCCAGTCTGTTCCCCACAGAACTCGGTCTGGGAAACGTTCAACTAACTCGCGAGCAAAAGGAACGACATCTGAATAGTTAGGAGGAGTAAGAGTCAGACGCTCTGGACAGCTTACTTTTGTCCAGATATTCGGGTTACTCTCCATCATGTTAATGAACTTCTCAAACTCTTCGCTGTACACGCCTTTAGAGACATCAGGGCGGCCCATATGGTCAATGACAACGGTCATATCAAGTTCATTAAGGAAAGGCGCAATCTCGTCGATATCCTGGGATTCAAAATACACGACTACATGCCAACCCATCGGGCGAATTTTCTCCGCAATAAGCTTTAGCGTTTCTTTTGGCGCAGTATCAACAAGACGTTTTACGAAATTAAAGCGCACACCCCGGACACCGGCTTTGTCCATCAGTTGCAGTTCTTCGTCGGTAACGGTTTCATCAACAAAGGCAATACCACGAGCTAAATTGCCTGCAGTATTCAGCGCATCAACCAAAGCCGCATTGTCTGTACCGTGACAAGACGCTTGTACGATAACGTTACGGCTGAAGCCGAGGTAATCTCTCAGTGCAAATAACTGCTCTTTAGAGGCATCACACGGCGTGTACTTACGTTTTGGCGAGTAAGGAAATTTACTTGCCGGGCCAAATACGTGGCAATGGCTATCCACAGCACCTTCCGGCACCTTAAACTCGGGTTTGCTTGGATTAGGGTGAAAAGGCAGATAATCCTTGTCCATGGTCAGTCCTTATATTCTATCTATTTGTATACACGATTCCGTCGAACAACTTACGGGCTGTGCGCAAAATTGCTGCAGCTTGGACTTGGCTGTTTTGTACATCCAACACTACGCTCATTTTGCCTATCGGGTGTTCAACGTCTACCGCTAAAGTTTCGCTTTGCTCGATTGATGCCAATTTTTGTGCAGGCGAACCGGGTAAAATGCACGCACTCGCGACACTCACGGCACCTAATACGCCTATAGACGCATGGCAGCGGTGAGGAATAAAAGTACGAGTAGAGATAGCGCCGCCGTACTGAGCTTTGCTAACTAATGTCATTTTAGGTACCGATAATTGAGTGACATCACCGAGATTCATTAGCGGTCCGGCTTGTAGCCGTATCGATTCAAGTTTTTGTTTCAGTTCAGCGTTATTGTCTAATTGATCGCGACTTTCATCGCCCGAAATACCAAGGTCTTGGGCATTGATGACAACAACAGGCATACCGTTATCAATTAACGTCACTTCAACACCGTCAATCACATCGACCGCGTTACCACTCGGTAGTAAAGCACCACACGTTGAACCTGCAGTATCTTCGAACGTAACTGCAATAGGCGCTGCGCTACCAGGGACGCCATCAATTTCACAGTCACCTTCATAGGTTACTTGTCGATTCGGCGTATTAACGGTCACCGTCACGATTTGATCGGTGTTCTCCATGTAGATCCTTACCGTCGTTTGCTTTTCTTGAGCCTCGACGATCCCTCTCTCTATCGCAAATGGAGCCACACCCGCTAGGATATTGCCACAGTTTTGCTTAGTGCTGATTAGTGGTTGATCTACAAACACTTGCAAGAACAGATAATCTACATCCACACCATCTCGTTCAGATGGTGCTACGATCGCAACTTTAGATGTCAGGGGATCAGCACCGCCAATCCCATCAATTTGTCGCTCGTCAGGAGAACCCATTACTGCGAGAAGAAAGCTCTCCAGACAAGACTGGTCTGAAGGCAGGTCACTTTTAAGAAAATATGCACCTTTTGAAGTACCCGCTCTCATCCACATACAAGGGGCTTGGTTAGACATACTTGAGCCCTTTTTCTGCTAAACGCTCACGCATATTATAGATGTCCAGGCCAAGCTCGCCGTTTGCTAAGCGAACACGTTTCGCCTCTTCTCTCTCGATGCGATCCAGTGCGGCTACCAGAACTTGTTTTGCTTCGTCGCGACGAACGACAACAACACCATCTTCATCGGCAACCATCACATCACCCGGGTAGACGATTTCTTCAGCACAGGTCATTGGAACGTTCACTGAACCCAATGTTTCTTTAATGGTGCCTTCACTGAAAATGGCTTTTGACCAAACCGGGAAATTCATTTCACGCAGATCTTTCGTATCGCGCACGCCGCCTTCGATGATTAGGCCAACCACACCGCGCGCTTGCGCTGACGTAGCTAGTAAGTCGCCAAAGAAACCGTGGTTTGATGGTGATGTCGGAGCAAAGACTAAAAAGTCACCGTCCTGAGCTTGTTCAATTGCTACATGCATCATCCAGTTATCACCCGCTGCGCCAGAAATGGTAAGCGCAGAACCAGCGACCGCATCACATTGGAAAATAGGTCGCATATAGTGCGCCAGCAAGCCGCGACGGCCTTGAGCTTCATGGATAGTAGCAACGCCACATTTGCGCAGACCTTCAATCACGTCTTTGTCTGCACGCTGAATATTCTGAACTACTACATTGTTTTGCATAATATTATTCCTTATGCCTTCAGACGGCTGAATACACGACGAGCATTGCCTTCAAAAATAAGCGCTTTTTGTTCGTCATTAACCTTATTGCTCGCATCAATGTAACGCTTGGTGTCATCAAAATAGTGACCACTTTCTGGGTCGATACCGCGCACTGCGCCTATCATCTCAGACGCGAACAGAATGTTCTCCGCAGGGAGAATATCCAGCAGTAGGTCAATACCTTTCTGGTGGTAAACACAGGTATCAAAGTAGATATTCTTAAGTACTGACTCTTCTAATGGTGGAAGCCCCATGTCTTGTGCAATACCGCGGAAACGTCCCCAGTGGTAAGGAACTGCACCACCTCCATGAGGAATAATGATTTTCAACTCAGGGAAGTCTTTAAATACATCCGACATCATCAGTTGCTGAAATGCAGTGGTATCCGCACCTAAGTAGTGTGACGACGTAGTGTGGAAACACGAGTTACATGCCGCACTCACGTGAATCATTGCTGGCACGTCCAGCTCGACCATTTTTTCGTAAAGTGGGTAGAACGCTCGGTCTCCCAAAGAGGCATCTTTCCAGAATCCACCAGTGGTATCCGGGTTTAGGTTACAGCCGATGAAGTCCATTTCTTCTACGCAGCGTACCAATTCAGGTACCGATTTTGCTGGTGTTACACCCGGAGACTGAGGAAGTTGAGCAACAGGTGCGAAGTTGTTAGGAAATAGGTCACACACACGGCGAATCAAATCATTCTGGTGCTCTGTCCAGAAACGGCTGGTATGCTCATTTCCGATGTGATGCCCCATCCAACTTGCACGAGGAGAGAAGATAGTCAAATCCGTTCCACGTTCTTTTTGTAAACGCAGTTGGTTGTTTTCAATACTTTCACGAATCTCGTCATCGGAAATATTGATCGTTCCCTTACTTCCAACGTGTTTAGGATCTTTAGCTACCGCAGCTTTCTGGCTCTCGCGATAGTCACCGACTTGCGGTGGTGTAGTGGTATAGTGGCCGTGGCAATCGATTATCATCTCATCAATTCCTTCTGTTGTTATGTTTTGAACTACTATAACGACGGAGATAACTACTCGACTATTTCAATTTATTTTTACGGTATAAGTTTTTGAGATAGAAACCTTACTTTTATCGTTAACAAATCAACTTAAAACCCAATAAATACAAGGATTCAACAAAAATGAATAGGTGTTAGAAAAATATAATTATCATTAGAAAAATGACGTATGGTAGCCTTATCTCGTCATATATAGATGGAGTACTTACTATGCAATGCCGCTTATTTGGTAAAAATATAACTCGGTCAAAATCCCCTTATTTCCACAACGAGCTTGCCAAACAATTAAATATTAACTTTAGCTATCAATTAAATAGTATTGATAGCGGGGATATTGAGGAGTTCAAATCTCAGGTAACGGCATTGTTCGGTTCTGAAATTCAATCCGCAAATGTCACCTATCCGTTTAAAGAAATCGCCATAGAAATCGCCAATAAACTCGACAAATCAGCGCAACGCGTTCAGGCGGCGAATACGTTAGTAAAAAAAGGCGATGAAATTATCGCTTACAACACGGATTACTCCGGGTTTAAACAGGCTTACCAAAAAGCGCGCGAGCAAAAACCTGGTCGCGTCGTCTTAATCGGTTGTGGAGGCGTAGGCAAAGCTGTTGCGATGTCTCTGGTTGATTTAGGTGCATCAGAACTGGTTTTATTTGATATGGATGAAAAGAAAGCCCGAGCACTTGCCGATCAGTTGGTTAATGAAGACTTGCAAGTGACGACGGCCAATGCTCAGTCACTTGAGTCTTACGTTAAACTGGCAAATGGCCTGGTAAACTGCACTCCAGTTGGGCACTACTCCATGCCGGGAACCCCTATTCCAGAAAGCTGGATAGGCTCTCAAGATTGGGTTTTCGACGCTGTTTATACACCAGTAGACACTCAATTTCTTTTGGCCGCAAAAGAGAAAAACGTTTCTATTATCAGTGGCTTTGAGCTATTTTTCCATCAAGCTACTGACGCATTTTCTCTCTTCACTAATACCCAACCTAGCCCTGCCGAGTTGGCGGAGTTTCGTGAATCGCATTTTGCTCAGCTGTGTTAAGTTAAGGTTCTCATCATGCCTAAGTTACTGTTATTAAATGGTCCAAACCTAAATTTGTTGGGCTCTCGTGAACCAGAAAAATACGGTCACGAAACGCTCGCGGATGTGGAGATTAACTGTAAAAAACTCGCATCAGAGTTTGGTTTTGACGTCGAATGCCTGCAAAGCAACATTGAAGGCGAATTGATTAACGCCATCCACCAAGCTGGCGCTGAATACAAAGCGGGTGAACTCGCGGGCATTATTTTCAACCCAGGTGCTTATACCCATACCTCAATTGCCCTTCACGATGCAATCGCAGGTGTTTCGGTGCCTGTAGTAGAAGTTCACATTACCAACGTACATGCTCGTGAACCGTTCCGCCATCACTCCTATATTTCTCCGGTGGCCGTAGGCACCATCATCGGCATGGGTACGAAAGGCTATCAACTGGCGATTAACTATTTACTAGGAAAATAATACTAAAGAAATAACGTCACAGCGTTTTTTAGTTAACTTATAAATAAAAAAGTAGGTGCTTCTAAGCACCTATTTTTTTATTCCTTTTATGCCAATGCCAGCAAGAATGATTAGATAATTGCTGGCATTGATATTATTCCTAACTTTTAATCATGATAGGCCTGAGAAGCCAAACGAATAAACGCGTTGGTTTCGCCATATTTTTTATAGTTTCCAACTCGTTGTAATACTTCAAAGAATAACCCATTGACTTCTTTGGTGTAAAAATGCAAGAAGCTACCGGTATCATCTTCCGTGTATAGGATATTGTTTTCTTTAAGTTTTGAGATAAATTCATCACTTAAATCAAACTGAGCCTGAATATCGAGGTAATAGTTGTTTGGTATTTTCAACTGGTAAATGGGTGACAAGTCTTGTACCGCAGAAAAAATATCACGACATTCAATTGCGATCTGGTTAATGCTTGCTCCATTTGATTTATTCAAAAAGCGCTGAGCAGAGGTCTGCTTGGCACTCGTGCTGTTTAACGCAAACTTAATCTTACCGTTTGGACTGGTGATTGTACGACTGGTGATTAGACCGTTTATATCTGGCAAGTCATAACTCTCTTCCGGTACAAACCCAAAAATGGATTTGTAGAAGAACAAGTTAGAAAGCAAAGTTTCTGGAGAGACTACCTGCCCCATATGATCGATACGAACTAAGTTGTCATTAGATACAGTGACATCCTTAACTGGCTGAAAATCGACTTCATAGAATTTCTCTGCATGGTTTTGATCAAGCAGATGGATTAACAGGTTACTTGAGCTTTTCAGGGTCGGGATATCCAGCTCATTCTCTTGACGAGCTTGATAAATCGTTGGGCTATTGTAACGCTTCGCCAGTTCCACCAGACGGTTTGAATCCTTCGCTAACACACCCAATGCACAAACCGATTCACCATGCCCTTCTAGATAGTTGCTGGCGTTACTGTTTTTCTCATAGTTGAATACGAAGTTAATGTCACCCAGTTGGTAAAGATCGACATTTTTGCTTTTATGACAATGGGTTTTCTCAAATCCAAGCGATTCAATGATATCGGTAAATGGATTGTTTTCGCGCTCTTTGACCGCAAATTCCACAAAACTTATATCACTTACCTCAGGAGCCTCGAACGTATCACTACTTTGATCCTCAAGCCATTTCAGTGAACGTACACCATCAATGGCTTTTTCAATCGGAGACGAAGATCGGAACTCATCATTAAACACTTCATGAGACAAATAGTCGTCGTAACCTTTGTCTTTAAGTGCTTGTACAAACTCAATAATAGGAAAATCACCCTGACCAGGGAAGCAGCGGTAATGACGGCTGTACTGAAGAATGTCCATTTGCATCTTAGGCGCGTCAGCGAGTTGCACCAGACCGATTTTTTCAACTGGAATCTCATTCTTTAGCGTGTCCAGAGTGTTACCACGGGCAAACATATGAAAGGTGTCAAGGACAATGCCCAGGTTCGGATGGTCAACTCGCTTAACGATATCCCAGGCATCGTCGTAGTCTGCAATGTGGCGACCCCATGCGAGCGCTTCATAACTTAGCTTCATATCTTCACGTTTAGCGAGCTCGGCTAAGGCATGCAAATCTTCAGCACATTGGTTTCTGTCCGGAGAAGCCAGCGGATGAACACTACTGCACATCATCAAACGATCCGTGCCTAGCTGATGCGCGAGATCGATCTTGCGCTCCATCATCTTATATTTTTTATCGCGTAGTTCAGGTGGTAGTCCTTCCATATCGCGAAACGGTTGCAGCACTAAAATTTCCAACCCTAGGCTATCAGCGATACGTTTTACATCACGAGCGGTGCCTCGGTATTGAGTCAAATCATTCTCGAAAATTTCGATTGCTTGGAAACCCGCCTTAGCTGCTGCATGCATTTTTTGCTCAAGCGTGCCAGAGAGACAAACGGTGGCAATTGAATACTTCATAAATTAACTCCTAGCCAATCAAAGGCTTGATATCTTGTAGAGGGAAGTCATATTCGGCTTTGCTGGCTATGAGAATGGCATTAACTAATAGATCAATAGAACCATTCCAAACACTCACCTCACTATGAATTAAACATTGCAACAACTATGGACAAAGTAATTCCGGAAGCCAGCGTTGTTGTTACAAGGGTGTTTACACAAAACTTTTGTTGATAATAAATAGAACCCAATATTGGATAGATAGTTAACATTGGTGCTGCAGCAAATATAATTAATACCTGTTTAAGCTCACCACTGATGGGAAAAATTGTCAGCAAACCAATACTAATCATCGGAAAAACAATTAATTTAGTAATCGAAACCAAAGCAGTTCGTCTTTTTTCTTCAATCTTAAACGATTGACCCAACGCACCACCAATAGCAAACAGAGCCAATGCGACTGCTGTATTAGAAAACCAATCGGCACTTTGTATAATAAAATCAGGCAAGGTTAAGCCTAATATATTTATAAGTAATGCAATAACTATCGCTATTATTATCGGGTTTCGACCAATGCGCTTAGCAATGGATTTAGTTTTTTCTAAAGTATTTGTTTTTACACTATGACTGATTTCAAGAAGCAATAAACAAAGCGGCATAAATAAAAGATTTTCTACCAATACACACATTAGAAATGCTTCAATAAATCGGCCTCCAAATAGAGACAAAACGATTGGAAACGCTACGAATGCACTATTAGGCATTCCACTTCCTAAAGCATTAATACATGCATCCTTCCAATCAGATCTTAATATTTTTTTACTGACTACCAGCGCAAAGCCCATCGAGATGATACCGGACATTGCATAAACCGAGACAAAGTTCAGCTCAATCGCGTGCTGGATATCTAGTTGCGATAAATTAATTAAAATTACGGCAGGCAACGAAAAATAAAGAACAAACTTACCTATATCCGCATGAAAACCTTGAGAGAAAAAGCGAATCTTCGTTGTATAAAAGCCTGCCGCCACTATCATCGCGAGCGGCAGGAGTACATCCATCACAGCCATAATAAGTACTTATTAGTAACCAAACAGTTTTGGTAAAAACAGCACGCTTTGAGGCACAAAGGTAATAAAGAACAGGACAACAACTTCAAGCAGGAACAACGGTGCTATTTGTTTCGATATAGCGGCAAGCCCAACTTTGGATATGGTATTGGCAACGAACAAACAAATACCAAGTGGTGGCGTAATCAAGCCAATCATTAGGTTAAAGATAACCACAATACCGAAGTGAACAGGGTCGATTCCGAAACTCATTGCAATTGGATGGAAGATTGGAATCAAAATAAGCATCGCCGCAATCCCCTCAAGAAATAGCCCAACCACCAGCAGTATCAGGTTGACCATAATAAGGAACATGATTGGGTCACTGATCGTGCTGATGATTTGCGCACTGATGTATTGAGGCACGCGAGAGAAAGTAAGTAACCAGTTAGCAACTGAAATCACGGCAATCAAAATCAACACGATAGATGAGTCTCGCATTGAGCGAATGAACACTTTCGGCAGGTCACTTATTTTTAATGTCTTGTAGAAAAACATACCAACAGTAAGCGCGTAGAATGCGGCGAAGGCTGCTGCTTCTGTCGGAGTGACTATGCCCAGTAGAATAGAACCAAGAATGAAAATTGGCATAGTCAGCGGTACAAACGCTTTCACTAACGCTTTGCGTCGACTTTGACGAACGACCTTACTGCGAATCTTATGGCGCGTCGCGTAGAAATAAACGAATATCGATAGTGCAATCGCAGACAAAATACCCGGAACAATCCCTGCTAAGAATAGAGCAGGAACCGATACACCACTTGCAATTAACGCATAGATAATCACCGGGATACTTGGTGGAATCATTGGACCAATAACGGAAGATGCAGCAGTCAATGCTGAAGAAAACTCTTTGCTATACCCCTCTTTTTCCATCTGAGGAATAAATACACGGCCAAGGGCAGACGTGTCTGCAACCGCAGAGCCGGAAATACCCGCAAACATCACTGATGACCATATGTTTACCTGAGCAAGTCCGCCTCGGAAATGCCCCACCAAAGCATTAGCAAAATCGATAATACGTGTGGTGATACCACTTTTGTTCATCAGCTCACCCGCCAGAACAAACAGAGGTACTGCCAAAATTGAATAGGAGTCCAATCCACTAAAAATTCGTTGAGCAACTAAGCTAACTGAAATTGGAGTACTGGTTACATAAAACGACATCGCCAGGATGACAGTAAATACAAGTGGAACACCGAATATCAGTAAGGTGCCCATCAAAGCTATAGATGGCATAATAATTCCCTATACATCTCTACGTTTCAGACAGGTCGCACGCCCGGTTAGAGCCAGCGTTACATGGGCCGCTAATCGGAGTGATGCAGCGATAAGTAAGCAAACTCCACCAACCACTAATGCCGATTGGAAGTAATACATACTGATCCCGATACCCGGTGATTCAATTGCACCGCGTTTGGCAACAAACAAATAACCCGACCAAATCAATATCAATGCGCTCCCAAATACTGCTATGTCGGTAATGACTTCTAATCCTTTTTGGAACTTAGCCGACTTAACTGAGCTAAGAACTGAAAATTTAATGTGTAGATCATCGAGGTAACAGATTGCTGTGGCAAACATAACGCCGTAAATCATGGCGTATTTGCACAGCTCTTCTCCCCAAAGAATGGATGTATTGAAAAAATAACGACTGATGGTGGTTAATAACATCACCACAAAGACTGTTAGCAATGAAGTGCCAGCAAGGATAGCCAGCAGCTTTTTGTATCGCTCTATCATAGCCTTTTCTCCCAAAAATTCCGTAAAGCCCTTTGTAGGCTTTACGGCTTACCTAAAATTAATTAGCAGCGTCTACTGCTTTAAGCGCTTCATCGATCCATTTTGAATCAATAGAGGTTTCTAGCCATTTGATAACAGCAGGCTGAGTTTTATCTCTGAACTTCTGCTTCTGTTCCGCTGTAAGCGACGTGACTGTCATGCCCTTTTTCGCCAGTAATTCAAGGCCAGCAGCTGAGTTCACTTGTTGGATAGCGCGGCTTACCGTACTCGCTACTTTTGCCGCTCGGTCAATAAGTTCTCTATCCTGTGCTTTTAAGCCAGTGTAGAAATCGTCATTGATCAGCAGAAAGTCAGTGCCGTACACGTGTCCGTCTAGCGTGATGTATTTTTGCAGCTCGTAGAATTTGTTGTTCGCAATAACACTAACTGGGTTTTCCTGACCGTCTACTACGCCCGTAGTCAGTGCCGCCGGAACTTCAGGCCAAGCAATTGGCGTTGGCTCTGCATCTACCGATTTCAACATTTCAATATAAAGGGGGGTGGTCATAACACGGATCTTAAGACCTTCAAGATCTTCCGGCTTTGTGATGACTTTCTTAGAGTTGGTGAAATGGCGGAAACCAGTCTCTCCGTACGCAAGGTTGCGTAGCCCTGTTTGTTTTAGGCAGTGTTCGCTTAATTTTGCACCAAACTCACCATCAAGCACTTCCCATGCAACCGGAGCTGAAGGGAACAAGTATGGGATTTCAAGTACACTCGCTTCTTTACACAGCTTACTGTAAGCACCGGAAACCATCGTCATGGTCAACATTCCTTCCTGAGTTGACTGTAACGCCTCGGTCTCTCCGCCTAACTGGCTGGATGGGTAGACATTAACACTAATACGTCCGCCAGATTCCGCTTCAACCAGATTTTTGAAAACTTGTGTAGCAGCACCTTTTTTGGATGTTGTCCAATCCTGAGAATCAACGTGTCCAATCGTGATTTCTATTTCAGATGCTACGGCAGTTCCCGCATAAGCAAGTGCGAGAGAAAGTGATAATGTTTTTATAGTTCTCATTCTGTAAACCTCCTGTTTCATGGCGTTCACAATCTAGCATTCACATCTAGCGGACCTATAATTCATATAGTGAAAGCGTCATTCAATTTTTAGATAAAGAGACACTTATCAATCGAGAGCAATAAAAAATTTAAATCATATAAATCATATAATTAAACTAAAATTTATAGAGTTAAAACATTAAATAAAAAATAAACACTCTCCATTGTATACAATTTCAAATAGGAGATTGATGTCACAATTCGTAAACAAAAAAGCAACCTAAACGTTTAGCATTGCGCGTAAACATGTCTAAATAAGTGAAAAGTCGGTGTGGACTTGTCTTCAAGAGTTGTTGCTCCATAAAGCATTAACATTTTTCACGGTTTCATATCCGATACCGCAGCTTACCTTTCTCAATTACAGGCGGTCTTATGTTTAACATCCCTAATATTCGGCACTTGCGCGCCATTTCTGAAGTTGTAAAAACAGGAAGCATCAGTAAGGCATCAGAGACCGTATTTCTCTCACAGCCAGCCATTACGCAGGCAATTTCAAAGTTTGAAAAGAGCATTCACAGCGAGCTTTTTGAACGAACAAGCGAAGGCATGACTCCAACTCCGCAAGGCAAAGCTTTTGCTTTTCGTATTGATAGGGCTTTAGAGCACTTAGAGCATGGTATCGCTGAGACACTTAAAATCGCCAAGGGCCAGCGAAAAAGTAATGTTCATCGATTCTTATACAATATGACTTCGACGCATCTTAAAGCGTTAGTCGCCGTGTCAGATGGGCAGGGATTCACCGAAGCCAGTCGGTTGTTAGAAGTCTCCCAATCGTCTGTTTATCGCGCATCTAAGGATCTTGAAGAGATCTTAGATGTCACCTTATTCGAAAAAATAAGTAATGGTATTGTCGTTAGTAAAGCAGGTACTGCGCTGGTCAAAGCTTGTAAGCTCGCATTTGTTGAAATTAAACAAGGCATCGAGGAGATCGATGCCCTGAGCGACCGACATAATAGTGTTATCACGGTGGGTTGCCTGCCGTTAGCCCGTACCTGTTTATTACCTATTACGATTAATGAGTTCAGTCAAAGCTACCCAGATTGCCGGATTCAGGTTATCGATGGCCCCTACTCCGATTTGCTCAACCACCTTAAGTACGGTGAAATCGATGTTCTGATAGGCGCATTAAGATTCCCTATTCCAAGCACCGATATTCGCCAAGAAACCTTGTTTGAATCAGAAAACAAAGTATTTGCACGCCATGATCATCCGCTGTCAAAAAAGGACACCCTATCTCTGCAGGATTTACATGCTGCGAGTTGGGTAGTGTCTAGCGCCAATACGCCTGGACGTAAAATGTTTGAAGACATCTTTATTAATGGCGGCTTGCAACCTCCTACTCGTTTGGTAGAAGCGAGCTCGCAAATGCTTGTGAAAGAGTTAATTCTGGGAAGTGATCGCCTGTCTGTCCTTTCGCAGCATCAAATTCAACGCGAACTGGATGAAGGCCATTTTACGATATTGCCTTTTGACTGCAGCCAGCAATCTCGACCGATAGGACTTACTATGCGCAAGAACTGGTATGCGACTGCGGTACAAACACATTTCGTATCGCTCCTGCGTAAGAATGGCTTGAAAATGTCAGGTTAATTTAGGGGGTGCTTTCTCAAAATTGAATACCTCTGATCATCTTTTGATTATTCGTGTTTTTGCCCAAATGTTAGAGTCGTATTCGGTGAAGCAACCTAGTCAGGTATAAAGGTGAAAACAACTCGTGCCGCATTTATTGGCTTCGGCGAAGCCGCTCAAGCACTTGTCAGTATTGCTGGTGATAATGCACCGGATGTGATCAGTGCTTTTGATATCAAAACTCGCAATGAGGCTACACGCGAAGCAAAACTGATGGACTACATACAATATCAGGTGAATGGCGCGTTTAACCCAGAGCAAGCCGTGTATGGTGCGCAGCTTATTTTTTCTCTCGTTACACCTGATCAGGCAAAGCAGGCTTTAGAGCCTTTGCAAAATGCTCTGACAGAAAAACAAACCATTATCGATTGTAATTCTTGTGCTCCTACGATCAAAATTCACAACGCGGCATTGGTGGAATCTCAAGGCGCAGCCTACATTGATGCGGCAATAATGAGCCCGATGAAAACGAGTTCAATGCAAATCCCGCTGTATATCTCTGGTAAAAAAGCCATGCAGATTGCACCACAATTACAATACCTGGGGTTTGACGTAACGGTGATTTCAGAGAAGGTCGGCGATGCCTCACAGATAAAAATGTTACGCTCCGCCATGGTGAAAGGGTTAGAAGCACTAACGACTGAATGTATTCTTGCTGCTCATAAAGCAGGTGTGGCCAAGCACGTGATTGATTCATTGGAAAAGAGTTATCCGCAACTTAATCTGTCACAACTATCTATTTACCATATGGAAAGAATGCTCACCCATGGTAAGAGACGAAGCGAAGAGCTTAAATCTGTGGTCGATACGCTTGCTTCACTCAATATCAATAACAGCATGTCTGGTGGAGCAATACGCTGGCATCAACTGATGTCGGACGTAAATGTAACTGTCGACAATCAGACTTTAGAACAGTTATCTAATCAAATTTTGAATACGATGGAGCACTCAGCGTCACCCATCCTATCAAACGATACCCTTACCTCTAACAAAGTGTAATAAAGGATTATTTATGAAAGTATGTGTAGTTGGTGCAACGGGTGCCTTTGGCCTTAAGCACTTAGAAGCAATTAAAAATATCGACGACGTAACGGTCACTGTTATGGTGTCTCCGGAGCAGGATAAGCTAGACGCTCTCATCAGCGAGTACAATTCACAAGCAGTGGGTGTGACAACACTTGAAGATGCTCTTATCCGCGACGATGTTGATGCCGTAATCCTGGCAACACCAACTCAGGTTCATGCTTCTCAGGCTATTCAATGTATGGAAGCGGGTAAGCACGTTTTGGTCGAGATCCCAATGGCCGATAATATCGAAGACAGCTACAAGGTAGTTGAGACTCAAAAAGCGACCGGTTTGGTTGCAATGGCAGGCCACACACGCCGTTTCAACCCAAGCCATCAATGGATTCACAATAAAATTAAGGCTGGCGAACTGAACATTCAACAAATGGATGTGCAAACCTACTTCTTCCGCCGTACCAACACCAACGCGAAAGGCGAGCCAAGAAGCTGGACCGATCACCTGCTATGGCACCATGCATGCCACACAGTCGATCTGTTCCAATACCAAACTGGCGAAACGGCTTCGCACGTACAAGGTTTACAGGGGCCAATTCATCCGGAGCTCGGCATCGCGATGGACATGAGCATTGGTATGAAGGTGCCATCAGGCGCGATTTGTACGCTTTCTCTGTCATTCAACAATGAAGGACCATTTGGTACATTCTTCCGTTACATCTGTGATGAGGGTACATTTATTGCTCGTTACGATGATTTGTATGACGGCTACGACAACCAAATTGATTTGTCGGGCGTTACTGTATCAAACAACGGCATTGAACTGATTGATCGTGAGTTCTTTGAAGCGATTAAAACCGGCAAAGAGCCAAACTCAAGTGTTGCTCAGTGTTTGTCGGCAATGGAAACTCTGCACCGTATCGAAGAACAGCTCTTTTAAGGAAAACTCAGCAAAGGAACCAAACTATGCAACAACGGAAAATTGGCCAGTTTCAATGTAATCCTGTCGGTCTGGGATGTATGAACCTCTCTCATGCTTATGGTACGCCACCAGATGAGAAACAGAGTATTCATTTACTTAATCATGCCTTGGATCTTGGTTACAACCACCTTGATACCGCAACGTTATATGGTGGCGGTGCCAATGAAAAACTTGTCGCTAAAGCCGTTGGACATAGAAGAGATGAATATGTGTTAGCCAGCAAGTGTGGCATGTTCATTAACGAGCAAGGTAAAAAAGAGATCAATGGTCGTCCTGAAGCGCTGCGTAAAAACATTGAAAACAGTTTGCAACGCCTCAACACGGACGTTATTGACCTCTATTACCTTCATCGCTGGGATAAAACCGTTCCTATTGAAGAGAGTGTTGGCGAGCTAAGTCGACTGGTTGCAGAAGGTAAAATCCGTGAAATCGGCTTGTCTGAAGTTTCAGCTGCGACCCTAACTCAAGCGGCAAAAGTGCACCCTATTGCAGCCGTACAGTCAGAATACTCACTTTGGACTCGCAACCCGGAGATCAAAGTGCTTGAAACCTGTAAAGCACTGGGTACCGCTTTTGTCGCATTTAGTCCTCTTGGAAGAGGAATGCTGACAGACACCATTTATTCGCCGACGAGTTTCACTCCTAACGATATCCGTCGCAACATGCCTAGATTCGATATTGAACATTTTTCACATAATCAGAATCTGGTCAGTGAACTTGCTTCCAGTGTCAAACAAGAGTTAGACGCGGATTTGAGCAATGCCAGTCTGGCAAGTATCGTTCTACGCTGGGTACTGGATCAACAAGATCATATTCACGTTATCCCGGGGACGACTAATCTAGAACATCTGGCTGAAAACATGTCTGCAACTACAGTGCGCTTACCAATCGACCTGTCAGAAAAAATGGGGCAGCTCATCAACAGCAACAATGTATCTGGTACTCGCTATAACGCCGCTCAACAAGTCGAGATAGATACTGAAGAGTTTGCTGATAGTCCTGCTCTACCTGCATAACCTACCCCACTTTCTGGTTATTGCTGCTCGTTGAACAGCGAGCAGCACAATTAAGTTTTTTCGTCATCTAGAACAGCGACGAAGGAGCGTGATTCAGGATCTTCTATCCGAGCAGTTTGTTACCAACGATTATTTCTATATCTTCTCAGCACGCTTATATTCGATTCCTAGTCTCGCTATGGCTCGCTGGAATGACGGCGATGAGCGCAAATAGATCTTTTTCAATGTAGAGAACCATTAAGCGACTACCATTAACGTCTTCGACGGGCTTTTCATTTTCCGCAACCAATAGCGCCTAGCTAACCACCCAACAAGCCCTCCCCCTAACCCTTTATGTTCCTTACCTGAGACAGTTAACGTTTTAATGACATAAGCGAACAAACAACAGGCTACGCTTCAACGCTATCCTTAACGCGCAACACGAACAAAGATGCCTGAAAACACTTCATCACCACTATCGAAAACACCCTGGTTCCGTCGACTGACTCAAGTACTCTTCGCCGGAGGTTTACTGCTCCTTTTAGCGATTATTTACTTCGGTGTGCAGTTCAACAACCTTGTCGCAGCCAAATTTGAAGGCCAGATGTGGCAGTTGCCTAACGTCGTGTATGCACGCCATCTGGTATTAAGCCCAGACAGTCAGGTTGATCAGAAGACCGTGCTCAGTGAGTTGGAGCAATTAAACTACCGTAGAGTCGAACAGCCAACATCCAGTGGTGAGTACAGTGTATCTGGCCAGACAATTCGCTTGATTCGTAGACCATTTGTATTTCCTGAGGGAGAGCAGCCAGCGCTACAGGCGAGCATTCGTTTTAGCGGTAAGCGCGTAGTTAAGATAACTGATGAATCCACCGGGATTGCTCTTGGTGTATTGCCGATAGAGCCTCAAATTTTAGGGATGCTTGATGGTGACAATACTGAAAAGCGCATCTATGTACCTAAAGATGAAATGCCTGATACGTTGGTTGCTGCATTGCTAGCCACAGAGGATCGTGACTTCTACCAACATGACGGCGTCTCTCCTATTGCTATTGCCCGTGCCTTTGCAGCAAACGTGACGGCAGGACGTAATGTGCAAGGCGGAAGTACCCTAACCCAGCAATTAGCGAAAAACTTGTTTTTAACTCGTGAGCGCAGCCTCGTCCGTAAGCTTAAAGAAGCTTACTTAGCGGTGATCATGGATTATCGCTACAGCAAAGAACAACTGCTTGATGCTTATCTGAATCAAGTGTACTTAGGACAAAATGGTCAAGACGCAATACATGGTTTTGCTTTAGCGGCACGTCATTACTTTGGCCGCCCATTATCTGAACTGCGCCTGGATCAACAAGCTTTGCTCGTGGGGTTAGTGAAAGGGCCTTCCTACTACAACCCTTGGCGTTATGCCGAACGCGCTAAAGCTCGTCGTGACTTAGTCCTGAAAATGATGGTAGATACAGGGGATCTTGAACTAAGTGATTATGAGAGAGCCATTCAAAAGCCATTATCAGTGCGTGCTCAAGGTAACGGTAATACGACTCAGCCTCCTTACTTTGATTATGTGAAACTCTCTTTAAAAGAGAACGGTATAGACTACAACAGTGGCCGTGGGTTACGCCTCTTCACAACCTTCGAGCCGAAAGTACAGAGTCAAGCCGAAGCAGCCGTCTATAACGTCATGCCACAACTCGAAAAGAAAGCAGGTCAGTCTTTAGAAACGGCGATGATTGTTGCAGATAAGCAAAGCGGCGCAGTTCGTGCCATGATTGGAAGTCGTCAGCCAAATTTCCACGGTTTTAATCGTGCAATCAATGCTGAGCGCCAGATAGGTTCTTTAATAAAGCCAGCGGTTTACGTAACGGCGTTAGCACAACCTAAAAGCTATTCGCTGGCAACGAACTTAGTCGATAAACCGTTAACAATTCACACTAAAAATAATGAAGATTGGTCGCCACGCAATTACGATCGTCAGTATCGTGGTCAGGTGACGCTCTATCAATCTCTCGCCCACTCTTACAATGTTCCAACCGTCAATCTAGGTATGGCTTTGGGTTTAGGGAACGTAACAAAAACGCTAGTGTCACTAGGCGTCAAGCAAGATCAAATCCCTCAAATGCCATCAATGTTACTGGGTGCCCTAACCCTATCGCCTATGGATGTGACCCAAATGTATCAGGCTCTGGGGAATAAAGGCGATAAACAAAACTTATTTGCGCTCAGTGCCGTACTCGACGAGCACGGACAAGTCCTATATCGCCACAAAGCACAGACTAAGAAAGTACTGGAACCTGAAGCTGCGTGGCTTATTGAATACGCGATGGAGCAGGTTGTTGAACAAGGCACCGCTCGTTATTTAAATCAGATAGTCCCTGCTCATGCTCATCTTGCGGGGAAAACTGGTACTTCTAACCAAGGCCGTGACAGCTGGTATGTAGGTCTTGATAACCGCGATGTAGTAACGGTTTGGGTAGGCCGTGACGATAACAATCCCGTGGCTTTGACAGGAGCCAGCGGACCATTACGCATCTACGGTGATTACCTTAAAAAAGCGGGCTACCAATCGTTAGATCAAACAAAACCAAAGCAGATTGGATTAGCGAACTATAGCCCTGACACCAGCGGCGGTTTGAGAGAAAGCTGTTTTGGAGAAGTCAGCTTACCTGTCTGGAATGAAACCGGAGAAGTGAGTCCAAACTGTTTGCAGCCTTTGGAAGATGGCCTGAAGGAAATAGGCCGTGGATTAGCAGAAGCACCAAAGCAGATCGGTGGATTTTTCAAGAGTTTGTTTGACTAAACAGAAGCAGGAGTCAGGTACGGATTTTCGACTGTTTACCGCCTATAAACAGTCGTCACGGATACTGATTACATTTCGTTGTTGAAGCAATGCCAATATCGTCAGGTTCGGCGATATTGGCATGAATATGCTAACGATGAAGGGACACGATGGCTCAGATTCAAAGCGTCGTTTACGGTCCCCCACTAACAGCGAAGTAAACACTGCCCACCGATTCTACATTGATTAAAAGCCAAGGAAGTCTCCGGCTAAGAAGCACAACTGAAGTGTTCTTTACTTCTTTAATAGCTACACTTGATTGTATTGACCATACATACGGTAAACGCCTTAACTCAGAAACTTTCTCATAATAGTCATCCAAGTCTGCCGCGATAATCTGAACCATAAAATCCGCTTCCCCTGTCACACAAAAACAAGTCAGAACCCAATCAAATTGCTGTTATAGCAGCCTTAACTTGTGCACTACTAGGTGTTCCTTATGGGGCATTCCACGTTAGTGATAATGCTAACGCTATACGCCGAAAGGCTATGGAAGAAGTGGGCTCTATCGCAAGTAAAAAGGGAATAAATCTTTCATATGATGATATAGATGCCTATGAGCCGACAATAAAATCAGTCCCATTTTTCAACAAGCCATCAACATTGCAAGACATTGAAAATTCGAAGAAAACAGAAATCGATATGTTTGCAGGTAGAATGGTTGAATTAGGTA
Source organism: Vibrio sp. YIC-376 (assembly GCF_052353105.1). Classification (NCBI taxonomy): domain Bacteria; kingdom Pseudomonadati; phylum Pseudomonadota; class Gammaproteobacteria; order Vibrionales; family Vibrionaceae; genus Vibrio; species Vibrio sp. YIC-376. The sequence goes on from NZ_JBBWFK010000002.1 coordinate 311,558, forward strand.
AAGAGCTTGGGGTTGAGACACCATTAAGCTTTATGTTCCTTCACGGAATAAAGGTATTAGAAGAGAAGAATGACAGCTTGTTTTCTATGTAACTTATGAGTAACTTCAGGGTATCTAAAAATCGCTTAAGCCACCGTCTAGTTTTGATGGTGCCTTTCAATGGCTATAAAGCAATAATTAAAACGCTCTGTGAGTCATTCACATAAGGAAATACAATGAGACAAGATCTCACTACAATTCTTACAAAGTCTCAGTTACTTATTACTGATGGTGCTGCGGGTACGCACCTTGAGTCTATGGGTTGTGACCTTAACGACGATCTTTGGACAGCAAAAATCCTCAAAGACAGTCCGGAATTAATAAAGCAATTGCACCGCGATTACTTCCAAGCCGGAGCCGATTTTGGTGTCACGGTAAGCTATCAAGCCACAATTGAAGGCTACACCAAGAAAGGACTGACTAAAGCCGAAGCCGAGGATCTGATTAAGACATCCGCCACTCTGCTATTAGAAGCAAGGGACGAATGGTGGGAATCAGAAGGAAAAGCAGAAAATAGACGCTACCCGATTGCCGCTGCATCGATTGGTCCTTACGGTGCGTATCTCGCTGACGGTTCTGAGTACCGTGGAGATTACAACCTATCTAAGGAAGAGTTGCGCAAATTTCATCAGGAACGAATAGAGATTCTTTGGAACCAAGGCGTTGATCTCATCGCCGCAGAGACCATTCCACGCCTAGATGAAGCAATGGTCATTGCAGAGATCGTCCAAGAGCTAGATGCAAAATGTTGGATTACTTTCAGTGCTAAAAACGAATCGCAGATATGTAATGGTCAAGATATCTCTGAGTGTATCCGTGCTTTGGAACAATTTGATTGCGTTGCCGCAGTCGGTGTCAACTGTACCGCCCCCCAGTTTATTGGCGGACTGATTGAAAAAATCAACACGGAAACTAATAAGCCAATCGTTGTCTATGGAAACCTAGGTAATAGTTACGACCCAAACAGCAAAACTTGGTGTGAGCATGATAAAAACGGGTCGACAAGTTATCTCAATTACGCTCAGCAATGGAAAAATCTTGGCGCTCGAATCATCGGTGGATGTTGCGGTACAACGCCGACTGAAATAAAGCAACTCTTCTCTAACGTTGAGTAACAAAATTTAAATGCTAACGCTTCGCCCCTGAAATGATTCTCTGGTGCATACGAGGGTAAGGACTAACCCCATGAATGATGTAAACCTCAGAGATTGATTTCAGGAGCGAGGCACTTGAGTTAACCGTTTAACACCTTGACTATAATTCATTGAATTTTATAGAAACACACACAATCGAGTTCAAGATGCAGAATTCAGGGCGTTGTTTGAGTATATTTGGCCAATAGTCTGATTCACCTACTGCGGACATGGCATTTCAGGCCAAGGATAAATTGAGCATATCTTATAAAGAATAATATATTGATTATTCTTCCAAAATCTTCATCATCCATACGCTTTATGTCTGACATTGTCAGACCAGACAGAGCAACACAAAAATAAAAAATACGTGGATGTATAAAATGAATTCAAAGCCGTTAAAACAACAAGTTCGTGAGGTATTAACCTCCTCAATTGCTATTTTCACTCTCTTTTCCTCAGCGAATGCAACAGCCGCTGAATCGGCACTGAATGGGATATTAAGTTCAGGAGAACTCAAGTTCTGTTTTGAATCAGGTTATATTCCGTTCGAAATGACTGATAAAAGTGGAAACTATGTTGGATTTGATATTGATCTGGCCAAACAAATGGCACGTGCAATCAACGTGAAATTTGTTCCAGTCAATACAGCATGGGACGGAATTGTTCCTGCTTTAAAGACAGGTAAATGCGATTTTATCGGCGGCATGACAATTACGCCTGAGCGTAATTTAAGTGTAAATTTCGCAGATCCATACATAGAAGTTGGACAGACCATTCTTCTTTCTCCTAAGCTTGCTGACAAAATTCAATCGTACCGTGACCTGAACAATGCTCAATATGTAATCTCAACACAAATGGGGACAACTGGTGCGGAAGCTGCTAAAAAGTATTTGTCAGGAGCGAAAATCGATCTTTACGACACATCAGCCGATGCCGTACTACAAATTGCAAATGGTCAGGCTGATGCTTTTGTTTATGATTTTCCTTATAACGCCATGTACGAAGCACAACATCAGGATAAAGTGGTTCATCTCGACAATAGTTTCACCTTTGAACCTCTTGGTTGGGCTATACGCCAGGGAGACCCGGATTTCCTTAACTTCCTAAACAATTTTCTGCGCCAAATAAAAGGCGATGGAACCTATCAGCGTATTCATGATAAATGGTTCAAATCAAACAAATGGGTAGATAGCGTCCAGTAACCAAAAACCAAAAAGAGCCGCTATTAGCGGCTCTTAATTATTCGAATTTTCCGATATTCAGTCGATTTATTCTTTACCGAACACGTTGTTCTCTTGCTCTTGTACGCGGATAAATGTCGTGCGCTTCGTTAGCTCTTTAAGCTTTGCTGCGCCTACGTATGTACAGGTTGAACGCACGCCACCAAGGATGTCCTGGATAGTGCCGTGAACACTGCCGCGGTATGGCAATAGTACGGTTTTTCCTTCAGCTGCACGGTACTTAGCCACACCACCTGAGTGCTTGTCCATAGCCGACTGAGAAGACATGCCGTAGAACTTCATGAAGGTTTTACCATCTTTTTCGATGATTTCACCGCCTGACTCTTCGTGGCCAGCCAACATACCGCCCAGCATCACGAAGTCTGCACCGCCACCGAAGGCTTTAGAAACATCACCTGCACATGAACAGCCGCCGTCACCGATGATCACACCGCCAAGACCGTGGGCTGCATCACCGCATTCGATGATTGCAGAAAGCTGAGGGTAACCAACACCAGTTTTAACACGTGTCGTACATACAGAACCAGGACCAATGCCTACTTTAACGATGTCTGCACCAGCAAGAATCAGCTCTTCACACATGTCACCAGTAACGACGTTACCAGCAGAGATAACTTTGTCAGGGAATTCTGCACGTACGCGTTCTACATACTCAACTAAATGTTCTGAGTAACCGTTCGCAATATCAACACAGATAAAGATGAACTCGTCAGAAAGCGCCATTATGTCTTTCGTTTTTTGGAAATCTGCAGCAGACGTACCAGTAGACACCATAACGTTGTTAAGCGTTGCTTTATCCGCTGATTTAGCAAACTCTGCCCAATCTTGAACTGTATAGTGCTTATGAACAGCGGTCATTACACCATGCTCTGCAAGCGCTTTAGCCATTTCAAAGCTACCAACCGAATCCATATTCGCTGCAATTACTGGCACTCCAGACCATTGACGGCCACTATGCTTGAATGTAAAATCGCGGGTTAAATTTACTTGAGAACGGCTCTTTAGAGTAGAACGTTTCGGGCGAAACAGTACATCTTTAAAACCTAACTTAAGTTCTTGTTCGATACGCATTGTGTAATTCCTTGATTCATATGTATATGTGTCATCGCAGAGTGCGTAGTGGCACCGTTGGCAGACGGGTTCACTGTTCTTCGGACACAAAAAAACCGGAGCGTTGGCAGACGCTCCGGTTTTCAGCATTATAGGTCGGGATTTATTTCCTACAAGTCTGATATTTCATATTTTTTTGTGTTACCATCTTGACAATCGCATACCAAAATCACCCATCAAACCTTCAAGCTTTCTTTTTAATTAATAAATTCAACAAGTTAACAAAGCACTATACTTGAACGATTGCGCAACCCTTTGCGTTATATTTGAAGATCTTAAATGTTTCACATCTCAAATATGTCCAAAATCCATGCGATTGGAACTAAAACTCTCAGACTAACTGCGAAATTTTTTTGCCAAATTGGTTCAAATTTTATGGATTCATCGCACAGCGAAGTGCGTTTACCACGTCACTCGCTAGCAATCCCCGTTCGCCATATTTAACAGCGTTAATATCCGCCGCGTGGCTATGGATCATAACGCCTAATCTGGCAGCAATAGCGATTGGTATACCTTTCGCCAGCAAAGCGCCAATAACACCAGAAAGCACGTCTCCCATTCCTCCACTGGCCATTCCTGGGTTACCAGCGAGACAAACGTACATTCGTACACCATCATAGATGAGCGTTCCCGCCCCCTTTAACACCACTACACCGCCAAATCGTTCTTGTAACTGTCTTGCTGCGGAATATCGGTCGCGTTCAACTTCTTGTGTTGTAACATTTAACAGTCGTGCAGCCTCACCCGGATGTGGCGTGATCACACGTTGATTATCACACACAAGCGTTCCGTCACAACGCTGACTCAGCATTGCCAATATATTCAGCCCGTCAGCGTCAACTACCTTTGGTTTATGTTGCTGGGACAAGTACTGATAAGCTTGATAAGCCCATTCATCATCGCCAAATCCAGGACCAAAAACTAACGCATCAGCCCATCGAATGCGCTTAGTTAGAGCATTTTCTGTATCGCGTAATTCATCAGTAGTAATGCTCTGACTCATTACTTCCGGACAGGCTATTTGTAATGGAATAAAGCTATCTGGATGAGTGATCCCCGCAGTCAGTCCTGCGCCACTGCGTACCGCAGCCGAAGCGCAGAAGCGAATAGCGCCAGACATACCCAGATTGCCTCCGACGCAAAGCAATTTACCATTATCACCTTTGTGTGCCGCAGGCTTTTGAGGGGGTAAAAGCCGTGAGATCACTTTGTGATCGATACCTAATGCACTCTGTTCCTCTATGGAATCAAATTCTACATTTACCCCCAGACCACAGAAGTGCAACTCACCAACATGATCTCGCGCTCGGGCAGTACATAACCCTTGCTTGACGCCGATAAAAGTAACGGTGTGGTTTGCATAAACCGCCTCACCCAGCACAGAGCCAGTATTCGCACATAAGCCTGATGGAATATCAACCGATATCACGGGACAACGAATTTGGTTAATTTGCTCTATATAACGGCGGTATTCCTTCCTGACTTCTCCGCTCAACCCTGTCCCGAACATCGCATCAATAATAACCGCTGCGTCGAGCAACGCTGTGTTCCAGTCATCCCAACTGCTATTTTTACCATCAACAGATTGCCAATCTTCGTAAGCACAGAGCGCATCACCTGTGAGCGCAGAAGCATCTCCAAGCTGAAACACTTTAACATTGAGCTGAGCTTGCTTGGCCAAAGAGGCAAATATATAGCCGTCTCCACCATTATTTCCCTTACCGCACACAACCAATACGTTCTTCACTCTAGGGTAAAGATGAAGAAAGCGTTCATAAACGGCCATACCAGCGCGTTGCATCAAACTATACATGGAGACACCAGCCATCTGAGCCGCAATGACTTCACCATTTTTGACTTGTTCTGCTGTGTAAAGTTTTAGAGCAAGATTAAAGTCCATAACCATATTCTTTGTAGAGAGCCACACAAAATAAGTATACAAAAAAGCACCCAAAGTGGGTGCCTAATACAATTATTGATGTCGCAAGGGATTTCTATGGCACACCATGCCCTTTAGAAGCAACCCAAACTCGATACCATTGCTCACGAGTCAACTCGATGTTAAGTGCATCAACCGCAGTTTGAACGCGCTCAATCTTACCAGAGCCAATAATTGGGATTGGCTTAGATGGAAGACGACGTACCCAAGCATAAATCACTTGATCAATACTGGTTGCACCGATTTCTGCGCGAATCGCGTCCAGTTCGTTACGTACACGCACGGCTTGCTCACTTTCACCACTGAAGATTGAGCCACCACCTAAACAAGACCAAGCCATTGGACGAGTGCGCAGCATTTGCATTTGATCGAGTGTGCCATCGTGTGCAACTTCAAAGTTAAGCGGGTTAATTTCCACTTGGTTCGTGACGAGTGGTTTGCCCAGACGGGATTGCAACAGCTCAAACTGACTTGGTGTAAAGTTTGAAACCCCGAAATGCTTGACCTTACCGACTTTATGCAGTTCAGTGAACGCTTCTGCCACTTCGTCCGCGTCCATTAACACGTCTGGACGGTGAATAAGCAAGACATCGAGTTCATTCACATTTAGACGTTCAAGTGAGTTATTTACTGATTGGTAAATGTGCGCTGAACTCGTATCGTAATGGTTGATTTTACGATCTGGGGCTTTATCTCCACATAAGTTGATATCACACTTGGTTACGATCTGAATTTGCTCACGCACGCTCGTATCAAGCTTTAACGCCTCACCAAACAGCGATTCACATTCGTAATTACCATAAATGTCTGCGTGATCTACAGTCGTAATACCTAGCTCAATATGTTGCTTAAGGAATGTTAAACGCTCTTGCGCCGTCATTCCCCAATCTGCCGCACGCCAATAACCTTGGACCAGTTCAGAAAATTCTGGGCCACTCGGTGCAGTGACTACTTTTGCAACCATGGGTTCTCTCCTTTAATTAATCTGCTTTCATCCTAGTCTTGTTTTCGCATCGTCTCAACGGGTAAACTTTCGCAATTCGAACTGGAGTACGAAATATGTCTTTTGCCCAACGATTATCCACTTTAATTGGCGAAGAAAGCATCAGTGGCTTTGCGCGACGTGTTGATGTATCAGAAGCGTTGATACGAAAATATTTAAAAGGTAGTGAACCTAGCTTAACTAAGGCGAATCAAATCGCGATGCGAGCAAACTGCTCTCTTGAATGGTTGGCGACAGGCTGTGGCTATCTCTATCGCCGCGCAGAAGTGGTCGACATGGAAGCGTATAAACTCGCATTCCAATATGTGATGAATGAAGCTCTGTCTGAGGTTAACGAAGATTTGCATCGCAAACTTATTGCGGGTTACCAGTACTTACGTTCACACAAAAAGGCAGATGGATTTTTAGATGAGTCAGCAATGGCCACGTTTCTCTCGTTGCACCATGAAACGAAAAAGCATCATGAAACTAAAACGCAGCACGAGGCTAAAAGCGAGTGACGCGCATCCCTATCATTTCCCCATCGCTAGTGAGAATGACCTTTAGGCTAGGAGTAGTCACATTGAACTCACTGGCTCTCACCCACTGCATTGTCCGGCTGGCATCAGGCGGATAACGATTCATCAAAACAATCACTTCTTTATCGACTTCTTCAGCGGATTTCTGCTCGAGTGCACTCAACACGTCATACTCTTCCTCATCGAAATTCACACTCTGCATTACAAAACCATCTTTTCTCAGGCTGAGGATCAAATCGTTCCAGTTCTGCCATTGATACTCGTTTAAGAACAAGAAATTAGCTATTCCATCCCGTAACACAACTTCACCATACAAATGCTGAGAATAATAGTGAAAATCATCTAAACACAGTTCATCGGCAGGTTCTGTAGAGTCGCCTAAACCTGTATCGCACGGATACCAACTCCCTCCCTTTTGTATGACTTCCTTTACCTGATTGAAGGGCCGCTCAGATAAAACAGTGTGCCACCAATTATCCAGTGCCAATGAAGAACCAGAAAATAGAGCAACACAAACAGGAAGCAAAAGTCGGGAATATAAACGCATCATATTTTTTGAAGTCAGGACGAGATCGGTAACAGTGGCAATGACATTAAAGTGAGACGGAAAATTATCAAGTGGAAAAAGTCATTATGTGCGAAAGAAGTTAGAATTGCGCCCATTAAGAAGGCGCACATTTGCGTGCGCCTCTACCTCGTTACTCAATCGTGAGTCTGCGAATCGGGAAGTCTTTAGATGCATCCCAAACATAAAACGAGGACTTACCGTAGGGTTTGAATCCATCCAAATTGTGAGTTAATCGTCACATCCCTCCTTCTCAAGCAGTCATGTTGCTTTACACTTAAAGCATGGTTCATTTTTCTCAAATAACAAGTTTTCTCCGTAAAAATACAACGAGAAATATGAGATCAATAGCACAATGCTCGCGTATACTTTCATCACACAATCTTTAACACACCAATAGTGGAAAGCTAAATTGCAACTTTACCGATTAGGTCTAGCCTCGTCCCATCGTATAATTTCGGCCGTCCCAACAAACCAATAGAAACTGGAGAAATCTTTAATGACCAAAAGAGAGAGAATTGTGAAGTCTGTGTTAGCGCGAGTACCGAAAGATGCGATTAACCAGTTTATCTCTCGAGGGTCGACACCAGTATCTGTTCTGTTGATGGCCGCGATCGTGGGTATACTCGCAGGGCTTGTTGGAACGTACTTTGAGCTTGCAGTTCACTTCGTTTCAGAAACTCGAACTGAGTGGTTAAAAAGCGAAATTGGCAGCTTATTGCCTTTATGGCTGGCCGCAGTGTTAATCAGTGCCCTATTAGCTTTCGTCGGTTACTTTCTTGTTCACCGTTTTGCACCAGAAGCTGCCGGCTCCGGTATTCCTGAAATTGAAGGTGCAATGGATAACATCCGCCCAGTGCGTTGGTGGCGAGTGCTTCCTGTGAAGTTTTTCGGTGGCATGGGTGCGCTTGGTTCAGGTATGGTTTTAGGCCGCGAAGGTCCAACTGTGCAGATGGGTGGCGCGGTCGGTCGAATGGTCACTGACATCTTCCGAGTAAAGGATGACGATGCACGACACTCACTGCTCGCCTCCGGTGCTGCAGGTGGTTTAGCGGCGGCATTTAACGCACCGTTAGCCGGAATCATGTTTGTCGTTGAAGAGATGCGCCCTCAGTTCCGCTACTCGTTAATCTCCATTCGCGCAGTAATTATCTCTGCCATCATGGCAAACATCGTGTTTCGTACGATTAACGGCCAAGATGCAGTAATCACCATGCCTCAATATCAGCCACCAGCACTTCAATCACTATGGTTGTTCCTGTTATTAGGCGCTCTGTTTGGTGTATTTGGCGTAACATTTAATAAGCTAATTACTCTTGCCCAAGATAGCTTTGTTGCCATCCACAAAAATGATCGTAAGCGTTACCTCATCACAGGATCAATTTTAGGTGGTGTATTTGGCTTGCTGCTTTTGTACGTACCAGAATTGACCGGTGGGGGCATAACACTTATCCCGGACGTTACGAACGGTAACTACTCAATTAGTCTGTTGGTGTTGCTGTTTGTCGGCCGCGTAGTCACCACTTTACTTTGTTTCGGCTCTGGTGCTCCTGGCGGTATCTTCGCTCCGATGCTTGGTTTGGGAACTCTGTTTGGCTACGCGTTTGGTGCAAGTGCGGATGTGTTACTGCCGGCACTTGATATCGAACCGGGCATGTTTGCCATCGCAGGAATGGGCGCTTTATTTGCCGCGACTGTGCGTGCGCCAATCACTGGTATTCTTCTTGTCATAGAAATGACTAACAACTATTACTTGATCCTTCCTCTCATCATTACCTCTTTAGGAGCGGTAATTATTGCTCAGTTACTGGGTGGACAACCGATATACAGCCAACTCCTTCATCGAACGCTTAAAAACGACAAGTTACGTCAGCAAGATCTACCAGAAAACCAAGCTTCTTAATCTAATATTCACGTCTGCGCTCCAAATAATCTCTTAAATACTGAGGCTATTTGGAGCGACTAATTCTCTACTTTGACATCTTTTCCCAAATATTCGATACCAAACTCACAAAGTTGTCATTCTCCTTATCTTTACCCGCCACCTTTAAGAGTAACGACCAATAAAACTTGATAGTATGCGCGGCTGATAACGCCATGTTTCATGACTTGTGGCGTCATTTACACCAATCCTGAGAAAGAAATATGAAAATATTAAGCAAACTCTTGTTTCTCAGGGATTCAGGTTGGTATTAACGTTTCATTCGCGCAAAATCATTTCGGAGTAGATTTGAACTGGAGAAGACTTGTACAGTTTTATAGTGTCCCACCCTCTCAGGCTGCGTTAGCTCTGGGTATGATTGGTTTGGGCCAGGCTTGGGCACTGTACGTTCCAAATATTGGTGAACCGATTCGACCATTTCTCTCGTCACTTGGTGCATTACTGCTTGCTCCGGTTCTGATAAAGTATGCAACCAGCCCACGTTTGTTCATGGCGGACATTCGCCATCCACTTAGCGGCAGCTTAATGGCTCCGATGAGCATGGCTCTGCTTATCCTGACGGATTACCTTGCATCTGTCGCCCCGCTTGTTGCTTATCCACTTTGGTTTCTGGCTCTGATGCTTCATTTTTCAATGATGGTGCTGTTTTTTGGCTTCCAGCTGACTAACTTCAAGATGTCGAATATTGTTCCGAGTTGGTTCCTGTATCCTGTGGGAATAATAAGTAGCTCATTAGCAGGGTCTCAGTTCGGGCATAACTTGTTTTCAGAAACCGTAGCCCTTTTGTGTATCGGCATTTATTTCTTTATGCTGCCCCTTGTTTTATACCGTTTAGTCTTCTTTGGTTCTCTGCCTCGTAGGGCCAGACCTACGCTTGCTATTATGGCAGCGCCCGTTAACTTGTCTTTGGCAGCCTATTTGGTAAATTTCCCTGAGCCAGATCCAATCCTTACCGGGGCTTTAGCTGGCATCGCTATTACGATGACGTTGCTCATCTACCTCTGTTATTTCCGCCTGCTACGATTGAAGTTTCAGCCGTCGATTGCGGCGGTCACATTTCCATCAGTGATCAGTGCTATCGCAATGCATCGATTGACCTCATTTTTCGCAGAATCTCACCCGCAATGGAATTGGCTACACGACTTTGGCTTCTTAGAACTGAGTATCGCCACGGTATTGGTGGTTTGGGTATCAACAGGATATGTGAAAATGTACTGGCCAGAAATTGTCAGACCCCGCTCTAATCAAACATAAAAAAACGGCCTCAATTGAGGCCGTTTTTTATTGATTCAACTAAATGACATCACCCAGAAAACTTCGCCATGAAGTTGCCGATATTAGTCAAACTTGCTCCTGCCATCACGACTACAATCGCGACACCAGTAAATGTTAAGTACATTGGATGTTGATAATCACCCACGATGTCTTTTCTCTTTGTCGCAACAAGCACTGTGCCCAATACGATAGGAAGAATGATGCTGTTAACCAGACCAGCAAGCATCAATAGGAGAATAGGCATGTTCATCGTAACAGTGCCCAAAGAAGTTACGATGATAAATCCTACACACCACGCTTTTTCGTTGCGTGCCACGACTGGAAACAGAGTCTTAATCAGCGATATTGCCATGTAAGAGTTACCCACTACAGAGGTAATAGAAGCAACAAACAAGACCAGACCGAAAATGAAGTAACCCAACTCTCCTGCACCTTGACGGAAAGCATCTGCTGCTGGGTTAGAAGTATCCAGAGTCGCACCCGTTGCAATTACACCAAACACAGCTAAAAAGAGCAGTGTACGAATGACCACAGCAATTGAGATCCCAGCCCATGCCGTTGTCTTGATTGACGGGACGTTCTCTTTGCCTTTCAAGCCTATATCGACCAAGCGCTGCGCACCCGTATAGTAGCCACCGACTGCACCACCAACAATGGTCAAAGTCGGCAACAGCAGGCTACCTATATCAGAAGGCATCACTGCAGCCGCTAAGGTTTCACCCATTGGAGGTAGACTCGTCATTGCCACATATGCAATTAATATGATCATGAACAAGCCAAGGTAACGCGCCATTTGATCCATGCGCTTGGACGCGTTGTGAACGACAAACAACAAACAGCCGATCACACCAGTAAATAGAGCACCCCAAGTCGTATCCACACCGGTCAGAACATTGATACCCAATGCAGCACCGCTCACATTACCAAAGTTAAACGCGACTGCGCCTAACGCAAGCAAAATGCCAACACCATAACCCATACCCGGAGCAACTTTGTTAGCGATATCTTGAATACGCATACCGGAAACACCGACTATACGCCAGAGATTCATCACAATACCAAAGGTAATAAAGATTGAGGCAAGTACTGGAAACGCCATATCTACTTTGTAGATGTTGGTAAAAACGGCAGTTTGTGTGAGAAACCCAGGGCCTACGGATGTGGTCGCCATCAAAAACGCTACGCTTAACATAGCTTTCTTTTGCCAGCTGGCTTCTGTGGCCGAAGCGGATATAGGATTAGTACTGATGGTGCTTTGTGTCGTCATGCCAAATCTCAATTTTTGTTGTGTTTCTATTATTAGAAAAACAGAAACACAACTGACCGAGATCAGCTGAGCGTGGAGAAATACTTCTTTTAAAACAAATGATTACAACCTATAACCATTCATTGGTCGCATATACTAAGAGTATCTTTTATGACTGTCAACACAGAGTTGCATAAATATTTTTGTGGTAGTTTTTCTTTCACGCATACAAAAAAGGACGGCTTTAGCCATCCTTCATGTTTCAATTCAATTTATCGTAAACCGTGTAGAAACTCGGCACGAGTCGCAGGGTTTGTTTTGAAGATACCACCCAACGCTGTTGTCGTCGTTTCACTGGTTGCATCCATTACCCCACGCGATTTCACGCAATAGTGTACAGCATCGATAGTTACCGCAACATCGTCTGATTCCAGCAAAGTTTGCAGAGCAACTAGAATCTGTTGTGTCATGCGTTCCTGAACCTGAGGACGCTGAGCAAAGAAGCGAACAATACGGTTAATCTTCGACAATCCGATGATTTTTCCACGTGGAATATACGCAACTGCAGCTTTGCCATCGATCGTGACAAGGTGGTGCTCACAAGTACTGGTCACGGTGATATCTTTCACACGTACCATTTCACTCACGTTCATCTTGTTTTCGATAACAGTGATTTTAGGGAAGTTAGAATAATCAAGACCAGAGAAAATTTCGTCCACATACATTTTTGCAATTCGGTGCGGCGTTTCTTCAAGGCTATCATCTGTAAGGTCAAGCTGAAGGAGGCCTAAGATCTCACGCATGTGATACTCGATCTTTTCCTTTTTCTCTTCACGGCTCACGTTATTAGGACGCATTGGCGTTTCTAATCCGCGTTTATCTAGCGCTTCTTTTACTAACTTTGCTGACTCGCTAAGACCTGACATTACACTTCCTCTTTTATAACTACCGCGAACGGAGTGACATACATTTACCGTTGTTCATCCGTTAGCGTTTCAGTAACCCAGTTCAATGTTTATATCGCCAAAGCACATAACAAGAATACACTGAGCTGTTTTCTCTTTACCCGTTGGAGATTTTACCCCTTTTGGATGGGTGACAAGGATACTAGGATTTTTGAATAATTACACCCATATTTTATAGGTGGATATTCTGATGCCCAAATGACCTCTAGATATCAGATTCAAAAAAAGTCTCGAGGTTATTTGGGGATATCAATAAAGCTTTTATGATAAAGTTGCCACAAAACATAAGAACATAGGATTATCTCAATGGGCTGCTGTGATGCACCTGGCTTGATGCCAATTGAAGAAGCGATGGATAAAATGCTATCGCAAATCAAACCGATCCAAACCACATCGTCTCTGCCACTTGCTGAAGCTTTGGGTTACGTAGTTGCTGAAGATATTTTGTCACCAATCCATGTACCACCTTTCGATAACTCAGCCATGGACGGTTACGCGATCCGCATTAAAGATTTAGAGTCATCCTCTGTTTTGCCATTGGCAGGTAAGTCATTTGCTGGTCAACCGTTTGAAGGTGAATGGGACCAAGGCACCTGTGTTCGAATTATGACTGGCGCGAAGATCCCAGACGGATGTGATGCAGTCATTATGCAAGAGAACACGGAAGTCACAGAAGCTGGCATTAAATTTAATCAGACAGATGTAGAACCGCAAAACAACATTCGTCCGACTGGCGATGACATCAAACAGGGTGACATTGTACTGGCAAAAGGCGCGCGCCTGACACCTCGTGATATTCCTATGATCGCGTCTTTAGGTGTCAGCCAGGTGACGGTTGTACGCAAACCAAAAGTTGCATTTTTCTCTACCGGCGATGAACTGAAACCATTAGGTGAAACGTTGGAAGCTGGTCAAATTTACGACAGTAACCGTTACGGTATCAAACCATTGATAGAAAACTTTGGTTGTGAACCCGTTGATCTAGGTATCGTCCCAGATTGCCCGGAAACACTCAAGGCAACATTCGAGCAAGCGCAAACACTGGCAGATGTGGTTGTCACCTCCGGTGGCGTGAGCGTGGGTGAAGCAGACTATACCAAAGACATTCTTGAAGAACTTGGCGAAATCGGCTTCTGGAAACTTGCGATTAAGCCAGGCAAACCTTTCGCCTTTGGTAAGCTTTCTAACGCATGGTTCTGTGGTCTGCCGGGTAACCCGGTTTCTGCGATGATGACGATGTATGTGCTGGTTCAGCCAATGCTGGCGAAATTATCTGGTCATACAGAATGGCAAGAGCCAGTTTCCATTCCTGCTACCACAAAGACAGCTTTCAAGAAAGTGCCGGGACGCGCGGACTACCAACGCGGCATCTATTCTTTAGAAGATGGTAAGTTCGTGGTCGAGACAACTGGCAACCAAAGTTCCGGTGCATTCCGTTCGATGAGTTTAGCGAACTGTTTCGTGGTACTAGAGCGCGAACGCGGCCGCGTTGAGATCGGCGAGACCGTGAACATCCAGCTGTTCAATTCAACACTTTATTAGGGACGTTCTGTGGATATTCTGTCCGATCAAGAAATGCTGCGCTACAACCGCCAGATCATCCTTCGTCAGTTCGACTTTGATGGTCAGGAGGCACTCAAGCAAAGTTCGGTTCTTATTCTCGGCGCTGGCGGTTTGGGCTGTGCTTCCAGCCAGTACCTTGCTACTGCAGGCATTGGTAAGATCACATTGATTGATGATGACATCGTCGAGCTTTCAAACCTTCAACGTCAGGTATTGCACCACGATGCGGATATCGGTCGTAAAAAGGTCGAATCGGCCGCAGATGCATTACGCGAGCTGAATCCTCATATTGAAGTAGAGACGATTGCGCAGCGCCTTGATGACGCCGAGCTAAAAGCCCTTATCGAGCAACATACCCTTGTCGTAGATGGCTCGGACAACGTAGAGACCCGGAACCAGCTTAACCGTCTGTGCTTTGAGACAAAAACGCCTCTGGTATCTGGTGCGGCAATTCGCATGGAAGGTCAAGTCAGTGTCTTCGCCTATGATGATCCAGAACAGCCCTGTTACCAATGCTTGAGTGCCTTATTTGGTAGTGAGGCACTGAGTTGTGTGGAAGCTGGTGTTATGGCTCCGGTGGTCGGTATTATCGGCGCAGTGCAAGCGATGGAAGCCATCAAAGTGATTGCAAACTATGGTCAGCCGAAGAAAGGGAAAATCCTTATTCTTGATGCACTCACCATGTCATGGCGTGAAATGAATTTGATGAAAATGCCAACCTGTCCGGTTTGCAGTTAGTACCGAAGCTCAACATCATGTTGGGCTTTTTTACATCAGATGATTATCTGTAAATCCGATCCTTCTTTGAACATACAATTCTTTTATTGTAAAACTGTAGGACTATTCAGGCCTGAACGTACGGAACTCAACTTTGGACAATCCCAAAACTTACATTTTGGTTTTAATCAGTTTGGTCGCTTTACTGATTCTTATATGGCTAAACACCTCCAACACTGAGAAAACCGTAACTGCAACAGTAATCAGTAACACGTTGACTCAGTCTTTGGATGGTCAACGACGCTACCTCACCGTTGATTCACCTACGATAGGCCAACAACGGGTTTCTGTTTCAACTACGGTGTCGTGCCCTGTCGGCTCAACCGTGATATTAAGCCAAACCACCGGAACAACGATTGAACATTCACTCTCATTTGTTAGCTGCGAATAGAGCATAGATAACAAGGAATTAACGATGCACACATTGATTGACGCAAAAGAATTAAGTGCCCTATTAAACCAACCAACTGTGAAAATTTTGGATGCCAGCATTAATTTCCAAATCCCGTCTGAAGGTAAGAAAATCACCGACAGATGGATTCCCGGCACACTACGTTTTGACTACGACAAGGAATTTTGTCTGCCTGATTCTTCTCTTCCTCATATGATGCCAACGGAAGAAGGGTTTAATGCCAGTGCACAAAAGCTCGGACTTCATCAAGATGACCTGATTATTGTCTACGACAACTCGGGAACGCTCGCCTCTCCAAGAGCATGGTGGATGTTTAAAGCCATGGGACATGACAATGTACGAGTTCTCAACGGTGGGCTACCAGCGTGGATTGCAGAAGGCTTGCCTGTGGTCGACTCACTCAGCACGCCGAAACAACAAGGCACTTTTGTCGGTTCTTTATTTGCGGAAGCCTTCTTAGATGCACAAGCGGTACTCGCACATTCAAATAATCAAAGCGCTAATATCATTGATGCGCGCTCTAGAGCTCGTTTTTTAGGCGAAGTACCAGAGCCACGTGCAGGCCTGCGCAGCGGACATATACCAAACTCGATTTGTCTGCCTTTTCAAGATCTCATGATGGATGGCCACATAAAACCTACTTCAGAGTTGGCGAAAATATTTGCTGAACTCACCCTACATAGCGATAAAGCATGTATATTCAGCTGTGGATCCGGGGTTACCGCTTGTATTCTGTTGTTAGCTGCACATCAAGTGGGTCTGAGAAATGTGTCCGTTTATGACGGTTCTTGGACAGAATGGGGAGCCTGCCACCATTTACCAATTGAAGTTTAGGAACCGAAACCTTGTTATAGAAACTTCAGCAAACTAAGCTTTAGCAGAAAAAAACCGCATTCTAACTGAATGCGGTTTTTTGTTTTCCTGTTAAGGAAGTCAGTTATCACTACTTGTTCATTATGACGCTTGGGAAGCTGGTTTCTCTGGCTGGCGATAGTTAAGCAGACAAATAGCCACAATCACTACTAATGCAACCAATCGTAAAATGTCTGACATAAACAGTACTCCCAAAGCCATAGCAAGCAAAACAGCGCGCTGCCAATGTTGTAACGGTGAGAAAAGTCGTCCTTCAATACCACCGGCAAATGCGACAAACAGGCTGATGGTTGATATCACGCCGATAACAAAGTGCACCGGCTCACCATCTATCCAGATCAACCCGGAAAACGCCATCATCGCAGGGATGAGGAAAAAGCCCTGAGCGAGTTTAAATGCCTGAACCGCTGAGCGCATAGGTGATGCATTCGCAATCCCCGCTCCCGCAAACGCTGCCAGTGCAATCGGTGGCGTCACGTTTGACGTCTGAGACAACCAGAACACGATCATATGCGCCGTTAAGATCCCAAGACCAAAGTCCATCAACGCTGGTACTGCCATGATTGAAAGAACAATATAAGCCGCAGTCACCGGTAATCCCATACCAAGAACCACTGCTGCGACAGCAATCAATGCAAGTACTGACCACAAGTGACCACCCGACATCGCAATGAGGAACTGAGTAAACTGAAGACCAATACCCGTCTGACCGACGACGCCGACGACAATACCGGCTGTCGCACAAGCAACTGAGATTGGTATAGCAAGGAGTGCACCTTCTCTCAGACCTTCTATGAACAATTTCAAAGAAATACGGCTATGTTTACGCGTCATTGCAGCAACGAGAATCGCCGCACATCCGATAATTCCGACCAGCACCGGAGAGTAACTCATCATCAGGAGTGCCGTAATCAAAATAAGCGGTACTAAATAGTGCCAGCCATCTTTCAATACTTTTGAGATTTGCTCGGTCACAGTCATACCCTGTAAGCCAAGCTTACAAGCCATCAAATGAACATATAGCAATGTACAGGCAAAATACAAAATCGCTGGTGCAATCGAGACCAATAAAATATCGCTATATGGAATACCGGTAAATTGCGCCATCACAAATGCCCCAGCGCCCATTACCGGCGGCATGATCTGACCACCCGTTGATGCAGCCGCTTCTATACCCGCAGCCTGCTCAGGCTTGTAGCCGAGCTTTTTCATCATTGGTATCGTCAGAGCACCAGTAGTCACTGTGTTAGCAATCGCTGAACCTGAAATGGAACCTAGCGCTGCAGAGGCGATAACACTCGCCTTCGCAGGACCACCTCGATACTTACCAGCCAAAGCAAAGGCCATATCTATAAAGAACTGACCAGCACCTGTCACCTGCAAGAAGGCACCGAACAAAACGAAAATAAAGACTACACCAGCAGCAATCGCTAGTGGCGCACCGTATACACCATTGGTTGAATAAATGTGGAAGCGAACAATCTCTTCTATTGAGAAGCCTTTACTTGCAATGTTATCCGGCAGGACATCGCCAAACATGGCGTAAACCAAAAATGCTGCCGCAATCACTACCATCACCAGCCCGACGGTTCGTCTAGTGGCTTCAAGCAGCATCACAATCAGTACCACGCCTGCGATTTGTTCAACAGAACCTAAACCATCCAGTAAGAAACTGATATCGTCATAGTCAAACAAAGCGATGATCGTCGAAGCCCAGCATGTTAAGGCCACCAGAACAAAGTCAATGACTCTGCCTGTCAGATATAAAGGAAAGGAGCTTCTGGATTTAAAGGTCGGATAGACCAAAAAAGCTATCGCTAACACCCAACTGACGTGAATCGGTCTGAATACTGGTGCAGAAAGGGTGGCGACAATGCCCTGCCAAACTTGAAAGACAGATAAAGCGATAGCCGCAACGGCGGCTATCGAAAGTATCACGTCTGTAATTTTCTGGTTACTCGGATGAATCTGACTCATCACTTACTCCATGTAACATTACTTCTTTTATACGAGTTACTTTGCTTGTTCCTGAAGATATTTTGCCGAACCTGGATGCAGAGGAACGCCTTCCAGCTTAGCCATATTCTCGAGGGTTGTGTACTTAGTGACATCCAATACCTGACGAATTTCTTTGATGTGATCAAACGTGGTCTTGGTCAGCTGGTAAGCCATATCTTCACTCATATTTTTGTTCACAACCAAAACGTTCCATACTGCAGGCACCTGGAATGCAGGGACTTTGTTGTACGAATCGGCTGGCACATCAAGTTCCAGATATGAAGGATAAGCTTCTGAAATTTTCTTTAGCTCTTCATCACTGAAACTCAACACGCGAATGTCGCGAGTCAGAGCCAGTTCAGTTATTGCACCTACGCCCACACTACCTACGATCACGCCAGCATCAATTTGGTTATTCGCGATAGCACTTGTCGTCGCTGTGTAATTAAGAGACTGCGCTTTGATATCGTCTTCGGTAACACCCAAAGTGTTAAGAATGTTGATTGCACTCACCCGTGTACCCGAACCCGGCGCACCAAGAGAAATGCGTTTGCCTTTTAAATCGGTGACGGATTTGATATCAGAGTCTGCAGGAACGATAAACTGCACTGCATTTGGATAAAGAGCAAACAGTACCGCTACGTCCATCTTACGAGGAAACGGGTCAGTGCCCTCGTATGCTTGTAGCACAACGTTGCCCTGAGCAATACCAGCGAGCTGCTTATTAGTCGAAACTTTAATCGTATTTTCAACAGAGGCAGCAGTCACTTCTGCACGCATATTGAAGTCAGGTAAATTCTCACTCCAAATTTTGGCTAACATGCCACCTAGCGGGTAATAAGTACCACTCTGACTACCGGTACCAATAGTGTAATTTTCTGCCATGCTTGAGGCTGAAAATACGACAGCAAGCGCCACTAGCCCATTCCTTAGTGCCTGGTACATAAATGCTCCTTGTTCTTTTTGATTGATAGTTATACCCAAATAACCTCGAGATGCTTGGTGTACCTACGAGGCGACGCTCGAAGTCCTGTATCTTGAAGTCATTTGGATATACTTCATAAAGTTATGGTGTGCTCAGGGAGAAATAGCAAACGAGAATGAGATGAAATGAGAGCTTTGTGCGCTATATTGCATGCCACTCAGAAACTGGTTGAAACTTTTCCCTGTACACTATTCAGTGAGAAATCGTGGAAGATCACGATTAAAACCAAACTGAATTCGCATCACAAATTTTAGAATTGTTTGTTCTCCCGACCATGGGGAACTGCGATTGAAAACTCATATTTATATACTTTGCTGCAATTTGCAATCATAAAAAATGTATACGTCAACAAGCAACACGTGATCTGTGAGGCTTGAGCACAAGAACTAAAGTTGGATAAGTAGCATTCTAAATCAAGATATTACATTTAATTTTATTGTTTTAATTATCATTAAAATAATCTATCAAGACAGAAGCGAACCGAAAGTCTAAGTGAATAAAAAAGCAACAAGAAGAAATAAAAAGTCATCTAATATACGAGCCACCCCTTGTGAGCCAGACGTACAATAGCTTTGTGTCAGTTTGTCAGCAGAAAATGGCTAACTCAGAAAGGAATAAGGCTGCGAGTGACTTATAGATACTCGCAACCTTGCTATATCAGTAGGACACTGTCTGGTCTAAGCATCTGCTACTGTTTTGCCATGCATTTGTTCATCAAGGTTAAGTACGGTTAACGCGTTACTTACACTCGTCGCGATGACATCAATCGCTCCGGTTCTCAATGCCCCCAGTAATGCCAACGGTTTACTATTCTCAGCAGCAATAGCGATCACTTCTGACACAGATCGAAATTCATCAATGCCAAGCCCGATAATGCGATCGCTCATAACAGTCTTGGCCGATACGCCATTAATATCGAAAAAATCATAACCTGCGAAGTCACCGACCACACCCTGCATCATTCGAGACTGCACCACTTCTTCTGCTGTAAACCAGCCAAGGTCAACCATGTAGCTGTTTTCACTCATATCCCCGATTCCGACTAATGCAACATCGGCTTTACGTGCTAAGTCCAAGGTCTGCTTTACAGTCGCGTTTTGCATGAAGGCAAGTTTCTGCTCACGGTTTTCCGCGTATGCTGGCGCGTATAAGGTTTCCGATGTTCCGCCATAGCTTTTCGCAAACTGACGACAAATATGGTCTGCGTTAAACATACCTCCGCGAGGATGGATTCCGCCAATACCACAGACAAACTTAACATCCTTTTGTGGAATAACGCCGATGTGATGTGCAACTGCAGATACATTGCGCCCCTGGCCGACTGTCACTACCGTACCATTTTGTAATGTGCTGGCCATGTACTTAGATACCAACCCAGCTACTTGTAGCCTTTGCTGCTCTTCATTCGGTTGATCGAGTGCCACCAAAGCGCGCTTAACGCCGAAACGTTCAATAAGTCGTTGCTCAATCTTAGCACTAAATACCGGATGGTATTTCACCGTAATTTCCACGATGCCTTCGTCTCTGGCCTGCTTAAGCATTCGTCCCACTTTCGCACGGGAAACGGCAAACTTTTTCGAGATCTCTTCTTGCGTCGCTCCATCTTGGTAGTAAGCAACCGAGATTTCCGTCAAAAGATCGGCGCTCTCATCAGATACATCGGTATTGGATTTACTCATATTCAACCTGACTTGTGTTTATTTGTGCCCTTTCATAACGGGCAAATACTCAACGCCCTTACAAGCGCTCACATACGTAGCATATGTCACACCCATGCTTAACATCAACATTTGCTCATCACAAAAACAAATTCTCACCGTAAAAATTGCCCAAACAAGCGCCCGTATAAGCCACACACAGTCTAGGCAAACGTTTATTCATGTAACCCATGGTTAACGGCTAAAAAATTAATTGATGAATGTCACTTTCCCCCCAGATCAACAATTGACTTTCAGCGCAGATAAGATAATTATGGTGGCATCATTTACTCAGCATTAGATCAAATGTTCACAACAAATGTTCAAACGCTGAAAAGTTAAAATTTAGTTGGTAGACCTAATATCTACTTCTATCTACTGACACGCTTGCAAATGCACTCTTCATGCTTACAGCAAAGTATGAGCCCCATGAAATAGGATGATCGGAATGAGCAACAAATTAGAGCAACTTCGTAAACTAACGACTGTAGTAGCTGACACTGGTGAAATCGACGCAATCAAAAAATACCAGCCAGAAGACGCAACAACTAACCCTTCTCTGATTCTGAAAGCCGCTCAAATTGCTGAGTACGCACCTCTAATCGATGCTTCAATTACTTACGCAAAAACACAGAGCGACGACAAAGCTCAACAAGTTCAAGATACTTGTGACATGCTTGCTGTAAACATTGGTAAAGAAATCCTAAAAACTATCCCTGGTCGCATCTCAACAGAAGTTGACGCTCGTCTTTCTTACGACATGGAAGGCAGCGTAGCGAAAGCTCGTCAGCTGGTAAAAATGTACAACGATGCGGGTATCTCTAACGATCGCATCCTAATCAAACTGGCTTCTACGTGGGAAGGTATCCGCGCTGCTGAGATCCTAGAAAAAGAAGGCATCAACTGTAACCTGACTCTTCTATTCTCATTCGCTCAGGCTCGCGCTTGTGCTGAAGCTGGCGTATTCCTGATTTCACCATTCGTTGGCCGTATCATGGACTGGTACAAAGCAAAAGAAGGTCGTGACTTCGAAGCTCAAGAAGACCCAGGTGTACTATCTGTATCTAAGATCTACAACTACTACAAAGAGTACGGCTACAAGACTGTCGTTATGGGCGCAAGCTTCCGTAACATCGGTGAGATCCTTGAACTAGCTGGCTGTGACCGCCTAACTATCGCTCCTGCTCTACTTGCAGAACTAGAAGCGGCAGAAGGTGAAGTAGTTGAGAAGCTAGTGGACTCTAATGGTGCGCAAGAGCGTCCAGCTCCAATGACTCACGCAGAGTTCCTATGGGATCACAACCAAGATCCAATGGCAGTAGAGAAACTTGCTGAAGGTATCCGCAACTTCGCGATTGACCAAGGTAAACTTGAAGAGATGATCGCAGCTAAGCTGTAATCGCACAGAATCACAAAAGGGGAACGTTTGCGTTCCCCTCTTAATTTTCCTTTCCTAGAATTAAATATATTCGGTAACTATTATGGATCGCTCCTCTTTATCAAACAAACAGCTAGCAAATGCAATCCGTGCACTAAGTATGGATGGTGTTCAACAAGCTAACTCTGGTCACCCAGGTGCACCTATGGGTATGGCTGACATCGCTGAAGTTCTTTGGCGCTCTCACCTAAACCATAACCCATCTAACCCAGAGTGGGCTGACCGCGACCGTTTCGTACTTTCAAATGGCCATGGCTCAATGTTGATTTACTCACTACTACACCTAAGTGGTTACGAGCTATCTATCGACGATCTGAAAAACTTCCGTCAGCTTCACTCTAAGACTCCAGGTCACCCAGAGTACGGTTACGCACCAGGTATCGAAACGACAACGGGTCCTCTAGGTCAAGGCATTACTAACGCAGTTGGTATGGCAATGGCTGAAAAAGCACTGGCAGCTCAGTTCAACAAAGAAGGCCACGACATCGTTGACCACTTCACTTACGTGTTCATGGGTGATGGCTGTCTGATGGAAGGTATCTCTCACGAAGCGTGTTCACTAGCAGGTACGCTAGGCCTTGGCAAACTGATCGCGTTCTGGGATGACAACGGCATCTCTATCGATGGTCACGTTGAAGGCTGGTTCTCTGACGATACGCCTAAGCGTTTTGAAGCGTACGGCTGGCACGTAATCCCAGCGGTAGATGGTCACAATTCTGAAGCAATTAATGCAGCAATTGAAGCGGCAAAAGCAGACCCTCGTCCTACGCTAATCTGTACTAAGACTATCATCGGTTTTGGTTCTCCTAACAAGTCTGGTTCTCACGACTGTCACGGTGCACCTCTAGGCGCAGAAGAAATCGCAGCAACACGTAAAGAACTAGGTTGGGAGTACGGTCCTTTTGAAATTCCGCAGGAAATCTACGCAGAATGGTCAGCGAAAGAAACAGGCGCAGCTAAGGAAGCAGCGTGGGACGAGAAATTTGCAGCTTATGAAGCAGCATACCCTGAGCTGGCAGCTGAATTTAAACGCCGCGTAAACGGTGAACTGCCTGCGGAGTGGGAAGAGAAAGCAAACCAAATTATTGCCGATCTTCAAGCTAATCCAGCAAACATCGCATCACGTAAAGCATCACAAAATGCACTAGAAGCATTTGGTCAGATGCTTCCAGAATTCATGGGCGGCTCTGCTGACCTTGCGCCTTCTAACCTGACTATGTGGTCTGGCTCTAAGTCTCTAGAAGCGACTGACTTCTCAGGTAACTACATTCACTACGGCGTGCGTGAATTCGGTATGACTGCGATCATGAACGGTATCGCGCTACACGGTGGTTTCGTTCCTTACGGTGCAACGTTCCTAATGTTCATGGAATACGCACGTAACGCAATGCGCATGGCCGCTCTGATGAAAATTCAGAACATCCAGGTTTACACGCACGATTCTATCGGCCTTGGCGAAGATGGCCCGACTCACCAACCTGTTGAGCAAATGGCTTCTCTACGTCTGACTCCGAACATGAGCACATGGCGTCCATGTGATCAGGTTGAATCGGCAGTGGCTTGGAAACTGGCTATCGAACGTAAAGATGCGCCAACTGCGCTTATTTTCTCTCGTCAGAACCTGGCACAACAAGAGCGTACTGCAGAACAAGTAGCAGACATCGCGAAAGGTGCTTACATCCTGAAAGATTGTGAAGGCAAGCCAGAGCTTATCCTTATCGCAACTGGCTCTGAAGTTGAGCTAGCGGTTGAAGCAGCAGCGCAGCTAACTGCAGAAGGTAAGAAAGTACGTGTTGTTTCAATGCCATCAACGGATGCATTCGACAAGCAAGACGCGGCTTACCGTGAAGCAGTACTACCATCAGACGTCACTGCACGTATCGCTATCGAAGCAGGCATTGCAGACTTCTGGTACAAGTACGTTGGCTTCGGCGGCAAGATCATCGGTATGACTTCCTTTGGTGAGTCAGCACCAGCAGGCGAACTGTTCAAGATGTTCGGTTTTACTACTGAAAACGTAGTAAACACAGCGAAAGAACTGCTTGCTTAATCAACGATTAGCTTTCAATTAATTGCTTAAAAAACAAAGCCCCGCTAATACTGCGGGGCTTTTATCATCTAAATTAAATAACCGAGAGTTTTTAAGACAATACCGTTCACTTAACCGCGAGCAGAATATTCGAGTCTCCCGTCATCCTGGACAGCGACGAAGGAGCGTGATTCAGGATCTTCTATCCGAGCACCTTGTTGTCAAAGATATTTCTATATATCCTCGGCACTCTGTTATTAGATTCCTAGTCTCGCCAAGGCTCGCTGGAATGACCCTATAAGAATCGTTAAGCAACTGTCATTAGAATTTTTACGACTGCTTATCTTCAAATCGAAGCGCTAATTGATAGAAATCTTTGACCTGCTCTTTAAGCTGTAGACTGTTTTGCTCAACAGAGTGTGTCGCCGCTAAGTTCTGCTCTGCTGTTGAGGCGATAGACTGAATGTGCAGATTGACATCACTGGCCAGTTTTAGCTGGTTTTCCGCTGTCTCTGCCACATCAACCATCAAACCACTCATGGTTTGCATCATCTGCTCTACTTCCGATAAACGAAGCGTACTTTGTTCAGCAACTTCAGAACATGCATCCGTCTGATCTTTGTTTGCAATAATATCTTTCTGCCAACTCTGAATCGTCGATAGCATGGTAGAAAGTGACGCTTGAATTTGCTCTGTCGCTTTGGATGTGCGACCGGATAATGCCCGAACTTCATCTGCAACCACTGCGAACCCTCTGCCTTGCTCACCCGCTCGTGCGGCTTCAATTGCCGCATTTAATGCCAGCAGGTTAGTTTGTTCAGCGATTCCGCCTATTTCTTCCATCAGGTGGTTAACTTTCTGAGCCTGATTGCTGAGTTGGTATGTCGTTTCAGTTGCTTGCTCTGCCTGAAGACTCAACTGAGCTAAATTGCTATGTGTCTGAACGATAGTTTCTTTTGCCATAAGACACGACTCAAGAGTCTCATCAATAAGGAGGTGTGCGTCGTTCGTACTTGACGAGACTGAATTTGCCGACAGCTCAACCTCTTGCATGGCATCGCGCACTCTTCGAATATCTTGATTTTGTTGATTCAGCGCGGAATGTACTTCAGCCGTCGTTTGGCTTAGATTTTCAGCGCAGTCTTGTAATGGCAGTGCAGAATCCGTCATACGTCCCAATACGGTTCGAATACGAGCTGAGAGCATTTTTATATGAAAATCTGCAATTGAGAATGCGGTATCTCCGGAATAAATCAATCGGCTCACACTGTCATATTGCTTTTGTAGTATTTTAAGTTGCTGAGGGGTATCAATCAGTTCCTGGCGGAACAGCAGAGCTAACACGCCAGCAGGTAAAGCACTGGCTAGCCAAGCCAAAGGACCTTCGGCAGACAGAGCGTAAGCTGCTGCTGGGGCGGTTAATGCGCCAAGTAAAATAGCGTAGCGTAACGTTTCATTAATTTTTAAGGACCAAGTTCGACCAGATTTTTCAGCCGCTTTCATACCCTTATAAGCTTTTGCTGCGATATCAACCCATTCACGTTTTGGCTTAACACGTACCGACTGGTAACCGACAACCTGATTATTCTCATATATTGGCGTTACATAAGCGTCGACCCAATAATATCCACCAGATTTGGTACTGTTTTTTACCATACCACGCCAAGCCTTACCTTTCTTAAGGCGCTCCCACATGTCTCCAAACGCCCCTTTAGGCATATCGCTGTGGCGTACAATGTTATGATTCTGGCCTACCAACTCTTCATATTTATATTCTGCAACACGACAAAATGCTTCGTTGCAGTAAGTGATAACACCTTTCAAATTAGTAGTTGAGACCAGTTCCTCAAACTCTCCGACGAGAGTTTCTTGAGCTTTGAAGTTTGAATTGACTGACATAGACAATGCTTCTCATATTTATAGTTATATTTCGCTAATATATTGTAGAGCTGTTACGAAGTAATTTATTTACACCCCTTAAGGGTGATCCTTTAACGGCAAGACCTCACTTTTCTTAAGAGTAAATATTGAGAAAATTAAGCAATTGCATGCATTTGAAAGATCCGACCATAGCCTTATCAGCCGTTATACCAACCGCAGTAAGTAAGTTATCAGAAATAGCGTAGTAAAAATGCTTGAGAACAAGGCACAATTTTTCGATAAGTAGTTATTCTACAATCAAACTTCTTTATAAAAGAAAAGGTAACGCCGTTATCGAGTGTTTTAACAAGCTAGAATGACCAGTTATTTACTACGATTGGTATTATTTATATACGGATATTAAGCGACCTGAGATGTCTTTTGATTAAGCGTTTTAGTAAAGAAGAGCACAACGACCAGCAAAACGACAGGAAGTACGTATAGGTTGAGGTTCTGCCATCCAACCGTCGATTCAAGCCAGCCTGAAAGCAGTGCGGTAATCGTAACGCAGCCAAATACAAAAAACTCGTTAAATGCCTGAGCTTTACTTCGGTTCTTAGCTTCGTAGCATTGGCTAAACAAACCCGTTGCTGCAATAAACATAAAGTTCCAACCGACACCTAGCAAAACTAGCGCGAGACTAAAATGCCAAATAGATACTCCGTGAATGTTAATTGCGATACATGCGATAAAGAGCAGCCCACCTGCCAGAATCATATTTTTTGTACCAAATCGCTCTATTAAGCGTCCGGTAAAAAATGCGGGGGCAAACATTCCGAGAACATGCCATTCAATAACCCCTGCCGCTTTTTCAAAATGAAATCCACAACCGATCATGGCTAACGGTGTTGCTGTCATCAAAATGTTCATCACCGCGTACGCTACCATTGCCGCTATAACTGCAACCATAAAGTTAGGTCTGCGAACGATATCGGCTAGCTTGTCAGCTTTTACATGGGACAGTTGAGCGTGAGCAGCAGGAAAACGAATGGTTTGTAGCAATAGCAAGGCAGTAATATAAAGAACGATCAGTACAGAAAATGCACTGATATATAAGCCATCATTCGACCATTGTTGCGAATAAACCGCCAGATTCGGTCCGAGCATTGCTGCCAGCACCCCTCCGGCCATAGAGATCGAAATTGCTCTGTGTCGGGCCGATTCCTCGCACACTTCTATTGCAGCGAAACGATAAAGTGTTCCAAATCCAATCCCTACACCCAACAAGAAAGTTGAGACACAGAAGAGATAGAAGTTTTGTTCTGTCAGGGCATAGGTTGCGAGCGTCGCTCCGATGATCCCGATAGCATTACCAAGACTGAAACCTAAACGTCGACCCAATTTCCCCATAATTAATGAAGCGGGGATAGTCGCAGACATTAATCCAAGAAACTGAATGGCAACAGGTAAAGTAATCAGACTTGCAGAGGGCGCAAGAGTTTTCCCGATCAACGCTATTACCGAGATAAGAAGTATATTCCCTGTCATTAGCAAGGCTTGGCAAAGCGACAACAGCCAGACGTTACGATTCAATTCCATTTTCCTTTGGTTAACCTTTGTTCGGATAACATAAAGGAAAGGCGTTGTGATAGAAAGAAATTAGGACGTATAAAAATGAGGACGCACAAATAGAAAGAGCCAGAGACATCCGCCTCTGGCTCTTTTAGCTATTATTTCTCGCTAAGTTTATTTAGCTCGGCGTGCTTTAACAGCATCAGAAAGCTGACGTAATACTGTTTCTGTATCTTCCCAACCAATACATGCATCAGTGATTGATTGTCCGTAAGTTGCAGCTTTTCCATCAACGAGATCTTGGCGACCTTCAACTAGATGAGACTCGATCATCACACCAAAAATAGCGTCTTCCCCACCTGCGATTTGCTCAGATACGTCATCAGACACTAACATCTGACGCTTATATTGCTTAGAGCTGTTTGCATGGCTGAAGTCAATCATCACTTTCTTCGGAAGGCCGGCCGTTTCTAACTCATCTTTGATTTGAGCAACATGCGACGCACTGTAGTTTGGCTCCTTACCGCCACGCAAAATGATGTGGCAGTCAGGGTTACCTGCTGTTTCTACAATCGCAGAATGACCGTATTTCGTTACCGATAAGAAGTGATGAGACGCACTTGCAGAGCGAATCGCATCACTTGCAATCTTAATGTTGCCATCCGTACCATTTTTAAAGCCGACAGGACATGACAAACCTGACGCCAACTCACGGTGAACTTGTGATTCTGTTGTACGCGCACCAATCGCACCCCAACTGATCAAGTCAGCAACATACTGAGGCGTGATCATATCAAGAAATTCACTGGCTGTAGGTAAGCCCATGTCAGTGAGATCAAGAAGAAGTTTGCGGCCTATGCGCAGACCGTCATTCAATTTGTACGTGTCGTTTAGGTAAGGGTCATTGATAAGGCCTTTCCAGCCAACGGTCGTGCGAGGCTTTTCAAAGTAAACTCTCATCACAACTTCCAGCTGTTCGCCTAATTCATCACGCAATACTTTTAGCTTTTTACCGTATTCAACAGCAGCTTGCGGGTCGTGAATAGAGCAAGGGCCAACGATTACCAGTAGTCGATCGTCTTTACCTTCTAAGATATTGTGAATAGCATTACGACAATCAAAAGTGGTTGAAGCAGCGGTTTCAGTGGTCGGGAACTTCTCTAAAACTGCCACTGGTGGCAACAGTTCTTTTACTCTATTTATTCTTACATCATCAGTTTGAAACATCGCTTCTACTTCCTGGTTGCTATTACTAACCCACCTTTGCGCCAAATATAAAGCCTGCAATATTGTTCATAAAGCAAGCAGCAACAAGGGCTGTGGTTCATTTCTGTCTATCAATGCAAGTAACTTATCGGCTTCGCCATAGACTTTCAATCACTTTTTGCAAATAAATGCAAACAAATGGCTAGCGTTAAATTTTGCGCACGCCGTAAAAAAATGTTTACGAAAAAAAGTTCAAAATTATCATATATTTTCTTATATATTTAAAATTCTTTACTACAATGTAAGAAATATCAGAAGTTTGTGAGGTATTGCGTACGAAAAAGTTTCTCTAGTTCTAAGTTTTTGTTGCTTGATGTGAAACGAATAAACTATTAAACTAATTTCCTATAAACACTAGTTTTTTCTACAACTTTGATAACACAACGTATAATTTATATGCAATCAATACAAGGAAACATTATGAACAAAGTAGCAATTGCAGTAGCAGCAGTGGTGGCTAGTGGTAGCGCTCTTCTAAACTCTGCTCAAGCAGAAATGTATATCGGGGGTAAAGTGGGCTGGAATACGCTTGACGATGCTTGCTATCTAAATAGCCCTTGTGATGAAGATGCATTCGCGGCCGGTATGCACCTTGGCTACGGCTTTAATGAATATTTCGACCTTGAGTATGGCGTAGATTTCTTGGGTAACTACGAAGGAAACTCCAAGTCAGGGCCTACTACCGTAGATACTATTGACGGCAATCTATGGGCAATCACTCTAGCTCCTAAACTGAATCTACCTCTTTCTGATTCTTTTAACTTGTTTGCTAAGCTAGGCGGGGCGTACATGTTAGGTGATGACGAGTCTGACTTCGTTCCAACCGGCTCTCTAGGTGCTGAATACACTATCGACAGAAACTGGAGCTTGCGTGCTGAGTACCAACGCTACCAAGACATGTCTGACGATGTTTGGGATGATATGGATGCAAACTTCTTCAGTGTTGGTGTTAACTACACGTTCGCGGCTGCACCTGTCGTAGCGCCGATGGTTGAGCCAGAGCCAGAGCCAGAACCAGTAGCGGTAATGAAGACGCAGAAAGAATGGTACGGTTCAGGTACGTTTGAGTTTGATAGCGCAACACTGACACCTGAAGCTACTGAGCGTCTGGATAACTTCGTTAACCACTTGAACGAGTACCCTCAAGCTAACGTAGAAATCACAGGTTACACTGATAGCTCAGGTCCTGCAGCTTACAACCAAAAACTGTCTGAGCGTCGTGCTCAAGCGGTTGCTGATTACCTAACAGCAGCTGGTATTGATGCAGGCCGTCTGACTGTGTCTGGCATGGGTGAAGAAAACCCAGTAGCAGATAACAGCACTAAAGAAGGCCGTGCTCAAAACCGTCGTGTTGAAGTAGTAGTTCCAGAATTCGAATACGAAGTAATGGAAATGGTTCAACCATAAGCTCGGTGATATCAATTTATTGCTAGACAAAGGGGTGCGCTCGCACCCCTTTTTAATGACTTTTTATTAATAACTATCAAACCGTTAACGTACTTTCTCATCTACGGCTTAGCGAAGAAAACCAATTCATCACCTTCCACCATGACACAATCCATTCCTGCTGCGTGCGCAGCTCGCTTACCCAATTCTGTATCTTCAAAGACGAGACATTCAGTCGCATCCAGTCCTAACTGCTCTGCGGCCATTAAAAACGTATCCGGAAACGGTTTATGATTGTCCACATCGCTTGCGGTAACCACCACGTCCAATTTGTCCAATATCCCTGAGTGACTGAGTAAACGCATTGCGCTTTCCCGCTGGCTGCCGGTTCCCACCGCTATTTTTTTAACGCCCAGATACTCATCTAATACGAGGTTCGTGCAAGCGATGATATCACCGTGTAGCTCCATCGCTGCGAAAGTGTCCATCTTATATTTTGCAACCATTTTAGGGTCGAGCGAAAGTCCATGTAGATTGTTTAACTCAATAACAATTTTAAAGCTCGGCATACCGCCTAAGCTGTGGAACCAGTCTTGGCAAAATGGAAAATCGAATCGGTCAGCCGTCGCCTGCCACGCGGCCAGATGCGCGGGCATTGTATCTAATAAGGTGCCATCCATATCAAATATGAATCCCTCGTATGGCCTGAAATCAATCGTGCTCATGTCTTTTCTTCTATTTGTATATCTGTAATGTTAATTTATCAGCTCTTTCAATCGTCCCTATCGGCAATCGCTTACCATGCTCAAAATTGATAACTCCATCACACTTCAGGAATGGGAAATCCAATTATCCCCAATAAGAGCTCAAGGAAATGGCGGGCAGAACGTTAACAAAGTAGCGACTGCGATCCATCTGCGCTTTGATATACGTCATTCAAGTTTGCCGGAATTCTACAAAGAGCGATTACTCGCGCTTTCGGACAGCCGGATCACAAACGATGGCGTGATTATTATCAAGGCGCAACAATTCAGAACGCAGGAACAAAATAAAGAAGACGCATTGAATCGGCTGCAAGCGCTGATTACATCTGCTGTCATACAAAAAAAGAAGCGTATAAAAACAAAACCAACTCGCGCTTCACAACGCCGCCGACTTGACAGTAAAAATCTGCAAGGGGCAAAAAAGCAGCAACGCAAGAAAGTCCTGTATTAAAAACAGTCACTTAAAATGCAAAGTTTATTGGTGTATGAGATCGCTTTGGATCTCATATTTTGGGGGAATATTGGCCTTTCAAAGTACGCCAGGCGGCAGCTTATTGTTATTTAATACAAAATAGAAACTTTTTTAGCTAGTAATACTAATTAAAAGTGGATAGCAGAGTAAAAATAATCATCAGAGTCCGCCTGAAAGATCAATGCACCCAACCACTTATTCAGGAAACGATAATATGACTATTCGGCAAAAACTCTACTTCCTCGGAGCTATCGCCATTTTAGGTATCGTGACCCTTTTGGGCACCTCATCTCATTTCGCCAATCAGAGTACAGAACTCAACCACGCCGTTAAGTACGTGGGAGATTTAGAAATTCGTTTACTTAATTTACGCCGTAACGAAAAGGACTTCTTACTTCGCCGTGATGGTAAGTATTTAGATACATTTAATGGCAATATTGACCAGTTTCTTCAACTCGAAGAAGAGCTCGCTGAAATACTTACTCACTATGAACTCCCCTCTAGTAATCAGTTAAGAAAGGATTTACTTGCTTACCAGCAAGGGTTTCAGGCACTTGTGTCAGCATATCAGAAGTACGGTATTAACAGCGAAAGTGGGCTTTTAGCCCGCTATGAACCAGTGTTGTTTGAGACTAAGAAAGCCGCCGACCCTCAGCAGATAGTGTCACTTATTCATTTCGATAACGCCATAAAATCAGGGCAGTTTGATACTAGCTTATTGAGCGGTATCTATGCGCCTGAATTGATGGAAGTTGCAAAACAGCTAGCCTATCAGAAGCAAGTGATCGGAATTGCCTACAATAAAGGCCTGCTAGGCGAAACTCGTTCTTTATCTCACTCCGTTGAAGAACAGTTTGGCTCTTTCTCCTCAATGATTAATACAGCAGCAACGCAACGTGAAGAAAGAATGATGACAATTAAACAAGGCATCACGGCTTTGGTTTTGATTGTTTTATTTGCGCTCATTTGGCAAATCTCACGCTCAATCAATGTTCGCGTAAGTAGCTTACTAACGACGATTAAAAGCATCAGTGAGAGCAACAATATCGCTCTGCGCTCTGACCTCACAGGTAGAGATGAGCTTTTTGACATCAGCCACCACTTGAATGATCTTCTGGAAAAGCTTGAACGCTTAATTCAGAACACACAACATAAGTCGATGCAACTGACAACAAGCACTCAAAATATGCACAGAGAGCTTGAGGGAGTCATGGAACAATTCCACACTCAAACCGATCACACGGCATCGATGGCTACAGCTGTTCAGCAGATGGTAGCAACGATCGGAGAGATCTCTGAAAGCACATCAGTAGCCGTAGAGGGCGTTCACCAAGCTGCTAACAATGCCGAGCAAGGTCGTACGGTCGTCGAAACTACCGTCACGAACATCGGCCAGTTGACTGGCATCTTGTCTAACAGTCAGCAATCTATTGGTGCTTTAAATCAGCATGTCGATAAAATTGGCGGTGCGGTTAACATTATTCAGGAAATTGCCGAACAGACAAATTTACTTGCGCTTAATGCTGCTATAGAAGCAGCTCGAGCGGGAGAACAAGGACGCGGGTTTGCGGTGGTAGCCGATGAAGTTCGAGCACTGGCAAGTCGTACTCACCAATCTACAGAGGAAATTACGCGCGTCGTAACGGATATCCAATCCCAGATGTCGATGGTGGTATCCGATATCGATCACTGTAACGATCAAGGGCAACAAACACTGAACGCTTCAGAACAGTTGGATGCAAGCCTACAGCAAATCATCTCCGACATGCGGGCTATTCAAGGTAACTCGGAGCGTATCGCCTCTGCGATTGAGGAACAAGGTATCGTAATGAATCAGGTTAGCGATTCGATTAATGAGCTGAATGTGATTTCGGAAAACAACATGCAGTCTGCTCAGGAATGCTTGCACGAAGTCGATTCCGTTTCCGCTCAGGCGCACGGCATGGATGCTGCGGTCGCAGAGTTTAAAACTCGTATTAAGTAAGAAACACAGCTAACTGGCGCATATAGAAAGCCCGAAGCAATGAATGCTTCGGGCTTTTTGTTATCCGTTGAGCAATGTGTAGCTGAAAGTGATATCGCTACTCATCATCCAAAGGGACTAGTTTTGTGTTCCCGCCGTGCACTTTCTCACGTTGTTTTTGTACCATAGCGTAGAAGCCTGGAATCAGGAAGGTACCCGCAAGAAGCACGCATAGCAGGCCACCAATCAGGGAAATTCCCAAAGAGTTCTGGCTCACGTGACCAGCACCTGCAGCAAAAATCAATGGGAAAATACCCAGGATGAATGACCAGGACGTCATGTTCACAGCACGGAAACGCAACGTGCCGCCCTTCACTGCCGCACTGTTAATATCCACCTCTTTCACCTCTCGCTCTTGCTTAGCAAACTCCACAATCAAGATTGCGTTCTTCGCAGCTAATGCAATGAGCAGCACCAGACCAATTTGCGCATACAAGTTCAGCGGCGTTCCAGTTAGATTCAATGCGAGGAACGAACCTAATGTCGCCACAGGTACCACGAGAATAATTGCCAGAGGAATACTCCAGCTTTCATACTGTGCCACCATAAACAAATAGATAAAAATCAGTGCAAGTGCGAATGCATAAATTGCCTGGTTGCCAGCAAGAACCTCTTGGTAAGCCATGCCCGTCCATTCATAGGTATAACCTTGAGGTAAAACCTCTGCCGCTACACGTTCCATCGCCGCAATCGCATCACCACTTGAATAACCCGGAGCAGGTTGGCCCTGGATGATTGCACTGCGGTACATGTTGTATCGCCATGCTACGTCCGGCTCAAATACCTGTTCGTAACTGACCAGTGTACTCAGCGGAACCATTTCGCCACCAGCAGTACGCACATGGAAGCGTTCCAAGTCTTGCATACCACTACGATGTTGGCTGTCCGCTTGCATCGTCACCCGGAAGTTCTTACCAAACATAGTGAAGTCATTCACATACAAAGAACCTAAGTTACCTTGTAGAGTCTGGAAAATCGAAGAAAGTGAAATACCCAGCTGTTGAGCTTTCTCGCGGTCAATATCGACATAGTAATGCGGTACGTTTGCACGGAATGTACTGAAGGTATATGCGATTTCCGGCGCTTGGTTTGCCGCCTGGATCATCTCACCCATGACCATCGACAAATCCGTACGGCTTCGTCCCAAGGTATCCTCCAGCACAAATTCAAAGCCTGATGCGGCTCCCATACCCGGAACCGCAGGCGGGCCCATTGCAAACACAACAGCCTGTGGTAGTTTCATCGCAGCTAAACCGTTAATACGATTTGCGATCGCATTCGCTGAATGGTCACCACTAAACGTATTTCGCGTATCCCAGTCATGTAATTTAATAAACAGAGATGCGCCATTCGAAGCTGCTGCACCAGTCATGAACGAATAACCGTTTGCCACTGTTACACCATCAACGCCCGGTTCCTGCTCAATCAATTGCATCAGCTCGCTCGTGACTTCTTCAGTACGAGATAAAGAAGCCGAGTCAGGAAGCTGAACGTTCACCAGCAAGATACCTTTATCTTCTTGAGGTACAAACGCAGTAGAGGTTGCCTTAGCAAAGAAAGTTACCGCAGCAATGGCAACAATGAAGAAAGTCACCAGCAGCAGTGATTTCTTCACCAGGAAGCCTGCAACCTGACCATAACCTTTAGTTACACGCTCTAAACCTCGGTTGAATGCCTGGAACCAGTTTGCTGTGTTGCCACCACCTTGTTTTAATACCAATGAACATAACGCTGGAGAAAGCGTTAACGCGTTTATCGAAGAAATTACTACCGAGATACAGATAGTCAGGGCGAACTGACGGTACATAATTCCGGTAATCCCCGGAAGCATCGCAACCGGAAGGAACACCGCAAGAAGTACCAAGGTTGAGGTAATGATCGGCCCGGTTACCTCTTTCATCGCAAGCAAGGTTGCCTTACGCGGTGAAATGGTCGGATCCTTCGCCATAATCGTATCAACGTTTTCGATAACCAGAATCGCATCATCCACTACGATACCGATTGCGAGAATCAGACCAAACAGGGTAACGGTATTAATTGTAAAGCCCGTCACCTGCATGATCGCGAAAGTACCAATTAATGATACTGGGATCGCGACTACCGGAATCAAAGTTGCGCGTGCACTCCCCAAGAACAGGTACGTTACCGCAATAACCAGCAAAATTGCTTCTATTAGCGTCTTTACAACGCCTTTGATCGACTCGGAAACGAAAACTGTTGTATCGTAACTGGTCTCATAGGCCATACCTTCTGGGAAGTTCACACTTAATTGTTCAAGTAGCTCCATTACCGCTTTGCCACTTTCCAATGCGTTTGCATCAGACTGAAGAGACAACGCAACAATCGACGCATCCCGGCCACGGAACTTACCGTTACCATCGTAGAACTTTTTACCCAGCTCAACACGAGCAACGTCTTTTAAATAAACCGTTGAGCCATTTGGATTCGCACGAAGTACTACATTTTCAAATTCGCTAACACCCTCAAGACGGCCTTTCGTCACAAGGTTAAACTGAACTTCTTGCGGGTTATTGTAAGGTGCAGCCCCTATTCGACCCGCAGCCACCTGAACGTTTTGCTCCGCCAGCGCCGCATAAACATCGGTTGTGGTGAGTTTAAGGTTGGCCATTTTTTCAGGATCCAACCAAACACGCATCGCGTATTCACCGCCACCAATAACGTTAACTTCACTGATACCTTTCGCACGAGCAAGCTGATCTTTTACATTCAGGTTGATGTAGTTAATCAAAAACTGGTCATCATACTTGCCATCTGGTGAGTAGAAGTTCAAAACCATCAATAGGTCCGGAGAGCGTTTTTTAACGGTCACACCAACCATTCGGACTTCTTGTGGTAGCTTCGATTCAATCTGCGACACACGGTTCTGAACGTTCACCTGCGCCATATCAGGATCCGTTCCAACATCGAAGGTAACGTTCAAGCTGTATGAACCATCGTTAGCACTTTTTGAAGACATATAAATCATATCTTCTACACCGTTAACGGATGTTTCTATCGGATCGGCTATCGCTTGCTCGACAACTTCAGCACTTGCCCCAGTATAATACGCAGATACACTGACGGAAGGCGGGCTGATTTGTGGGTATTCAGCGACTGGCAGGATCGCTAATGAGATAGCGCCTGCCAATGTCAAAATAATGGAAATAACCAGTGCGAACTTAGGTCTTTGTATAAAGAAACGACTTAACATTTTGCCCCCTACTGTTTATCTTCAGTCGGAGTTTGAATGCTCACTTCAACACCATTACGAACACGCTGTAGGCCCTGTGTAATTACAGAATCGTTCAGTTCAAGACCCTCGCGGATAATAATCCCTTGTTCTACTTGTGGCCCCAACTCAACGTTACGGCGCTCTGCAATATTGCCTTCGCTTGTTACCATCACAAAGTCACCTTCCAGATCCGTTTGTACCGCCCGACGAGGCACGACAATCACATCTCTTGTATTCTTATCACGCAAGTTCACTTTGATATGCTGACCAGGCAGAAGCTTATGATCAGGGTTAGCCACGATAGCTCGCAACGCGATAGTGCCAGTTTTGGTATCAATACGATTTCCTACGAAATCAAGTTGACCTAATTGCTCGAAAAACTCACCGTTTTCAAGCTCTAGTTGCACTTCTACGCCGCTTGATTCTGCGGAACCATCACCTTTTACTCCGTCCATTCCCATTGCAAGACGCTCACGCTCGCTGACACTAAATGAAGTATGTACAGGGTCTAAGCTCACAAGCGTGGTTAATACGCCAGAAGATGGAGAAACCAGATCACCAGTACTCACTTTGGTATCACTGATACGGCCGCTGAAAGGCGCACGAATTTGTGTGTAAGACAGGTTAACTTCTGCAAGCTTAAGCTGTGCGTTAGCAGCTTCAAGCTCGGCTCTGGCACCAAGAAGCGCTGCAGTCAGAGCGTCAAATTCAGATTGAGAAATACTGCCACGTGGAAGTAGATTTTTTCCACGTTGGTGGTCAAGTTCCGCTTTTTTGAGTGCTGCTTCTGCCTGAGCCAAAGTTGCTTTCGCACTTGCTATCTGCGCTTCGAAAGAAGAAGGCTCGATAGAGTAAAGGAGTTGTCCTTTTTCTACCATTTGCCCTTCATCGAAATGACGGGTTTTCAGATAGCCAGAAATTTGCGCCGTGATATTGGTATCTTCTACCGCTTCAATGCGACCGATGTAAGACTTGCTCGGTTGGTAGTCGATAACGGTGACATCCTGAGTCACAACGAGAGGAGCCTGGCTTCCACTCTGGGTATTATTCACTTCTCCGCATCCTGCAAGGATAGTTGTAGCCGCTATTAGTGCGACGAGTAGTTTCTTTTGCATGTATTTACCATTTTTATGGAACAGGATATTGTTGAAAACACACCAACCTTACCGCCTGTAGAGTACGATTTCTCCTACATAAACCCTGCAAAACGTTTCTAATTGTAATCAAATGAAACCAAGTAAAATTAACGTGATGCAATGGAAAAATTTTTAAGATCGTTATTACTCTGAACACATTTTAAACAGCAAACCATCACTCCAATGTATGTGTGAATATCGCGTCTTATCGCCTCGCCATAACTCTCTTAAAAAACCCATTTCAACCGGGAAATCGACACTTTCTTGCTCCTTAACCATCAAAATTGAGTACTTAACTGTCGATACTCGTTTTTTGACTATTTTTTAAAACAAAATGGGTTATCATTCCAATAATTCAAAGCCTTCGATCGAGAGGATGAGCATGATTTCTAAATGGGCGAAACGTTTTTACCAAATGGCTGAATTGGTAGCATCTTGGAGTAAAGACCCATCAACACAAGTTGGCGCGGTGATTACTAAGCAAAACCGTATCGTTTCTGTTGGCTTTAACGGCTACCCACACGGTGTTTCTGATAGCGTGGATACCGATGAGCGAGAACTAAAATACTTAAAGACTCTGCACGCAGAGGAAAACGCAATACTGTTTTCTAAGCGCGATCTGGATGGGTGTGATATTTGGGTAACCCATTTCCCGTGCCCGAACTGCGCGGCAAAAATTATCCAAACAGGCATCTCACGTGTGCATTGCCCAGAGCAATCAGAAGATTTTTTGTCTCGCTGGGGTGACAAAATCCAAGTCAGCCAGGATATGTTCGATCAAGCTGGCGTGGAAGTGAATTGGCTGCCGCTGGCAGACATCAATATTGAAGGTAAAGACGTTCGTTAACCTATCTCTGAATATAAAACAGCCCAGAACGCTTCCGGGCTGTTTTTCTATCGCGGCCGCTTGTAAAACTACTGGTATTTCTTCGCAGTAAGCTCTGCAATTTTGGCGATAACCAATACCGATTTCTCCATCATCTCTACCGAAATGAATTCATGGATGCCGTGAAAATTAAATCCGCCAGTGAAGATATTCGGGCATGGTAAACCCATAAATGACAAACGTGCACCATCCGTACCGCCTCGAATCGGTTTAATCAGCGGTTCTACGTCGCACTCTTCCATCGCTTGTTTAGCGAGGTCGATGATATGAGGATATGGCTCAACCATCTCACGCATGTTGTAATAACTGTCTGTAATTTTGATTTCCACAAAACCATGCTTAAGCGATGAATTCATTTTTTCGACTAGCTCGTGCATGTATGCTTTTCGACTTTCCAAACCTTCACGGTCAAAATCGCGGATGATATAGCCAAGTTCGCTTCGCGCAACACCAAGTTTTCCCGAATTCAGGTGGTAGAAACCTTCATAACCTTCAGTGGTTTCGGGTGTTTGATCTTCTGGCATCTGAATCTGAAACTTGGCTGCCAAGTTCATCGCATTCACCATTTTCCCTTTTGCTGTTCCCGGGTGAACGCTGACGCCATGGAAAATAACGTCAGCACTTGCCGCGTTAAAGTTCTCATATTCCAGTTCACCTTGTGGACCACCATCAATGGTGTATGCCCACTGCGCACCGAACTTTTCAACATCGAACAGATCCGCGCCTCGGCCAATCTCTTCATCGGGAGTAAAACCAATGCAAATGTCGCCGTGTGGGATATCTGGATTTTCTATTAACATCGCGACTGCTGAAAGTATTTCTGCTATGCCTGCTTTATTGTCTGCGCCGAGCAGGGTTTTGCCATCTGTCGTGATCAGGTTGTGACCATGAAGATGATGTAAGTCCGGATACTGAACTGGTGACAGCACTTCGTCACCTAGACCAAGTGCGATATCACCACCCTGATAATCTTCAACAAATTGTGGGGTAACATGCTTCCCGGAGGCATCAGGTGCGGTATCCATATGCGCAATAAAACCAATTGGTGGCACATCGTAATTTACATTAGATGGCAACTTAGCCATCAGGTAGCCATTGTCGGTTAAAGTCACATTGCTTAAACCCAGATCGAGCATCTCTTGTTTTAACAGCTTGGCAAAAACGAGTTGACCTGGACTACTTGGACATGACGAAACTTTAGGATTTGACTGGGTATCGAACGTGACGTAGCGAAGAAATCTTTCAACTAAATGCTTCATAATTATTCTCATTACTCTAGACGATGGGCTTTTAAACCCCATAAACATGTTACGCCCACAGTAGAATAAGAACTTGCTTTGAATCATTTTCTAATCAAAAACAGCTTAGATTATGCGTATTGATACTAGGTATAAACTAATACCGAAGCTCTTCCGCTAATATACGCCATTCCTTCACTTCATTGTGAAAGTGGTTCCATTGCTTATTAGTCATTGATTGAGTAAGAGAGAAGGCAAGCTTATCAGCCAAGGCAACGTTGTGATCAATATTTTCTGACAATTGTTCGCTGTAAAAGCTGTCTGGCTCAAACAATAACTGCATGAACACTCGCTGATAAATAGCAGTGTTGGATTTATTCTCGAACAAGTATTCAAACTCTTGATATATTGACGCACGATAGTTGCGCCATAGTGGACTATTTAGAATAACTTGATCTGAAAATTGTCTCACATAGGCTTGCTGTTCGTTGTTTAAAGATCCAATCCACTCAGTCACCCATTCTTCAGTATTACCAAAAACAACTTCTCTCACTTCCTTTTCTGTTTTATCTGCATATTTGGCATTTCGCTTTTTATAATCCTTTCGGACATTGAGTAAAAACTCGCGCTGTTGCTTCTCGGTTAATTGCATACTGAGCGAGAACAAATCAGGAGCAACCTTACTGATAATACGGTCATAATGACCTCGAATTTTATCTCTGTTCTGCTGTAAGTAACTTAATGTGATATCGCTTTTTGTTACAGTTTCAAATTCTTTTAAATGATCAATATATAGAGGTAATTCTTCTTGTTTATGCCACTCAGCCAATAACAATAGCCGCTCCTCTAACAACCTTTCTTGATCACTATTGAGCGTGACATAATCATCCAGATATTCGAGAACAAACCAATCGAGATTGTTGTATAGGAACTTCTTAGTACAACCTACCAACACAAAAATGGAAATCAATATAAGGCCGTAGCGAAGCACTTTATTAGATACGTCATGTAATTTAATCACTTATCGGTTTCCCTTTTTTTTCGATTACGCTCTATAATCAAGCTATATCACTTAATATTGCGGCAAACTTACCTTGAAGTGACAAATATATGATGCCACCTACTAAAATATAGAGTTTGAAATTGACTTTTTAATCATAATTATCCGCAAAAAAGTGAGTTAGAGCGTATTTGTTGGCTAAAAATTGTACCGAATAGCGCTCCTTAAAGCGGCATATAATTTGCTTTGATAATTCTAGGATAGTTTAGGGAGACTAAGTATGGCTGCCGTTGAGCAACTTGATACTAGTGTAGAGTATGAAATTCTATATTTTGAACAGGGAAGAATGTTCCGCATGATGGTCGACGCTGAGAACAAAAACTCAGCTTATCAATTTTATTTAGGGTGTGGGAAACACATTAGCGACTTGTATTCTATCCGCCCCGACTATTGAAAATAACGCCTCTATTATCTGATAGAGGCGTTGTTGCATTGCTACTTAATGTCGCCAAAGCGCTCTAGGTAAAGAATAGTCGCAGCGGTCCGAGAAGGGACTCTGAGCTTCTTCAACAAGCTCTTCATGTGTACTTTTACTGTCGACTCTGAAATAAAGAGGCGGTCAGCAATTTGCTTATTACGAAACCCTCTCGCCACTTCTTTCAGTATTTGACTTTCGCGATCCGTCAAAGTGGCGAATACATCTTCCTGATCTACGCGTTCTCGAAGATATGTCGCCA
This sequence comes from Vibrio sp. YIC-376, assembly GCF_052353105.1. NCBI lineage: Bacteria > Pseudomonadati > Pseudomonadota > Gammaproteobacteria > Vibrionales > Vibrionaceae > Vibrio > Vibrio sp. YIC-376. Next base: position 353,881 of record NZ_JBBWFK010000002.1, read on the forward strand.
CTTCTCTGCTATACGTTTTATCTCCTTCGTTTGCCCGCTTCAGGAGTTCAACTAACTCATCAGGTTCCGTATCTTTAAGTAAATATCCATCAGCACCACTACGTACAATAGCATCAATATCTGCCGGACTATCAGAAACAGTCAGAATCACAATACGCGCTTCACAACCGTCTGCTCGCAATGCTTTTAACGTGTCTAAGCCAGACATGCCTTTCATATTCAGATCCAGAAGTACCAGATCCAATTCCAGTTCGTGGGCCTTGGCAACGGCATCCGCTCCATTACTTGCTTCTGCAATGACTTCAAACTCGCTTTCGAAACTTAGTAGTTGCTGGATACCACGTCGCATCAGTGGATGATCATCCACCAGCATTACTTTACACACCGTCAATGTTTACTTCCTTACTATGTTGGAATTCTAGTTTTACAGTACAACCCTTGTTGATTGACGCTTCAACATTCAGATCGGCATGCAGTCTTGCCGCCCGCTCTTGCATGATACTCATACCGTAATGATTAATTTTTTCGTCTTTATGCTCAAACCCTACACCGTCATCCCCTATCGTAACAGTGATTTTCCCACCATCATCAAGACATTGAATAACAATATTATCGGCTTGGGCATGCTTCATAGCATTCAGAGTTGCTTCTCTTATCAACTGTAGTAAATGAACCTGTTGATGGGCATCTAATTCTGTCGATGAGAGTTTATTATTTAAGGTTATTTTGGCAGATGTTTGCTCACTCAACGTGCCAACCATTTCGTGTAATGCCTGGCCAAAGCTCCCCTCTTTAATCGTTAAGCGGAATGTTGTGAGCAGTTCTCGCAATTGTGTATACGCGGCGGATAGGCCCGTATCAAGCTCAGCGGTTACCTGATTGGCTTGTGAGATAGCACGTTCATCTGGAAGATTCTTTACACTTCGTTTTAGCAGTGTTACCTGAATCTTCAAGTAAGAAAGCGCCTGAGCAAGAGAATCGTGCAGTTCTCGAGCGATGGTCGCCCTCTCTTCCATTAGCAAAATTTGCTCAGCCTGACGCTGAGCACGGTTGTAATACACCGCTCGAGAGAGAATTTGAACAAAATTATCAATTAACGAGTCATTCGGGCAAGGTAACCCCGCTTTCCAATATAAATAACCCAAGTGCTGACCATCAAGTATCAGCACTTCTGCATGACAGTCTTCAGCACAATCATGACAACACTCTTCTCCTTCGGTGAGAACCCAGTTCGGCTCACCCAGTTGTTCTATTTCTAACTTAACCGCCTGAATGCCTTCAAGACTAGCAATATGTTTTAAAATAGCCTGAAAATTTTCTTGATTAATCCGCGAAGCCGCCAGCTCTTTTGAGGAATCATAAAGAACCTCAAGCGTTTGATTCGCTTGCTGAAGTTTACGCGTCTTTTCGTCTACCGCTTGCTCCAAACCGCGGTATAACGTTCCAAGGTCTGTTGCCATCCGACTGAAGGTATGGGTAAGAATACCGATTTCATTATCGCTTGGCGTCTCTAACGAGATATTAAAGGAACGATTTTGGATCTGCTCACTTGCGATGACTAAGGATCTTAGCGGTCTGACAACTTCCCGGCGCACAAAGAGTACAACGAAGATACTGACACATAAAATGCCCCCGAGACCTAATCCGCCAATCCACGCCAAATTAATTAGCTTTTGTTCTGAAAAACTTTGCAGCTTAAACACGAACGTATCAATCTGATGAACAAAGCCTGCAACCAACAATTGATATTGACTCGGTTCATTCCCTTTCAGTACTGACTTAAGTTCATGCCAACGCGCAACTAAGCCGTAATAGTCTTGTGTAATATCTTCAGGCACGTTCCAACTTTGCAGTGCTTGCATAGAAGGTGATTTTATTGAGTACTCGAATGCATCAATATGAGAAGAATACTCATCGGACTGAATCTGAATGTCGTTTGCTAAGCGATAACTTTGCATGCGCATTGAACCCGCAACGTTAACCGCTTCAGCATCATTAAGGCTAGAGGCAAGCGTGAAAATAGCAAAGCCAGTCGTCGCTACCGATAACAACAAAATGATCAGCATCGCAGAGGCAATCGTACCTGTAACTGACTTTTTCACATTTTTAAACAATATGAGTTCCTCGCTTTTTCGTCCAGTTTGCTCGTGCAGTGAACCCATGACGTTTTTAACTTCATCAATATGTGATCAGCCGCGTCGGAATTTATTGATCTAAAACAATAATGCCCCTCAATTAACCCCTAAGAGGTATTTATACGAATATGTCAAAAACTACAATTTCGTTAGCGTTAATGAGTGTTTATTAATAAAAAAAGTGGGCTAAGCTTAGTTTAATTTAATTACCAAATTTTGAGATGAAATTCGAGTCGAGGTAACTACGTGGTAGACCTTTCCAGAAGAAGACTCTTCGCAAGAAAAACACAAAGTGAAGATGCCGTGCATCTGCCTTGGTTAGCTCAGCCAGAGCTTTTCACCGATGGTTGTACGCGCTGCGGAAAGTGCATTGATTCCTGCGAAACCAAGATTATAACCAAAAGAGACGGCGGTTTCCCATCTGTTGATTTTTCCATCGATGAATGCACGTTTTGCTATCAATGTGCCGACGCCTGTCCAGAGCCGCTATTTTTAGTGAAAGAAGCAACGCCTTGGCAAGCAAAAGCACATATTAATGACACCTGCTTAGCCAAACAAAATGTCGAATGTCGAAGCTGTGGGGACATGTGTGACCCAATGGCAATTCAGTTCGGGTTAGAACTGGGGAAAGTCGCACAACCAAATTTAAACCTTGATGAATGTACTGGCTGTGGCGCCTGTGTTTCTGTGTGCCCAACTTCATCCATCAATGTGAGCAATATAACTGCCTGAGCCGTAAACAAAGAAAGGCAATAACTGAGAGATCCATATGTCACTAAATGAAGTGCATATTTCAAGTTTGGTAGTACATGTACTGCCCGAGCATCTGGACGAGATTAAATCCCGGATCGAAACGTATGAAAACGCGGAGATCTATGGCGACAGTCCAGAGGGTAAGATCGTGGTGGTACTTGAGACCGAGAACCAAGGATTCATCACCGATACTATTGATGCAATCAACAACTTACCGAATGTCTTAAGCACAGTTCTGGTTTATCACCAAATTGAGACTGGGCTTGAAGAAGCAGATGAACAAGACACTGGAACACAACATTCCCAAATTGAGGGTGAAGTATGAAAATGACAAGACGTGCGTTTGTGAAAGCAAACGCAGCTGCATCGGCTGCCGCTGTCGCGGGTATTACACTACCAGCATCTGCAGCAAACCTGATCGCAAGCTCTGATCAAAGCGAAATTACGTGGGACAAGGCGCCTTGTCGTTTTTGTGGTACTGGGTGTTCTGTTCTTGTTGGTACGCAAAATGGCAAAGTGGTCGCTACACAGGGAGACCCAGAAGCACCAGTAAACAAGGGTTTGAACTGCATTAAAGGTTACTTCCTTTCTAAAATTATGTATGGCCAAGACCGTTTGACTCAGCCTTTACTTCGAATGAAAGATGGCAAATACCACAAAGATGGCGAGTTTACGCCTGTGTCATGGGATGTAGCTTTCGACACGATGGCAGAAAAGTGGAAAGCGTCTTTAGAGAAAAAGGGACCAACAAGCATCGGTATGTTTGGTTCTGGCCAGTGGACTGTAATGGAAGGTTATGCCGCAGCTAAAATGATGAAAGCGGGTTTCCGTTCTAATAACATTGACCCTAACGCACGTCACTGTATGGCTTCTGCAGTAGTGGGGTTCATGCGCGCTTTCGGTATTGACGAACCAATGGGCTGTTATGATGACTTTGAAAACGCCGATGCATTCGTTCTTTGGGGTTCAAACATGGCCGAGATGCACCCGGTTCTATGGACACGTATCACTGACCGCCGTCTGAGCCACCCTCATGTGCGAGTAAACGTATTATCTACGTACTACCATCGTTCGTTTGAGCTGGCAGACCATGGCTACATTTTTAATCCTCAGTCTGATCTGGCCATTGCAAACTTCATCGCGAATTACATCATCGAAAATGACGCCGTAAACTGGGACTTTGTTAATAAGCACACCAACTTTACTCAAGCGGACACGGATATCGGTTATGGATTGCGTGACGATGACCCACTGCAAAAAGCGGCGAAAAACCCTAACTCAGGAAAACTGACTTCTATCTCTTTTGAAGAGTACAAAAAGTCTGTTGCTCCATACACCGTTGAGAAAGCGTCTGAAATCTCGGGTGTTGAGAAAGAGAAACTTATCGAACTCGCTAAGCAATACGCCGATCCAAACACCAAAGTCATGTCGCTTTGGACCATGGGGATGAACCAACACACGCGTGGCGTATGGATGAATAACCTGGTTTACAACATTCACCTGTTAACAGGTAAAATTGCGACTCCGGGCAACAGCCCATTCTCTCTGACAGGCCAGCCATCGGCATGTGGTACAGCACGTGAAGTGGGTACGTTTGCTCACCGTTTGCCAGCCGACATGGTGGTAGCAAACCCTAAACACCGTGAAATCGCAGAGAAAATCTGGAAATTACCTGAAGGCACCATTCCACCAAAACCGGGCTTCCATGCGGTTCTGCAAGACCGTATGTTAAATGATGGCGTCCTGAACTGTTACTGGGTTCAATGTAACAACAACATGCAAGCTGGTCCAAATATCAACACTGAGCGTCTTCCTGGTTACCGTAACCCAGAAAACTTCATTGTTGTGTCAGACCCTTACCCAACTGCAACAGCACAAGCGGCTGACTTGGTTCTTCCTACTGCAATGTGGATTGAGAAAGAAGGTGCTTACGGTAATGCAGAACGTCGTACCCAGGTCTGGTACCAACAAGTTGGTACAGTCGGTGAGGCGAAATCTGACCTTTGGCAGGTAATGGAGTTCTCAAAACGCTTCAAGATTGAAGAAGTGTGGCCAGAAGAGTTGCTAGCCAAAGCGCCGGAATACCGTGGTAAAACCATGTATGACGTTCTGTTCAAGAACGGTCAGGTCGACAAGTTCCCGGTCGAAGAAGCGCGTGAACTGAACGATGATTCACACCACTTTGGTTACTACGTTCAGAAAGGTCTGTTCGAAGAATATGCAACGTTCGGACGCGGTCATGGTCACGACTTAGCGCCTTACGATGTTTACCACACAGTACGAGGTCTACGCTGGCCAGTTGTCGATGGTAAAGAAACACAATGGCGCTTTAAAGAAGGCTCTGACCCATATGCGAAAGCTGGTTCGGGTTGGGATTTCTATGGTAACGCGGATGGCAAAGCTAAGATCATCTCTGCCCCATATGAAGCACCGCCAGAAATGCCAGATGCAGAGTACGACCTATGGCTATGTACAGGCCGTGTTCTTGAGCACTGGCACACTGGTACTATGACTCGTCGTGTACCTGAGCTTTACAAAGCAGTGCCAGATGCAGTGTGTTACATGCATCCAGATGATGCAAAAGCGCGTAATGTTCGTCGTGGTGAAGAGGTACTCATCGCCAATAAACGCGGCGAAGTGCGTGTTCGCGTAGAAACTCGCGGTCGTAACCGTCCGCCTAAAGGCTTGGTATTCGTACCATTCTTTGATGCTCGTATTTTGATTAACAAGCTCATCCTTGATGCAACTGATCCGCTGTCTAAACAGACAGACTTCAAGAAGTGTCCAGTCAAAATCACCAAGGTTGCTTAACCCTTCAGATATCGAATAAAACGGCCGCCCTCTCGGCGGCCTGAAAAAGAATTTAAGCCATAAAGGCGGAGAAGAAACGATGAAAAAATTACTTGTCGCACTTTTATCGGTAGGTGCTTTGGTGACAGGCATTGCACAAGCTGAGCTGGATAACCCTGGTGGTATCGGCGGGTTAGAGTCTCTGCGCGGCACATCTCAACTGGAAGATACTCGCCCTGCTGATGAATTCAAAGACTTCCCGAAAGATCAAATTGTTGAAGACAGTTATGTTTATCAGCCACCACTGATTCCCCATAGCATCCGAAACTATGAAGTGTCGTTGAATGCAAACAAATGCCTTGCATGCCATAGCTGGAAAAATGCTAAACAGTCTGGCGCAACAAAAATCAGTGTAACGCATTACGTCAATCGTCAGGACGCAGTACTTGCTGACGTCTCTCCTCGTCGCTTCTTCTGTTTGCAATGCCATGTTCCACAAACCAATGCGGAGCCATTAGTGGAAAACGAATTCCAAGCAGTAGATTCGCTTCAGTAGTTGAAACGCGACGGCTAAGAGGTTACTTATGAAAATATTAAAAGCGTTTTGGGATAGACTGAAAAGCCCGAGTAAAGCTGCCGCTGGTGTGGTTTTATTCCTTGGCTTTGCCGGTGGTCTGCTGTTTTGGGGCGCATTTAACACGGGTATGGAGGCAACCAATACAGAAGAATTCTGTTCAGGCTGCCACGCACCAATCGTTGCTGAAATTAAAGAGACAATCCACTACTCGAACCGTTCAGGGGTACGAGCAATTTGTTCAGATTGTCATGTACCTCATGAATGGACAGATAAAATCGTGCGTAAAGTTCAGGCATCTAAAGAGTTGTTTGCTCATTACGTTCTTCGCACTATCGATACGCCAGAGAAATTCCAGGAACGCCGTGGACATTTGGCAGAGCGCGAATGGGCTCGAATGAAGAAAAATGACTCTTTAGAATGTCGTAACTGTCATGAATTCGATTACATGGACTACTCACAGCAAGGCTCACGTGCAGCAGATCAACACTCGACGGCGTTGGCTTCAGGCGACAAAACCTGTGTAGATTGTCACAAAGGTATCGCACATAAACTGCCTGACATGCACGGCGTTGAAGGCTGGCAATAAGGAGAACTGATTTTGAGTACTTTAGAATCTGTGATTTGGCATATCCTCGGATACAGCGCAATGCCAGTAATTATTTTGTCTGGCTTTGTTGGCGTAGCGGTAATTTCTCTCTGGATATTGTCTCTGGGTAAAGATAAGAAGATGTAGGCGACCGAAGGGTTAACGCATTAATAAGCGTCAACTTTTGCCTACTCCGTTGACGCACAGCGCTGAGCTTACACTCGGCGCTTTTTCATTCTTCTAATGATAAATAGTCCAAAAAAAAAGCGACCCTGAAGGCCGCTGAAAGTATCGCCAAATTAAATGCTAAGGAAATCATGACCATTCAAGGTTATTTCACTGGCAATACCTGCTTAACGTACAGACCTGGCGCCTCACCTACCACAGGGTTGTTTTCTGACCCAATAGGAAAAGGATCGACTTGCTCTTCTGGATTGAATTGAGTTAACCATTCATTCCAGTGAGTCCACCAAGACCCCTCTTTACGCTCTGCATTACTCAGCCATTCATCGGCCGAGTCTTCCAGTGTGTCGTTGAGCCAATAGCCATATTTGTTCTTAGCCGGTGGATTTACGATACCTGCAATGTGACCTGATTCACCCAGTACAAATGTCTTATTGCCACCTGTATTCAGCGCGCCTCGATACGTGCCTTGCCAAAGAGCAATATGGTCTTCTTTAGTGGAAACAAAGTAGCTCGGGATTTTAATCTTATCCAGATCCATCCACACGCCACCAATTTTCACACCTTTGTCTTCAACCAGCTTGTTCTCCAGGTAAAGCTCTCGAAGCAAAAAGTTATGGGTAGCGGCACTAACGTTGGTGCTGTCACTGTTCCAGTACAGCAAGTCGAAATCCACTGGGCTATTACCTTTAAGGTAATTGTCCACATAGTAATTCCAGTACAGGCTGTTCTCACGTAACAAGCTGAACGTCACGCTCAAAGAGCGGCCATCCATATACCCTTTCGCGTTGTTTTGCGCCTCAATCGCACTGATGATGACATCATTGATATAAGCACCGACCTCTCCTGGTTGAGAGAAGTCCAACAAAGTAGTAAAGAAAGAGGCTGACTTGATGCGCTTTTTCATGCGCTTAGCCGCATAGTAAGCAATAGTACTCGCAAGAACAGTTCCGCCAATACAGTAACCCGCCGCATTGATTTGCTCTTGACCCGTAATATCTTCAATTGCTGCTACGGCTTTAACTACCCCTTCCGTTACATAATCACCAAACTCTACTTCTGCTTGCTCTACTCCAGGATTACGCCAAGACATCATAAATACGCTGTGACCCTGCTCTAGCAACCAACGAACCATTGAGTTCTTCGCAGTCAGATCCAGAATGTAATATTTGTTGATGAAAGGCGGCACGATCAGCAACGGCGTCGCATTGACCTTCTCAGTCAATGGACGGTATTGGATCAATTCAAACAATTCGTTTTTGAAAACAACATCGCCCGCTGTAGTTGCAACATCTTCACCCACACGGAATGCGTTGTTATTGGTCATGCGGATTTTTAAAATATCTGCGCTCGACTCTACGTCTTCTTTGAACTGATCTAAACCTGCTATCAGATTTTGACCATTTTGCTCAAGTGTCAGTTTTAAAAGCTCTGGATTCGTTGCGATGAAATTAGAAGGAGAGAGGGCGTTGATTGCTTGGCGGGAAAAGAAAATAATGCGCTCTTTTGCCTTCTCATCTAAGCCTTCTATAGACTCGATGGTATCCAAATACGTCTTGCTAAACAAAAGGTAGGATTGCTTGATAAAGCTGTACATCGCTTCGTTTTGCCAAGACTCATGCGAGAAACGCTTATCGCCTTTATCAGCTTCGATGGCTTGCGTCTGGTTACCTGCCAAAACGACGTTCTGCCAGATTTGCAGCTGCTGTTCCCACCATTCTGCTTGTAACTTTAGAATTGAAGCGGGTTGATTGGCAGCTTGTTCGAACAGTCTGGCAGTGTCCTCAAAGTTCACTTCTTGCATGGCCTTGTTCAAAGGAGAATTCACGACTGCCTTGTTTACTTCGAAATCATGCCACCATTGTTGATTGGTTTCTTGAAGCTTTACAAGATAGTCCGAAAAGAAGTGTTGAAACATAGTCTTACTCCTATATTCGGAAAAAACAACGCCGCCCAAATGAGGGGCGGCGAGAATCGGACAAATTACGCTGGAGTAACAGTCTTTAGATTTTCCGAAGTCAGTTTCTCAACATCGTCTTTGAATTCTTTCGCGATAGCTTGCAGCTTGTTGCTGTCATCCATCATTTGTTGAGAAAGCTTAGTAAGAACGCTTAGCTGCTGGCTATTAAACGCTGTTAGTGAAGTAACATCTTTGATTTCTGACGCTGCTTTCATTTGGTTGATACCCACTTCGCTGTAAGTGCGCATCGCGTTAAGTTGAAGCTCAGTCAGAACTTCCACGTTTTTAGTAACTAGCTTGTTGAACTTCAAGTATGGTTCAAGTGTTTTTTCAGTTTGATCGCTGAATGTTTTGAAGAAATCAGTGTACATGGCTTATCTCCTAGATAAAAAATTAAATATGTCCGTTTAAAAACTAATTAACTGCTCTTAAAATGACAGCCGTCCCCATACCGCCGCCCACACAAAGTGAAGCGACACCGTATTGAGCGTCCTGTTTATGAAGTTCGTGGACTAAAGTAACCAAAATACGATTGCCCGACGCACCAAGCGGATGACCTAATGCAATAGCTCCGCCGTTAAAGTTCGCTTTATCTTTAATTGAGCTTACTGGCACCTGATTCGTTTCAGCCAACTGATGAATGACACCGAGTGCTTGAGCAGCAAACGCCTCGTTCAACTCGTAAACATCAATATCCTGAATGGTTAAATCCGCTTTTTTCAGCGCTTTATTAACCGACTCAACCGGACCTAGCCCCATGATTTTTGGATCAATACCAGACTGAGCATAGCTGACAATCTCAGCCATAGGCGTCAGACCATAAGCTTGAACTGCACTTTCCGATGCGACAATGATTGCACTTGCACCATCGTTGATACCAGAAGCATTACCTGCAGTTACCGTGCCATCTCGGTCAAATGCAGGACGAAGCTTGCTCAAACCTTCAAGCGTTGCGTTTGCCTTTGGATATTCGTCAGTGTCAAAAATAACCGTTTCGCGGCGCTGCTTCACTTCCACTGGTACAATTTCATCCTTGAACTTACCAGCTTCAATGGCTGCAATCGCTTTTTGTTGGCTAGCTAATGAGTACTCATCTTGCTGCTCTCGCGTGATGCCAACTTCTTTCGCCACATTTTCTGCGGTTACGCCCATGTGGTATTGATTATAAACATCCGTTAATCCGTCAGTGATGAGCAGGTCTTTAAGTTCCATATTGCCCATCTTGTTGCCGTCTCGAATGCTACTTGGCACAGTAAACGGAATCTGAGACATAACCTCAACACCAGCAGCAACAACCATTTGTGCGTCACCACTTCGAATGTGAGAAACGGCCTCCATCACGGCTTTCATGCCGCTGCCACACACCATGTTAATGCTGTATGCAGGGACTGATTCTGGAATTCCCGCATATAATGCAGCTTGACGACCAACCCCCATGCCCTGACCAGCGCTAACGACGTTACCGACGATCACTTCGTCAATCTTATTGCCATCCAGTTTTGCCGATTCAAGCGCACCTTTGATGGCCACGGCTGCAAGATCACCTGCCAATGTATCTTTTAAGCTTCCACCAAATGCGCCAATTGGTGTACGTTTAGCTGCTACGATATAAACTTTTTCCATTATCTCATCCTTAGTGCATGTAAAGACCGCCGTTCACCGACAGCGTTTCTCCGGTGATATACGCGCCTGCATCACTTACTAAGAAGCTAACGGATGCTGCAATCTCTTCTGGTGTTGCTAAACGCTTCATTGGAATCTGGTTAGTAATGGACTCCAGAACCTCAGGTTTCATTTGCTCAACCATCGGTGTTCCAGTATAGCCAGGGGCGATAACATTTACGGTAACACCAGAACGTGCACCTTCAAAAGCCAACGCTTTAGAGAAACCAATCATTCCCGCTTTAGCTGCTGAATAGTTCGCTTGACCAAACTGCCCTTTAAGACCGTTAACTGAAGAGATATTGATGATACGTCCACCACCTTTTTCACACATGGCAGCAAAAAGTGGCTGAGTCACATTGAATAAACTGTTGAGGTTGGTATTGATAACGTCATGCCAAGATTCTGCTGTCATCTTTTTAAACACGCCATCACGTGTGATACCCGCATTGTTAACAACAACATCGAGAGTCCCCTCTTCCTCAAGTAAAAGTGCCAATTTTTCAGCACATTGCGCTGTGTCGGTAACATCCAACTCAAAGAGGCGAACCTGATCTGTGGTAAACCCTTTGGTGTTAAACCATTCGAGCGCACATTCATAGTTGCCGGTGTTGTAGGTAGCGATAACTCGATAACCGTCATTCACTAATTGAGAGGAAATAGCGGAACCAATTCCGCCTTTTGACCCAGTGATCAAAGCGACTTTATTCATTGAAGACTCCATTCTTATCGGCATATATAAAATCAAACTCGTTAAAAACCACTTCATAAGTGGATATGTTTATTTAATTTTTTTTTGGCAAAAATTCCTTGACGCCCTTTATTTCAAGTTAATCCAGAAATATTACATTTCAAATAAAAAAATAAACTATTTACGTAATATTGATTTAGATCTCACAAACAATGAAACGTTAATTAAATGTTAATTTCAACTAAGGCACTGTTTTTAAACGTAATTAATTCTTGACACCAGCATTTTACAACAATGTAAAATGTTTAAATATCATATAGTTACATTTATTTCTTGAGTTTACATTCACTAACGGTGAAAGATCATAGTTAATATTGATAGAAAACATTGGAAATAATAAATTAGAGTATTAATTCCAAAACAACAAAAAATTAATTGTGTAAACGTTTACCACATTTAAAGCTATACATTAATCTTTGCAATCACGATGGAATACGCATTGTTAAAGAGAATTATTACTAACAACTATTTTAATTTATAGATATATGAAATTAATTTATAGATATATGAAATTAATTTATCGATATATAAATAAATTAATACGATCATTACTGGTGCAATCGCACTAATATGACGCGCTCATTAAAATATGATGTACTTTCCTTTAATATATTTTATGAACTTCAATAAAATAAAATTAAAGGTAACCTTTAGTTTGTAGTAGCTTCCTTCACCGCTTTGCACTATCTTTGTGAATCTTTCTCTACTACCTAATCATTAATACCTATGAATATGACACTGCTTAGTATGTTCATCCCTACCTTCTTTTTTGTTTCGATTACGCCCGGGATGTGTATGACCCTCGCGCTCACATTGGGGATGAGTGTCGGTTATCGCCGTACATTATGGATGATGATCGGAGAGCTGGCTGGCGTTGCACTCGTTTCTGTATCAGCGGTGCTAGGAATAGCAGCCATTATGCTTAACTACCCTTGGCTGTTTGTTGCATTGAAATTTATTGGTGGTGCGTATCTGCTTTATCTGGGCATTGAAATGTGGCGTTCAAGAGGGAAACTCGCTATCAATCTAGAAACTCAGACCACATTGCCTAAAGGCAACTGGAATCTGATTTTGCAAGGTTTCGTCACCGCCATTGCAAACCCTAAAGGTTGGGCTTTTATGATTTCACTTCTACCGCCCTTTATTGACCAGAATGCTGATCTTGCGCCTCAATTGACCGTTTTAATTTCGATTATCCTGATGTTTGAATTCATTTGCATGTCACTTTACGCAACAGGTGGAAAAGGATTAAAACGTATTTTAGGCCATTCCGAAAATGTACGCGTGATGAATCGCGTGGCAGGTACTTTAATGATGGGTGTGGGTGTCTGGCTATTAATGAGTTAATGGCAAAACAGTAATTATCTTTAGCATTCAACAACGGTTTCTAAAGACGTATTTCTATTCGATATATTGCTACTATACCCAAATAACCTAGAGATGCTTGGTTCAGCGAGAATGACTTGGCTCTCAGACGCGGCAACGATTTGAAGATTTAGTGGTTCTAAATCAAAAATCGTTAACAAAGACTGTGAGTCAAGACAACTCGCCCTTCGGGAGCGTGTCACTGACACAATTTCTGCGTCAAATAACTTGGAAAGAGCTTGCTATTCCGTTGCGTGTTCTTTCCTTGAGTGTAGGCCTTGAACTAGCATCAGTGACAACGCTCTGAATCCGGCATCTTGAAGTCATTTGGGTATATCGATATGTACAAATAAAAGCGCCACTCTAAACGAGTAGCGCTTTTACTTTATCAATAGCTATAAAACCTATTATGGGGCGGTATCAATTTCTACTGGTAGGTAATGTTTTGGCTCCAGTTTCAAACATTCCGGTAATACAGTGCCGATAGAAATCGAAGACCAGGTGCCAGAAAGTACACCGATAAACATTGCGGTAGAAAAACCTGCCAACGCCGCACCGCCCATCATCCATAGTGCACCCACCGTAATCAGCGTGGTACCTGAAGTCACCATAGTACGTGAGAACGTTGCAATCACCGCCTGATCATTGATGTCTTCTGTATCCCAACTCTGTTTTGCAATCAATAGCTCTCGAATTCTGTCAGCGATAATAATCGAGTCATTCAGAGAGTAACCAAGAATGGCCAAAATCGCCGCGAAGACAGTCAGATTAAACTCCATCTGAGTAAGAGCGAAAAAGCCTAAGACAAGCACGACGTCATGTGCGAGAGCAAACAGAGAGCCGCTGGCTAAACGCCATTCAAAACGGAAACATAAATAAGCCAAGATGGTTAGGACCGAAACGATCAACGCTAATCCACCTTGTTCAAATAAGTCCTGGCCCACTTGTGCACCAACGATGCTGTTACTTACGACCTCTACTTGATGAGAAACCGGCTTTAGAACGTCCGCCACGCTTGGCAGTGTTTGTCCTTGTTCCGGCACTGAATAGCGAATAACCCAGCGACCTTCTTCCCCCGAGCGCGTTACGGATGCCGATTCGCCTAGTTTAGGCTGTAACACCTCTAGTAAATCGTGGTTGGTCAACTGCTTGTCGATTTTTACCTCAGTCACCATGCCACCCGTAAAGTCCAGGCCTAGGTTTAACCCTCGCACTCCTAATGCCGCTATCGCAATGACAGTCAGAATCAGTGAAACCAGCGTAGTAAAGTAACGAATTTTGCGAATATTTTGTTGTAGCATTTTGACCATGATTAAACCCTCACATCACGACGGGCATCACGGCCCCAAATTAAGTTGATCATTGCTCGAGAGGCAAATACGCCGGTAAACATACTGGTCAACAGACCAAGGCCTAACGTTAAAGCAAAGCCTTGGATTGGACCGTTACCGATAGCGTACAAAATCACAGCGGTAATCATGGTGGTAATATTGGCATCAAGGATGGTCGCAAATGCGCTATCAAAGCCAGAATCAATAGCCTGAGCAAAACTTCGGCCTTCGCGCATTTTGTCTTTAATGCGTTCAAAGATAATCACGTTGGTGTCTACAGCCATACCTACGGTCAGCACCAAGCCTGCGATACCCGGTAAAGTGAGTACAGCGCCCGGCAGTAAAGCGATTAGCCCTAGTAAGCACAACATGTTCGCACACAGAGCAGCGTTTGCGACCCAGCCTAAGCGGCGATACCAGAGTGCCATAAAGGTCAGCGTTAGCCCCATCCCCAATGCAAGTGCCGCAAAGCCATTTTGAATGTTTTCAGCACCAAGCGAGGCACCGATGGTACGCTCCTCAACAATTGTCACTGGCGCAGTCAAAGAACCTGCACGCAGTAATAGCGCCAGTTGCTGCGCTTCATCCATGCTACCTGCTCCGGTAATACGGAACTGGCTGCCAAGCTGAGATTGAATCGTCGCAACACTGATGACACGCTCGCTACGCTCAGTTACTCCACGTGCGTTGGTCTTGTATTCACGATAGACAGTTGCCATTGGCTTACCAATGTGTGCTGCGGAAAAATCGCTCATTTTCTTTCCACCAGCGTGGTCAAGCGAGATATTCACTTCTGACATGCCCATTTTGTCTACGCCCGCACGAGCGTTGACGATATGTTCACCCGTAAGTACCGGACGTTTAGTCAGCGTTACTGTACGACCATCATTGTCCTTTAACACCAAATCTTGACTGCTGCTTGCTTTACTTGCGTCTTTCACTTCATAGAAAGCCAAACTTGCCGTCGCGCCAATCACATTTTTCGCTTGCGCAGGATCTTGAACACCGGGCAACTCGATACGAATACTTTCTTTGCCCTGACGCTGAACTAGGGCTTCTGTAATGCCCAGCTCTTCAATACGACCACGCATGATCTTCAGGTTTTGTTGCAATGTGGTTGACTGGAACTCTTGGATATTCTGTTCGCTTGGTTCGAGCACAAATCCACGTGAAGCACTTTTTGCTACCCAACCCGGGTAATTCTGGCGCAGAAACTGGTTCACGTCAGCGAGTGCTTGTTCACTTTCACTGATAACAGCAATGCGATTACCGCTCTCAGCTCGAACTTGGACACCGCGTACACGTTGGTCTCGCAGGTCAGCTTTAATCTCATCGATCAATGCATCTCGCTGCTCTTCGAACGCTTTATCCACATCTACATTCAATAGAAATTGCACACCTCCGCGGAGGTCAAGACCGAGTTTGATTGGATTAAATCCCATCTCGTTCAACCATTCTGGCGCAACAGAAACATAGGAGAACGTAATGCTGTCTTCGCTATTCAACTCATTATTGAGTAACGAGCGCGCGTTACTTTGCGCGTCTTCGTTGTCAAAAACGATGGTGGTTTTTCCATCCATCTCGATGATTTTATCGACCGGAATATGATTCGTTTTCATCAGTTGGTTGAGTTGTACAACCGACATTGAACCACTACCTTGATCGGCAAACGTCACTTGGATCGATGGCTGCTCGCCAAACCAGGTTGGAATGGCGCTTAGAGTAAGCATAATCACTGTCGCGACGAGCACGACATATTTCCATGCTGAATAATGGTTCAGCAATTTTCTACTTTTTTGCGGTTTTGGTGTTTTCTTCATATAAACATCATCCCTTCACTCTCTGGTGAAGATTTTAAATTGATCGCTTCAAGACACGACAACCTCTACCCAGAAAAATAGTGGGTACAGAATGCTCAGAACATGACGTACTGATAAATAGAGTCATCGTATTGAGATTGCACTTACTGTGCAAAGTGATGGTGTTTAAGCAGAAAACTGGCTATTGAGTGCGACGTACATCGCGTTGGTTTCTTTCCAACCAGAAATACGATATTCGCTTGTGAGGTGATAAAAAACAGACTGGACTTGGCACCAGTTAAGGCCTTCCAAGCTATAGGTGTAACCTACATCTGCATAAAATGGCGTGTTGAGATCGTTGGTAAAATCGATATCTGCATCATTAAGCCCCTCACGCAGATGAGAAGCCCAGCGTTGAGAAGAAAAAATCGCCAAGGTATCTGAATTTGCATGACCTTCAGATACGGGAGCTTGCGTTGACTCTTCTGATCCTTGAGAAAGATCAACGTCTGTGTCTGATGTCGTACCTGTGACTACAAACGGTTGTAACGTAGAAAAGTGCGGTAAGGGAGCTTTCTGATCATTGCGCGCAGCTGAAACATGCACTGGTACCAATACCATTGCAAGTAACAAAAAAAACAGCTTTCTCAAATAAATCAGAGGCATGAAAACTCACTAAAAGAAGAATAAGCTGAGTTTATTAACACAGCCAGTTGATACTATGCCTATTAACTAGGCTTCACAACTAAAAAGTTCTAAATCTCTGATTCCATATTTATCCAAAGAGAAGTTTTCGACGCTTAACGATAAAATATTTCACCGCTGTCTGCATCGAGGTAGATTTTATTCTCTTGCTCTAGCCCACTGCAGTAAATGAAGTAGACATTGCGCTCTTTGTAAGTCACCGAACGAACCCATCCCCCAAGTTCTTCGAAATCATCCGGCTCACAGGTGTTTTCGTCCAACAATTGCTGTGTCTTATCGCGGAAAATCTCCTGATGTTCTTTTAAATCGTCTGACTTTTGTAAATAACCATCAAGGATTTCCAAACGCTCTTGCTCTTTAATCACCGGCTCAGCATCCGAAAGCCCTTTGGCATCAAGCCATTCTGCTGTTTCCTCACCGCCTTCTTTGTAGACGAGGTAATCGGACATACGGTACCAACCGTTATATTTTTCGAGTACGGCGACTTTTTCTCCTTTGTAGAGGGTGTCGACGACTAAAGCGTTATGGTCAGGTTTGTTGTAAACATTAATCTGACGATCGATGACGTAATATTCTGTCATTTCGGGCTGAACAGATCCCAAGTCCATAATCGGCTTTGTGACCTTTTCACTCTGTTGCGACTTAGCTGATGGCTTTTCTGTTGCCGGTTCTGGTTGATTTTCTTGCATAAAGAAGAAATAGTAACCAGCGCCAGACCCACCAAGCAGTAAAACAACAACAATGGCGATAAGAGCTTTCTTCATATACGTTTCCTTTTTCTTTAGGCAAACATCCAAAAAGATGCTTTATTAATAGTCGCCAGAAATAAACTATAATTACAATCGCTTAACTAACGTGAAAAATAATGATCAATAAGATTAAATGGATACTGATACTTTTTATCATTCCTTCAGTTGGATACTCAAATGAACCATGTAATCCGTCTTCATGGAATGACAATCTTTACCAATTCAACCAGTTAGAGTCGAATTATAATAAGCATGTTAAAGTCTTCAATGCACTACTTTTTGAACACAAACAACGACCGCTATTATCGAAGCAGTTTTCTCCAGAGGAACTTGTGATGCTTTGGCGCGTAAAGTCGAGACGCGACATGCTCCAGACCCAGCTAGACTCTTCCATAAAATATCGTCAAGAGTTGAGCCATAAAGCAGAAGCGCTAACAAAACTCAGCACACAATCTAAATGGTCGGCCAATGCCTGGGAAAAATTAGCCCAAAGTTGTAAAAATGCGGATGAGATGGCAAATCAAATTACCGCAGAGTGGTACCAGATAAATGCCAATCAACTTGCCGATGACTATACCAACCTATCCTTACAATATCTTGGTCTAGCTAAACTTTATGACGAAGAAGCCAGTGCATTAAAAATGGCAAAAAGCGGAAATAAAAAAAATAACACCAACAATTGATCTATCCCATGAAACTCAACTAGTTGCACTTTAATCAGGCAAAATAGAGAGACATAGATCACAATAATGCTTTACTTGTGACCAATTATTGGTTAATTTAGCCATTAATAAAGTTTAACAAAAAGTCACAATTGGCTGGAGATGATGCTACAAAATGGTTATCAATCGATTAAGTAACAGGAATGAACCTAATACTACTAAAGCCAAGTTTTTGTCAGTAGTTAGGCATGTTAAAAGGTTTGGTTCAATCAGTGATTTGGATCTGTGTAAAATCTTTGGAGAAACAATTTGGAGTGATGGGAGGGAATACCATTCAGCTGCTTTCTCATTTAAAGTTGACAGACACACCGGGAATTGTGAAATATCACAATACAAGGACCACCAATAAATCGTATAGATTTAAAAAATAAAGATTTATAGAGCGAAGTCAGGAAACAGACTTCGCTTTTTTGATCATGGCAACAGTAATATCATGATCAGCCCCCCGCTCTCAATTAGCGGCCTATCTTACAGAGCCCTTAAGACTCACCTCTATCCTCTCGATCACGCATAAATCGGTAGACTGCTGTTCCCTTTTACCTGCCTGATCGCTAAATGAGTATGGATGTCTTTCACGTTCTCTAGTCTTTGTAGTTTTCTCGTGAAATTCTCATAACCAGCAAGATCCTTACTGACAACTTCCAATAAATAATCGTAGGCCCCCGAAACGACGTGACACGAAATCACTTCCTCCATGTCAACAATCGCACTTTCAAAATCATCAATAGAAGAAGCTTGGTGATTATTCAAACTGACCTCAACAAACACCGTCATCGCTATCCCCACAGTGGAACGAGTTACCATTGCGCGATAACCACTTATCACGCCTTCTTGCTCTAAACGCTTTATGCGCCTTGCGCAAGGAGAAGGAGATAGTCCCACTTGGTCAGCAAGCTCAGCGGTCGTGAGTCTGGCATCTCTTTGAATGAGATTAAGCAACTGCCTGTCAATTTTATCCATTTCCCGTATCCTGCCAAAAATAATCAAATTTTGTTGTTTACACGCACTTTATAACCAATATTAAAATAAATTACGTCACATTTTGCCACCATTGTGCGTCACTTTTATTCGACAATTAACGTATCGTTAACAAGTGGATACATCGGGCATGATTCTGGGATATGCAGCTATATTTGTGACTTTACTTCTTTGGTCTGGTTTTTTCATTTCTTTGAAAGGAGGAGCAATATCTGTACTGCAACCTGCCGATATTGCCTTGGTTCGTTTCCTTATCCCAAGTCTGGTATTGCTTCCCTTTGTCTTAAAACATAAGAAGGTGCTTAGTGCAGTACCCAATAAGTACTTAGCCGGCGCGGTTGTGGGCAGCGGACTGCCATACTTACTGGTGGTTGGTAGTGCTATGCATTTTGCACCCGTTGCTCACGGTAGCGCGTTAGTGCCTGGCACCTTGCCTCTATTCGTGTCATCAATCGCCGTTATCTTTTACGGACAAGCATTAAGTCAACATCGCTTATTCGGCCTTGTGACCGTCTTACTGGGTATCCTCGTGTTCCTGTTTTCAAACACAGGTGACGAATACAACTGGTCTCAAATGCAAGGTCACCTGCTATTTCTGACTGGCAGTATAATGTGGGCAGTATTCACCATCAGTGCGCGTGTCGCTAATCTCAACGCGCATGTTTGCGCGGGCTTTGTTGCAATTATTTCGCTGGCAATGCTGATCATTGCTGTGGGCTTTGGTTGGGTAGAAAGCTATTTAGTGGTCACGCCAATACAGCACTGGCCTTGGGAAGAGTTGTTCGGCCATGCCATGCTTCAGGGTGTGGGAGCAGGATTAATTGCTTCATATACCTTTATATACGCGATTAGAATTATTGGTGCAGAAGCCAGTGCCGCTTTTGGATCTCTCACACCAGTGATTGCAGCGCTGTTTGCTATGCCTATATTTGATGAACAACCCGATACACTCACGTGGCTGGCGCTGTTGTTGGTGACGTTTGGCAGTATTATCGCCAGCCAAATATTTATGAAAAGTGATCTCAGCCAGTCTTATCGTCCGCCGGTACACCGTTAGTTACGATACCCAATTAGCATTATGTTGTTTGGTTAAAGAAAAGGATCTCAACAGTTCACACAACACGTACCTTATTTATCGATATTCCGATGGGACTGTTGGAAGAGCAACTGATGAACTGTGGGGATGGTATGACGTTTGAGAAGTCTATTTCTATGGCAGAGCAGGTTGAAGATAGCGTTGCTGGTACAGCCTTCCTCTGTCCAGCAACGTGTGACAGTAATCATTTAAACTACGTCTATTGCTCCCCGAAGCTTGTCGCCTCGAAATTATTCAGCAATCGATGTATCAGGTAGGTCACCAATAAGGTCGCGACAATTGCGAATATTATGCTGCTCACTCGGTAAAGCGCACTAAAAATCAAATCACCATTAGGAGCCAAGTACTGACCAAATAGAATCCCTAAAGTTGTTAAGCCACCAAAACCTGCACCTGAGCCACTCGATTCTTTCACGTGCATGTAGCTGAATATCATCGCACCTATCCACAGCAGAGGAACAACAAAAAACAAAGTACCAGACCAGTCATAGAGAATGATCTGAGTTGTGATACCAAACGTTACCCCTAGCAGGGTGCCCATCGCTCTTTTGCGCGCATAGCCAAGTGCGCCGTTCCAGTGCATTGGGAACAGTAAGAGTATTGTCGTCGCCTGAGCAGATAGTGAGTCATTCAAGTCAAAGATCTGAAACACCAAAAAGGACATGGTAGCAATACTCGCACCCATTAGCGCCTCATGACGCATTCGGTGACTTTTCTTTGGCTCAGATGGTCTAACTGGTGGCTGACGAGGCTCAGCATCTGGAATGATAAACGTCACCAAATAAGCAACGATGACTGAAATAATATTCGCTTCCAGATTACTAAAGATAAGATCATTCAAATCGGTAGTAACGTAACTGGAAAAGTGCAGCATGATACTCAGGTTTAGTACACTACTTGCACCAAATAGGAAGAGACTTCCTTTGGACATACACGCAAATTTGTACAGAAACAAACCAAAAGCAATCAGTGTCATCAAAAATGGATGACCGCCAAACAGCCCGCCAAGAATTCCTACCTCAAGACCACAAACTACCGCAGCGAATATCATCTGACGAGCTGCATGCAAGTTTATTACTGGCACCATGCCAAGCAGCAGCATAGGTGTCACTGTGTAAAACACACCGTAGTTCCAGCCAAAGATTTTGCACAGGGTGAAACCTATTGTGGCTCCGGTTGCAATACGCAGACACTGCCGGAGATCATTCTCCGACATGGGGTGGTCCCATAACTTCATACCACCTCCCAATTAATAGATGTAATGCAAAGCACTCAAGAAATGAATCTGCAGGTTACTAAACCAGCCAGAAATCGTATTCTCAGGCAATAGCTGTACCGTTGCACGAGCGCCAGCAGGGAATGAATGGGTTTGTGGATCAGCAATTGATAAATGCAAACGCATACGTTGCGCGTCCCTTACCCAACGGTCGGTCTCAGTCGGCGTAGCAAGTCGGCCATCAGCATCAAACTGCCCCGAACTCACCCCTGCATCAATACTCGTGATTCGAGCTTCAAAAACTTCACCTGGTAATCTATCAAATGCCACCAATGCGCGACTGTCATGGTTAAAGTGGCGCAGGCTTTTTTCACGAAAATCAGCGATGATATCAATATCATCGGATACCAACGCGACCAATGGGCTTGCAGCCGATGCGTAAGCACCCTCTTCTAACTGTAAGTTAGCGACGACCCCATCGTGCTCAGCAACTACTCTTGTATAGGACAGATTTAATTCCGCTTGTTTTAGCTGGTTTTTAGCGACACGAACATTGACGTTCTCGTCTCCCAAATCACCACGGCTAACTTCAAGCTGCTTCAGGCGAGCACGAGCCGCCAATAGATTCGCTTTTTCTGCGGTTGCGCTACTCTGTGCGTCATCAAGTTGCTGTTGAGAAGTACCATTACGGTAAAACAATTGATTTAAACGCGTTGCTTCACGAACCTTTTGCTCTGCAACAATTTTATTTGCTTCAACATCTGCTTTCGCAGCAGCAATTGAAGCATCTAATTGCGCGTTATTTTGAATCACTTGTTCCAAATTCAGGTGAGCCTTCTCCACCTCTAGTTGATACGGTTGCGGGTCGATCTGGAACAAAATATCGCCCTTATGAATTTCTTGGTTATTCGTTACGTAAATCTCCGTGATTTGTCCACTCACACGAGGAGCGATTTTAGTAACCACTCGAGTTGCCATTGCTTGAGGCGTAAGAGGCATTGCTAGGTCAGCAATAAGGAAATAAGCAAAAACAAGGACAAATGTAACGCAGGAATATTTAATCCAGCGAGCGAACTTTTGGTCTGGAGTCATGGGGGTCAACTTCTCTCTATTCGGTTTTCTGACTTATTCGCTAAGAGTATCGAGTGCATTGTGAGCCATCTGCTCTAAGATTAAGCTCATTTTTTCCTGCTCTTCATCACTGATGCCTGACAATAATTTTCTGCGGACCTGAAGAATGCGATCTTCCATTTGAGTCAGTAGCGCTTTACCTTCATCAGTCAGACTAACAATGCGTGCGCGCTTGTCGTGATCGCAACAACGTCGCGATACCAGTGATTGTTCTTCCAGTAACTTTAACGTTCTCATCAACGACGCCAATTCAATTTCTAGTGCTTCAGCGAGATGCTTCTGACTGACATTGTCACCCAATCGATACAACTTCCATAAAGCTGTCCAGCGAGGATAAGTCAAATTCAGAGGCTCTAACTCTCTATCAGCAACCATTTTCCATAAACGAGAAACACGAGATAATTTTTCAGCGATGGAAAGATCTCTAAAAAGATTGCTTGCGTTGATCATAAGAATTACTCAATTACTTAGCGTGCTAAGTAATATAAAATAGTTAGCATGCTAAGTAAATAGTTTTGTGATGAAAATCACGTTGAATGATTTGCGGAAACGGGAGCGCCGATCACTAACGTAATTAAAGCTACTGCGAAGAAATAACTGGGAGGTTAGGTGGTTATAAAGACGAATAAAAAGGCACAATTTAAGTCATCCTCAAACTGTGCCTAGTGTGCAGCTCTATTTTGTTCGTTCGATCAAAAAACGCTGTTTGTAGTCTACAAGTGCATCATGGAATGCGTTTTCTTTGATTGGCTTGAGTAATATGTAGTTCGCTCCAGCTTCAATAAATGCGTCGCCGGTTTCTTTGGCGGTATCCGCGGTACAAGCATAGATTGGTATACCAAGATTAAGCTTGCGACGAATTTCCTTTGTAGTCTCGATTCCACCTAAATGGGGAAGCTGGTTGTCCATCAAGATTAAATCATAGGTGTTCTCTTTTAGAAGCTCCATGGCTTCCAGTCCATCCTTCGCCCACTCTACCTGCATTTTATACTTGTTGCAGAATGCATTTAAAATGAAAGCATTGGTGTGATTGTCCTCAACGAGCAGCACTTTTAATGTTCTCTCAAACAGGTCCTCAGGCTTCACATTTTGCTCTGATTCAAATTCCGTCAGTGCCCGTTCACGATCTTTCACAGGTAGAGTAACGACAAATGTGGTTCCATGCCCTTTTTGGCTGCGAACTTGTACATCACCCTCCAGCATATCGACTAAGCTCTTAACGATCGTCAGCCCCAAGCCACTACCACCATACTCACGAGTGGTGGTTTCCTCTTCTTGCACAAATGGCTCAAACATTTGATCCAGTTTATTAGGGTCAATACCAATACCAGTATCGGTAACTTCAACCACCAGCACACTATTTTCTGCCCCCTCAAACTGCTCTAAGACAGCACTTAGTCGAACACTCCCTGAAGGAGTAAATTTGACCGCATTGCTGAGGAGGTTAAACATAATTTGATTAAGGCGCACTTGATCAGTAAAGAGCTCAACATGAGGATCTAACCGATTTTCGATAATAATTTTTACACCTTTGCTTTCACAAATAGGCCGGTAAATATTCTCTAATGTACGAATGGTATCAGTGAAGGAGAAAGAATGTTTTTGAATGTTAAATTTCCCTTGCTCGATTTTGGAAAAATCTAAAATATCATTCAAAACAGCAAGTAAGTGCTCGCCACTGTGACGAAGTACGTCGATCTGATTACTTTGTTCTTGGGATTTTACAGAGCCTTTAAGCAACTGAGCGACACCTAAAATTCCGTTTATTGGTGTTCGAATTTCGTGGCTCATCTTAGCTAAGAAATCCGCTCGAACCTGAGCCGACTTTTCCGCTTCTTTTCTGGCTAAATTACTCTGCTTTTCAGCTTCAATGAGCGTCGTGATATCTTGCCCCTGAACAATAATTCCGTTGAGGTCTCCATCAACAAGAATCGGCGATAGATTCCAGCGATACACCTTTTCACCGATAGGTACATTGACGCCTGTTAATGTTGCGCCTTGCGCTGCCATACGTAAATGAGGAATCAATTTCTCTTTAAAGCGCCTAAATACAGGATGCATGGTCTCATTGACACTCTCTAGCACAAGCTCTTTTCTTGCCGCTGGGTTGATTTGGATTAATACGCCAGACTCAGACCATACCATCATTGGTGATAACGCGAAGTTAAACAGATCCCTGAAGGAACGTTTTTGTGCTTCAAGTTCTTCGAACGTATTCTCCAAAGTTGTCCCTATGTCATCGAACTCTTCAATGTCTGAGCCACAAAATCGCTCAAAGCCTTTTTCTTCTCGAGCGGATCGGGTGTACGACATCAGGGAACCAAGTTGTTCTGCTACCTTGTTCTCTATCCACTCTTTGGTCAATAAGGCAATCAGAATCATGCCAATCACTGAAGCCAACATCGCTAATAGATGCTGAACCTGAAGCATCACAACACTCTGGTTATCTTGCACAGTAAGAAGAGACAAGTCTGTATGAGCCGCATTTACCTCAATTGGCGTCTTAATAATCAGTAGACCATCAAGTTTCTGCTGCGATTCTTTACGTTTTAATACATCAAAGATTTTATAAGACTCATTGCCTGCCAACGAGTTAGCTAATGGCAAATCACCCGACACCAACACAACGTTGTCGACGTTCCCTTCGTTCTTCAACCTTTCCATGAGGCCAAAGTTGTTATCCAGAACAACGACATTGTATGAGTAGCCCATAACTTCACCGCTCTGAGGCTCCATAACAGGCACTCTCCTGACTAGCAGGTGTCGAGCGCCCATTGGCGTGTGCGAAGTAATGTAATACCAGTTATTAGTGAAAGTTACGTTACGGGCAATATTGTTGAGTATGGCATCATTGATACCGTAGAAATGCGCATTTCCGTCATCCCAAATGATGCCTTGATGATCACTCAGAAAGCGAATTTCCGGCGTGTGGTAAGGGTCACTCTGATCAATGCTGAGGAAAAAGAGATTTAAGGCTTCTTCATCTCGAACGCTGTAAAAATTCAGAACCACATCACTTTTTGAATTGCTGTCGTGATGGATCTGAATCGCCGCGAAATGACTGTCAAATATATTCAGAATCAGGGCTGATGTTTGTTGCTTAGTCCTGTCGACTTCTTGCCAAATGATCTGTTTGGAAAAGTAATAACTCTGAACGAATATGCCTAAAATAATCGGAGCAAGAACGAGAATAATTATTTTCGTAATGAGCGTCGACAATGAACGACGCTTTCTGGTTGATGTATTTGTCATCAATTATCTGAGTATCTGAATGCGCGTTTTCTTAAGGCTTCTATTCTTTCCGGAGAATCAGATTTAGAAACGATTTCGTAGTCACCAGAATATACGGTTGGTACTGACTTTCCTTCCAGATCCCACTTTATGGCTTCTGCCATGGCAATGCCCGTATCATCGTTCATTCGCATAATGGTAATATCTAACTCTCCGTTTAATATAGCATCAAGCTCTGCAGAGCCCCCTCCCCAACCGTTGATCATAATATCATCACGACCAAGATCTGCCAGCGCTTCTACCGCTCCTAACGCTACATCTGTGGAACATGCATAAATAAACTCAACATCAGGATACTTATCGAGACTCGCTTTAGCCGCTTCATACCCCGATTGCTTCGTCGCTTTAGTGTAGTAAGCAGATTGTAGTTCAAAGTCACTATCACGGCTTACTTGGTGAATAAATGAATTCCCTCGCACGTCACTGATGTATCCCTCAGAGAAATAGAGAACACTGTAGCGACTGTGCTTCGGGAAACGCTTACTAAATTCCGTAGCCAATTTTCTGCTGCCCTCTGCATGGTCAAAACCAACATAAAGAAACGGCTGATGATTATCCCAATCTCTTACTGGAGTGGTGATGTTCTGTAAGATCAGTTTGGTTTTCTTCGAATCCAAAACATGCTCGACAAACTTGCGATGCCTTGTGGTATCGAGAGTAAATATCAGGTAGTCAGAATTACTTTTCAACGCCTCCATCAAAGAAAGGCTTTGCTGTTTAATATCTGCATTTGGGCGAGTAAAAACCTGATTTAGCTGATAATCGATGTTGAGCTTATCCAAACGCTTTTCAAATGCATCAATGTTTCTGATCCAATAGTCAGAAATTTGTTGGCCCGGATAAACGACTGAAATCTTTAGCTCGCGCTTTTTCTCATTCAAAATTGGAATTGGTTTTTCTCGGACAGCTTCAGCAAGAGCGTTAGTCAGCTTCTTTTGCTCAGGATACTCGTCCAGAAACTCTTGATATTCCCAATATCCATTCAAGACTTGGGATGCTTGAGATACCGGGACAATACCGGCCATTAAAACAAGGGAGAATACGAACTCTTTTTTCATCTATCGCTCTTTTAGTTTTTATTGAGCCTAAATCAGCTCTATTTATTATCTAGCCGAGTCATCCATTACTGACGTAATCTACCTTCCACTGAGTCTTGGTTTCAATATATTTTTTGTGTAGCGCCATTATGCGTCAGAAATGTCCTACATAACAAACGAATATTCGCGTTCCCACGGTTCTCTAAGACCATCAAAACCAATCTCTAATTGATCAGTCTATTACTCTGACAGTAGCGTTAATTTTGTACCAAAAGCACATTTTAGGTAAAAAGAAACCGCCTAACGTCGGCGGTTTCTTTTGTGCAAATTCAAAGCGTAAATTGTTTTGTTGTCCGTCGATGTCGATCGCGGCAATAAAGCTATCTTAGTGTAAACCTCAAGCTTTGGTTATCATCAAAGGCAATGGAGGCTTTAGACTCGACTAATAACTCTTTTTTCTTTTTAGCTAATTGCTTAATGAAATACTCTGCTTTCATCGCACTATTTTTTGAGTCAAAATTCATCGTCCATTCCAGGGCTAATGGGCCTTTACCTTTCAGAGCTTTAGCTCCTTTGCCATCTTGATGCTGTTTAAACCGGCGCTCAACATCGTTGGTTACTCCACAATATAACGCATTACGGTTATTTCTTATCAGGTAAACACTCCAATATTGAGCCACACTTTCACTCATGAAAGTAGAGATTCAACCTGAGCTTTAAGTGCATCGAGTTCCTCTCTCATCTGAGCCACTTCCTGCTCAAGCTGACTAACACGGTCAGAGCCAGAAGAAAATGTCGACGCTGACGCTAGCGCAGAAACGTCCACTTCCCCACAGAATAAGTGCATATAGCGAGATTCTCGCTTTCCGGCTTCACGAGGGAGTTTAATAACCAAGGGACCTTTATCTTCACTTGCCAGATGCTCAAGAACGGTTTCAACCTCTTTTACATCGTTGAATGTCGCGAGACGGTTAGTTCGAGTACGAATCTCACCCGGAGTCTGCGCCCCACGTAGCAACATGCAGCACACGATGCCCTTTTCTTGTTCGGTGAGTTTTAAATCGCCGAACTCTGTGTTGCAAAAGCGGTGTTGATACTTGCTGACCCGACTATTAAAAGCGCTTTCGTCACTAACAAGTCGGCGATCAATCAGCGCATCTACTGCATCAAGCACTTCCGATTCAGACAGTGCCATTACAGGTTCACGATTGCTTTTTTGATTACATGCGTTGGTAAGTGCGTTCAGACTAAGAGGATATAGGTCGGGAGTTGTTACCTCTTTTTCGATTAAGCAACCAATTACTCGTGCTTCTATTGCCGTTAGCTCAACTTTCATAATGCATTCCTTATTATTTTTTGCATTTGAATTTTAATACCTCAGTGATTTCAAGCTCCCGGATTAGAAAATCAGTCTAGCGTTCGCTACTCACTTAAAATCACTTTGATATAAGGTTGTCAGGCTAAAGCATAGCGCAAGACCTGACCCCCTTTGCGAATCGGGTTTCGGTCTCAATGCTCGGAGAGGATAGGCACTGTTCTCATATTGCCGTCTTCATCAATCATTACAATCTTTGAACGATTGAGTTCAACTTCAATAATCTCAAGTTGAGTGCGCGCTTCTATATATGCCGCTTTTAACTTCTCAGTCAAAGAATTTGTGACTTCTTCACTATCTTGACTGTCGACTTGCTCCGCAGTGTTACGAGAGTCCATAACAAGTGTCATCATTTTTTATTTAATGGCGGTGATAATATAGTGAAGGTTCAATCATGACAACGCATCGATGCATTCTTCCCTGAAATCAGCCGCAGATCTGTCTTAAACGTATCAGCATGTTTAGGTCGTTCTGGGTTTATTTTCCCCCGCAACAAATCACTCTATACAGTATGGAAAGAAAGTATACCCATACAAAATTCGCAGCAAAAATATGATGACTGGTAGGTAAAGTTCAGCATGAACCAGCAGTAAGCTGTTGTTGTAACGTAAGGGGCATCGTGATTGGTTGAAAAGCGTTCAACTCTTCGTCGCTATTGATCTTAAGACTGTTATGCCACGGGATGTTGTGCTTTAATCGAGGAAGTATTCACAAATTAGGAAAGGGAACTATGAGTAGCGTATTTGAGATCGTTAACCAAGCTCGTCGTAAAAACAAACTACAACGTGAGCTTCTTGATAACGAAAAAAAAATTCGTGATAACCGCAAACGTGTAGACCTTCTAGAAAACCTACTAGACTACATCAAGCCAGAAATGACGCATGATGAAATCTTGGTGATCATCAAGAACATGAAAGCTGATTACGAAGATCGTGTAGATGACCACATCATTAAGAGCGCAGAAATCTCTAAAGCTCGTCGTGACATCAGCCGTCGTATTCATGAACTGACAGAAGAAGACAAGCAAAACACCGGCAAAAAATAAACACTGCCAGTAATGCGAAAATTCTAACCCCGAGTAAGGCACCTTGCTCGGGGTTTGTTTTTGTCACCGACTATAGTGCCGTGTACAATGAACCCTCACCATTCCCAATCCACAAACCCCATTTAACTTTTTATGACCTCAACTACGATCAACACGCAACCAACGCTTGCTAAGCAATTGTTCTCCATGACATGGCCTATGCTCTTCGGAGTGTGGTCATTGATGAGCTTTCAACTTGTGGATAGTGCTTTTATCGGCCAACTAGGTGTGTTGCCGTTGGCGGTACAAGGTTTCACACTCCCACTACAAATGGTTGTTATTGGTATTCAAGTGGGTTTAGGCATCGCTACCACTGCTGTTATTTCTAAAGCGATTGGATCAAAAGAAACGCGATATGCCAAGCAACTCGGCGGATTAGTGTTAATGATCGGCTCTATTGGTGTCGCAATAATCGCTCTTTTAATTTGGCTACTGCGCTACCCGATATTGTCGTCATTAAGTGCACCTGACACTGTGATGCCGATCATCGATACGTACTGGCCTTGGTGGTTACTGAGCTCTTGGACAGGGGCCGTCCTTTACTTTTACTACAGCATTTGTAGAGCGAACGGAAACACCATGTTGCCTGGCACTATGATGATGATCACTAGCGTTGTAAACCTGATTTTGGATCCTATTTTTATATTTACTCTGGATCTTGGCATTAATGGCGCGGCGATAGCGACCATTGCAGCATTTGGATTGGGAATTATCGTGGTAGCACCAAGAGTAAGAAAAAATCATTGGGCAATCGCACAATGGCAAGACTTAAACGTGAAGAAGAGTGTCCGATCAATTGGCAATATCATGGGCCCGGCAATGGTGAGCCAGTTGTTACCACCATTATCATCAATGCTCGCGACTAAACTGTTGGCCGGATTCGGTACTGCTGCTGTTGCTGCCTGGGCATTAGGGTCTCGTTATGAGTTTTTTGCAATAGTATCGGTTCTTGCGCTAACGATGTCTCTGCCACCTATGGTTGGACGCTTGCTAGGAGCGAAAAATTACAAAGACATTCGATCTCTCGTGAGTATCGCAGTGAAGTTTATTCTCAGCTTCCAACTATTAATTGCAGTCATCACCTTTGCAGTTGCCAGCCCTTTGGCAGTATTGATGACGAGTAATAATCAAGTTGAAAATGTGTTAGAAATGCACTTAATGATTGTGCCTATTAGCTTAGGCTCATTAGGCGTATGCATGCTCATGGTTTCTATCTGTAATGCGTTAGGCAAGTCGTACACAGCACTGACAATTTCAGCATTGCGCCTGTTCATCTTCTTTCTACCTTGTTTATGGATCGGATCTCAGCTTGGCGGGATAAAAGGTCTTTTACTCGGTGCGTGTATTGGTAATATTTTTGCTGGATTATCTGCTTATTTCACCTACCGCAGTACTATAGAAAAATTATCCAGAAAGTTAGATTAAAGACACGATAAAACGTTGTCAGATTAAGTAATTCAAAAAAAGCCCTCATTTTGAGGGCTTCAAAATCAAGTTGTTCCGTCCAAACTAGCTTAAGCAGTTTTATCCGCTGGAAAAACAACGCCAGTTTGTTTTCTTACTTCCGTTAACACCTTCGCTACTGTCAATGATCGTTGCTTGGTGGTCTCATCTATGACACCCATTTTAAGCTGTTTAGCAAACGCTTCCGCTTCGTAAACCATGTGATTTGCAGTTTGTGGCTGTGTCAGCACCTCTTTGCCTTCACCACGAAGAATACGTTCAACACCACGCCCAGTGGAGATCATGTCAACTAATACACTGCCCTGCTCGCCCTGAAATTCACTAGGAATCAATGAGTCACTCACTTTTGAATGTAGTAGATTCACGTTAAAGTCATCGTACGCAAGTGTCACACTGCCACATCCATCCACACCAGATGGCAATACATAGGCACTCGCTTGAACCTCATTAGGCTCTCCAAACAGCTCAATAGCGGCACCCAGACAATAATAGCCAATATCCATAATCGAGCCATTGGAAAATGCCGGGTTGAAAGTATTCGGATTTTCACCATTTAAATACTTTTGATATCTCGACGAATATTGACAATAGCTGATAGTGGCGTGTCTTAATGGTGCAATCGTCGGCAAACTCTCTTTCAATACGGTAAAGTTTGGCGTGTAAGGTGACATGAAAGCTTCGAAAAGAACGACATTATTTTCTTCAGCGCATCGAAACATCTCTTGCGCGAGTGCGTAATTAGAAGCCATCGGCTTTTCACAGATAACGTGCTTGCCGGCTTTTAACATTTGCAACGCTTGAGGCGCATGAAGTGAATTTGGGCTAGCAATGTAGACAGCATCAATATCAGGATCTTGCTCCAAAGATTCCAGATTATCGTAGAAAGTGTCAGCGTTATATGGAGTGCCGAATGAGCGGGCTTTCTCTATATCTCTCGAGTAAACCGCTTTGAGGCTAAATTCTCCTGTTTGTATAGCCGCTTCAACAAATTGTTGAGAAATCCAGTTAGTCCCGATAATCGCAAGTTTAAACATATCACTTCCTTTTTATTTTGATTCTAAAAGCTAAGGTCATTACGGCTTCTAGTGCCGATTTAAACAAGGTTTACTCGATTAAACAACTCTCATGTTCTGCTTATATTTCGAGACAAACTGGCAGATTAGCAGCAGTTTTCAATGTGACATCGTCACAAAAACCCAATACTTAATGAATCGAAACAATACTAACCGTCGTTTTATTGATATGCCTCAACATTCCTGATCCAACAGACTGCTAGTTTGGGGCACTTATTGGTTACCAGCTCATATATAAGCCTCAAATTGTCGAACTCACAGTAAATAAACTTTCAATTTGCAAGGTTAAAGAGTGTTTTTTGTACATTTCGCCCTCTTCGTACTGTGACTTACCGCAAATTTCTAATATTTAATATCCACCTTAGCAATGAAATTCAGCTCATACCTAAGGCGTAATTACGAATCGGCACAATAATGCATTTCATGTTTACTAGTTAAGTTGCGTTATCGATTGATATCACACAAAACTGAAACATCTACATATATTTTCACTCATTTGATTTGAACATGACCATTATCGTCGCAAAATAAGTTTGCATTTTTAAAAATGTCAACACTTTAAATTCGACGCTTTAGTCACACTAATCATCCATATCTTGGCGATAAATCAGTGGTTTCAACTGGATTTATTTTTCCTAGCAGAATAAGCCTTCCAACCGTAGAATCCGCCCCATAATTATTACAACCCGATTACATTACCACCAGACTCCTACGCTCTACCGTAGAGGTAAAAGCGGCGAGTATGGTTAGCCCCCAAAACGTGAAAGGTCCAATACAACAATGAGTCCAGAGAAATATCTCCAAGACTGGCAAACTAGCCAAACGATTGCTGAATCTATTTCCCCTTTAATTGGTAAGCTTTATCGTCAAAAAGGAATCGAAGTGGTTCTATTCGGTAAGACGCTTATTAACGCCACTACTATCGACATTCTCAAAACTCATCGCGTAGCAAGACGATACACTGGAAACCCTCTTTCTCTAGAGCACACAATGCCTATCATTCAAGCGCTATGTGAAATGAGCATTTCTTCTTGCCGTGTTGATGTTGGTCAGTTGGCTACCAAGTATTGGAATGAACACGAAGATACTGCTGCGCTTGGCGATTACCTACAAACAGCACTTCATGGCGCTCGTGATGCAGATTCATCGCTAGAAGCTCGCGACGTTGTTCTTTACGGTTTTGGACGTATCGGACGTCTGTTAACTCGTCTTCTTATCGAAAAGAGTGGTCCTGGTTACCCACTAAGACTTCGTGCAATTGTTGTTCGTGGCGGTAAGAAAGGTGACCTGGAAAAACGTGCTAGCCTACTGCGTCGTGACTCTGTACACGGCCAATTCAACGGTAGCATCATCATCGACGAAGAGCGTAAAGCACTGATTGTTAACGGAAACTTTATTCAGATCATCTACGCAAACAACCCTAGTGATATTGACTACACTGCGTACGGTATTAACAACGCACTTGTGGTAGATAACACTGGTGTTTGGCGCGATTCAGAAGGTCTGAGTCAGCACCTGGCATGTAACGGCGCAGAGAAAGTACTTCTGACCGCACCTGGTAAAGGCGACATTAAGAACGTTGTATTCGGTGTAAACGAATCTGTGATTCAAGAAGATGACACCATTATTTCAGCTGCAAGCTGTACAACAAACGCTATCACTCCAGTATTGAAAGCGTTGAATGACAAGTATGGCGTTCTATCAGGCCACATCGAGACCGTTCACTCATATACTAACGACCAAAACCTGATCGATAACTTCCACTCAGGTGACCGTCGTGGACGTAGTGCGTCTCTGAATATGGTTCTGACTTCAACAGGTGCTGCAAAAGCGGTAGCAAAAGCACTGCCGGAGCTTGCTGGTAAGCTAACAGGTAACGCAATTCGCGTACCTACGCCAAACGTATCAATGGCAGTAGCAAACCTGAACCTGGGTCAAGATGTGGATCGCGATTCACTGAATGACTACCTACGTGGAATGGCTCTAAATTCTGAGCTATCAGCACAAATTGATTACACGGACTCAACGGAAATCGTTTCAACAGATTTAGTGGGTTCTCGCCATGCAGGCGTAGTAGATGGTCAAGCGACTATCGCACAAGACAAACGTTGTGTACTGTACATTTGGTACGACAACGAATTCGGTTACAGCTGCCAAGTTGTGCACTGTATGGAACAAATGATGGGTGTTCGTTACCAAACATTCCCTCGATAGGTGAACATTGCTCCACAACGTTAACCACATGGTGTAGCGAACTATACTTCAACATTTGTTTTTTATAATAAGCGCGCAAGCGCAATACTAATCTTAACTCCCCCGTTTATACGCCTGAACTCACCCTCAGGCGTTTTTTCTTATATACAGTTTGACATTATTCAGACATTGCAACGTAAATTGTTCATGTTTAGTTCATATTCAGAGCGGTAATCTGAACACATAGACGAATAGAGAGGTCAAGTTTATGAATCGGATCATCGTTACTGCACTGGCACTGATTAGCGGTTTTTTTGCTTTAGTATTTAGCCTAATAATAGCGATCCCATTGACCATCGCGGCACTGATAACTGGTAAACGTATTGAGAAGCGCGTTAAGTACATGCAGAGAGAGGCGCAGGAAGAATATGAATTCAATACGGGAAAAGCGGACGCGATAGAAGGCGAGTTTGAAGAAGTACGCCGATAAAAGTATCAAAGTGTTTCTCGCCCCCCCCCCCCCCCAATAAAGCTAATAAAGCTAATAAAGCTCCTGAGAAACTCCTTGCTTACACCCAGCCTGTTTATCAAGCTGGGTGCTTTTTTATGGTTTGAATGCAAAAGAGCGGTGCTGGAAGGCTTTGATTATCCCGGGATCGGGTTGGCTATATCGTTATGACAACGCGCAAAGCCAACAGCATAAGAACAACCCCAGACAGGCGGTCAATCAATACGGCCTTTGAACGAATGCGATCGACCACCTTGGCGCTAGATAGTACGATGGTGATAAAGGTATACCACAAGCCGTCAACAAGAAATGGGGTCGCGACTATGATCATTTGGTTGCTGAGATCATTCCCCAACGCGACAAACTGGCTAAATAACGCGATAAAAAACAGTGCTATTTTGGGGCTGAGAATAGAGATAAAGAAGCCCTCTCTCGCCGACTGACCGACGGTGGTTTCCTGCCCAGATTCAAGTTTAGCAGCCACACCGCCTTTTGAACGCAGAGCATTAAACCCCAAATACGCCAGATACGCCGCCCCTGTCAGACTGATCGCTTTAAACAATATCGGACTTTGTTGTAAAACAACCGCCAGACCAATCAAAGTGATAAATGCGTATATCCCGATGCCAAACGCGTGTGCCCACGCTGTCGCCAATCCATTGATACGTCCACCTGCCAATGCGTGTTTAGCAATAATTGCCAAGCTAGGCCCTGGTGACATAGCGCCTAATAAGCATATCGTAAAAAGTGATAGCCAAACTGTTAGTGTCATAGAAACTTCTCCTTATTTGGCTTCAATCTATCAAGTGAAGGGATATAAATAGAAATCAAAGTTTTTCATAAAGGCTATAACTTAAAATCATAACTTAATGGATTGAGTATTCTGACTTCCGCATGATCAAACACATTTGCTCTCTCGCCCAACGATGCGCAGGATCTGTGTCATATTTTGGATGCCACATAAGCCAGTATTCATGTATCTGTGTCTTGATAGGTAATGGTTTATTGATGAGGTTCCAGTGCTTCGCCAGATTCAATGCAATATGCTCCGGTACCACCATAAGATGGTCACTCGTTACCAGACGGTTAACCGCTGCAGAAAAGAAAGGTACTTTGAAAGCGATATGACGCTCCAAACCAATTTCTTTTAAAGCAAGATCGGTACTGGAGTCCTTATCACCACCGCCGGTCACTTTAATGTGTGAATAGCTGACAAGCTGTTCCGCACTAATACTCTCACACTTAGCCAAAGGATGAGTATCCTTCATCAAACAGACCGAAGTATCCGAGCCTATGTTGATGCTTGATACACCTTCTGGTTTCGCGGGATACATAGAAGAGGCGATGTGTATCCCCAACTCATGCAACTTATCGAGAAAGTCTGGCTGCCAAAGCCGATACGCCATATCAAGTTTTGGTGCGTGTTCACTTAGATGCGATGCAATATCGGGAAGAACGTACTGCGCGACATAATCACTCGACGCAATAACAAGTTCTCCCTGCCAGGCTTGAGGCTCAAATGGTTTATCATGCAAAAGATGATCGAATTCAGCGAGTAAAGAATCCAGCTTATCTTTTAGCGCTATCGCGCGAGGCGTTGGGATCAGTTGGTTACCCTGACGAATAAGCAGAGGATCGCCACAAAGTTCACGGAGTTGGGCCAATTGGCGACTCACCGCAGATTGCGTGATATGCAGTCGCTCGGCGGTGCGACTAACATGGCACTCCTCTAGCAAAACATGCAAAGATCTGAGTAGATTTAAATTAATATGGTTTAACATTCTTTATCCATACGAATGGAAATCACGACCATGGTTTTGAGCTTCACTTTACAAACTTATTACCCGTCGTATTGAAAAACTCTGTTAATACGGTGTGGGTCATCAGGTGACGAAGCTCTGGGTAGCGTTGAATTTGATCTCTGATTTCATTAAGGCGATTCATGTTTGGCACCTCTACAAAGACCATCATGTCAGTTTCACCACTTATTGCATGACACCATTTTACACCATCAATCTTATACAGCTCATCAGCGTAAGATTCGCAATAGTAAGTAGAGGTTGATGTATCAAACTTCAAAGCAAAGTAAGCACAAATCGAGTCCCCTTCATTGGAGGCGATTTCTGCATGATATCCCAAGATGACTTTGTCATTTTCTAGCTTTCGAATGCGAGCCGTTACCGCTGAACGAGACAAGCTCACTTTCTCAGCAACTTCAGTCACTGACAATCGAGCATTGTGTCGGAGGATATCAATGATCTTGAGGTCAAACTTGTCCATAAACTTACCGCTTCTTCCTTATTTACTTCATTTTATAACGATTTTAAATTCATAAGAAACCAACATTTAGTTGGAATTATTTGAAACAACCGTCATATTGTCGGCTCAGAAACGCATTTTGTTTTCCAGAACTCATTTATTCTAAGAGTTTCGTAGTTCAACACCGTCAGAGACCAGCATGGAACAGCTCAAAAAAGATATCTCACTTATATCCGGCATCGCCCAACTTTCAACAACATTGATGGGTACAGGTCTATTTATGATACCGGCGATTGCGGCAGGTATTGCAGGTCACTTTTCACTCTGGGCTTGGATATTACTGTTTGCTGCAATTTGCCCTATTGCTCTAACATTTGCTCAATTAGGCAAACGCTATCCCAACGCTGGCGGCACCGCTTTCTTCGTACGTAAAGCCTTTAACGCAAAGTTAGAAAGCAGCGTTGCCTGGCTATTTGTCAGTGTGATTCCCGTTGGCATACCAGCAGCTATCGCTCTCGCGGCAGGTTTTCTTAAACAACTCCTCCCGGATCCGATAAATAATGACTTATTCGCTCAAGTGCTGACTATCGCCCTACTCATATTTGTTAACTTGCTGGGAACAAAATCGTCTGGTCGTTTGCAAACCGTTATTGCGCTTAGCGTATTTGCACTTGTAGGCGCCTTTCTATGGAAAGGGGGAATCAACAGTGCTGATCTTACCATGCCAACCGTCACAGCAGACTCGATTTGGCCAATTACCGCAGCTCTGGGCGTAATGTTTTGGTGTTTTGTCGGCATAGAGGCGTTTGCGCATATGGGTGAAGAGTTTAAGAACCCACAACGCGACTTTCCTATCGCTATTATTGTAGGATGCTTCGTTGCCGGAGCTACTTACTGGGCATGTTCAGTGGTTGTCTTAAAGTTTGGGGCTTATGGCACACCACAGTTTGATAGTGCATCTATTCCTTGGCTAAGCGCACAACTACTAGGAGACAGTGCCAAATGGGTCATTAGCGTGATCGGTTTTTCTGCCTGCTTTGCCAGTGTGAATTTATACACTCAAAGCTTGTCCCGGATGGTGTGGAGTCAGGCTCGTGAGCATCGACCTGGAAGTAAACTGGCCAAAATATCCCGACGTGGCGTCCCTTCGTCAGCAACATTACTTGTCGGTATTGTCCTGTTGCTGTCATGTGTCATAGGCAAACTTTCACAGCTCGATTTGGAGTTTTTCCTCAAATTGGCTAACAGCATTTTTGTGTTAATTTATCTGCTCGCTATGTTGGCGGCATATAAGCTTCTTAAAGGCGTTGGTAAGGCACTGGCTGGAGTATCTTTACTTCTTTGTACAGGCGTATTTATCTGTTTAGGTTGGTCTATGTTCTACGCGCTTACTATTTTTGCTTTACTTTCATTACCCTGGAAACAATGGGGACAAAAGCGACAACCACGAGCGATAGAGTAACTAGCTCAAAACAACTCAGATAATCGCTTTACAAGAGAGTCGATATCATTCAAAGCGACATTGCCATAGCCAAGCACCACGCCATTCCAATCCCGAAACTGGAATTCGGGATGCTCATAAAAACTTAGTGGACGCAATACGATGCCCTCTTTAGCCGCACGTTGCGTCCATATTTGTTCATCACATCCTGACCACCATTTTAGTGTTATGTGTAACCCTGCTGCCTGGCTAATCACACTGACTCTATCACCAAAGTATTCACCGATTGAGAAACACATTTGTTCATGTTTTGCTTTGTAAATACGGCGCATCCTTCGGATATGACGTAACAAACCGCCTTCAGCAATAAAATCAGCCATCGCCTCTTGTACATGACTAGGCGAATTTCCACTTAACGCATCTTTAACCATTAAGCATTTACCGACCAGCGTTTTCGGTACGACAAGATAACCTAGCCTTAGACCGTTAAACATAACTTTACTGAAAGATCCAACGTAAAGAACGTGATCATCCCGCCCCATTTGTGCTGCTAATCCTTGCAAACTGGTATACGGGCGGTGCGCAAACTGAAATTCACTGTCGTAGTCGTCTTCTAAAATCCAGGACGAATTCTGAACTGCCCAATTGATAATTTTCCCTCTCTGTTCGGTATTCAGAGTGGTGCCCATTGGATACTGATTACTTGGCGTAATGTAGAGCGCCTCAGCGTCACTGCTTGTCACAGAATCAATATCAAATCCGACCTTTTCCCTCACAATCAAAGGCTCGAACTGATAATGCTGAAATTGGATTAACTTACGCATTTGAGCATAGCCTGGTTGCTCCATTAACACTTTGTCACCACTATTCAATGTTGCCATGGTCGCAATACTTAATGCTTGTTGGGCACCAGAAGTAATAATGATTCGCTCAGGAGTACAATTTACTGAACGACTTGAGGCTAGATAGTCAGACAATGCACCGCGTAGTGCCCAGCTTCCTTGAATATCTTGATTCCCTAGCAGAGAAGTTCTAGCCAAGTGGCGATTAAGGTACTTTTGCCATTGAGCAGTAGGGAAAAGTGCTAAATCAGGAACTCCAGGAGCAAATGCGGAGTTAATGTCATGCTTAACAATTGGAGCACTAGTCATATTTACAGGTACTTTTTCCGGTAAATATTGTTCAGGCAGTTCTACGGCGACGTAAAAGCCAGAGCCTCTCTGGCTAATAAGATAGCCCTCTGCGACCAACTGCTCATACGCCGAAATAACGGTATTTCTGCTTAAACTTAACTCGTGAGAAAGTTTACGTGTGGAAGGTAATTTGCCATTTTTAGGCCAAAGACCTTTGACTATCTTCTCTCGAATCGCAAAAAACACCGATTGCTGCAACGTTCCAGCCTCCGCACTCACACATAAATCACCCACATCAATCAAAGACAAACCGGATCCATCCATTGTTTAAAACTGGCTCTCTTTAAACTACCAGTTAGGCGATACATTGCAACTAGACACTGATTAAAAATGCCTACCCCGGCATTGGGATTACGCCAAGGAGAGCAGTAATGTTATCAAACACAAAAAGAACACAAATTAAGAAAGGCGCGCACAAAGCGGTAACCGAAGTTGAAAAGCTACACAAGATTATTGATGAGAGTCTGATTGCCCATATTGCAATTAACAACGAACTTGGCCCCGTAGTGATACCTATGCTGGCATGGCGTGTAGGAGAGTTCGTCTATATCCATGGTGCAAATAACAGCCGACTTCTACGAACACTCAAACAAGGTCAGCAAACGTGTCTGACGTTCACACTCTTCGATGGATGGGTACTGGCTCGCTCAGCATTTCACCACAGCGCACATTATCGTAGTGCCGTTGTGTTTGGTCAGTTTGAAGTGGTGCCGGACCACAAAGAAAAAGATCACCTGCTGAATCACTTTGTGGAGCAAATCGCACCGGGTAGAACAGAGCAAATCCGATTAAGTAATGAAAAAGAGCTGAATGCGACTATGTTATTAAGAATCTCTCTGGAAGAAGCCTCAGTAAAAATTAGTAATTTCGGTGTCAACGATGACCCTGAAGATGTAGATATCCCAGTATGGGCTGGTGTACTGCCGTATCGAACTGTGGTTGGCCCGCTCGAGGCTAGCCATGATCTGTACGAAGAAATTACCGCTCCGGATTACAGCAGCGCTTATTCAAATCGCTGGTACAGTGCGGAAAATCAGACTAAGCCTTGAGTACATACAAAATGTAGGATCCCTATAACCGCTGGCACTGCTGGCGGTCTTTCATTAAGTATATCCAATTGCACACTTTTCCCGTATAACAGGGAGTCCCTAAGCGAGTCCAAAAAGCGGCATGCAGTGGTAGTTTGGATATAATTAACGGGAGGCTCTCATGTCGGACAAAGAAAGAAACTTACCCACACATCGCATTTCTCGATTTGGTAAATTTGCGTCTCTCGCAACAAGAGTCGCAGGGAACGTGCTTGCAGAAGGCACCAAGCAACTCGCTAAGGGTAACAGACCTAAAGCGAAAGACCTCCTATTGACTCCACAAAACATCACCAGGTTGACCGATCAGCTTGCCCATTTACGTGGTGCCGCAATGAAACTTGGTCAAATGCTGTCGATGGATGCAGGCGATATCCTCGATCCTGAGTTAGCCGACATCCTCTCCAGGCTGCGTTCTAACGCCGATCCGATGCCAGCGAAACAGTTAAATAGTGTGATGGAAAATTCGCTTGGTCCAAATTGGAAAGCGGAGTTTCTTGCGTTTAACTTCAAGCCCATCGCCAGTGCTTCTATCGGGCAAGTGCATCAGGCTTACAGTGACGCAGGTGACAAGCTAGCAGTGAAAGTCCAATATCCCGGCATTCGCAAAAGCATAAACAGTGACGTTGATAACGTCGGCACACTGCTTAAAGTCGTCGGGCTTATACCTGAGTCGGTGGATTACAAGGGGCTGCTAGAAGAGGCTAAGAAGCAACTTCACGACGAAGCAAATTATTTACGTGAAGCACAGTTCGCCATACGTTATTACCAGGCACTAAAAGAACACCCCCATTTCGTTGTGCCTAAAATTCACCCAGAAAGCTCTTCTCAGTCTGTGTTAGCAATGGAATTCATCGAAGGCGCCCCTGTTGATACCATCGTAAACTATGACCAAAAGACACGTGACACAGTAATGCATAACTTGCTTGAGCTGCTGTTTCGCGAACTGTTTGAGTTCAAGATGGTTCAGACTGACCCAAACTTCGCCAACTATTTATATATTGAAGAAACCAAACAGATTGGTCTGTTAGATTTTGGTGCTACCCGAGAATACAGTGAACGCTTTAGTTCAGGTTACCGCCTAGCGTTCTCTTCTGTAATTAATGAAGACGAAAATGGCCTGAATGACGCTTTGCAGCAAATTGGCTTTTTCAGCCAAACCATAGTAGAGGAGCAGCGCAAAGCGATTCTCGATTTAGTCAAAATGGCATGCGAGCCAATGTTAGTTGACGAGGCATATGACTTTAAAGCCAGTGGCCTTGCACAAAGGCTACGGGACGCTGATAAGATCCTCAGTATGGAGCAAGATTACTGGCATACACCACCAGCAGATGCCATTTTTCTTCACCGGAAAATTGCCGGTATGTACTTACTCGCGGCTCGGATCGGTGCCAAAGTGAACATTCGGAAACTCGTTGAGCCCTATCTGAAGATCAATTTCGGTTAGCCTATTGTTTTTCTGCTGCTTTCAAGTAGTTTGACTACTGTTTAAGCCTTTTGGCCCGGACTCTAGGCACAATAATTCGCTATTGTTAATAGAAAGCTTCGACCGAAAAGTAACACGCTATCATTTTCCACTAAAACGCATAAATTATCGGGGTGCTCGGTGAGCAAGTTTCAAGATCTCTCCACTCTAATACAACAAATTGGACAAGCCGAAGAAGCGGATCAAGTCGCGACACTCAATGAATCTATCGAAGCGGGTCTGGAGCCCGGTGCGATAGCTTTGATTCTGGAAGCCTTCACCATTAATGATCGTGTTCGTTTATGGAGAGCCTTACCACTCGAGCTGCACATTGATGTACTGACTGAAATGCGTGCTGACGTTCGCTTTTCTATCATCAATGCCTTATCAGAAGTTGAGCTAAAACTGACCCTTGCTAAGCTGGATAACCTTTCGCTGATCGAATGGGCAGATTCACTGCCGGAAGAGATCATTCATGAAGCTCTCTCGCTCATCGAGAAAGCCGAGTTAGAGCTTTACGATCAAGCGAATGCTTATGAAGATGAAGAGATAGGTCGTTGGGCTGAACGTAAAATCATCACCCTGCCTTTTAACATAACTGTCGAGACGGCTAAGCAGTTGATGGATCGTTACAGCTACGGCACGCCTCAGCAAGTCTATTTGATCAACCGTAAAAAACAGTTTCGAGGCGCAGTGAACTACTACGAGATATTGCGTAGTGACCCCGATACACGCCTGAAAAGTTTAGCGATTGAGACAGTAACCGTACTGGATAGCAAGATGTCTCTGCCTGAAGCCGTTGAAGCTCTAGAGCACAGTTCACTTTCAGCGTTGCCAGTGACAGATGCCGATCAAACTCTAATTGGAGAAGTGGATTGGCAATTTGCACTAAGTACCCAACGCGAAATTTATGAAGCTCGTTTGATGGCGGGTACCGGTATGGATGAAGGGGACGACTTGTTTGCTCCGGTCATTAAGAGCTCTCAAAAACGCGGGGTATGGCTTGGTATTAACTTACTTACCGCTATTTTAGCCTCTGTCACCATTGGGCTTTTTGAGGACGTCATCGCTCAGGTGGTTGCGCTCGCAGTGTTAATGCCAATCGTTGCCTCGATGGGCGGTATTGCGGGTAGCCAAACCCTTACACTGATGATCCGTGCAATGGCCCTCAACCAGATCACACCAGGTAACCGCTTTAAGCTACTAAAAAACGAACTTGGTATCGGCTCGTTAAATGGCATTGCCTGGGCTCTCATTATCGGAGGGTTAGCGGGATTATGGTTCCAATCGGCTATCCTTGGGGGCACCATCGCTCTGGCGATCATCGTAAATATCATTACTGCAGCACTGTTTGGCGTGTTGATTCCCATCATGTTGGATAAATTGGAGCTCGACCCCGCACTAGCTGGTTCAGTGATTTTGACTACTGTGACGGACGTTGTTGGCTTTTTTGCCTTCTTAGGCACCGCAAGTCTAGTATTATTGTAAAGAAGCGCTGTTAGTTTATTAATCAATCATTAGCATATTAAAGGTAAATTGCATATCGCAATTGCAATTTGCAAAAAGCATCAAATTTTAAGCAACGTATCTCAGAGAAACCACGGAGTTTCGATGAATTTAAAGTTGGCACGTAAGCTGCATTAATTGAGCTGACCCTTCTTAAGCCGAGGGTCACCTAGCCAACTGACGTTGTTAGTGAATTAGATTTTGTTCACATGTATATAAGCCAATCGCACTGTTTGCGGTTGGCTCTTTTTTTATCTGCCTTCTTTAAGCTTCAAATCGTTTCTAAGCTTCACATCGTTGCGCGTCTGAGTGCCAAATCATTCTCGCTGAATCAAGCCTTTCGAGGTTATTTGGGTTTAAGTCTCAATAACACCATCGCATTTGGAAATTAGTTTCTTTGTTGGGCATACTTTCCCCCAAAATTTTAGTGTTAAGTATTCTCATGACCTCATTAAGCCAAACTGAATCTCTGTTTTTAGAATTTATGCAGCAAGAAATGCAAGTTGATGCTGCCCACGATCTTAATCACGTGAAGCGTGTTGCTAAAACCGCCAAGAAACTAGCTAAAGAAGAAGGTGCTCAACTGGAGGTTGTATTACCTGCCGCTTATTTGCACGACTGTTTTACGTACCCGAAAGATCATCCCAACCGGAAGAAAAGTTCTGTAATTGCAGCTAAGAAAGCCATCGCCTTTTTGGAGAGTATTGATTACCCACATCAGTACCATGATGCCATTGCTCATGCGATAGAAGCGCACAGTTTCAGTGCCAATATTCGGCCTAACACACTAGAAGCACAAGTCGTGCAGGATGCCGACCGTTTAGATGCACTGGGCGCGATAGGTGTGGCACGCTGCATTCAAGTCAGTACGCACTTCAATGCAAAGCTCTACGACCACGATGACATATTCGCCGAAGAGCGTGAGCTAGATGACAAACAATTTACCCTTGACCACTTTCAGACTAAGTTGTTTAAAATCGTAGATACGATGAACACCGATTCAGCCAAGCAGGAAGCACAGCGACGCAAAGCGTTTATGCAAACCTACTTAGGCCAGTTACGCGAAGAGGTTGCCGAATAAATGTCCGAAAGCTATGCCCTGATTAAAGAGCTCAAACGGCAATTAAAACTTGCAGGTTTACACTATGTGGACGTAGCACAGCACCTTGACGTCAGCGAAGGAACAGTGAAAAGACTGCTTGCTGAAGGTCATCAGATTAGCCTC
Organism: Vibrio sp. YIC-376; assembly: GCF_052353105.1. Classification (NCBI taxonomy): domain Bacteria; kingdom Pseudomonadati; phylum Pseudomonadota; class Gammaproteobacteria; order Vibrionales; family Vibrionaceae; genus Vibrio; species Vibrio sp. YIC-376. The sequence goes on from NZ_JBBWFK010000002.1 coordinate 398,569, forward strand.
GAAAGACTCGAGCGTATCTGCCAGTTGATTGGTCTGGAAATGGCAGAGTTGTTTAAACTCGCTGCGTCACATAACCGAGGACTGGAATCACTTTCTCTAGAACAAGAAAAGCAACTCGTTGAAGATAAAGCATTATTGCTGGTCGCAATTTGTGTAGTGAACGGATACCAGTTTGAACAAATCATTGAGCAATATTTGTTTAATGAACCCGAACTGGTGCAAAAACTTGCCCTGCTAGACCGTCTTAACATTGTTGATTTACTACCTGGGAATAAAATTCGCTTACGGATATCCCCGACTTTTCAATGGCAGATGGGTGGTCCGATTCAACGCTTTTTTCAACAGCAAGTTCAGGAAGCATTTTTCCAAAGTTACTTTTCCGCAGAAGATGAAAAGCTAACGATGGCTACAGGTTTAATGAGCATCCCTACCAACAAGAAGCTTCAACAAAAACTACAAAAGGTTATCGACGAGTTTTATCTGGCTTGCCAAAGTGACAACGCTTTAGGGATGAATGAAAAGCACGGAACTTCTCTGGTTATCGCCATGCGACGATGGACATTTCCCTTATTTAAACCTTGGGAAAGAACGCCTCATAACAAGTAACAAATTTGGCACCTTTTATTGAGAAAAGTTACACTAAAAGGCACCTTTAGTCTCACATAATGTTACTTTTAATATATAACTGGTTTATCTGAGAACAAGGCATAAAGTGCTCGCATATTTTGACTTTGTTCTTATGGAGCCAGCATGTTCTTCTCTAAGCGCTTTTTCCCGTTTTTTGTCACGCAATGCCTTGGGGCACTGAATGACAATGTATATAAAAATGTTCTTTTATTGATGGTCACCTACCGTCTGATTGATTCATTACCGGTATCAGCCAATTTGTTTGTCAACCTCGCTGCAGGTCTGTTTATTCTGCCTTTCTTTTTATTCTCCGCTCATGCAGGCGCTGTTGCTGATAACATGGACAAAGCCAAGCTGATTCGACGCCTGAAGATTATCGAACTGTTGATTATGGTGTGTGCCGCCACGGCCATCATGACGCAAAACGCAATCTTGATGTTATTGTTACTGTTTTTAACCGGAGCACAGTCAGCATACTTTGGGCCAGTAAAATACGCATTACTACCTCAGGCATTGAAAGCAAATGAGCTAATAAAAGGTAATGCATGGGTTGAAATGGGCACCTTTCTTTCCATTCTGATGGGGACATTAACGGCAGGACTTTTATTAGCGATTCCGAATGGGACTTTTATTGCTTCTTGTCTTGTCATCGTCCTATCGCTAATGGGGTTCTTAAGTAGCGTGTATATTCCTGCGTTACCGAGTCAATCCAAACAAACAGTGAAATTCGAGCCAATTTCTGGCCTTAAAAAGACCCTAAAAGTCGCGCAAAAACAACGTGGGGTCTGGATGTCAATTCTGGCCATTAGCTGGTTTTGGTTTATGGGAGCAACCTACCTGACGCAATTCCCTAACTTTGCTCGTGAACATCTGTTTGCCGACAGTACAGTCGTGTCTTTGTTACTGGCGCTGTTCTCAATTGGTATCGCAACAGGCTCCTGGCTGTGTGAAAAACTCTCTTTTGATCATGTTGAACTGGGTATTCTGCCATTTGGCATCTTGGGTTTAACCGTCTTCGGCGTAGATTTATTGTGGGCGGTACCATCATACGACACCTTGCCAAGCGGCTATTATGACGTACACAGTTTTATTTCTGATTCCAAACATCTCCGAGTCATGGTGGACCTGTTCTTAGTTGGACTAAGCGGTGGTGTGTTTGTCGTCCCACTGTATGCATTTATCCAATCACGCGCTAAATCAGGGGAATGTGCACGTTCAATCGCCGCCAACAACATCATGAATGCCTTATTCATGGTCATGTCAGCATTGGTATCGATATTCGTCCTAAGCGTTTTAGACTGTTCTGTAGTTGAACTGTTCGTAATCATGGCCATCGGCAATTTCTTGGTCGCCGTTTTCGTATATCGCCAAGTTCCTGAGTTTACGCAGCGTTTTATCAGTTATTTACTCAGCCATTGCTTGTACCGCGTATCCGTTAAAGGACGCCAGCACATCCCAGAGAAAGGCGCTGCATTAATCGTCGCAAATCATGTCAGTTATGTGGATGCACTGATTCTGATGGGAACCTCTACCCGTCCAGTTCGATTTGTGATGGATAAATCCATCAGTGAACTGCCAATACTTAAGTATGTGTTCCGCCATGCTGGCGTCATTCCAATTTGTTCTCCACGTAAGTGTGCGGACACTTACACGAAAGCATTTGCACAAATAGAGCAAGCTCTGAATAACGAAGAGGTTGTGTGCATTTTCCCTGAGGGTCGTTTGACATCAGACGGTGAGTTAGGTGAGTTTCGTCCCGGGGTAGAAAAGATCCTTCAACGCACGCCGGTACCAGTTATACCAATGGCATTAAAAGGACTGTGGGGCTCATTTTTTAGCCATAAAGATGGACACGCACTCACTACCCTGCCAAGACGTTTTTGGTCCAAAGTCGAAGTGAAAATTGGTGAAGTTGTCAGCCCAATTTCACTAGATCGCCACAAGTTGCAGCAAGAAGTACAAGAATTGCTGATAAGTCACAAGTAGTTACGCCTAATTTAGAGTAGGATTACTAATACATCATCGGGGGTAATATGAAAATCATCATTCTACATGGTCTTTATATGCATGGGCTGGTCATGCAGCCTCTTAGCAAAAAGCTACGTAAATTAGGCTATGAAACAAAAGTGCTAAGTTACAACACCGTATCGATAAACGAAGAAGAACTATTCGATGCCATAGATCATGCGCTCAATCCGCTTACCGCCAATATACTAGTTGGACACAGCTTAGGTGGCTTGATGATTAAACGTTATCTGGGGAACAGAAAACCAACCACCAGCTTAGTCTCCCATGTTGTTGCAATCGGCTCTCCGTTGAAAGGCGCTTCAATTGTCTCCCGAATTCAAGACCTTGGATTAGGAGCAATTTTAGGTAACTCACCAAGTCACGGTTTAAATAAACACGAAGATGTCTGGGATTTTCCACAGAAGCTCGGCAGTATCGCAGGCACTGTCCCTATCGGTGCTCGTCCGCTCTTAATGCGCGATGGCAATACTCTGTCTGATGGCACGGTTACGGTCGAAGAAACCCGTCTGGAAGGGATGCAAGACCATATAGAAGCGAAGCAAACGCATACCAGCTTAATCTACAATACCTTCGTCCCGGTGCAGATTGATCACTTTATTCGCACCGGTTTTTTTCGTCGGTAGCACATTTTTATGTAATAAAAGAGTAATCTGCTTCCCAAAATATTGTTAAATCAGTACTATCTCTAAGTCAGCCGTAATTAAAACTTGTGGTTTGGCATAATTTTAATTGTTCTCAGGGCGGGGCGAAATTCCCCACCGGCGGTATACTCTTTTGAGTGAGCCCGCGAGCGCTCGATTCGTCGAGGTCAGCAGATCTGGTGAGATGCCAGAGCCGACGGTTATAGTCCGGATGAAAGAGAATAAGAATACACCAGTCGACTCACTCAACTATTGGGAAGAGCTGGTGCATTTCTTTTTGATCGCATTTTACGGCGATCTCTCACACCGCCCTGATTCTGGTCATTTTTAGGAGTTAACCATGAATCAGTCATCTCTACTTGCCGAATTCGGTGATCCAATTACTCGCGTTGAAAACGCGCTTACTGCACTTCAAGAAGGTCGTGGGGTTCTTTTGCTCGATGACGAAGATCGCGAAAACGAAGGCGATATCATCTACTCAGTTGAACATCTGACTAACGAACAAATGGCACTGATGATCCGTGAATGCAGTGGCATTGTCTGTCTCTGTCTGACAGATGCTCAAGCAGATAAACTACAACTGCCTCCAATGGTTGTGAACAACAATAGCGCGAATCAAACAGCATTTACCGTTTCAATTGAAGCTAAAGTAGGTGTAACCACCGGTGTATCCGCCGCTGACCGTGTAACCACAATCAAAACCGCAGCAAATCCACATGCAAAACCAGAAGATCTAGCGCGTCCAGGTCACGTATTTCCATTACGTGCACGTCCAGGCGGTGTAATGACTCGCCGTGGACATACTGAAGGTACGGTTGATCTGATGCAAATGGCGGGACTTCAACCAGCTGGCGTATTGTGCGAAGTGACTAATCCTGATGGCACAATGGCTAAGACGCCTGAACTCGTCGCCTTTGGCCGCCTTCACAACATGCCGGTGCTAACGATTGAAGACATGGTTGCTTACCGTAACCAATTCGATTTGAAGTTGGCATAACGCTACCAAGTTTCTATTCGGGCCGCACTATTGTGCGGCTTTTTTGATCGATATCCAATCTCCTGAGTAACACTATACTGACTAAGGTGAACAAATAAGGAGATCAAATCATGAAAGGAATAATAAGACCCTTTGTCACTATCGGGCTCTTCAGCCTGAGTACATTGGCTTTTGCTTCGAGTTGCCCTGACATTCTTCAGGGTAAGCAAAGACTCCTGAACTCCACTGAAGAAATTGATTTGTGTGAGAGCTTTAAAGGAAAAACGTTACTCGTTGTAAACACCGCTAGTCAATGCGGATTTACTCCACAATTCGAGCAATTGGAAACCCTTTACCAAACCTACAAAGATAAAAATTTTACGGTCATCGGTTTTCCGAGTAATGACTTCAAGCAAGACAAAGGAAGCGAAGAAAACTCAGCAAAAATCTGCTATCTCGATTACGGCGTCACCTTTCCTATGATGGCAAGAAGCTCTGTGATGGGCTCGGATGCAAACACCGTGTTTAGCGAGATAAGCCAACAGGCGGGTGTCTCACCAAGATGGAACTTCTACAAGTTTCTAATCGATAGGGAGGGAAAAGTCATCGCAACTTTCCCTAGCTCAACTTCTCCAACGAGTACTACGCTTACTGATATGATCGAACAACAACTGTAGGAGTAAAGTCATGGTCACTACGCGCTCAACAATGTTGCGCCTTGGCTACTTGGGGTTACTGCCATTCCTATTCAGTTTGCTGCTCATCATTTCTGACACAACGCTTTTCAACTTAAGTGGCCATCAGTTTTTTATTGCCTACAGCGCCGTTATCTTAAGCTTCTTGTCTGGAGTGCTCTGGGGCAATGGGATTGATCATTATTACCACCGTCTAAGCCGCAATATATTAATCCTAAGTAATCTCTTTGTATTGCTCGCTTGGGGCTCTCTGCTTCAAGGGCACACACATTACATCACGGCCACGTTACTCTTAGCCACGGGATACATTGCGGTGTGGTATGCAGAGAAGTTGATTAGAAAAGTGGAACAAGAGAGGGATCCAAAAGGCTATCAGGTACTGCGAGGTCAACTCACATGCGGCGTGCTTCTTATGCACGGCATCGCCTTGTTGGCTTGATTTTCTACAGTTAAACAATTAATCCCTTCTTTTCAATATAAAAATGGCGACATAAATGTCGCCATTTTTTATTCGTACTTAATACCTAAAGCGTCAATAGATAGTTAACCAATTCGTTGTACTCATCGTAAGAACGAATTTCATTAGGAATAACAATGTACTTGTTGTTCACAATCAAACCCGGTACCCCTGTCAACGTGCTTTCTTTGAACTGCTGATCGAAACGCTTTTGCATCGAATTCACGGCAAAGCTGTTGTACGCGGCATCAAACTTTTTAGCATCAACTCCATTGTCAGTGAAGATTCTTTTTAACTCAGATTCGTCTTTAGGTGCCTCTCGTTTTTGGTGGATCTGAGCAAACATTGCCGGAATCATTTTATCTTCCACCCCTAGCGATACCATTGTCGCGTAAGACTTCGCCATAGGAACAGCCATGTTTCCTCCCATAAAGGCAACATGGACTTTTTCAAATCGTGCCTGTTCAGGTAAAGCAGGCTTCAGATTTGCAATTAAGCTTTCAAATTTATAACAGTGCGGGCAGTAAAAAGAGAAATACTCTGTAACCGTAGGCTTCGTTGCTTTTTCTGCGTCCAACACTTTGTAGTGCTTACCCTCTTCGAACTGTGCTGCATGTGCGGTAAATGCCAGTAACAGGGTACTGAAAAGCGCAAATAGTTTCTTCATTGTTGGTTTTCCTTCAAGGCGATCATGTGCCTTTCTAATTCTGAATAATTTACAAAAGTTGTATGTTCTTTATAGGTTAGAAGAAAATCAAACAATGGGAGGTCGATACGGTTCGTATACAACTGTTACCGCTTTTACTGCGGGAGGCCTTTGTATTAGAGCAAGTCTGTATGGGAGGAGAATCAAGCCACTCAGTGGCAGACTCATAGGCACTTTCACAATACATGAAGAACTGCAGCCAGCTTGTTGCTCCTTCCCTGGCTTCAGTGTGTGCTTGCTATCTTGAGACTGAATACAGTCAGAATTCACCCCAAGCTGTGCCTGAACTGCCTCTGAAGGAGATTGAACACTCTGCTGTTCTAAAGGTATGGTCGACGCTTGTACTTTAGGAGACAAACTGGTCAGCAGCATTGCAACCAAGCAGGTCAAAGTCAGCAGCAATGTGCGGTTAAATGTCAACATACCAACGTCTTCAAAAATATGATGAATTTCATCATACAGAAACACACTGTTCATACAAGCTTGAAGAGCAATTCGCGATTAATCCGCGTTCATTATTTTCGTCTTTTTTACCGGCATGTCGATGATAAAACTTGAATTAAGCATGAATACTTTGTAATAGTTAGAATAGTTTTTGTACAAACAAGGAAAGATTAATGCTTAAAAAAAGATTTTTTAAAACAAAAGATGAAGTCGAAGTCACTTTTGAGCTCGATAAAGAGCAAATTGAATCAGTAAAAATTGCTGGAGACTTTAACAACTGGCAGCCGGAGCCAATGAAACTGGTCAAAGCAAGCGGCCAATTTAAGTTCAAAACTCGCTTACCAAAGGAACAAAACATCGAATTTCGTTACCTGTTAGACGAAGCTGAATGGCAAAATGACCCTCAAGCCGATGGCTACGTGCCTAACGGATTTGGCAGTGATAACAGTGTCGTCTGCACGAGTGAACAATAGGCGTAAGTCTCACTTTATATTTTCACACATTAGGATCAGGCGCACTTGTTGCGCCTTTTTTGATCGAACTCTAATTAGAAGTAATGGTGGTCTTTGCTGCATGCATATCAAAGCCAGCATGCAGATTACTTTGCCTTTTTAATACCACACTCGCCTTTTCAAATTTACGCCTCTTTATATTCACAAATGTTTCACGCGCGACCCATTAGTCTCACCACTAGCTTGTGCACTCGAACACCAGCAAAGGTATTTTTCATCGATCGGTATTGGAACTCTATTTTGAAACCAGGAAAAACAGGTATTCGCCGAGTCATGGACGCGACCGGTTACTCACTTCAGGGATTGAAAGCGGCATGGACTAATGAAGCGGCTTTTAGACAAGAATTACTCCTTTCTATTGTACTTTCGATCAGCGCATTCTTTTTGCCTGTCACAACGTTAGAAAGAGTACTGATGATCAGCAGTTTACTGGTGGTCTTAATCGTTGAATTAATTAATTCGGCGATAGAAGCAGTAGTTGACCGTGTCAGCGACGACTGGCATGAGCTAAGTGGTCGCGCAAAAGATATTGGATCTGCAGCCGTACTTGTCGCATTACTACTCGTCCTTTTCGTCTGGGCGTCGTTTTTGCTTTAGTTTTTTGTAAGGCAGTTATTTATGAAGACCGTTGATTTACAGAAAGAAGGTATCTCTTACGTTGCCTTTACTTTTATGTTGGCGTTTTATTTTGCTCTTATCGTTAATGTCCCGATTTATAAAGAGCTCATTAGTATTTTCTCTCATCTTGATAACGTAAAAGTCGGATTTGCCATTACGATCCCAATTTTCTTTATTGCTGCACTGAATTTTCTTTTCAATTTATTCAGTTGGCCATGGATAGGTAAACCATTTTTTATCCTGCTACTCGTTCTGTCTAGTATGGTGAGCTACGCGAGTTACAACTACGGTACACTATTCGACTACGGAATGATCGCCAATATCATTGAAACCGACTCTAGCGAAGCTGGTTCTTATCTTAGCGCCTATTCCACTTTATGGGTGATTTTAATGGGCATCGTTCCAGCCTTGATTGTCGCTAAAGCCAAATTACGTCCGCTCAATGGCGAGTTGCTCCGTTTTACGCTAACTAAACTCGTATCGATGATTGCCTCTCTTGCTGTCATTGCCGCTATCGCGGGCATATATTATCAAGACTACTCATCGGTCGGCCGCAATAACAGCTACCTGAAAAAGATGATTATTCCCACTCAATTCATCTACAGTGCGAGTGGATATATTAAGAAAAACTACCTGACAACGCCGGAGCCTTATCGCGAGATTGGTACAGAGGCAAAACAATCACAATCCGCAATAAAACAAGCGGAAGAAAAGCCAACCTTACTAGTCTTTGTTGTGGGTGAAACGGCTCGCTCTCAGAACTACCAATTAAATGGATATGAGCGCAAAACCAACCCATACACCAGTAAACTGGACGTCATTTCATTTCAGGATTTCGCCTCATGTGGAACAGCAACAGCGGTGGCACTTCCGTGCATGTTCTCGCAGCTTACCCACAATAAATTCGAACGCACGAAAGCAGACAATCAAGACAACGTGTTAGATATTATGCAGCATGCAGGCATCGACCTGATGTGGAAAGAGAATGATGGTGGGGATAAAAACGTCGCCCACAAGATCAAAAAAATTGCGTTAGACCGAAGTAAAGTCGATCAATGGTGTAATGGCAGCAATTGCTATGACATGGCCCTGCTTAATGACCTCGATCAGCAGATCGAAAGTATGAGAGGTAACCGGGTCGTCACTATGCACCTCAATGGAAGCCATGGCCCAACGTACTTCCAGCGTTATCCAAAAGATAAAGCCTTCTTCCAACCCGACTGTCCACGTGCAGATATTGAAAACTGTAGTGTCGAACAAATAGTCAATAGTTACGATAACACTATTCGTTACACAGACTACGTTTTGGAGCAAACCATCAACAAGCTCACCAGGTTGGAAGACAAATACAACACAGCGTTGATTTATCTCTCTGATCACGGTGAGTCATTGGGTGAAAACGGTATGTTCTTACATGGCATGCCTTATAGTCTCGCACCAGATTTCCAAAAGCGTGTGCCTTTTATGATGTGGATGTCACCAAGCTTCAAACAGGCAAAACAGATCGATTCAGATTGTCTGAGCCAAGAAGCGCAAAGCGTGGGTAAGTACTCACAAGACAATATCTTCCACTCTCTACTAGGGATCATGGATGTTAAAACCAACGCCTATGACGCTAATATGGACATATTTAACCCATGTCGTATACCTAATGCCTAGTGTATGAGTTGAAACCTAAAGCCTGACCGAAAGTTGTAAGTCAGGCTTTTTATGCCAAAACCCTGCAACGAACGGACTCTCGATTGCTATAATCTCGTTCTAATAAATTAAAAGAGCAAGAGAAGAACCAAGATGAAAATTGGCATTGTTGGCTTGGGAGACATCGCACAAAAGGCATACCTTCCGGTTATCACTCAACTTCCAGATATTGACTTAGTATTTTGTACCAGAAATACACATACCCTCCGTTCTCTGGCGCAACAGTACCGAATAGCTGAGACCTGTCAGGATTATCACCAGCTCGTTAACTTTGGCGTCGACGCAGTCATGATACACGCTGCAACAAGCAGCCACTTCCAAATCGCTGAATACTTTTTGAAGCAAGGTATTCCTGCGTTTGTTGACAAGCCTCTTGCTGACAACGCAGCAGAAGTTGAAAAGCTATATGAAATTTCAGCTCAGACTGCTCAGCCTCTTTATGTTGGGTTTAATCGCCGCCACATACCGCTCTACAATCAACACATGCCGGGCACACAGCAGGGGGAAATTACCGGGCTAAAATCGCTCAGATGGGAAAAGAATCGACATAACCTGCCAGGTGATGTTCGTACTTTTATTTTTGACGATTTCATTCATCCGTTAGACAGTGTCAATATTGTGGCTAAAAGCGACTTACAAGATGTTTACATCACTCATCAATTTAGCGGAGCACTTCTCGCTCGGCTGGATGTGCAATGGCAGCATGACGAAACAGTGCTACACGCCTCTATGAATCGCCATTTTGGTATCACCACCGAACGTGTTCAGGCTTGTTATTCAAATAAAGCAGTTGAGTTTGACTCTTTTGTTGAAGGTAAGCTTCACAATGAAAACCAAGAACACAAACTAAGCCTAAAAGATTGGACGCCAATGCTGACCAGTAAGGGCTTCCATAACATGCTTTTAGATTGGATTGGGGTCATTGAGAGTGGGAAAATGGCAAATCATATAGTGGAGCGAAATATCGCTAGCCACCAGCTTGCGGAAGCTATCTGTCGACAAATTGAGCAGACAATACTGCGTTAAGCTACTCAAATACAATACCCAGGTTCAAGCGCTCTATAGAGACATCAGCATGGGTATTTCTTTCCCAACTTACAATAAGTTACTTGGCTTTGTTTTGGCCGATTTTTGTCATTCATACTCTGTTAAGATTGATGTGACATACTTATAATCATACTCAAGTGATATGATCGACCATTAGAAATAGGAAATAGAATGAGAACTCTGGGCAACATCATCTGGTTTGTGTTGGGTGGCGTATTTATGGGCTTGCTGTGGTGGGTTTTTGGCATCTTGGCGTTCATCAGCATTATCGGTATCCCTTGGGGGCGAGCGTGTTTCGTCATGGGTAATTTTTCATTTTTCCCATTCGGAAAAGAAGCCATTTCACGTGATGAATTGACCAATGAGATGGACATCGGCACCAGTCCACTTGGTGTCATAGGTAATATAGTTTGGTTTGTGTTTGCAGGTCTCTGGCTGGCAATCGGTCATGTGATATCCGCCGTAGCGTGTTTTGTCACCATCATCGGTATTCCGTTTGCACTTCAGCACCTGAAACTAGCGGTTATTTCCCTCGCTCCAATTGGCAAAACCGTTGTATCTAAAGAAGAAGCCGCAATGGCACGCTTCAACATTAATCGATAATTCTTGTTATCCTCTGGGAGATTTTTCTCAGAGGGTAACCCCTGTCAAAAGTAAGCCGATTATCGCTACAGCGTACTCAATTATTATTGATTGTATATTCATATCGTCGCCTAATATTTGAAATTAATGCCTAGACCACTACTGACTTCCTCGTTTTAGTTATAAAAATCAAAGATAGTTAATTTCTAAATGTTAATGAAACGGTAGCTAAACCTCGCCTTTAGCTTACTGTTCCGACTCTCCCTACCTGCATGTTTTCTAAAAGCCGAATTATAAGCATAGTAAAGATCAACGAAGATCGTGCAGACTTGGACGCCAAAAACAAGAGATATTGTCTTTGAACTGTATATTTTGCAGTAAAGATAATGACTTAAAAATGCGATTTTTTGACAGCTAAATATGTCTAAGAAACTTTGTGAAATGGAGAGAAATATGAATAATTTATATGGTGGAAAAGTAAAGAGCAGAAGCTAATTTGTACTCTGCTCTCTTGATAAAACTCTGCAATCAGAAAAGGTTAGAACTCGCGGTTCATTCTTTCAAGACAAGTAAGAAAAATGGATTGCTGCTCTGGATCTATATGACGGGTCAAATCACGAACTAAATCAAGATGTAACTGATTGTGATGTCGATGAATAACTTCACCTTCTGGCGTCAATTTAACCACAATTGCACGGCGATCTTCGGGATGGGGGCAACGTTCGATCAGATTCGCATTCACCAGTTTTTCAATCTGAACTGTCAATGTCCCTGTTGTTATCCCAAGTTTTTCTGCCAGTTCTTTCATCCGCAAAGCTCCATGGCCCCCCAGCACTTCAATTGTGTGGACCTGCGCCAATGAATAACCAGTTTCTTTAACCACTGACTGTTCCCACGAAGACATTTTGTCATAGAATTCAGTCAGCATTTGATTCAATTTTTCTAATTCGCTCATCGTTTAGTCATTTTGCACTTCGAGAGTAAGATGATGAATCTTATCAAACTTACTCAATAATTGCTTAAATTCAGTTAGCGTTTTATCGCTGTGATTACGTATCGCGATCGCGGCTGAGTAATGATGGCCACTAATTTTCCAAACATGAAGATCAACGACTTCAGCATAAGGTTCGAGCACGGCTTGAATATCCGTACGGTACTGTTTATCAATGCTTTCATCCAATAAAACCGGCGCCGTTTGCTTCAATAAACCAAGCGTCCACTTCCCAATAACAAGAGCCCCTACCATACCCATGGCCGCATCCAACCAAATCCATCCGTAAAATTTACCAATAATAAGTGCAATGATGGCAAGCAGTGAAGTCAGTGTATCGGCAAGAACATGGAAGTACGCCGCCGCAAGGTTATGATCATGGTGGTGACCGTGATGATGTTCATGATGATCGTGGTGCTCATCATGGTGGTGATCATGTCCATGATGGTGATGATCCTGAAGTAGCAGCATGCTCGCCAAGTTAACCACTAGGCCTATGACCGCCACCATAATGGCTTCATTAAATTGAATGCTTTCAGGATTGAATAAACGGTGTATGGATTCAACCATCATCATCAGTGCGACCATCCCAAGCGCAATTGCACTGGTGAAGCCCCCTAGCACGCTAACTTTCCCGGTACCAAATGAGAATCGCTTACTGTTCGCATGTTGCTTTGCATAACGATAGGCAAACAGAGTGATACAAAAAGCGGCAGCATGGGTTCCCATATGCCAACCATCTGCCAGCAATGCCATCGAGCCAAATAAAGTCCCTGCACTTATCTCCACTACCATAGTAACAACGGTGAGAACGAGTACGTAAAATGTTCGCTTTTCACCTTTGTGATTATGAGACACAAAATCGTGTGTATGCTGCGATGCTGCCATCATGATTTGACCTTTCATTCCTGAATTTTTTGTTTGATTATCAAAATATTTGAATTAAATTTAGTTTGATAATCAAACATTGTCAACACAAAACATACTAAGTGAGATCGTGTCTTTGATACTGGCTTGGGAATTAGCCTCTCATAAGTTATGCTGACGAACTGCCAGTGTGATCGACGAGCGATGGAAAACAACGATGAAACAAATAGGTACGAGAGCACTAATTGTTGAAGGGGGCGCAATGCGCGGCGTCTTTTCTTGCGGCATTCTCGATCACTTTTTAGAACAAAATTTCTCTCCATTCGACAGTTTTTGGGGAGTATCAGCAGGTGCAAGTAACTTAGCTGCCTACCTGGCAAAAATGCCGGGGAGGAACCTGAAAATCTATCTCGACTACAGCCTGCGAAAAGAGTTTATTACTCCCAGCCGTCTATTTCTCGGTGGCGATATGATGGATCTGGATTGGATGTGGAAAGTCACACTCGCTGAGCTTGGTATTGATAAAGAGGTTATAAAAGCAGATTCGCGGCCTTTCTTTTTGGGTGTAACTCGACAAGATACAGGCCAAGCAGAATACCTGACTCCAGACGTCGAAATGCTTGCCGAAACAATGAAAGCCAGTAGTGCTCTACCTATCCTATATCGCAATGGTGTACTACTCGATGGTACTCGATATGTCGATGGTGGTGTGGCAGATGCAATCCCCATTGCGGAGGCAATTAAACGCGGCGCAACCAAAATCATGGTATTACGTAGCCGACCTGCCAGTTACCGAAAATCAAAAGCCAAGTTCAGTTCCATCACCAAAAGAATGCTGAGAGATACCCCTGCCCTGATTACGCCCATGCTGACACGGGATATTCGCTACAACCAAGCCTTATCAGTTATTGATAATCCACCCGATGGGGTCGAAATCATTCAGGTTTGTCCACCTGAGACATTCAAACTAAAGCGGTTAAGCCGTTCACCAGAACCATTGCGTGCCGCCTATGACCTTGGTATTGAGGCAGGTAAAGAAGCCATTGTACGCTGGCAGCAACTCTAAATATTTTCACTCCACCAAGAAAAAAAACCACACCTCACGGTGTGGCTAACGCAAATTCGATGGCAGTGGATTATCTTATTTGCTTCACAATGAACCCAACAACTAGGCTCCAATTCTTTTCTTGATAATTTACGACCACTGGGCGTATAGCCTAATAGGTCTCAAACAATCCTGCATTGTAGTCTTGGATTGCTTGTTCGATTTCTTCAATGCTGTTCATGACAAATGGACCGTAATGAACCACTGGCTCGTTGATTGGCTCACCAATGAATAGTAATACACCGCTTTCCTCGTTTGCTGTCAGCACTACTGTTTCACCCTTAGACAAGAGTGCCATTTCCCCTTGTCTTATTGCACGCTTCTGGTTCTCAATACCGCCTTGATAAACATAAACCATCATGTTGTGATTTGGCTTTGTCACAAGCGTAATAGTTTCACCTTCATGCGGTCGCCAATCAGCGACTGTGGCCTCAACACCTGTTTTCGTCAGCGGGCCTACTACAGTGTTGTTATTAAGGTTTAGCTCTCCGGCAATAATACGAACCAGACCTGCTTCTTTATCATCAAATTCGGTGATTGTTTCCGGCTGAAAATCATGATACTGAGCTGGTTGCATCTTGTTTTTAGCTGGCTGGTTAATCCAAATCTGAAAACCATGTAGCTCACCGTCTTGCATGATAGGCATTTCACTGTGAATCACACCACGCCCAGCGGCCATCCATTGAGCACCACCAGAACGAAGTTCACCGACATTGTTCATATGATCACGATGCTGAAAGTGCCCCTTCAACATATACGTCAAGGTTTCAATCCCACGATGTGGGTGTGGAGGAAAACCGCCGATATAATCCGCTCGATCATCTGATTTCAGTTCGTCCATCATCAGAAATGGTGAAAAATGTGCGTTATTGAATCCTGCTACTCGGCGAATTTTAACGCCGTCTCCATCCGCAGTCGGCTGAGAAGGAATCAACTGACGAATTTCTCTTACTGTGCTCATAATCTTGCTCCTCGTGCGCTTTTAAGCAGATCTACCCAACAAGTCTGCATACGATCGCGACATGTTCATATTGTAGATTGAAGAAAAATAATAGTGACCAGAAGCAGTTGAGCTACTTATTCAAATTTTTCGAACAACAGCTTAAATCTTATCAAGATGTAGCAGAGGAGTACTGCTACTGTTGTTGGATTGGGCAAAACATGGCAGAAGACAGAATCAAATAACTTACAGATAATGCGAAAATAAATGTAGCTATTTTTTAAACTCGGTGTATAGTGACCCTTGGCTCATATAGAAGAGCTGTTAATGCAACATTTAGTTTAAGTTTCCTCTCAGTAAAATCTTGAATCTCAAATTCAGACACCTGCGTACAACTTCCTCTTGGTTGAACATTCAATAGCTTAAAAAAGATCCACCCAATAATTCATGTTTTGATACAGAGGTATTTATGTCTGGTAAAGTAACTGGTTCAGTAAAATGGTTCAACGAAACTAAAGGTTTTGGTTTCCTATCTCAAGACAACGGCGGCCAAGATGTATTCGTACACTTCAACGCTATTGTTGCTGACGGTTTCAAAACTCTGACTGAAGGTCAGAAAGTAAGCTTCAACGTAGAGCAAGGTAAAAAAGGTCCTCAAGCGACTGAAGTTACTCCTCTATAAGACTGCTTTTCTTGGTGTAGCATCTCCATGCTGCACCAAATTTCTCCCCCTTCAAAAACACCTCCCCACATGTATTCAGCCAAATAAATAATGGCTTAGCTTAGTGCTGTCTAAAATAAGTTTGGCAGTACCGTTTTATATTTTATTAATCTCAGGAAAATATTATGTCCTCAAGAAGAACAAGCCGTCAAAGGCATTGGTATCAACTACTTAGCAAAGATAAAATCGTCAAGAAACAGGAGAATAAATGTTAGATATAGAGTTTATTTTAGAAAACCCTCAAATCACCTGGAACGCCAGAATACATCAACTTAATGGTGATATTTTAAGGCGGCATATATTACCAAAACTGCACTCCACCAGTATTTTCATTGAATTTAACTATTGTGAAAAAGCCTGTGAAGGTACGATTCTGAGTGAGTCAGGATCAAAGTTAGGTCACTTTATTGTCAAATAGTACGATTCAATACGTCGACAATACTAATAATTACTTTGGAGCAATATCTTATGGATAGAAAAACTAAAAGCCAAATTGAGAAAGAAAAGAAAGAGTCTGAACAACTTATCACAGCGGCGAAACAAAAAACCCGACGTCGTATTGAAGATATTATGGAACAAAGAGAGTTCGATAAATTATTTGACCTCTAAGTGCTACTTCCTCGGTTTCTTTCTTCCTGTTCATGTGTAAGGTAACGCCACCTGCCTTCCACTTACATGATTCTCCCCTTAGACTCATCAGCTCAATACCACTTTTTCTTACTGATAAATCAGCCCCACGCGTAGATATTCATATCGCTAATTAGCGACAAGATTGTCGAACGCCAACACCAAATACCAACACACCCTAGTCAAATTGATAATTTTGCGTATAATTGCAACCGTTTGCTTCGTATAACCCCAATGATATGGTTTGGGGGTCTCTACCAGCTCCCGCAAAGTGCTGATTACGAAGAGTTGAGATAACGGTGTATCTTACTCTTTGTAATAGCGTTCGACTTATTTCTATCTATACCTATTCTTAGAGTAACTGCATCCATAATACACAAAAGGTGGAATATGAACGCATTTATTCAAGGTCTTCCAAAAGTAGAGTTGCACTTACATATCGAAGGATCACTCGAGCCAGAACTCATGTTCAAATTGGCAAGACGTAACGGCATCGACATCCCATATTCATCACCACGCGAGTTACGAGAAGCGTACCAGTTCGAAGATTTGCAGTCTTTTCTTGACCTCTACTATCAGGGTGCTGATGCATTACGTACTGAACAAGATTTTTACGATCTGACCTGGGAATATCTAGAGCGCTGCAAAGCAGACAATGTCATCCACACAGAAATTTTTTTCGATCCGCAAACACATACTGATCGCGGCATTGATTTTGATACGGTCATCAATGGTATTGAACGTGCGCTAAAAGACGGACGTGATAAGCTCGGCATCACTTCACAAATCATTGCATGCTTCCTTCGTCATCTCTCTGAGGAGAGTGCGATGGAAACTCTTCAATCTATCCTCAAGCATCGCGATAAAATTATTGGCGTCGGACTCGATTCATCAGAGAAAGGAAATCCACCAGCCAAATTCAAGCACGTGTTTCAGCAAGCCAAGGAAGCAGGGTTACTTACCGTTGCACATGCAGGCGAAGAAGGCCCTGCACAAAATATTTCGGATGCGATTGAAATGCTGGAAGTGAGTCGTGTTGACCACGGGGTTCGCTGTGTAGAAGATGAACAGTTAGTGGAATCACTAATTAAGAGCAAAATGCCGCTGACGGTTTGCCCTCTATCAAACATAAAACTGTGTGTCTTTGACGACATGAAACATCACAATATCGTGGAGCTTTTACGCAAAGGCGTTGCCGTAACTATCAACTCTGATGATCCTGCCTACTTCGGTGGCTATATGACTGATAATTTCCTGGCCGTGAGTCAAGCTCATCCAATGAGCCACGCAGAGTTAGCCAAATTTACCCTCAACGCGATTGAAGCAAGCTTTATTGATAGTGAAATGAAAGCCAACTATCGTTCACAAGTTGAGCAATACGTTGAACGTCACTCTGCGTGATAGACATTGAGTCCAACCTGGATTAACACAGCAATCATGAGGGGACGCCTAAGTAATTTTACAAATATGCTCAAAAACGAGCAGACTACTTGGTTATACCCTTACAAACCGTCTGTGGTTAATGTTGAACTTAAGCGCTAGACTGACTGAGATTAAGTAACGAATCACAAAAGGAAGACAATCATGATTCAACAAGGTCAAACACTACCTTCTGCGACTGTCAGTGAGCTAACTGCCGATGGCATGGTAAACCACGACGTAACAGAACTATTTGCAAACAAAAAAGTAGTGTTGTTCGCTGTACCCGGCGCGTTCACTCCAACTTGTTCAGAAGCTCATTTACCTGGTTATGTTGTACTCGCTGACCAGCTAAAAGCAAAAGGCGTTGATCTAATTGCATGTGTAGCAACAAATGACGCATTTGTTATGCATGCATGGGGCGAAGCACAAAATGCCTCTGAGATTAAGATGTTAGGTGACGGCGACGCTAGCTTTACCAAAGCACTAGGTCTGGAAATGGATACAGCTGGTTTTGGCGGTATTCGTTCACAGCGCTATGCAATGATTATTGATAATGGTGTCGTTACCACGCTTAACGTTGAAGCACCACAAAAGTTTGAAGTAAGCAACGCAGAAACAATTCTGGCTGCTCTGTAAATATCTAAAAAATATCGCCCCGACATATGTATGTTGGGGCGATATTTTTTATTAATACAATTTAACGACTTAGAGGATATCTTCGAGTTATTGCTAAAAGTAATGTCATCAGCAATAAGTACATGTAATCTAGAGAACCACCGCTACTATCGCCGTCGTCGTCGTCACATCCAAAAATAACATAGTCACCATCAATATACGTTTCACACTCATCGGTGTCAGTGACTTCTTCGTCTTCTGTAACAGAATCACCTTCTTCATCATCAGTAACAGTATCATCGTCTTCTTCTGCAATAACGAGAAAATCAGGCTTGGTGATCACAGCTTCAGGCGGTTCGTCACTGCTAATGTACGATTCTATCCATTCCGTGTAATACGATACGTTGGTGTACCAGGTTGGCAAGGTAATCGAGCTACAAACGCTATTAATGATAGGCCCCGCGCTGATAATACCGACTTGGGTAAAACTAAGACCATCGCTGCTTTTCAGTAATAAAGGACCACCAGTATCGCCGACACAAGCACCGTTACCAATGATGCTATCTCCACTACCACCAACAATTGCTGTAGGTAATGTGCAAAGCTTCGTAAGATCAAGAGGAGATGATATATATTTTGGTAGATCTTCCGCAGATTCAAGACGTTCATAACACAAAGGCACAGGATAATACGACACGTCCGTATCTAGTAAGACCCCACCATCAGTCCCCCAACCCGCGACTTTTACATTAGGTTTTGGGTCTGCTGAGTCCCATTCATCAACTAAATTAGACAACCTAATATCACTCTCTGAGTCACCTAAGCTTACCGTACCGACAAGATTGGCAGGAAAATCGCGTTCCACATAAAGTAAAGCAAGATCATTTTGGTATGCTGTTGATTCGAGAACCGTCAACCCGGTTTCATCCGTCGTCACTGAGTTCACTGGATAATAATCTGGGTGTATCACAACGTGAGTGACCTTGTAGATATCAGATATCTCAACTAAAGATAAATCAGCCTTACCTGCCGTTACCGATATTTCTTTGGGTTTGGCAACATCATAAAGCGTAAACACGTCAGGGTTCGAGTTACTATCTTCCAAACTAGCATCAGATGCGACTAAACAGTGGGCAGCAGTTAACACCCAGCGGTCACCGACAATGGTGCCCCCGCATGAATGATCCTCCGCGAAAATACTGGCACGAACAGAGGCTAAAAAAGAGAACTCTTCCTCAAATGCCTGTTGTGATACTGGGACATCGTCCTCTGTAACCACAACCGCATACGTTGGTACACTGATCAAAAGTGAGGCAAATAGCGGTGCCCATTTGTTTCTCATACACTTCCTTCCTTGGTTAAACAAAGCTGACTGAGTATGAAAGGATAACGCCTGATAGGCACCTACACACTTAGACATCAATTGCACACAGTATAAACACTTGTTCCAAGATTATCTGTAACTTATGTTGCAAAACAAAAATTATGGGACATGATTCTAAAGTTTAAGAAATCGTTGCCATTCTCATGCAAAGGTGTGAGCCACGCCCTCGTCGAAGGGTAAAAATACACTAATAAAATCAACGTATAAAAAACTGAGTATCGAGCATTGACTTAAAAATAAGTGAAATGCAGTCTAGTGCAAAGAATGAAAACTATAGAAAATAAAAAAACGTCCGCACACAGGCAGGTCAAAAAACACTTGTGCGGACATAATAGAAAAGCCAGTTCATGTTTTTGAACTGAAAATTAGGGGGCAATGAAAATCGATTAATCATGATTTCCAACTTCAATTATATTACTGGTATTTTTATTAATATTGTTAATTTAACGTCAATAATAATATAGTCTCAATGGATAGAAACTATATAAATCTTTCTATTAAATAAGGTTTAAAATAAAAACAAAAGGATAATATAAATACATTAATTTCATTTATGTCAGACCATAGTTTGATTTATATTTAATGGCCCGTTGATTATCTGAAATTAATAAAATACTTACATTAAAATAAGAAATGCGCACCTAAAACAAATGCGCAAATACTTAGTGGAGTGTTTATAATTTAAGGTTTGAGCTTCAGAACATCGTCAATATCTTGTGCACTATGACGCTCAGCCAGATGTTCCCAATCTTCACCCCAAAAACGGTTGACTATTCGACCACGTTTTACAGCTTCACGCTCATCAATGCTTTTAGCCCAACGAACAACATTTTTGTAGCTATCTACATCTAAAAACTCAGCCGCATCATAAGAGCGCCCTAAAACAAAGTTACCATACCAAGGCCAAGTGGCAATATCTGCAATACTGTATTCATCACCAGCTAAGAACTCGTTATTTGCCAAGCGCTTATCCAATACGTCCAACTGGCGCTTCGCTTCCATCGCAAAGCGGTTGATTGGGTATTCAAACTTCTCAGGAGCATAAGCATAGAAATGACCAAAGCCACCACCAAGATATGGTGCAGATCCTTGCAACCAGAATAACCAGTTCATCACTTCAACTCGTTTAGCCCCATCTTTAGGTAAAAACAAGCCAAACTTTTCCGCTAAATAGAAAAGAATGTTGCCAGATTCAAATACGTTTACAGGCTCCTCACCAGAGCGGTCCACCAATGCTGGAATTTTTGAGTTCGGGTTTACAGCGACGAATCCTGAACCAAACTGGTCTCCTTCCCCTATCTTAATCAAATACGCATCGTATTCTGCCTCTTTCACACCGGCGGCCAGCAGCTCTTCAAACATGATGGTGACCTTTTGGCCATTGGGTGTACCCATGGAATAAAGCTGGAATGGATGTTCACCAACTGGCAACTCTTGTTCATGACGAGCGCCTGAATCTGGGCGATTGATGCTCGCCCATTGGCCGCCATTTTCATTGTCGTTCGTCCAAACTCTTGGTGGTATGTACTGGTTTAACATTTTTATTCCTTATCGTGTTTGAATGCGCCTTTGGCTGATTAGCTTATTGCTTCAGCAACAATACTGAAGCTGTCCTAACAGTAAATGCAGGGGAGATAATCAGAATATTAGGTCGTAATCATCAAATAAAAGCCCCCCGCACCAATTTGATTAGAACCTTTCGTTATGGGAGTTTCTTTCGCGATATAAGAAATAAAAATGGAAAAGACAGTTTGGTAGTAAGAAAGTCGCCCCCGAGATAGGGGCGACATATATTAGCTATAAGACTAAACCACCATCTATTTTCAGGACTTGCCCTGTAATGAATTCACTCTTATCAGATGCTAAAAAGGCAACGCCATTTGCGATGTCTCGAACTGAGCCCATGCGTCCTAATGGTGTTTTTCCTTCCATCATTTTTATCACTTTTTCAGGTAGATTTTTGGTCATATCGGTAACAATGAATCCAGGAGCGACACAGTTAACACGTATCTGCGCCCCTTTTCGGGCAAGCTCTTTCGCCCATCCTTTGCTCATTGATATCACTCCACCTTTACTTGCCGCATAGTTACTCTGACCGATATTCCCGTCAGTGCCGACAATGGAAGAGATATTCACGATACTTCCGGAGCCTTGATTTAACATTACAGGTGCGACGCTTTGAGTAAGCAAAAATACTGCTTTAAGGTTTACGTCAATCACACTGTCCCAATCTTTCTCCAGCATATCCTGAAGTAAAGCATCTCTCGTGATACCAGCGTTGTTAACCAATACATCGATGCGATGGTGTTGCTTAATAATACTATCGACTACTTCATTGACTCCTTTGGAGTCACACAGGTTAACTTGATAACTTGAGAGTTGTGACGATACTCCCCACTCAACCGGGGAGATATCTAACCCGATGACATAAAAGCCATCTTCCAATAGTTGCTCACAAATCGCTCGTCCAATACCGCGAGCGGCACCCGTGACAATGGCTACTTTGTCATGTTTCATCTTGGTGGTCCTTAATTACAGAGGATACAAACTGCGCTTAAGCGCTTATTTTTGTACCCTCTTCAGCTTCTCGTTCTAGCACGCCTTTGCGTTGCTAATAAAACTATAGATAAATTCTGGGTGCGAGATGTGAGCAAACCGATACAAATAGCCAATATTTTCCCGCCTCAGCCAACTCATTGCGACTTTTTCGCTCCCTTTTTCAAGAAAATTTCATACACTCGTTGCCAGAGTATTAACCCAAGGTTGAGCGTTGCACGTACAATCAATTAACGTTCATCTCAAAATAGGTCTCGGGATTTCAGTATGTTGAATATGAATTTTTCTCAGCGAGTTGTCATTAACACAGCTCAGCAAGAATGGGTCGCAAGCCCCGCCTCAGGCGTTTGGCGTAAGCCGCTAGAGCGTGAAGCGAAAGAATCCGGACACACGACCAGTATTGTAAAATATGAAGCTGGATCACGTTTTGCTACCCATCATCACCCTGTCGGTGAAGAGATCTTGGTACTCGAAGGCGTATTTTCCGATGAAAACGGTAACTATCCAGCGGGCACTTATATCCGCAACCCGCCGGGAAGTCATCATGCTCCCTTTAGCGAGGAAGGTTGTGTGATTCTGGTGAAACTCAATCAATTTGATCCTCAGGACCTCACTACAGTGCGTACCAATATCAATACTGCTGAGTGGCTTCCGGGTTTAGGAGGATTACAAGTCATGCCTCTTCATGAGTTTGAACATGAACATGTGGCGTTAGTAAAGTGGCCAAAAGGAGAGCGCTTTCAGCCACACCGACACTTTGGCGGTGAAGAAATTTTTGTTTTGTCTGGCGAGTTTAAAGATGAATTCGGAAGTTACCCAAAACACACATGGTTGCGTAATCCACATATGAGTGAACACTTTCCTTATGTTGAAGAAGAAACGGTGATTTGGGTTAAGACAGGACACTTGCTCGTCAATTAACTCCCTGCAAGAAAAAAACGGCTCGTATTCCAACATACGAGCCGATACTCATTAATCGGTTACGCCCCCATAATTCTGGAATGTAGCCAATCTTTCAGCTCGGCACGATTATGTTTCAGCACATTCATGGCCTGATCATCGATAGGGTTTCCTCGCAGTTCCAAAACGCGAATTTCTTTATCTAATGCGTTGTAGTTTCTAACGTTTTCAGCAAAGGACATATCGAGTTCAGAAAGCTGAGCGATAGTATCCAAATGTTCTGGGAATTCATGAGTTAATGAGTGATTTTCACCTAACATATAAACCTCTTGATGGACTGTTGATGTATATGTCTTGCTCACTTTTTAAGCAGCGCACTAATAAACATAGCATTACATTGCCAAAGATAGCGTCGAATTGAGCACACTTTTACGTAACCACTGAAAACAACAATATGCCCTTCTTTGATTAATATTTAGTCACCTTCAACTACATTTAATAGAATTCCAACCAAAAGGTACATCCAATGAAAACCATTAAATTCAGCTTAATGAGTGCTGCAGTGGTCATGGCACTTTTCGGCTGTAATTCAGACAGCGATTCCGTTAGCACAACAACACCCGTGACACTTTCAGTATCCGATGCTCCCATTGACGGCGTATCAGAAGTGGTCGTGACATTTAGCAAAGTTGCCTTCTTATCTATCGATGATGAAACACCCCAAATTTTTGAGGTCTACAAAACCGACGGAGAAGGGAATTATGTGGATGAGAATGGTGACCTGCTTCTTGAAGGCGAAGACCCAATTCCACTCAGCGTGGATTTGCTAAATGTACAAGGCAGCGATGTACACGATCTCATTGATGAAGAGCTAATCCCTACCGGTAATTACAAGCTTTGTGTTTTTGCCAATGACGGAAACCACCCAGATTACCCATCTTATGTCGTTGATGAATTGACGCTTAACCAAATCCCTCTCACAGTTAAAGGGGATGGGGCTTGTCCACAAGGGGTAGGTAAAGAAGACAACGTCGGGGTGCTTTTCTTCAACAATACGTTTGCGGTTAACCCGGACAACAACGAATACGTCGTTGAATTTGATCTACGTCGAGGGCTAAAAGATGGCACCGGTCAAAACGAAGGTTACAGCATTCAACGTACCTCCGTGACTTTGATTAACACGGTGACCACAGGCGAAATTCAGGGTGAAATCTCGTCAACGACTTATCAGAGCTGCGTTAACGATACCGTGACTGGAAATGGTTATGTTCAAGCCGTGTACTTATATGAGGGCGATGTTGCCGAACAAGACATGGGACCATTTGCGGGCGTAGAAGGGCTTGCTGAACCAATCGCTGCATCTAACGTTGTACTTGCCGATAATAATACGGATTACATGTATGAATTTGGCTTTGTTGAACCTGGTACCTACTCCATCGGGTACACCTGCACTGCCAATGATGATTCGGAAGATGGCTTAGTCGAAGGCGAGACCTTCAGTATCTACGATTCAGCCAGTGGTTTAAGCGTTTCGGTTGGTACAGATACCATCGCCGACTTCTAACGACTATCGACATGCAGGGTCTTTGAGACCCTGCTATTTAATACGTTGTTGGCAATGAACTTCAAAAAAAACTGATCGGTAGATAAAAATCCAGTTCAAACTGCTCTTCCTGATTTAGGAAGTGATTTTTATGGTAGTGGACATAAGCAGGCGTTGATCGCAGCTTAAAGCCAGAAGTGGGTAACCACAATTCCATTATCTGACTTATTTGTGGCAATAACTCCCCGTACTCTCCCTCGAGATGAAATACCGCATGCAATCCACCAGGGATGACTAACTGATTCACCACCCCACGTACTTTAAGTGGATTGTCTATCGCCAAACAGGCGACATAACGACATTTGTCCAGCTCAACCCAGGCGGGATTAGAGTGATGCAAGCCATACTGAACAGAAAAATCCCGTTTTTCCGATTCCGCCCACGCCTTTAAAACTAACCAGGCATTTCGGATTGAGCGGTTATACCCTTCATGCCGGACATAAGCAGCAAAACGTTGTGGGACTTCCATAATTTTTGGTGCTGGTAATGCGCGCGTGGCAACTCGATCATAACCTGCGGCCACTTCTGGATCTTTGAGATACGGTTTATCCGCCACTTTTAGATCGTGCTTTCGCCAAGCACCCGGAGACATATCAAACGTTGTCTTAAATGCCCGACTGAATGAAGAGACGGAGCTAAAACCGCACTTATTGGCAATCTCCAATACCGACGACTTTGTGTCAAACATCAACTGATTGGCGGCATATTCCATGCGCGTACGGCGGATATATTGATGAATGGACTCACCGACCACTTGTTTAAACACACGATGAAAATGTTGTTCAGAGTAGGCTGCTACATCAGAAAGCTGTGTAGCAGATAACTCTCTGCTTATATCTTGATGTATGTAAAACAACACATCGTTGATTCGAGAAATTTGTTGATGACTCACTGGCTAAACTAATGCGCTGATAAAGCATAAATGGACATGTTGAACAGCATAAATGGACACACTTCACTTATCAATTCCCATGTACTATTTGAGCCACAACAATAAAACGAGAAAACACAGCACATGGAAATCGCACAATCATTACAACAAATAAAATCTTCCTATATTCGAGAAATTCTCGCTGCAGCCAGCGATAAAAATGTCATCTCTCTGGCCGGCGGTTTACCTGATGAGAAAACTTTCCCTATCGACCTGATGAAGACGACTTTGGAAAATCTCGCAAATATGCCGGAGGTCTTTCAATACGGTTCGACTGCAGGCTATGCCCCATTGCTTAGCTTTCTGACCAATTACTATCAATTGCCAGAATCTCACCTTGCCATGATCACAACAGGCTCTCAGCAAGGTCTGGATTTGATTGCCCGTGCTTATATCAATCCAGACGACAAAGTGGTAATGGAAGCACCAAGCTACCTTGGTGCGATGCAGGTATTTGGTTTAGTGCAAGCCAATATTGTTACCGTTTCACAAACCGAATTTGGCCCTAACCTCGAAGAGCTGGAATGCTGTTTTACTGAGCAAAAACCGAAAATGTTTTACGCGGTTCCGGATTTTCATAACCCCACTGGTGTTTGCTGGGCATTGGAAACACGTCAAAAAGTTGCAGAGCTATGTATAAAATACAACGTCGCGTTTATTGAAGATGCGCCTTACCGCGAGTTGCGCTTCTCTGGTGAAGCTCTGCCAATGGTTTCTGATTTCTGCCCTCAACATTCCATCGTGCTACACTCATTTTCAAAAATTGCAGCGCCAGGTTTACGTATCGGCGTTGTAACTGGTAAGAAAAGTTATTTAGAGCCACTCGTCAAAATCAAACAAGGTGCTGATTTACATTCAAGCGTTCCAATGCAAGCTCTGCTGCTCGGACTATTGCAACATGACAACTTCGAATTACACATTTCAAAAATCTGTGAGTTGTACAAATCTCGCTATGACGTGATGTACACTAAATTGCATCAACAGCTTCCGAATGGCTGCGTACTGAAACCCGTCAATGGTGGCATGTTTGTCTGGGTGGAAATTCCGGAGTGCAATACTTTCGAACTCGCAAAATCACTGCTGGCAAATGGCGTGGCTGTCGTTCCCAGTCCAGTGTTCTATCCAGAAAATTCGGAAGTAAAAGCGGCGCTACGTCTTAATTTTACAAACGCAACACCCGAAGAGTTGACGGTTGCTGTGACTCGCTTAGCTGACGTCCTGACCAATATTTAGAAGAAGTTATACTTATCTGGCACGCGACCTTCGAGAATAGTTCATCCAAGTTACCTTTAGGTTCTTTGTCGGGAAGGCGGCGTGCCACAAAAAGTTCCCATAAAAATAAATTTTTTCCTTCAAATCAACTTTCTACAGTAAGTGCCTGTTTTTCTTAGGCCTCGATATGCGACACAATTAATGCTCTCAATTACATATTGATGGTTAGAAAAGTAACGTCTATCTTTCAGAAAAAGGCATCAACTTTGTAGCATTATTGCTCTCTATTTCAGGCACTTTCGCAAGTGGTGACATAGAGTAATTCAAAGTGTCGAGGAAGTATCTGGAAGTAACTAAAACGAGATAACCTGCTACTAAGAGTTGATCACAACCATTCTGAAAGTCGCGATACCAATCAGGCTGATTGGGGGATTTATGTCAGCCGTTCGCACTAAGAGACAGAGGGGTTATCAGGATGAAAACTCGAAGACTAAAAGGGCTTGTCATTGTCGGCTTGTCCGTCCTATTTTTCTACTTTCCCGCTTACTTCGCATACGCTGCATCACCGCCAAATTGCATCAATATACTGGCGACCAACCGAACCGCAGTCTCACAAAAAATGTTGGTTCTTCTCGGTGAAGACATCACTAAATCTAATCGTATTACGACCGTAGTTCCGACAAAAAAGAATCCGTTTGTAACCGAAGAACTGGTGTCAGTTGCCAACTACGTTTCACCAAATACCCGCTACCCAAATCGAACGCTAAAAGACATCGAAAGACTTAGAGCGAATTTAGCGCAGGCAGCGAAAGAAGCTGAACGATTGAAAGGGACATTTGAACTGGCATTTATCAGCCTTGTCGATGGCTATTGTCAGTTTTCAAGTCACGAACTGACCCAATACGCGAAAATAGATTTTGACCATTTGGAAGGCCTCACCCTTTACTCCATACCTGCGCTAATAGAGATGGCTGACCAATCTTACGCCTTGGCGAACAAACAGTCACAGTCAGACGAAAAACCAAACGAATCGAATCAGTCTAACAATGACCGACAACAACGTGAAGAAGGCGCAGTTGCCGCTGCCAGCTATCAAGGCGACAACGTTCTGGTGAAAGTTGAAGACTTTGACGGCTCCAACGTAACTTTCTCTGTAACAAACATCGGATCCGAAGGCGAACTGGAACCTCAGTTCAACACATTTAGCGCTTATCGTAATGAAAGCGGAAACCTTTTGTATAGACCTGAATCACTGCTCAGTGTTGAGGATAGTGATGGTAACAGTCTGCCAACCATAGGGATCGCAGAGCTTTCTTCCCAAGGAGGTAAACGTTTATCTATAGCACCGGGAGAAACCCGAAAATTCGTCACGCAGCTCATTACCAAGGCTCCTGAACACGCCGAATTAAGCTTAGAGTTCCCGGCCAGAGCACTCAATACAGACCGGCCGTTCTCATTATCATTTACCGACTTAATCGCCATAGCAACCGCGGACATAAACTAGTCCAACAAAAGAGCGATATTTCACTTCTCTCGAAAACAAGGCAGGCTCTAGCAGCCTGCTTTGACACTTCGACTCAAACTCTGAACATAAGGATGGCTTTTCTTTGTCCTCAAAGAGATAGATACCTCAAACAGTGAACCGGTAAGTAGTAATCTCTGAATATCTGCGATAAAAAGTGTGATGGTAAAAATCGAGGGATAAAATTTGGCTTCTAAGAATAAACTGATCCGTTATATCGCAACGGAAGTATCTGATGTCTTTGATAAAGAAGATTCACTGGTCGCTCAGGTTCAATCCAACCAACTGTCGCAAGTGCTGCTACTTTGGCAAGTCAAAAGCCCGACCCTCGTCCTTCCAGCAGGAAATAAGTGGCCAGCATCAGAAGAGCTGAAATATGCGCTGGACGAATCCGGCTGGAAGTTATTCTCACGCAAAACCGGCGGCGCTCCCGTTCCGCAGGTACCCGGTATTATTAATCTTTCTCATATCTATCACTGGCCGGATGATCAGCCGTACGACATCAAAAAAGCCTATCTGGATTTATGTGCCATATTAATCGTTTTCTTCGAACAACTGGGCGTTATGGTCGATGTGCACGCCACCCCATTTTCATACTGTGATGGCGAGTACAACTTAAATATTGCCGGGCAAAAGGTGGTGGGTACCGCACAACGCGTATTACTTAAAAAAGGCGGCGGCAAAGTCGTATTATCCCAAGCTTGTATCCTGATTGACGCTGATGTCGACAAGATCGTTGAACCAGTACGACTGTGCAATCAACTTTGTGGTCACAGCGATGATATTCGAGGTGATGTCCACACACCACTATTCGAACACATCTCCGAGAAACCATCCGTCGACACCCTATTTCAACAACTGACCAGTGCGTTTCTGGAACATCCTAAACGCGCTTAACTTAAAAAAGAGCAAGATGTGATTCCTGCTCCGACGCTACATATCCGTTAGTAAGAATAGTCATTACGCTCACTAACGATATCTGAGAAGTACTCTATGAACTCAAACTGCATACCGTGATCTTCCATATAATAGACATTTTTTCTGAACGGGTGCTCATCACCGCGATGATCCAGCTCGTAACCTGCCTTACCTAGTCGTTCAATAAGTGCTTCTACATCGGGAATTACAATCCCAACATGTTTGACGCCCGTAAATTGCGATGTCCAATGATTCGCATCGCCCTTTCCTCCGGAAGATATCGCAATATAGGAATGGTCATCGCCAACGTGAAACCATTCAATAGATCGACCAAACCAATTCTCAACTTTTCCGCCACCGCGTACTTTCCACTCTGGGATTGCAGCCATCAAAAACTCAATGGTCTTTTGAGCATCCACAACAGAGATATTGGCGTGTTCAACATAACTTTTCATTACCTTTTCCTTCTCGCTTTCATATGGTTACTAAACACTCTAGAACCTCAAGCTAAGTTGAGGTAAAGGTCAATTTAGACTCCAGTGTACAAAATGAGATGAAGATCAAATGCGGAATTAGTTGAAGATAGAGTACAAAAGCCTCAGAATGTCGCACTTTTCGCACCGAATATAATTTCGACGCGTTTTTATCCAACTCGACAATTGAGAATCATACATATGGGTTTTACCTCGTTAGGTCTATCTGCTCCAATCCTTAAAGCAATTCAGGAAAAAGGCTACGATACTCCTTCTCCAATTCAGGCTCAGGCAATTCCGGCAATATTGGAAGGGAAAGATGTCATGGCGGCAGCACAGACCGGTACAGGTAAAACAGCAGGCTTTACTCTGCCAATCCTAGAGAGTTTGTCGAGCGGACCTCGCGTTCGTAGTAATCACATTCGTGCGCTGATCCTTACGCCAACTCGTGAGCTTGCCGCTCAGGTACAGGAAAACGTCTTCATGTACGGCCGCCATCTTCCGCTTACGAGCGCAGTAGTGTTCGGCGGTGTGAAGATCAACCCTCAAATGCTGCGCCTGCGTAAAGGAGCGGATGTGTTGGTGGCGACACCGGGCCGCCTGATGGACCTTTACAATCAGAATGCAGTTAAATTTGATCAGCTTGAAGTGTTAGTGTTAGATGAAGCAGACCGTATGCTGGATATGGGCTTTATCCGCGACATTCGTAAGATCCTTAATTTGCTGCCAAAACAGCGTCAGAACCTACTGTTCTCAGCCACTTTTTCTGATGAGATTCGTGATCTTGCGAAAGGCTTGGTCAACAGCCCTGTAGAGATTTCTGTTAATCCGGCAAACTCTACGGCAAGAACCGTTGAACAATCCATTTACCCAGCGGATGTTAAAAAGAAAGCACCGATGCTGGTCAAACTAATTAAAGACGGTGACTGGAAGCAAGTATTAGTGTTCACACGCACTAAACACGGCGCAAACCGCTTGGCGAAGTTCCTAATCGACCAAGATCTGCCAGCAGCCGCTATCCACGGCAACAAAAGCCAGGGAGCGCGTACCAAAGCACTGGCTGATTTTAAATCGGGTGAGATTCGAGTGTTGGTTGCGACCGACATCGCAGCTCGCGGTATTGATATCCCTCAGCTCCCTCAGGTGGTGAACTTTGAATTACCAAAAGTTGCTGAAGACTATGTACACCGCATCGGTCGTACTGGCCGTGCGGGCGAAGTGGGCAAAGCGATCTCTT
Organism: Vibrio sp. YIC-376; assembly: GCF_052353105.1. Lineage (NCBI taxonomy): Bacteria > Pseudomonadati > Pseudomonadota > Gammaproteobacteria > Vibrionales > Vibrionaceae > Vibrio > Vibrio sp. YIC-376. Next base: position 429,624 of record NZ_JBBWFK010000002.1, read on the forward strand.
TGGTATGTGCTCTTGAAGCACCGGAGCTTTTTGCAATTGAGCGTCTAATCCAAGAACTACTCCCACGTAAGGAACTGCAAGGCTACGCGCCAACGAATGTTGTTCCGGAGTCAAAATTAGATACACGTCCGATTAAAGCTAAAAAGCCGAAGAAGCCTAAGAAACCAAAAGCAGAAGGTGATAACGCTCAGCCTACAGAGAAAAAGGCATCCACTGGTGCTGGTAAACCTAAACGCCGCTTCAACGCTAACAATAGTGGCTCAAACCAAGGTGGAACAGGCAAGCCTAAAGGCAGCCGCGAAGGCCAGGGTCGTGCAAACAGTAAACCAAGTGGCAGCAAACCAAACGGTAATAAAAACGGTAATGCTGGCAAACCATCGGGTAACCGCAAACCGACTAATGCAAAACCAGCAGGCAATAAACCATCAGGACAACGTCGTCAGGCTCGTCCGCAACCGATGAATTAAGCCTAAGTAAGCTACTAGTCAGTTCGATTTAAAGACGACAAAGCCGCTGATCATCTCAGCGGCTTTGTTTTTATCTAACCTAAAAAGTTATTTCACAGGCGTGATTCGAATATCCGCGATTTGCGCTTCGTTCTTCTCACCTTCAATACCACCAGCATAGATGTAGGTTTCATTCGACTTGAGATAGCTCATATTGAAATGATCCTTCAGAGCAATCTGATAAGTCATACCTTGTTCAAGCGCGATTTCAACTGGAGTTGAGTAACGCATGCCTTGGTTTTCACCAATATGTCCCATCTGTAAGTAACCTTGACCAACGACATTGCCTGAATCGTCCATCACCTCTAACAACTTCACCGTATTAGTGATCCCCGTGTTGAGCTGGCCCAGATTATTGTTATACCAAGCATCAAATTGGTAAGTGCCACTTGATGGTACTGTGAATGACTCCAATCCATTCACTGTGCCGCTGTCTTTGTTTACGGTGATAACTGACACATCGTCTTTAAGAGGCTGATAATCCCCTTCCAGCTTGACTCGAATCTCTTCACCCACACAAACAGGCTGACTTGGGTTTGAGCGGAAGCCCTTTTCGTTGATGCTTTCTGCCAAGTAACAAGCAAATCCTTGTAGCATGTCTGTGTAGGATTGAGCAGCTACATTTGATTGAATCAACTCGCCATTACGATATAAGTTGACGTTGTACTTGCTGCTTACATCAATGTTGACGGAATTGTCTGAGGTCGTCACCACCAACGTTGGCTCTTGAGGTGAATAAACACTGCTATCTTCGCTGGCATATGGAGCAACTCCCGACACGACGTTGATCTCGCTATCAACATTGACCAACCCACCTAATATAACGCGGTAGTGTCCATCTTGATCTAAAGTGACATTTTCAACTGGGTAATACCCTGTCTCGTCTTCGCTGACTTCTGGTAGTTCAACCGTCACCGAGTACGTTTTCCCTTTGAATTCGAAATTTTCCAACGTGATTTGGTCAGACTGAGCCAGTAAGTTATTGCGTACCCAGCTTGTGATAAAAGGTTTTACTTCAAGCTGACCCGTCTCGGTATGGATACCAAAAATCGTTTCCACCACCATGTTCAGGTAACCACCCACAGACCACAGTTGACGCTGAGAGTTAATGACAGGACCGTCAAGACTTGGATCTGCACCATGATCACTGTGAATAATGAAAGATTTGCCCGATAACCACTCCAAGTTTTCCATGTTCGACAAGTTGGTAGCGGTTCCTCGAACCAGAGATTGAATCGCATTGTTCGCCGCTGCAACATTTTGTGTTTGATGTGCGGCACGCAAGCTATACGCTGTCACGAAAGGCCAGATTGCTCGGTTATGATAGACGGCCACATCCGGCTGTTGAGGGAAATAAACAGGCACACCAAACTCACTGTGTGGGTAATTCGCCATGATCTGTTTTGCTTGCACGTCTGTCGCGATACCGCTGATGATCGCAAGCGCCTCACCCAACATGTCATATTTATCGATTGCAATGTCTTTACCGTTGTCAAACAGGTAACTCACATACATACCACGATCAGCATTCCAGAACTGTTGATTAATGGCGACTTTCAGCTGTTCTGCCCACTCACTGTATTTCACCGCATTGGTAGAATCGTATTCCTCAGCCAGTTTCGCCGCGAGCTGTAATGCACGGTAATGAACCACGTTAGTTGATAGTGCCTTACTGCTGCCTATGGCATTCACATCATCTGGTGTCCAGGTCGAGTAAGTTTGCTCACGCCAATCAAGGAAGGATTGTTCACCCGTGTAAAGTCCTGATTTCCCGTCAAAAGCTGCAAGACGATCCGCTTCCAGGGTATTGCTGACTGCTTTGTAAGCACGTTCTGCGAACTGGTTGTATTCTTCTCCGTCCAGTGCCGAAAGTAGTCGTTCAGCACCAAGCGCCCACGTTGTTCGGTCAGTGCTGATCGGCCAACTGCCACCTGTACCTGTATCCTGTACAATTTGTTCGCCATCATACTGTTGTTCCGTGGTATCACGGAAAACGGACAGCTTAAAGTTCAGGCCATTTTGCACACGAGTCGGATTCATCAGAGCAAGCGAAAGATCAGCAGCATACGCTAAATCACGCGTCCAAACGTAATGCCACTTCGCGCCCGTCTCAAATACTTCCGCTTTAATCGGGTTGTTGTAGTTGTAATTGCCGTCTTTGATCTCAGATACTGCAAGCTGATCCAGTTCTTTCATCGTCAATGCAAACAGCGCATCAAATGCAACATCACCCGACACCACTCGCGGGCCTGATTGTTCATTCACCACAACGCCTTGGTCTAGCGCATCACGTAGTTCAGTGGTTGTCGAGATACCAAACTCACGAGCCTCTGCGCTAGGGTCCTTCACAGAGAAAGTAACGGTGTCGCTGGAGTCATCATAGTTAGAAAACAGTTTTACCTCTTTACTCAGATGCCCCTCATGCACCATTGCTGGGTCCAGAATGGCATCTGAGTAGTATTTTTCAGCTTCTTCTTGCGTTGCTTTTGTCACTGTCATTGTCGCGCGACTTTCATCGGCAAAGCTTACGGAAAACTTGTAGTACCCTTTGTCTTCGAACGTGATCTCCGAGTTACAGTCATCGTTCATGCACGTTTCATTAGTGTCGGGTTTTGGTAGGTAGTCCTGAGCTTCATCAAACGCCGCGGGTTCCTCAAAATAGGTGTATTGGATCTGCCACCCCGGATCGGCAATCTTGAACTGATTACTTCCTCGAGCGACGCGAAGTACGGTCTCGTACTCATTGTTACCCAAATAGTTTAGCTTGGCATGTTCAGCCGTGCCCCAATCCCCGTTCAGTCCTCGTAAATACAAGTCCGAAGAGATAATAGGTTTGTCGACAGAGTCAGTCACGTCTGACGAATCAGATCCACATCCAGCCAGACCAATACAAGACGCGACAGCAAGCGCAATAAAGCTCGGTTTCATGTTCATTCCTTAGATTGTTATTTTGGGCGTTAGTCTAAGGAACGCATTCTTAAGAGAAAAATAGGTAACAGACGCTGAGCTATAGATGACATCTATATCTCAAACCCCAACGGTGATTTGGATCTATGAAATACAGATTTTTCCTACAAAATTGAATTCCAAGTTTGTGATTGGGCTATGTAATTGTGCAAAATACACCGCGCTCAAAGAGGGGAAAAGAATATGGATAAATCACTGCAGCAATTTTTGTTGGTTGCTCGCTGTCAAAGCATCAGTGCCGCCGCAAGGTTAGCAGGGCTCAGCCAACCGACTGTGACCAGTAATTTGAAAAAGCTTGAAGAGAATCTTGGCGTAACACTGTTCGAACGTCATCCTAACGGAATGGTCCTGACCGAATACGGCCGCATCCTGTACCGTCACAGTAATGCGATGCAACACGAATACAACCAAATGATGCAAAGCATTGAAGAGCGAAAACAGTACCAAGTCGGGAAAATAAAAATGGGGACGGGAGACGCGTGGTGGTCATTATTTGTTAAACAAGCGCTAAATGAACATCTAGCCAAACTACCGTCCGCTTCGACACACGTAGAATTTGGTAACCATCTGGGATTAATGGACTCGTTAATCAACGAGCAAATCGAGTTCTTTATCGGTCATGAAATTGTCGGATTATCTTCGAAGTGTGACGTCACTTTTATTCCTTTATTTCAAACAGTCGATGCTTTCTTCGTTTCTCCTGATCACCCTCTATTGGGAAAAACGGTAACGGAAGAGATGCTGCATGAGTACCCTGCTCTTTCTGTCACCTATGATGCAAAGAAATTCGCCCATGTTATCGATAATCCAATCCCAAAGCAGAACGAACGCGAAAGACAACAATTAGATGACAGACCGACTTATGAAGTGGACTCACTACTTGCCAGCATCGATGTACTGAAAGAGAGCGTCGCAATCATGTCTTACACCCGCCATTTGCAACCCTATCTGGAATCATTTGGACTGCAATGTTTAAGCATGGCAACCGAACCGAAACCTGGAACGGTAGGCATTTATCGTCATCGTCGAGAGACATCCGAGTCACACCTTGACTTAATTTCTGGCATCACTCAGCGCGCCAAATTACTAAGATAAAAAAGCCCCAATACAACAGTGTGTTGGGGCATGACTAAGGTAAAAACCCTTATGCAAACAATCTAATTTAAACGACTTGTAATTCACCATTTCGCCAAGGTTCAATGACAACCTTGATGTGGTCGTTTGGTGTCATTAACTGCTTAAATGCACTTTCAACACCATCCATACCCACTTTTGCAGTCAGCATTTTCTGCCATGGCACTTTACCGTCCGCAATCGCATGAAGACATTGCTCAAACTCATGTGGCTGGTAGTAGTATGAGAAACGCAGATCAAGCTCTTTTACTGTCGCGTAAGCGTAGTTGATGGTGGTTGGCGTAGTATGAATACCAGTCACCACGATGCGAGCACCTGCCGGAGCACGGCGGATAAAGTCATCAATCAACGTATGTTTACCCACACATTCAAAGATAACCAGGCGTGATCCCGCTGCCACTTCAGCACCTACCGCGACTTCATCTTCTTTGGTCGGGTTTACCACACGAGATGCACCAAACTCTTTTGCCAGTTCCAGCTTCTCATCTTGAATATCGACCGCCAGAATATTGCTAACCCCACGCTGTTGAAGCGCTGTGATAACAGCAAGACCAATTGGACCACAACCTACAACAAGTGCAGTCTCACCAGCTTGGATATCGCTGCGGTTAACCGCATGCAAACCTACTGCTAGTGGTTCAGCTAACGCTGCAGCTTCCGACGGAACATTCTCAGGAACAGGCAAAAGAAGCGCTTCATCAAGTAAGAAGTATTCAGAGTATGCACCATGAATACCCGGTGTCACACCAACGCCAGCCCCGTTTTGGCTTAGCAGAATCGGAACCGAAGTAACTCGGCTACCCACTGGAAATGCTTGTTGAGTGTCATCACCATATTCGACGACTTCCGCACAGAACTCATGACCAAGCATGACTTCTGTGTGGTCATCCATGCTTTCTGACATCACACCAAGTTTGCGGTAAAAATCAAATACCTCATTCGTATGACGCGCAATGTGTAAATCAGAACCACAAATGCCGCACGCTAGGCTACGAACAAGTACTTGGCCTGCCGCTGGCTTTGGCACTTCAACCTGTTGCAAGTGAACGCCGCCATCTTTCATTACGATACTGTTCATTGTTGCCATAAATTTACGCTCCAAGCTCGTCGCTCAGACCTGCAATCGCACCTGGCTTAATGTAACGTGGCGTGATGCCTTGAGCTTTCGCCGTTGCGATAACCACTTGCTCAATCCAACCCGCGTCCATGATATTCATGAAGTTACCGTCTTGGTCAAAGTTGATGTTAGCACCTTGAATCACCATGAAACCGTCTGCACCGCCTGACTCTTCCGGACAGTGGAACGTATGGATAGAACCGCCTGGCTCATACAAATAGCTGCCCGCTGTTTGCTTTTGCTCTGGGTATTCAATGTAATGCCACATACCGCTTAGCGTGTAGAAATGTACTACTCCAGTATGGAAGTGCTGAGGCAGAGTAATACCTGGTTTGAATTTCGCTCGAATAACCCAAGTACCATTCTCTGGGTCTAGAAACAATGGGTAAACATCAACACCCGGTAGTGCATCTTTGATGATCGACTCTTCATTTGTGTTCAGAGTTAACAGTAAATCCTGATGATTAATAACTTCTGGTAATGACATAACTCGCTTCCTCGCTTTTGTTGTAATTAGACTTCCACGTCTTAGCCCAATAATGGGTATTTAAAATTCTCGAAACCGTCTGATGCACTTACAGTACAGCCGTTGATACAGTTGGCTTTTTCGCTGACCAAAAATGCAACGACGTTGGCGATTTCTTCTGTTTGAGTGAAGGTATCGCGCATTTGCTCTTTACGGATGTGTTCCCAAAGACCAATCGCTTCATATTGGCGTAGCATTGGTGTATCCACACGACCCGGTGCGATGGCACAAACGCGAACACCTAATGGCGCAAACTCTAAAGCGGCACATTTCGTCATCATGTCAACGGCGGCTTTGCTCACGTTATAGGTAAACGTCATTTCCGCTGCCATTTTTGCGTAAACAGAAGAGGTATTCAGGATGACACCCGGAGTGCCTTGTGCCTGGAACTGGCGTCCAGCGGCCAAGATTCCGTAGTAAACGCCGTTTTGGTTTACCTTAGAAACGGGCTCGAAATCTGCGACAGGATCATGGCCTAGTAACGGTTTCGCTAAACCAATGCCCGCGTTGTTGATCATGATATCCAGCTTGCCAAACTGCGCGACGGCGTAATTAACCATGGCTTCAACTTGCTGATAATCAGTTACGTCAGCAACGAAGGTTTTCAATGTGTTAACATCTGCACCTTGATAAACTTCGAGCGACTGTTTAGAAATATCGACAGCCAGCACGTTTGCGCCCTGCGCACGCAGTTTTCCAACGATGGCTTGACCAATACCACCAGCTGCGCCAGTGACGATCGCAGTTTTGTTTATCAGTTCCATTTAGCTTCCCTTCTACACTTTGTTATCAAAATGTAACTTAGATCAACTCATTGACACTCACTTGACCTTTTGCGAATAAAATTTGATATATTGCGATTTACAAACCATTAACATTTCAAGATCGAGATATGTATATCGTAAGAAGCGGTGCAGCAGACAAATTTGATAGTTTAGTTTCTGAGCACGGACAGAATCCTATAGAGATAATGAAACAGGCAGGACTTTCGGCTGCACAGTTCCGCGATCCCGATACTTATATCGCTAACTCGAAGCTGGCCGAACTATTGGAAATCGCGGCAAAACGTTGTCAGGAACCTCTGTTTGGGGTGCTGCTCGCGCAACGGCAAGGTTTTAACGCCTTAGGTGACTTACCTATGCTGGTCGCTCGCGCCGAAACCGTGAGAGAAGCTTTGATACGTGCCAATGATTATCTCTATTTGCAATCTTCTGGTGTTAAGTTCGCAATGACAGCGCAAGATGAATGGATGAAACTCTCCCTGAGTATTGATACTTACAGTGAGCAAGTGACCACCCAGCTGATGCAAATGAGTGTCATGCAAATGGCAAGGTTTATGGCGAACTTACTCAATATCGATATGAATAGCTTCACTTTATACCTTACCCAATTTGGCAACTTGGGCAACCGAAGTGACAGGTCCGCGCACCTGCCCAAAATACGTTTTGGTGAAAAGTTTAACGGTATCATGCTCAAAAGAAGCCTACTTGATACCAAAAATCATCAGGACGAAGACGCTTTGGATCGACACTTTCAGGAGCACCTGAAATATCTTAAAAATCGTTATCCAAATAATTTTAGCGATCAAGCCATAGATATGATCGGGCGTTTACTACCCACTGGTGAGTGTAGTGTTGAGCGGGTAGCAAGAGCCTTGGATATGCATCCGCGAATGCTACAAATACGGCTGAAAGAACGAGGAAAAAGTTATAGCCAGTTATTACGGCAGGTAAGACAAAGTTTGGCCGAACGTCGACTTAATGAAAATATTCAGAGCATTACCGACATTGCTTTACAGCTTGGCTATGCAGAGACAGCGGTATTCAGCCGCCATTTTCGACAATGGACAGGCAAGCCTCCAAGCCAGTGGAGAAAAGCTCAACACTTAGAAAAAGCAAAAGAGCGCTAATTGCAGCGCTCTTTTATACTGAGTATTTTTACTTTAACGCGTTAAGCACAAATTAAAGCTCTGCACCATTCGTAGCAATGACGTTTTTGTACCAATCGAAAGAGGCTTTCTTCTTACGATCTAACGTACCTTCGCCATTGTTATCTTTATCTACATAAATAAAACCATAGCGTTTTTCCATCTCACCGGTTGAGGCACTTACCAGGTCAATACAACCCCAAGGTGTGTAACCCCAAAGTTCAACGCCGTCTTTTATCGCTTCACCCATTTGTTCAATGTGTGATTTCAGGTAATTAATACGGTAGCTATCGTTGATTGAGCCATCCTCTTCAACTTTATCGAACGCACCCAAGCCGTTTTCAACCACCATCAAAGGAATCTCGTAACGAGCGTAGATTTCATTCAGTGTGTAACGCAGACCAATTGGGTCAATTTGCCATCCCCAGTCAGAGGCTTGCAAATATGGGTTTTTAACACCGCCCATTAGGTTCCCAGAGCCAGTTTCATTATCTGGATTCGCAGAAACACAGTTAGACATGTAGTAACTAAAGGTGTAGTAATCAACTGTACCTTCAGCCAGTATTTCAGCATCGCCTTCGGCAAACTCAATTTCCACACCATGCTCTTGGAAGTAACGTTTTGCGTAGTATGGATATTTACCACGAACCTGAATATCGCCACAGAAATAGTTGTGCATTTTAACGTGTTCTTGAGCCAGGATGACGTCTTCTGGATTACAGGTGAATGGGTAAGTGGTCATGAAGGCAATCATACAACCAATTTCAAAATCAGGGTTGATTTCATGACCCAGTTTTACGGCTTTTGCACTTGCAACGAACTGGTGATGCAGAGCCTGAAAACGAATCTGTGGGTTATCTACCTGATTGATAAAATCCGTTGTACCTTCGTTTAAGATACCCAAACCAAGATAGTTACCAATAGGAATGGTACCGATATTGATTTCGTTGAAGGTTAACCAGTATTTCACTTTACCGTTGAAGCGCTTAAATAGTGTTTCTGCGTAACGTGTATAACAATCGACTACTTGTCGTCCTGCCCAACCATTGTATTCTTGGGTCAGACCGAACGGCAATTCATAGTGTGAAATCGTTACTAATGGTTCGATATCGTATTTTTTTAGTTCATCAATGACGTCTTCATAGAACTTCAGACCCGCTTCATTTGGCTCTGATTCCATGCCAGTCGGGAAAATACGGGTCCAGTTGATTGAGAAACGGAATGTTTTGAAACCCATTTCAGCAAACAGTGCGATGTCTTCTCTGAATCGGTGATAAAAGTCTATCGCTTCATGCGAAGGGTAATGAACGCCCTCTTCGATGGTGCGAGTAATACGGCGTGCAACAGTATGGGTTCCACCACTGAACATATCACTTGTACTTGGGCCTTTACCATCTACGTCCCAAGCGCCTTCAAATTGGTTCGCCGCTGTAGCCCCACCCCACAAAAAACCTTTCGGAAAGACGTTATCACTCATTACATTTCCACCATTATTCAATTAGTTAAGATATCTATTTATTCAGAACCTGCCATTCTTAAGCTCGGCCCTTAGATGTATTTGCATACAATACAACACAAAATGAAACCGGTTACAATTATGAAAGATAAATTTTTTATTATTTGCCGATAGCGATCAAAAACTGAGTTCAGACTTTTAACAAAGCCCGAATACGTCTATTTATTGAGCAAAAAATAAGAATTCAGCGTTTTCTTCACCATAAAAAAGAGATCCGAATAGCATTTTTTTATCTTCTAACGATTCTTTCTGTGATCCATTTCTTTATTGTTTTTTATCGATGTTGATGTCAAAAGCGATTCCAACTTATTCTGTAACCGGTTTCGGAAACCGGTTCCAATAACTAGATAGTACGTGAAATATAATAAAGAGAAAGGTGGATATATGGCTGCGGTCAGAGATTATGCTCAACTTGCGAAAGACATTCTTTCGCAAGTTGGCGGACAAGAAAATGTAAGTAAATTTTCACGCTGTGCTACCCGTCTGCGCTTAGTATTAAAAGAGACACCTGAAGGTGCAGCAGACAAAATAAAAGAGATGCCTGGCGTTATTACCGTTGTGATAAGTGGCGGTCAATTTCAGGTCGTGATCGGCACTCACGTCCAAGATGTATACTCAGCAATGTCAACATTAGTAGATACATCACTAATGTCTGAAGGCTCTGAAAAAGTGAGACTACTGGACGCTATTATTGCTTCTATGTCATCCATTTTCGCACCTTTTGTTTATATTCTTGCAGCAGCAGGTATCTTACAGGGTGTTTTGATTTTCACTCATCACCTTGCACCAGGCGTGGCAGGCACAGGGGCATTTGAAGTTCTGAACTTTATGTCATGGACGCCTTTCGTGTTCCTTCCTATCTTTATCGCCATCACTGCATCAAAACATTTTAACTGTAACCCTCTTATTGCGATTCTGTGTTCATGTGCATTAATCAACCCTTCTTGGGGAGAAATGGCAGCCAGAATTGCTGATGGCGAATTAATCACTTTCTTGGGTTTGCCACTGGCTAAAACCGTTTATACCGGATCTGTGCTGCCTGCTATCTTCATGGTTTGGGCACTGAGTTATGTTGAAAAGTATATCAAGCGAATCTTACCTGATGTGGTTCGTGAACTGTTCACACCATTACTTTGCATGCTCATCATGGTACCTGCGACGCTGGTATTAATTGGCCCTGCAACCAGCTTTGTTGCAAGCATTATTGCTACTGGTTACAACACACTGTATGAAGTTGCTCCAGTTGTCGCCGCTGCTGTTATCGGTGGTATTTGGCAAGTATTGGTTATCTTTGGTGTTCACTGGGGTACAACGCCAATTGTCTTGGCAAACTACGAAAACTTTGGTTATGACTCTATTCAAGCATTCTGCGGTATCGCTGTCGTTGCACAAATGGCTGCGGCTTTCGCTGTCGCATTGAAGTCTCGTAATACTCGAATGAAAACAACGGCTTACTCTGCAGGTATCACAGGCTTCTTCGGCATTACAGAACCTGCAATCTACGGCGTTACGTTAAGACTTAAGAAGCCATTTATATGTGGCTGTATTGGCGGTGCAATCGGTGCAGCAGTCGCGAGTCTATTCCATACTTACTACTATGCTTATGCAGGGCTGACAGGAATTCTAACCGTGGTAAACGCAATTAGCCCGGATAACCCAAGCTCATTTACAGGTGCATTGCTAGGTACAGGTGTCACTATCGTTGTTACCACCGTTCTGGTTTATTTTGTTGGCTTTGAAGACCCTGTAGAAGTCGAAGAGAAGAAAGAGAATGGTTCATCGGTAACGCCTCACTCAGCGCCTGCTGTGAAGAAGTCAGCAACTTTGGTTAGCCCGCTAAAAGGAGAGATCATTCCTCTGGAAACCGTAAACGACGAAAGTTTTTCGCAAAAGTTACTGGGTGATGGTGTTGCAATCAGACCAACAGAAGGCATCGTGCGCGCGCCATGTGATGCTGTTATTTCATCCGTCATTGAAACCAAGCATGCAGTCGGTATGACATCCGCAAACGGGGCTGAAGTATTGATTCACGTTGGCCTCGACACGGTAGAACTTAAAGGCCAGTTCTTTGAGTGCTTGGTTGAACTCGACCAAGAAGTTAAAGCGGGTGATCCACTAATCAAATTTGATCTGCAAAGCATTGCGAATGCGGGTTATGACACAACCACACCGTTCATCGTAATGAACAGTGATGAGTACGAATTTAAACTGATCGAGCAAGGTCAGGATGACAAACAAATTGAAATTGGACAGCCTGTAATTCAAATGGCTTAAGGGTAAGTAAAGATGAGTAGTGTTTTTCCTGAAAACTTTTTATGGGGCGGCGCAGTAGCTGCACACCAAGTTGAAGGCGGATGGGACCGAGATGGTAAAGGTCCGAGTATTGTTGATGTGTTATCCGGTGGTGACGTCAACACCCAACGTAAAATTACCGATGGTGTATTAGAGGGTTACCACTATCCAAACCATGAAGCGACCGCGTTCTACGACCACTACAAAGGTGATGTAGCACTGCTGGCAGAAATGGGCTTTAAATGTTTCCGTACTTCTATTTATTGGCCACGAATTTTCCCTAAAGGGGACGAGTTAGTGCCAAATGAAGCGGGCTTACAGTACTACGATGACCTGTTTGATGAGTTATTAAAACACGGTATTGAGCCAGTCATTACTTTGTCTCACTTTGAAATGCCGCTGCATTTGTCAAAAGAGTACGGTGGCTTTAAAGACCGTCGAGTTGTTGATTTCTTTGTTCACTATGCAGAAACGGTCATGCGTCGCTACAAGAACAAAGTGAAATACTGGATGACGTTTAACGAGATCAATAACCAACGTGATCTGCATTTGCCTCTATGGGGTTACTCAAACTCGGGCGTGGATTACACCGTTGAGGAAAATCCAGAAGAGTGTATGTACCAAGTCGTACACCACGAATTTGTCGCTAGCGCAAAAGTGGTAAAACTGGGTCATGAAATCAACCCTGATTTCCAAATTGGCTGTATGGTTGCGTGGGTTCCAATTTACCCATACTCATGTGCACCAGCAGACGTGATGTTGGCTCAAGAAGCAATGCGTAACCGCTTCTTCTTCAGTGACGTACATATGCGTGGTGAATATCCAGCATACACACTGAAAGATTGGGAACGTAAAGGCTACAACATCAAGATGGAGCCTGGCGATCTGGAGATTTTAAAAGAAGGCGTCTGTGACTATATCGGCTTTAGCTACTACATGTCGGTAGCGGTGAAAGCCGATGCTGAAGAAACAACAGAAGGCTCAATGAGTGGCTTTACCGGCAGCGTGAAGAATCCATACGTTCAAGCGTCTGAATGGGGTTGGCAGATTGACCCGGTAGGTCTGCGCTACTCTCTATGTGAGCTGTATGAACGCTACAACAAGCCACTATTCATTGTAGAAAATGGCTTTGGCGCTATAGATCAAGTTGAAGAAAACGGTGAGATCAACGATGACTACCGTATCGACTACCTGAAAGCTCATATTGAAGAGATGCAAAAGGCTGTTGATTACGATGGCGTCGATTTGATGGGCTATACCCCTTGGGGATGTATTGACTGTGTCTCTTACGGTACAGGTGAATATCGTAAACGTTATGGCTTTATTTACGTCGATCGTCACGACGACGGAACAGGAACCATGGGACGTAGCCGTAAGAAAAGCTTCTACTGGTATAAAGACGTCATCACTAGCAACGGTGAAAAACTGTAAAACTCGCCGTAGCTAAAACAACGCTCTAGAAAATACACCCTGCGTCTCAGACATGGGGTGTATTTTTTTGCCAAAAAACACGGCAGAAAACCCTGTTTTATCTCAGTGAGAATCATCACAACATTTAGCAATATTCGTTTCTCAGCAGTCATTCCCAGACTAATATTAGCTAAAAATGGAACCGGTTTCATTGATAGAATGTATAACCGGAAGTGGCTTTATAAATATCCACTGGAAATCGAAGACAATGGAATCCACATACACTGAAAATAAGAAAAACCTTTCTCTTGGTAGCCGAGTAATCCAGGTAGTGTCCGATAGCTTTTCGCCAATTATTGGCGTCATGGCAGGTGCTGGTATGCTCAAAGCTCTGTTAGCGATTTTAGTCATGACGAGTTGGCTTTCACCAGAAAGCAGCACCTACCTGACACTGTCTGCAGCTGGCAATGCCGTTTTTTATTTTTTGCCTGTTATGTTGGGAAGCTCTATAGCGGTTAGGTTAGGAGCGAATGGCTATATCGGTGCGACCGTTGGCGCTGCACTTCTTGAACCTAATTTTATAGCCATGATCGGTCATCACGAAAGTACCTTTATGGGGATACCTTTTACCGCGATGAGTTATGCGTCGACCGTTTTTCCGATATTTATCGCCATTACTGCACTTGCTCTACTAGAAAAAAGAGTGCAACAGTTCTGCCCTTCAAACGTAAAGTTATTCCTGGTCCCAATGATCTGTTTGCTGATCATCGTACCGATGACAGCAACAGTATTTGGCCCTATCGGGATCTTTTTAGGCAACTTGGTCGCCACAGGTATTGATCACCTTCAGGCATACAGCTCAATGCTCACTGGTGCTGTCATTGGCGCAAGCATCATGTTCCTTGTGATCTTCGGATTACATTGGGGAATATTCCCTGTGGTGATCGCTAGTGCGGCCGCTGGAGGGGACTCGATTTTCCCAATGTGGGCTCCGAGTACTTTCGCTCAGATAGGTGTCGCGTTTGCCATTTGCTTACGAGCACGTAATACAGAAGTACGAACACTGGCGGGACCTGCCGCTTTAACAGGACTGCTAGCCGGGGTTACGGAACCGATCATTTACGGTTTGATTCTTCGCTATCGCCGTACCATCCCTATCGTTGTCATTTCAGGCATGCTAGGAGGCGCGCTCAATGGCTACTTTCAGGTAAAAATGACCGCTTTCGCATTTCAAAGCATCTTTACCATCCCAGTATTCACCCCAGCGTTGATTTATGTTCTGGGTATTGCTGTTGCCTTCTCTTTAGCAATGCTGCTGACCCTCTCATTGGGTTACGACCGCACGAATGAATCTCAAAGAAACGATGTAACTAGCTTTAACTACAGCTAACAAGAAGAGTGGTTGTTTAAAGACGAAGTAAGACGATGGGCTCCACCAATGAATGATGAAGCCCTTTCATTTATCTCCCGAGAAGTTTTAGAACCTCGCTTGAAGACGAGAAGTCTTTAAGGGAAGTTAACTTGATATCAGCGATGCCAAAGCGTGGATTCGCTTCTTGTCCCGGTTCAGGAACACAAATCGCCTTCATTCCTGCTGCCTTTGCTGCAATCAACCCATTAACGGAATCTTCAATTGCCACACAGTTATAAGGCTCTGTGCCGAGTTGTATTGCCGCGTCCAGATACACCTGTGGATGAGGTTTTCCATAAGGAAGATGTTCCGCTGAAACGTAAACTGAGAAATATTTACCGATCCCGAAGGTTTCCAGAACAGCTTCGATTAACCTCTGCGGTGAAGAAGAAGCTAGTCCAATTTTCAATCCTGCTCGTGCCACTAAATCCAGAGACTGTTGCACACCAGGTAGCAATTGACCGTGAGACTTAATTTGTCCAATCACTTCGCTCAAGATAGCATCCGCAAGATCGGTTGCGCAGTTCGGGTTTAAGCCACAGTATCGAATCCAGTAGTTCGCTATTTCATCAATGCGAAGACCCGTACTCTGGTATGCGAGTTGTTCGGTGATCTGCCCACCAAAACGGGCAACGGCATTGACTTTCGCTTTACGCCAGAACGGTTCAGAATCAACGAGCACGCCGTCCATGTCAAAAATAATTGTATCTATCAAAATCGTTTCCTGCTTATGAGTTATGGGAAATTAAAATCGGGCTTGTCTTTGTGCAGAAATAAATCTGGGTGGCTAATCATTATCATCCTTGCAGTTTGCTCTGAGTTTCACATTTTTAGATTAATGAACAATAATGAATGAAACCGGTTACATTATGGGCTATATATAATACAAAAAATGTGATTTTATGCATGGACTTGAGTTTTAAGCGCTGAAATCAATTATGTTGACTTTGTGAGTAAATACACAGTTACTTGAGCTTTACAGTTAAAACAAACCGACAGATTATTCTCGTCTAATCAAATGATGTAAACTGTCCTTCCAAAGTATGTGGGAATAAAAAAATGGCGACAATCAAAGACGTATGCAAAGCAGCAGGCGTATCGAAAGCAACCGTATCCAGGGTAATTAACGGCAGCGAATATGTAAAAGAACAGACCCGTCAGTCTGTGTTGGCAGCAATGAAATCTCTGGGCTATCAGCCAAACGCGTTTGCGCGAGCGCTAGCGACAAACAGCTACAATACGTTCGGGTTAATTCTCCCACATTTTGAAAGCCACTATTTCAGCTCGATACTGACCGAAGCTGCATTAGATATGCAAAAAGCAGATAAAAAGTTGTTTGTAATGAACAGTAGCGACAGCGCTGCAGGGGAAGAGGATGCCGTTCGTTCCCTTAATGCTCACAACTGTGATGCCATTCTTATTTATAGCCGCCATTTGTCTGAACAGCAGCTTTCGAGCATACAACAAGAAATCAAAACCCAGCTTATCGTCATCAACCGTGCTTTGGATGACGAGAAATTATTTAGCTTCGGTTTTGACCAAGAGCAAGTGGCTCGCCTTGCAACTAACTACCTTTTGGACATTGGCCATAAACAAGTCGCCTGTATTACTACGCCAATGTCCAGTAGTACCGGTCAGAAACGTCTTTCTGCCTACAAAGAAACCCTTACAGAGCATGGTATAGACATCGTAGACACTCTGATTATCGAAGGTGAGAGCAACCCAAAAAGTGGTTATGATGCAACGATCAAACTGATCGATAGCGGCGTGCCTTTTACCGCTATTTTTTCGTGTACAGACTCAATGGCCATCGGGTCTATCCGCGCATTGCATGACAGAGGAATAAAAGTTCCAGAACATGTTTCCGTCATCGGAATCGATGGAGATCCGACTGCCGATTATATGGTGCCACGCATATCCACTGTAGCTTTACCTATTTTGGAACTAACCCGAGACGCTGTCACCACAGCACTTACCCTAAATAAAGAGCAAACAAGCGATAAAAAGCACTTTCAATATCAGGGCTCTCTGCAAGTAAAAGAGTCTACTCGCAACGCTAACTGATTGCTGTACTCGAAGTTCTTTGGACAAAAGAAAGCAATAGAAAACTTCAATACGTCTGAGCGCTGAAATACAAACTAAATGCTGGATTTGGCCTTCAAAGCCAGCATATTAGTACGATATTCACCCCACTTCCCTTCCCCGCCCTTTCCTTGCTGATCAGGACTGGTTAAAATGGCAAAAATTGCGTATCAACTGGATTAAACATGGCAAAACTAACCCTTCAAGAACAAATGCTGAAAGCTGGCTTGGTTAACGAGAAAAAACTAAAAAAAGCGAAAAAAGGCTCCAAAAAATCCCGCGTTCAAGCTCGCGAAGTCAAAGCGGCCGTTGAAGAGAGCAAGCGCCAGCAGTTAGAACGAGATAAAGAGTTGAGCAAGCAACAGAATGCTGAGCGTTTAAGTAAAGAGATCAAAGCGCAAATCAATCAATTGATCGAAATGAACAAAGTTGATTTGAAAGATGGCGACATCAAATACAACTTCACAGACGGGACTTTGGTGAAATCGCTTTACGTTGATTCTGTCATTCGTGAGCAGTTAATTAAAGGTATTCTGGCTATTGCGATTGTAGGCGAGAGCTATGTGGTTATCCCACGCGGCGTAGCAAACAAAATCGCACAACGTGATGAATCAGTCATTATTGATCAAAAAGAGCCTGAAGCTGATATTCCTGCAGAAGATGACCCATACGCAGAGTTCGTCGTTCCAGACGACCTAATGTGGTAATTCACAATCACCTAAAAACTAAAGGCAGCGAAATTCGCTGCCTTTTTGTTTCTTTCTATTACAGTTCTAAGTGCAGGTTACTTAGAAAGACAAGTTATCGATAATGTCATCGTCAACCTGGTTAGCTAATGTCACTTTTAGCTTAGGTGTTCTTGCCATCTCACGTTGAATAGCGAAGTTAGCTTCTTTGTTACGCGCCCAGCTACGACGTGCGATACCGTTGTTAACATCGAACAACAGCATGGACTTCAGTCTGCGCTCAGCACTATCGCTGCCGTCTAGCAACATACCAAAACCGCCGTTGATCACTTCACCCCAGCCTACACCGCCACCGTTGTGGATAGAGACCCAAGTCGCGCCGCGGAAACCATCTCCGATTACGTTGTGAATCGCCATGTCAGCGGTAAAGCGGCTACCATCATAGATGTTCGACGTTTCACGGAACGGTGAGTCAGTACCACTTACATCGTGGTGGTCACGACCAAGCACCACAGGACCGATTTCACCTCGATTGATCGCATCGTTAAATGCTTTCGCGATTTCCATACGACCTTGCGCATCAGCATAAAGAATTCGAGCTTGTGAGCCTACGACCAGTTTGTTTTGTTTCGCATCTTTGATCCAAGTGATGTTGTCTTGCATCTGCTGCTGAATTTCTTCTGGCGACTCTTCCATGATCTTGCTTAGCACTTCTGCGGCTATCGCATCAGTTCTGTCCAGATCTTCCGGCTTGCCTGAAGTACAAACCCATCGGAACGGACCAAAACCATAGTCAAAACACATAGGACCAAGAATGTCCTGCACGTATGACGGGTATTTGAAGTCAATGCCGTTTTCCGCCATCACATCGCCACCAGCACGAGATGCTTCAAGCAAGAAAGCATTACCGTAGTCAAAGAAGTAAGTACCGCGAGCTGTGTGTTTATTTACCGCATCAGCATGGCGCTTCAGAGTCTCTTGTACTTTTACCTTGAAAAGCTCTGGCTCTTCACGGATAAGACGGTTTGATTCTTCATAACTGATGTCAACCGGGTAGTAACCGCCTGACCAAGGGTTGTGTAGCGAGGTCTGATCCGAACCAAGGTGCACGAAGATTTCCTTCTCGTAGAAGGCTTCCCATACATCAACCACGTTGCCGATAAAGGCAATAGATACCACTTCTTCGTTGGCCTGAGCTTGACGAACACGCTCAATCAGCGCGTCCATGTTGTCGACCAGCTCATCCACCCAACCTTGCTCATGACGCTTAATTGCCGCTTTCGGGTTCACTTCTGCACATACAGTAATACAGTTCGCGATGTTACCCGCTTTAGGCTGTGCACCACTCATGCCGCCAAGACCAGCAGTCAGGAAGATCTTACCTTTCGGACTTTGACCTTTTTCCAGCACCTTACGGAATGCGTTCATTACCGTGATTGTTGTGCCGTGTACGATCCCCTGAGGACCGATGTACATAAATGAACCCGCAGTCATTTGCCCGTATTGAGTCACGCCTAAAGCGTTGAATTTTTCCCAATCATCTGGCTTCGAGTAGTTAGGGATCATCATGCCGTTAGTTACAACTACACGTGGTGCTTCTTCCGACGACGGGAACAGCCCCATAGGATGACCAGAGTACAAGTGTAGCGTCTGGTCACTTTCCATTTCACTTAGGTATTTCATGGTCAGCAGGTATTGTGCCCAGTTCTGGAATACCGCACCGTTACCACCGTAAGTGATTAGCTCTTCAGGGTGCTGTGCTACCGCAGGATCTAAGTTGTTGTCGATCATCAGCATGATGGCAGCAGCCTGCTCACACTTCGCCGGATAGTCTGAAATAGAGCGAGATTTCATCTCGTAGTTCGGCTTGAAGCGGTACATGTAAATACGACCGAAATCTTTCAGCTCCAGAGCAAACTCTGCAGCCAGCTCCTTGTGCCACTCTTTCGGGAAATAACGCAATGCGTTGCGAATAGCCAACTGCTTTTCTTCAGAAGTCAGAATGTCTTTGCGCTTCGGAGCACGGTTTACACCTGCCGGATACGGTTTAGGTTCCGGCAGTGTGTTAGGGATCCCTTGTTTAATTTGTTCTTGAAAATTCAATACGGTTTCCATCCTTAGCGGCTCCCTCTAGTTAACATTAAACGCTTGTGTTTTAACGAGTTTGATCATCGCGTCGATGTCTGGCTTAAGAAGGCGATCTTCTTCTAGCTTGGCAACTTTCTCACGAATAATCTGGAAGTTCTCTTCGATAAGATCTGAACATTTGTTCGGACGTCTAAACTCTATCGCTTGTGCAGCATACATCAATTCGATACCGAAGATCTTTTCCAGGTTACCTAAGATCTGGTTAAGTTTTCTGCCTGAGATGCTGCCCATCGAAACGTGGTCTTCCTGACCCATTGAGGTTGGCACGCTGTCGGCAGACGGTGGGAAACAGAGTGATTTGTTTTCAGTTACCAATGCTGCTGTCGCGTATTGCGGGATCATCATGCCCGAGTTAAGACCACCGGATGAGGTCAAAAGACGCGGTAGACCGTGTAGTCCTTCAAGCAACAGGTAACAACGACGGTCTGAAATGTTGCCCAATTCTGCAGCAGCAATAGATGCATAATCCAATACCATTGCCAGCGGTTGACCATGGAAACTACCACCGGAAATCGCTTCTTCAGCGCTGATAACAATCGGGTTATCAGTCACAGAGTTCATTTCGATTTCAGCAAGTTCTTTTAAGTGGTTATATGCATTGCGAGAAGCACCATGTACTTGCGGAATACAGCGCAATGAATATGGGTCTTGCACGCGAACACAATTCGCATGCGAGGCCATGTTTTCTGAGTCTTTGAAGAAGCGTCTCATTCGAGCGGCGACTTCAATGTTACCAGCGAATGCACGGGTCAGGTGAAGCTCTTCTCGGAATGGAGAGCCACTACCCTGCATGCCTTCAATACTCATCGCGCCAGCCAAATCAGCCAAATCAAGTAGATAGCGCATTTTAGTCAGTGCGGTAATCGCGTGAGAAAGAATAAATTGAGTACCGTTGATGAGCGCCAAGCCTTCTTTAGCATGCAACTCAAGTGGCTCTAAACCATGTTCACGAAGCGCTTGCGCTGCTGGGATGATGCTATCTCCCTGCCAAAATTCACCTTCACCAATCAGTGGTAAAAACAGGTGAGATAGTGGTGCTAAGTCACCCGATGCGCCAACTGAGCCTTGCTCCGGCACAACAGGGATCAGATCCAGTTCAATGAACGTCAGCATACGCTGAACGACTTCCAGGCGAATACCTGAGTAGCCCTGACTTAAGGCATGCACCTTAGTGATCAGCATAAGTTTTGAGATTGGTTTAGCTATTGGCTCACCAACACCAACCGCATGAGTAATAAGGAGGTTTTTTTGTAGCAGATGCGTTTCTTCAGGTGAGATTTGAGTATCACACAGAGGACCAAATCCAGTATTGATGCCGTATACTGCTTTGTCTGAAGCTGCGATGATGTCCACATTACGGCGACTTGCATTGATTTTATCTAGTGCTTCTTCACACAGTTCAGCTTTGATACTG
Source organism: Vibrio sp. YIC-376 (assembly GCF_052353105.1). Classification (NCBI taxonomy): domain Bacteria; kingdom Pseudomonadati; phylum Pseudomonadota; class Gammaproteobacteria; order Vibrionales; family Vibrionaceae; genus Vibrio; species Vibrio sp. YIC-376. The sequence goes on from NZ_JBBWFK010000002.1 coordinate 450,760, forward strand.
CCATCAGCAATTCCGTTTACAATATCCAGGTTTAGTCGGTCTACACCATATCTAAACATTATTCTGTTCTCCTAACTTACTGATAACTTGCTATCAGGTTGCTTATTATGAGCCTATGCTAACTTGCTCTGGATGTTTTATAAAAGCATAATGTTCGTAGTTCATTCCGATTTTGTCGAACTAAAGACTTAACATAACAAAGAGGTCGATCATGCAGGTTCAAGATGTTGATTTACGTATGCTGAGAATATTCGTTGCTATCGTCGAATGCGGTGGTTTGTCAGCTGCGGAATCCCGTTTAAATATAGGTCGATCAACCATTAGCTCCCATTTATCCGATTTGGAATTACGCCTTGGAATTAAACTATGCAAACGCGGCCGAAGTGGCTTTGAAGTAACAGAGGAAGGGCGTGTTACCTATCAGGCATCACTGGAACTACTTCAACAGTGCGATGCCTTTGCAGCCACAGTCGCAAGTTCTAAAAACGAACTCTCTGGTCGAGTAACGATTGCCATGATTGACACGTTAGTCAATGATCCCCGCTGCCGTGTGGCACAAGTTATCGCCGCATTAAAAAAACGAAGTAATAACTTACAGTTCGACATTAACGTATGTGAAGCGCGCGAAGTAGAAACATCAGTAGCAAATGGCCGCTCACTCGTTGGCATCGGTGTCAGTCGCCATCAATTAAGAGGGCTCGACTACTACCCCCTGCATAATGAAACTAACTATTTATATTGTGGTAAAGACCACCCACTGTTTGACTGTAAAGCGTCGGAAATCACCAAACTGTTACAACAAGCGGAAGTCATCACCAGTAACTACATGAGAGATAAGGAAACCCGCAACGACGCTCTGAATTACCAAAACAGCGCCATTGCCTATCACGATGAGGGGATTGCCCACTTAATTTTATCGGGGGCATTTATCGGCTACCTGCCCGAACATTACGCCAGCTATTGGGTCGACAAAGGACTGATTAAGCCTATCTTGCCCGAAAAATATACTTACCAAATCCCGGTCATGCTGATCACGTCAAAAAACAATTCGGCTTCACCACTCTCCAACGCTCTGATTAAAGAGATTAAACGCTGTCATGGTGCCAATACATAATCAGGTGGCAGCAGCCTGAAAAGTGATTTTTACCAGCAGGAATTGGTCCCGAAAAAAGAAAGGCCTAACATTCGTGTCTTAACAACACGAATGTTAGGCAAAATACAGCCCTGACCAACGCCAACACTGCCCTACAAATAGAATGTATTAGGTACTAGAACACGGTTTGTACCACTGCCGAAATACCATGTTTCTGAAGATCATTAGCGGCCGCTAACTGATGAATTGTCTGCGGGGTATAATTGCGCTGGTCATAAACCACGACCATGCTTACATCACCACGTTTTAAAAAATTAGATTCACCATAAGGAGTGTAACGCGTCGCTCCCAGAGCCAACAGCACCTGAGATGGGTAATTTGCCTCAGCAATCATCTGCTTGATATTTTCTTTAGGTCCCATGTCTTGCTGCTGGTTCATCTGCTCTCCAATCCATTCAAGCAAGGTCTCGTAGAAATAGGTGTATCCAGAGATTTCGCAATCTTCACCATACAGCTCAAACGATTCGCCCCGTTGGTGAAAACTTGCAATCCGATATTGATCAATCTCACCGCCACGAGAGAAACCGCTAATTGGCAGCATGGTTTCGGCAATGCCCTTTGATGCCGTTCCCCAGTTCTTTTTCTCACTGATTTTATTGGCGTTAGGACGGCGAATTGAGCAGTCATTAAATGCACCAAATGCTTGAGGTAGTAAATCAACGACGTGATTATGCTGATCATAGATGACATCGCACAGAAGCCCTACTTCTGGTTCAATTTGTAAATTATCGACATCCAGAGGCAGTTGAATCGCATCATGACTGAGCGGGAAATTGGTCAAAAATGAGGTGCTCTCAGAAGGCACGTAAATAGGAAATAGTGCTTGCGGCATAGCAAGGTCTGACCCTTCTATTCGGGCAAAATCCGCCGCCTCGCCAGCTTGCTGTAGGTGACCGGCAAAATTGCCGGCGATGCCGAGTACAAGAACATCTGTGTACATTTCCATGAAGGTGAAATCCTTATTTTTTCACTATTGTCGATTTAACGGCTATGTTGATTAAGGTGATTTACCTGCGCTAACAGCCAGGTCATCGCTAACAAATCAGCACTCCCTCCCGGGCTCAGACGGCGCTCAGTAAACTGCTTGTTTAGTTCAATAAGTTCTTGTTCGAGTTGAGGATTGTCACTGCCGCCTTTTTGCAAAAGTTGCCAAGCCGCATTTTGCACGAAACGCAGTCCATGCATGCCGCCGCGAGACACCACATTGGTGTCTTGGTTGTTCGCCATCAAGACCAGCAAAGTTTGCCACAATGCGTGTTCGGTGGTTTTTCCTTTGGCGATCGCTTCCTCGTACGCCGGAAGGCTAAACTGAGTAATGGTGGCAAAGCCCGATGCCGCTTCTCCGCGAGCGCCGGTCAAACCATATTGCTCATAGAGCTTTTCCCCATGGGTATTGGCGGTACGATCTGAACGTTTCAATTCATCAATCACCAACGTTGCGCAACAACGTTTGATTACGTGGCTAACATGAATCGAGTCAAGCGTTAAGCCTTTACCTTTCAACCAACCAATAGCGCCGCATATCAGCCCAATGCTGAAAATCATACCTTTGTGCGTGTTGACCCCCTGAGTGGCTTTAAACATCGCCTGCTCAGCTTGTACACCAATAGGCCTTAATACTGACAGTAAGCTGTCAGCCATAAACTGACGATGTTCAAAACCGGCACTCAAAAAGTCATGAATAAAAGGCTTAATTGCTTCAGCGCTGCGTTCAAAAAGACGCACATCCATATCGCTGTGGGCGCCATTATCGAGCAAATCAACTAACCCTGGTTTCGGCGTCAAATGCACTTCCACCAACATCGCGTGATACGCCAACTCGGACACCAATTTAAACAGGTCAACACGTACTGAGCGGTCGGCTTGAACTGGTGTACTGTAGAAGCGCTCAGCGCCCACTAAAAGATTAAGCGCTGCATTCATGTTCTCTTACCATTTCATCGATTACGGAAGTAAGTTCAGAGAGTGTGTGACGACGACTGCGTCCACAAACAACGGCATCTTGCTCACAGATAAGGCATTTACGACGCGGCATTTGTTCTCCTTGACGCGATATAATTTTGCCATCTTCGCCAATCACATCGAGGTCCATCAGCCTGCCCAGCGGGTGACATGACTCAATTTTAATCATCAGCTTTTTGAGTACCGATGCGCTGACCGCTTTCACCGCAAATACCCCTTCTGGGCCAGTATTTTTAGTCAGCAGTTGGCGCGCTGCTATGTCACAGCCATGTTGCTTACAAGCAAGGCTTATGGCCGCCACCCCTTGCTCAAACACTTTGTGTGAACTTGGGGTCAACTTGTATGGGCCTGGAATATTGACAGTAAAGGAAATTAAAGGTGCGGAGTGGCGGCTAAGCCACTCCTGCTGTCGTTTTACTCGAGCCTCTTTGCTCTCCAATACTTCGTCAAGCCCAACCGCGTGTGCCTGGCGATCAAAGGTCATTGTTTTACTCTCCTAATCACATCAATCACAGAACCATCACGGTAACGAACATAACCCACGATTTGCTCATCAAATTCAATCGGCGCTGGTTCACCCGTTAAAGTCATGGCGCGCTGGTAAAGCGTTTCAATATCCACCACTTCGATACCTTTGCTTTCTAGCTGCTCACGTACGTCCGCACGTTTTGGATTCACCGCCACACCGTGATCGGTCACCAACACATCCACCGACTCACCAGGCGTTACCGTATTAAGCACGCGATTCACCACAGTTGGAATTCGGCCGCGAACAAGTGGTGCAACGACAATCGCTAAACTTGCACCTGCTGCGGTATCACAGTGGCCACCAGAAGCGCCGCGAATAACCCCATCAGAGCCTGTGATTACGTTGACGTTAAATTGAGTATCAATTTCTAACGCACTGAGAATCACAATATCTAAGCGATCGACCACCGCCCCTTTTGAGGATGGATTCGCGTATTCATTAGCGGAAATCTCAATATGATTTGGATTGCGCGCCAATGAGTCTGCCGCACCCGCATCAAAACATTGCACATCAAGTAAATGTTTAATCAGGCCTTTTTCATGCATCGCCACCATTGTTGAGGTGATGCCACCTAGCGCAAATTCAGCCGTAATGCCTTGTTTCACCATTTCATTTTCTAGAAAGCGAGTGACGGCTAACGACGCACCACCAGACCCGGTTTGCAGGTTAAAGCCTTGTTTGAAATAAGGTGAGTTGATGATGACATCCGCCGCTCGCTTCGCTATCAGAAGTTCACGCGGGTTGCTGGTAAGGCGCGTTTCACCGCCACCAATTTTGGCAGGATCACCCACTTCAGCAACTTGCACTACCGCATCCACGTGGTCTTGCGTGATGGACGCAGGATGGTTGGGATAAGGCGCTAAACTTTCAGTCAGCAGTACCACATGTTTTGCATGCTGCGCGTCGACTTTGGCATAACCCAACGATCCGCAGCGAGATTGGCCATTAATGCCATTAGCGTTACCAAATTCATCGCAGCAAGGGACACCGATAAAGGCGACATCAATGTTCAGCTCACCACTTTGTACCAAGTGAACACGGCCTCCATGGGAATGAATATGCACAGGCTCTTTCAATAATCCGTTTGAAATCGCCTCGCCTAGTTCGCCGCGAATGCCCGATGTATAAAGCTTACTCACCACACCATTACGAATATGCTCTACGATAGGCGAATGAATGCTGGTTAGTGAACTCGGCGCTAACGTTAAGTTTTTAAAACCCATATTGGCGATGGTTTCCATCACCATATTGATGACTTTATCCCCACCGCGAAATGAGTGGTGGAAAGAGACGGTCATGCCATCTTGTAGCCCTGAGTCGCGAATGGCTTGCTCAAGGTCTGCTTTCATTTTGCGACCCGTTTTTGCGTTCGCATCAGTCAGATAAGGCGTGATACGGTTGGCACCGCCAAATGCTGTCAGTGATGACGCTTGAGGAAGGTCTAGATTAAATTCAAATTCTGCCATGATACTGCCCTACTGTTTGATGCCTGATTGTGCTTTTTGAAGAGTCCAGCGCGCGCGCTCAATGATTGGACTATCGACCATTTTGCCGTTAAGAGACACCACACCGAGACCTTGCTCTTCGGCTTCTTTCGCGGCTTCAATGACGCGAATGGCGTAGTCCACTTCTTTCTGCGTTGGGGCGAATACGTTATGGATAATTTCGATTTGGCGTGGGTTAATCAAAGACTTGCCATCAAAGCCTAGTTGCTTGATGTGCTCTGCTTCACGTAAGAATCCTTCTTCGTTATTGGCATCAGAATAAACCGTATCAAACGCCATAATTCCAGCCGAACGCGCCGCCTGCAAAATCGAGCAGCGTGCAAATAGCAGTTCGGTACCTTCTGGTGAACGCTGGGTACGCAGGTCGCGAACGTAATCTTCGGCACCCAGAGCGATACCAATCAAACGCGGACAACAATGCGCGATATCTACAGCGTTATTAACCCCGTTAGCCGACTCAATCGCTGCCATCATTTTGGTACTGCCTACTGTACGACCACATTGGCGCTCAATCTCTGTGATATGACGTTCCATCTCCAGCACATCTTCAGCGCTGTCGGTTTTAGGTAGACGAACCACATCAGCACCACCGCGAACCACCGCATTGAGGTCATTAAGGCCGTGCTCAGAGTCGAGAGGATTAACACGGACCACGGTCTCAACATCTTTATAAAACGGGTGTTGCAGCGCATGAAACACTAACATTCTTGCGGTGTCTTTTTCGCGAATAGAGACGGAATCTTCAAGGTCAAACATGATGGCATCTGGCTTGTAGATAAAGGTGTTGCTCAACATGGCTGCGTTGGCGCCAGGAACAAACAGCATGCTGCGACGTAGTTGACTCATGATAGTGTTCTCCATTCAATGTGTTTGCTCTCGGCAGCTCGCATTACTGCGGCTTGAACTCGAGCTTTGATCACACAATCCAAAGCACCTTTATCTTCAATCTCAAGCTGGGCAGATTCGACGCCCATACTGCTGAGCACTTCACGAACCAAACTTTCGATAGCGGTACCGAACTGCTTTTGCACTGAACTGTCTAGCGCAATATCAATCACGCCTTCTGGGTTAGGCGCAATACGAACTTGCAGATCACTGGACTCCAGTGTGCCTGCAAAAGCGGGCTGTATAATTTTCATTCAATAAACCTTTACACGTTAATTTGTTAGGCAGCTAAGCAGCCGCAAACTCACCAGAACGCACCGCGGCGAATAATTGATGGCTCTGGATATAATCGATGGATGTCTGTGGCAGCAGCGAAGCGAGCTGTTTGATCTGCCCTTGCTTAAGTAATGAACGTACCGTTGAAGCGGATATGGGCTGTTGATGTGCAGTTTTACGTTCAAATTCAATTACTTCAACCTGAGGCCACTTCAAGTCGCCCGTGGTCAGCCAATGTTTCATTTGTTGGTTGTAATGGCTGGTGACCACGCACTCTGGTTCACTGCCTACGTAACGATGGGTAATGCCCAAAGCTGGCGCTATGAAATGACGAAATAGTTGTAAGTCGATGGCGGTATGACAATAGTTAACCAAGCCCTGGGACTTAATAAAATACGTAGGAAATGTTGCTCTTGAAATAATATAACTCGAACCTGGGTGTACAGTTATATTTCGAATATGGCTGATGCCATTTTTAATCATTTCAAACCTGTCGTGATAAGAAAACTCACTTCCTTCTTCTTTAACGACGATTAAATGTAACCAATCACAATCTTTTGCCGCTTGCTCAATTAAATATTGATGACCTAAAGTGAATGGATTCGCATTAATAACGATTCCACCAATTTTATTACCATCCACTTTTAATTTATTCAATTTTCGACAATAGTTTCTTAAACGATATTGACTATTCTCTAAAAGCACTAAATTTCCATCTACTTTTGCAATAGGAAAGAAACCTGATTGACGAAATAATTTAACATTCTGTGGTTTAGTAAATAGGAATAATTCATACCTTCCCATTTCATAAGCCATAGATGTTAATTCAGTCATAAGTTTCAATGAAAACCCAGTACCATGCAATTGTTCAACGATAGCAATTGACTTGAGGATATTCCCGGCAATCCCGCCGCAGGCCACAATCTCCTCGCCTGAATACGCGACAATAAAGCGCTCTACATCCGTGTCGACACCAAGGTTAAAGCGTTGCAAGAACGCAGCTATATCAGACCACTTTTTATGATTCCTAGCACTAACCCTGCTTAATGTATAAGTGTCAAACATCTTATTCATCCCCTTATCTCGACACATACATAGTGAGCGAATAGAAGATAGAAAATAATGATCGAAGTCGATTATTTCTTGCGACTAAAAAGCCTTTATGAATTTAATGAATTTAATTATTTAACTCATTGTAATGTAACAAAACTTAGTAATTAAAAACTTTAAATTCATAAGTGCATCTTTAAGCCATAGCGTTAAATGATCACTCTCACAGTTAATGTAAGAAAATCTTAATAACTTAGTAAGTGAAACATCAACAATGGAATATTTAAGATGAACGAAAAAACTTTAATTATAAATGAAGGACAAAGTCCTGGCTTAGCGATGTTATCGCAAGTTAGAATTTTTGGCCTACCTCTACCTCTCTACAGCATCTTATTAATGGTTGTTTTAATCGCACATGTAACTGACACGCTCCCAGATAATATTGTGGGTGGCTTTGGTTTTATGTTCGTGGTTGGAGCATTATTTGGTGAATTAGGGAAACGTCTGCCAATCTTCAACAAATATATCGGCGGTGCACCTGTTATGATTTTCTTGGTCGCTGCTTGGTTTGTTCATGTTGGCTTATTAACGGAGAGAGAAATATCAACAGTCACCGATGTCATGAAGACGACTGACTTCCTCGACTTGTTTATCGCCGTATTGATTACGGGTTCGATTCTTGCCGTAAACCGTAAACTTTTGCTCAAATCTCTTGTCGGCTACATTCCAACGATTTTAGCTGCGGTCGCTGGCGCTTCAATACTTGGCATTTTGGGTGGTTTGATCTTCGGCATTTCTATGCAAGAAATCATGATGTTATACGTATTGCCGATCATGGGTGGTGGTAACGGTGCAGGCGCAATTCCGCTATCAGAAATCTATGAGTCAGTGACCGGAGGCTCAAAAGAGCAGTACTACTCTGTCGCGATTGCGATCTTAACCATTGCCAATATCGTTGCAATTGTTGCAGCAGCGGTACTCAATGGCATCGGTGAAAGAATGCCATCCCTTACTGGTAATGGTGAGCTACTACGTAAATCGAACTTCAACGTTGAAGAGCAAAAAGAAGCGAAAATCACTCCACGTGAAATCGCTATCGGCCTGATGCTATCTGCCTGTGTTTATACCTTTTCTGCCGCGCTGTCGAAAGAGATTTTGCCTGGTTTTGGCGATGTAAAAATTCATACCTTCGCTTACATGGTGGTTTTGGTCGCGATTCTTAACGCTTGTGGTCTGTGCTCTGAAGAGATCAAAGAAGGCGCAAAACGTCTCTCTTCTTTCTTCTCGAAACAACTGCTTTGGGTACTGATGGTTGGCGTGGGTATTGCCTACACCGATCTTGGTGAAATTATCAATGCATTGAATTTTACCAATCTGATCATCGCAACACTTATCGTCATGGGTGCCATTATGGGCGCAGCTATTGGTGGCTGGTTGATGGGCTTCTACCCTATTGAATCATCCATTACTGCTGGCCTTTGTATGGCAAACCGCGGCGGTTCTGGTGACCTGGAAGTACTTGCAGCTTCAAACCGCATGTCTTTGCTTTCCTATGCACAAATCTCATCACGTCTTGGTGGCGGTCTGGTACTGATTATTGCCAGTGTCGTGTTTGGCGTACTCGGCGGTTAATCGCAGTATTTTTTTATTGGGAGCAAACGGGTGACCTTTGCTCCCCCACTTATTTTTGGGAGCGCTTATGCAGTCAAATCTATTTTCCGAAGGACTCAACCTGATGACGTTAGGCATGGGGTTTGTGTTCATTTTTCTCGTCTTTTTGGTGTTTGCCGTAACCGCCATGTCCAACTTGCTCGCACGTTGGTTCCCAGAACCTGAACCAAAACCGGCAACAAAAAGTGTTACACCCCCACCTTCAGTACAGCAAGACAACCAGTTAGTTGCTGTGTTGGCGGCGGCTATTCACCACAAAAGAATTCAACAAAACTCGCTGTAGAAGGAATACTCATGTCTGAGTCAAAAAAAACCATTGGCATTACCGACGTTGTCTTACGTGACGCGCATCAATCGTTATTCGCAACTCGTCTTCGCTTAGATGACATGCTTCCTATCGCTCAGCAACTTGATGAGATAGGTTATTGGTCTCTGGAATGTTGGGGTGGCGCCACTTTTGACAGTTGCATTCGCTTTCTTGGCGAAGACCCATGGGTACGCCTGCGCGAATTGAAAAAAGCAATGCCTAAAACGCCTCTGCAAATGCTGCTGCGTGGTCAAAATCTGTTGGGCTATCGTCACTATGCTGACGATGTGGTGGATAAATTCGTGGAACGTGCGGTAAGCAACGGTATGGATGTTTTCCGTGTCTTTGATGCCATGAACGATCCGCGAAATATGCAGCAGGCCATCACCGCAGTAAAAAACAACGGTGCTCATGCCCAAGGCACACTGTGCTACACCACCAGCCCGGCGCACAACCTACAAACTTGGGTTGATGTGGCTCAGCAACTGAGCGAAATCGGCGTCGATTCCATCGCTCTCAAAGACATGGCGGGCATTTTAACTCCATATCAGGCCGAAGAGCTGGTTTCGATCCTGAAAAAGCAAGTCGATGTGCCACTGCATCTACACTGCCACTCTACTGCTGGCCTTGCAGATATGACGGTTATTAAAGCAATTGAAGCAGGCGTTGACCGCGTTGATACCGCTATCTCTTCAATGAGCGGCACCTACGGCCACCCTGCCACCGAGTCGTTAGTCGCGACGCTCAAAGACACGCCATTTGATACTGGGCTTAATATTGAAAAACTGGAATCTATTGCGGCTTACTTCCGTGACGTGCGTAAAAAATACGCCGCCTTTGAAGGTCAGCTAAAGGGCTCAGATTCGCGCATCATCGTCGCACAAGTTCCAGGTGGCATGCTCACCAATATGGAAAGTCAGCTCAAACAACAAAATGCGGAAGACAAACTTGATCAAGTGCTTATTGAGATTCCGAAAGTACGTGAAGAACTTGGCTTTATTCCACTGGTAACCCCAACCTCGCAAATTGTTGGTACTCAAGCCGTAATCAACGTGTTGATGGGTGAGCGTTACAAAACCATCACCAAAGAAACGGCGGGCGTTTTAAAAGGTGAATACGGCCGCACTCCAGCACCAGTCAACGTGGCTTTACAAGCGCGCGTTCTCAACGGTGAACAGCCAATAACCTGCCGTCCAGCAGACCAACTGCCGCCAGAGCTCGATACCCTGATTAGCGACGTGAAATCTCAGGCTCAAGAGAAAAATCTCACGCTTGCCGACGAATTGATCGATGACGTATTGACCATAGCACTCTTCCCTCAGGTGGGCTGGAAATTCCTCGAAAACCGTCACAACCCAGATGCATTTGAGCCAAAGCCTTCAGCATCTCAATCTAAACAAACAAATACAGAGAAAAGTAAAATGACACAACAACCAAGCACGTACACCATTACCGTCAACAACCAAACGTATGTGGTTGAAGTCAATGAAGGCGGCGATATCACCCAAGTCGCACCAGCTGCTGCACAACCTGTAGCAATCGTCCCAGCGCCGGCTGCCAACGCCGAGCCAATGAATGCACCACTGACTGGTAACATATGGAAAATTCACGCCAAACCAGGTGATACCGTAGAAGAAGGCCAAGTCCTGCTGATACTTGAAGCGATGAAAATGGAAACCGAAATCCGAGCTCCACGTACAGGTCAAATTGCCAGCATTGAAGTCTCTGAAGGCGACGCCGTTGATGTCGGTGCTCCACTACTGCAAATCGCCTAAACAGGAGCTTGTCCCATGGAAAAAGTCTTTGCTCTAGTCAATGATTTTGGTTTGTTCCACCTTGAGGTGGGACAAGCCATTATGATCATTGTCGGCTTACTGCTGCTGTATCTGGCGATCGTCAAACAGTTTGAACCTTTGTTGCTAGTACCGATCGGCTTTGGTGGTATTCTTGCCAACCTTCCCGATGCGGGGCTTGCAATGTCAGCAGTGGAAAACGCGCTGCATGCTGCCAAACCGGAAGTGATGTCTGCCTTTGCCTCGGCACTGAATCTGACTGTGGATTCCGCCGCTGAAATCAAAGCAGCGCTTGCAAGTGCCACGCCCACTCAGCTTACCAATATCCATTTGCTGGCTGAAGAGTATCAATACTCTGATGGCATGTTGTACCTATTTTACAGCGTAGCCATTGCCTCTGGTGCAGGTCCTTTGGTGATCTTTATGGGTGTGGGCGCAATGACTGACTTTGGCCCACTGCTCGCCAACCCGAAAACCTTACTACTCGGCGCTGCCGCGCAGTTTGGCATCTTCGCCACCGTCCTCGGTGCGCTGACCTTAAGCAACTTTGGTCTCATGGACTTCAGCGTTGCCCAAGCAGCCGCAGTTGGTATTATCGGCGGCGCGGATGGTCCAACCGCTATTTACGTGTCTAGTTTGCTAGCGCCTGAGCTTCTCGGTGCGATTGCCGTGGCTGCATACTCTTATATGGCGTTGGTGCCGCTGATTCAGCCACCTATCATGCGCGCGCTCACCACACCATCTGAGCGACAAATTACCATGCAGCAGCTACGTAAAGTAGGCAAGCTAGAGAAAGTATGTTTCCCACTTTTGCTACTTGTACTCATCGCTATGCTCCTGCCTTCGGCAACACCGCTGTTGGGTATGTTCTGCTTTGGTAATCTGATGCGTCAATGTGGCGTGGTCGAACGTCTTTCTGATACTGCACAAAATGCGCTAATCAACATTGTGACGATCTTCCTTGGCCTTTCTGTTGGCTCAAAGCTGATGGCCGATAAGTTCCTTCAGGCAGAAACCATCGGCATTTTGGCCCTGGGAATTGTGGCATTCTGTATCGGCACTGCAGCGGGCGTTCTCATGGCGAAACTGCTTAATCGTTTTACCACCAATCAAGTTAACCCTTTGATTGGTTCAGCTGGCGTTTCGGCGGTGCCGATGGCGGCTCGCGTCTCAAACAAACTCGGCCTTGAAGCCAATGCGCAAAACTTTTTGCTGATGCACGCCATGGGTCCTAACGTTGCTGGGGTAATCGGCTCAGCGGTCGCTGCTGGTGTGATGATCAAATATGTGATCGGTTAGACAAATTGTAGGAAGAGGCTGACAAATGCTATCTAGACTAGATCGAGATCAGTTCTCTTCCTACTTTAGTTTTATAAATTCATCATTCTCAATTTGCCGCGAAGATCACATGCAAAACCAAGCCTTCTATCACCATTTCTGCAGAAACATGACTTTTCGCCAGCGTGTTTGGGCACTGTTGTTTGTGGTCGTGAGTATTCAGTTACTATTGATTGGTGGCTACTTTCACTACATTTTATCCGATACTCTGACGCATCAAGTCAGCACACGTGCGGTGATTCAAGCGCGAGAAATTGCCAGTGATCCACAGTTAATCACGGCGATTGCAGAGCACAATGACGCTGAAGTGGTAAAGCAAATCTCCCGCTTACAGAAAATCTCCGATGCAGACTTTATTGTGGTGGGCGATGACCAAGGCATTCGTCTTGCTCATCCGGATAATCAAAAAATCGGCTATCCGATGCAAGGCGGTGATAACGAACGAGCATTAGAGCAAGGCGAACACTATTACTCGATTCGTAAAGGTAGCCTTGGCTTTGCGATTCGGGGCAAATCTCCGGTGATCTCCCCACAAGGAGAGATTATCGGCGTGGTATCGATCGGTTATTTATTAGATACCGTCAGTTCTTGGTTACTGTTCTACTCATATCCGTTTTTCTTCGCACTACTCATCATTTTGGCCTGCTCAACCTTGGGCGCGTGGGCCTTTTCTCGTCATGTTAAGAAACAGATGTACGGCATGGAGCCTGAAGAAATTGCCCTCTCACTTCGAGTGCAAAATTCGGTGCTGGAAGCGGTGTATGAAGGCATTGTTGCTGTTGATAAACAAGGGAGCTTTCTGTCCGCAAACCAAGAAGCCCTACGTATTCTTGGGATTGCGCACCATTTAGACTATCTTCGCGGACGCATGGTCAACGAATTTATTACCCCATGCGAATTTTTCTACGGCGTGAAAATGAATGGTGACCAGGACATTCAAGAGCGTCAACATGAGGTCATAACCTGTAACGGCGAGACCTTAGTTGCAACACGAGTTCGCATCTGGGAAAACGATAATGATGTTGGCTGGGTAGTAAGTTTTCGACCACGTAACGACAAAAGTACGCTCAATTATCAGCTCAACAATATTCGCCAACAAACCGATAATCTGCGCGTGCTAAGTCATGAGTACGCTAACAAACTTTCCACTATTAGTGGATTGATACAAATTGGTGCCTATGACCAAGCGCTAAAAGCGATTCGTCAAGAAACCGAAACTCATCAACAACTTATTGATTTCATCTCGCAAACCTTCAACTCAAAAGTCATCGCAGGTCTGCTACTTGGTAAATACACCCGCGCCCATGAGTTGGGGTTAACCCTTGAGTTTGACCCATTTTGCCAGCTACACCATCCTCCAACGCGAATTACCGAAGACGAACTCGCCGCGATCATCGGTAATCTGCTCGACAACGCCTATGAAGCCACGCTTAAAAATCCAAGCAGCGATAAACAAATCACCATTTTGCTTTCGGATTATGGTGAAAATGAGCTGATTGTCGAAGTGGCGGATAATGGCACCGGAATTTCGCCCAAAATCGCAGAGTCCCTATTTGAAAAAGGGGTCACAAGCAAAGAGCAACCAGGCCACGGCATCGGACTCTACCTTGTTCATCACTTTGTCACCCGTGCTGGCGGCACGATTGTGGTTGATGACGCAGAACCAGCCGGAACAATTTTTTCTTTATTTATTCCTAACGTGAGTACAGAAGATGGAAACCTATGACGTATTGATCGTCGAAGACGAAACCAACATCGCCGAGTTTCACTCGTATTATTTGCAGCAAACACTGCGCTTTCGACCGATTGGCATTGCCAAAAGCGTGGCGGAAGCTAAAAAGATGATTCAATTGCTTAAGCCGAAACTGGTATTGTTGGATAACTATCTTCCAGATGGCAAAGGTATTGATTTACTGAAGGAAATAACGGCTTCAAAAAGCTCGCCGGATGTCATTTTTATCACAGCTGCGAATGATATGGAAACAGTGCGCGAAGGGGTAAGATGTGGTGTCTTTGACTACCTATTAAAGCCGATTTCGTACGACCGTTTAGCCGACTCGCTGGAGCGCTACCTGAAATACACAAGCTCATTGAAGGCCAACGACAGTATTAACCAGCGCCATGTTGATGAATTGTTTAACTTTCAATCTAAAACTGCGCATCTTCAGCAATTACCTAAAGGTATTGATGAGCTGACGCTTGATAAGGTCACTGAAGCTTTTGATCAAAGTGAAGAACTTTATACCGCTGACACTCTAGGTAAAGAAGTGGGTATCAGTAAAACCACCGCTCGTCGCTACCTTGAATTTCTCACTGCGAAAGGCTTTGTCCATGCTGTTATCCAACACGGCCGAGTTGGCCGCCCAGAACGCGTTTATAAGAAGAAATAATGGAAAATTTTGGCAACACGTAACCACAAACTCGCTGCGTGTTGCCAACTCATTACAGAGTCAGATTGGCAGGAATTACTTCCGTACCTTCAGCGATTTCGAGTGGGCTGTCTAAGTTTTCACTGTGCGCCTTGCACAATGGGATCACGTACAGTTGCTGCTCGTCATTTTGGGTTTTCACTAACACGCCATGAGTATGCTCTACAACGCAATTTACCTCACTGCAATATTTGTCTTGCTGAGAACTAAAGTGTTGCCAGTATGAAAGCCACTCTTGCTTCGCTTTATCATTGATGAGTTCATCAGAAACATTACTTACAATCATATGCAGACCATTTTTGTTGTTTGGAATGCCCTGATTAAACCGAAAATTGGTCAGGGAAGTTACGCCTTAGCTCAAATAAAAGCATGAGCTTAATGCCATCTTCGGTTTTTAAGTTTTTAATTGATTTGGTACAGATTGAGTGCTGATTTCCTGCACTCATCATCTCCCAGCTCTATCACGGTAACGGGTACCTTCCAGCTAATCGTTACTCTTAACCACCCTTAGAATCATATCAACAGCAAACTCCTGTCTTTTCTCAGACTCTTGCGTTGGTTCTTCTCCCAAGAAGAGCACCTATTAAAGCCGCATCCTAAAGGGTGCGGCTTACAAGTACAGTAATTCAGGTATGTGGTGAGCGTATTCCTGCTTATTGGTCGGCTCCTTCCTGAAATACCACATCAATTTGCTGTAGTGCATCTTTCAGAGAACCCGCTTCTGGAACTTCGGGTAGACTGAGTAACTGGATGTCATCAATATTGCGCCGCTCCAGCTCGGCCATCAACTCTTCGGTAAAAACACCCTCTGTTGCACCAAAGCACTGAAGGGGAGATGCATTCCAGACCATACCACCCCAAACTTGCTCAGCATCTGCTTCAACTGCAGAGCACTTGAGACCACAGGTTGGACTGCCATCTCTGAAAACAATGCCAACGACTTTATGGTCGTTATCACGGTATGTTTGAATCTGGTCACAGACCTGCTCAGCAATCTTTCGGCAATGTCGGCGAAACATCGGATTGCTGTACATTTTCTTGACTTGTCCCCAGCGCATAGAGCCTAGGTATGTCACTTCCGGGCAAGGCATTTGGTACATCGCGACATCGTTATCGAGCGCCAAGTCGACTAATTCACGAATCACGGCAGGTTGACTTGCCAAACCTCGCACACATGCGTTCTGGTTAAGAATACAGTGTGACAAGAAAACCAGTTTTCCCGAACGGGCATCCTGCAGACTGTCTTTGATTTGCCCTATTTTTCCTGTCATGTTTTCCTCCAAATATCTCAGTTCATCTACAATCCCTTTTGCTGAAGGCGACAACTATTATGTTGCTATCGTTATTATTGCGTTGAAATATATGCAGTCTTTTTGGTTATTTATTTTCAACCGTTGCCTCAATAGGAGATAGAGGGCAAGTAAGTGCCAACGGGTTCATTGTAAAGGCCATGAGTCATAAGGTTTGTCTGGCAGACAACCTGGAGCCCTTGACTCAAACACCAGCGAAAGAGATCGCCATTATTCGAAGGCACAAGAAATCCAAGACCAGAGAATTCAGGCGCGGCACCAATTAATGCCTTCATGTCATCATTGGACTCAGCTACAGCGTGATTAGCCCAACCAATGCCAGTGGAATACCCTGTGATTCTGCCGAGACGTTCAACAACATTGGCCTTTCCTTGTCGGATCGCATCCACTAACTCGCCGGTACGATTATGACCGTGAACGTTGTAACAAAGTTGATTGCAGGCATGTAAATCTTCTACTCCTGCAGGTCGAACGTCATAGCCTGGGATTTTGTTGGCAAGTGGCTTTCCCTGCATGGCAGAGAATGTTTCCCTGCTGGTACCACCATACTTAATGTAAAGCGCAAACGCGTGATAGTGCCACGCAACCACCATCCCCCGTAGCCCCGGGAAGTGCCGTTGTGTTGCTCGCGTCATTAATGCCTTCATAAGCTGCTGCCCAATCGTACCATTCATGACACGAGGTTCGACTGATACAGGACCTACTCCGCCAATTATCGAACGCTCATCAAGGAAAATGCTGCCGACTATATTTCCATCCTGTTCAGCCACTACTGAGTAGAAACTAGGGTGCTCAAGTCGCATAGTCATAAGGATTGTCGCGAATTCTATCGAATGCACTTCTGAAGGAAATCGGTGTTGTTCGGCAAGGCATTTGAACGCCTCGTAATAAATTCTCCCGCACTCTTTGGCATCTTCAATGGTGCCGGGGCGTAGTGTTAATGTCATAGCAATCCATCCTTTTCGGTGGCGGTTACTATTTTTTCTAAGTATAGAATACACGCACGATATAATTCCTTTCTCCCCAAATTGTTAATTTGAAAAAGGCATTTAATATCTGTTGTAATCTAGTGCTTGTGACACCCCCCTGATTTGAGCCTCTCCAGCTAAACTGGATATCGAACAAAGTGACTTTGAATTACCTAATTTCTTTCACGGATAAATCCCTGCTAATCCGTGACTTTTAACCCTCTTAACACCATGTCAACCACAAACTCCTGAGCTTTTTCAAACTCTTGTGTCGACAGAGGTCCACCTTTAATCAGTCTGATTTCAGTATCGAAGTCGGCGTAAAACTGAGTCGACCCCCAAATCAAAAACAGCAGGTGTAAAGGCTCGACTGGACGAATCAGCCCCTGATCTATCCAGGATTGAATAATAGTGGCTTTGCCTGCGGCCCAGTTGACCATAGGAAACTGTATTGAATCAGCAATAATTGGCGCACCTTGAATTATCTCTTGTGCGAAGATCTTTGACTCTTTGGGATGAGTGCGACTGTATTGCATCTTGCCAACAATATAATTTCGCAGCACAACGTCGGGAGGTAATATGGCAGCTTGTTCTGAAAAGCCATCGTTCCATAACGTGAGTATGTCTTTTAACAGCGCCTTATAGATGCCAGCTTTTGACTTAAAGTAATAAAGCAGGTTCGCTTTGGGTAAATTCACTCTGTCCGCGATCGCCTGCACAGACGTACCTTTGTAGCCATGCTTGACGAATTCATCCGCCGCCGCTTGCAAGATTAGCTCTTCATTACGTCGCCTGATCTCACCGACATTTTCTCGTTTCGTTTGCCCTACATCAACAGTCAAGTTGACTCCTTATCTTTCGAATCTGTGTCCATAAACAGCTCATACCGATCCTAGTAGATAACTATTTGTCCGGCAAAACTCATCGACCTGCTTTACAAGATACGCGCCAACCCTGAGAACGTTCAGCTAACCGTTGATATCGGGGGATCGCCATGGCTCAGCTAAACTTGACCTGCATCAAATAAGTGCAATATGTACAAGATTTAGCACCAAGATTGTACACAATCCAGTCAAACCAATAGTTCCCCTCGAAATATTGGGGTTTTCTGGCACGCCTATTATGCTTGATATATAAGCCTTCAAGCTAAAAGTGAAAAGTTATTTTTAAAAATACGACCAATTGGTCAGGTTTTTGCTTTAGTTCTGTTACAAACAAGAAGTTTTCTAGTTCGTACAAGGACTAAACAAATAACAGATTCATCCTTAGCTTGTGCTTTCGCCAAGACAGCGCGAGCTATATGAGGCTCTTGAGTTGACCATATGGACAGGTTTTTAACAATAATGAATAGAGGAAGTTATGTTAGAGCTCATGATTAACAATGATGTCATTCAAGTGACATCAGCAAAAGCAGACACAATGCTTTTGAATTACTTGCGTGAACAAAAACACATGACAGGCTCTAAAGAAGGGTGTGCCAGTGGGGACTGTGGCGCTTGTACTGTCGTGGTGGTTGATCTCGATGACGAACAAAAACTGAGTTATCGACAAATCAATGCCTGCATCACGCCGATTCACGCTCTGCACGGTAAACAGATCATAACTGTCGAGCACCTCAAACAAAACGATCAGCTTCATCCGGTGCAACAAACCGTAGTTGATCATCACGGCTCGCAATGTGGCTTTTGTACACCGGGTATTGTTATGTCGCTCTATGCTCTGTCGAAGCAAGAAGAAGTGCCACAAAACCCAACTCACTATTTGTCTGGCAACCTGTGTCGATGCACTGGCTACGGTCCACTGATTGATGCGGCAAACACAATTGCCGGGAGCCATATTGATGATCCGCTTAGCGTGTACGAAGAATCGGTCAAAACATGGATGGGAACGGTAATCACCACTGACGACTCAAACTATGCTCGCCCACAAAATCGCAAGCAACTTGCCGAGGCAATAAAGAACATGCCTCAGGCAAAAATGATCGCGGGTGGTACTGATTTAGCACTCGAGGTGACCCAGCAACGTAAACCTTTGACGCAACTGATTGATTTGTCCCACGTCGATGACTTACTGACGATCACTGAAACGTCTGCTGGTTGGCGTGTAGGTGCGTCGGTTCCGATGACACAAGTTCATGAGTTCATTAAACAACACTTCCCTACGGCTGATGAAGTTATCGAACGCTTAGGTAGCCTCACTATCCGACACAGAGCAACGCTTGGTGGCAGTCTGGGTCATGCCTCGCCGATTGGCGATATTGCTCCGCTGCTTATCAGCTTGCATGGTCTGATTGAACTAGACGATGGCGAAGACAAAGTACTGCTGGCTCCGGAAGAATATATCACTGGCTATCGCCAAACCGCACTCCAGCCAAACCAGTGGATCAGCGCCATTCATTTGCCTCAACTGGCTAAAAACGAGCGCCACGCCATCTATAAAGTCAGTAAACGCTACGAAGATGATATTGCGACAGTCACGTTAGGCCTGAACATGGCGTTTGATAACAACCACTGCGTCACCAACTGCATTATCTCTGCTGGAGGTGTTGCGGCGAAGTCAGTGCGCCTCAGTGACTTAGAAGCCTTGTTTATTGGTAATCCATTGTCACTTTCCGTCATACAGCTCGCTCAGGAGAAGGTACCTCAGGTTATCCAACCATTAAGTGATGTACGAGGCAGCAATACCTACCGAATTAAGCTGGTCCAAAACCTGCTAAAACGTTTTTATTTAGAGTCTCAGAATATTGAGACAAGGCTGGTGCAAGATGCGTAAGTTAACTCAGGTTGAATCAGGACAAACCATACTCCCAGAATCCCAACAAATCGTGGGGAAATCTTATAAGCATGAGAGTGCCGCTAAACAAGTCAGCGGAGAAGCGCTTTTTGTCGATGACTACGCGACTCCGGCTGGTTGCTTACACGCCGCCGTCATCACCAGCTCCATCGCTAAAGGTCACATTACTCAGCTCGATTTATCCGAAGTCGAGCGTTCTGAGGGTGTGGTTAAAGTACTGACTGAAGCGTCTATTCCCGGCGAGAAAGACATCGGCACAATTCTAAAAGGTGATCCATTGCTGGCGATAGAAAACGAAATTAAGTATTTCGGACAACCTATTGCCCTGATTCTCGCGACGACACACGAACTTGCCTGGAAGGCTGCGAGTCTGGCTAAGATTGACTATGAAGAATCCGACGATCTTGCTCTCACTTATCCGAAAGCCGCTTCACAAGCACCTTTGTTGCCTTCACACCAGATGGGCAAAAAAGTCGGGCAGACCGTCTTTGAACAGGCTCCAATTTATATTCATGGAGACATCCATGTTGGCGGTCAGGAACACTTCTATTTAGAAGGTCAGGTAAGCCTTGCGGAACTCACCGAAGATGGCGGCATCTTCTTGCGCTCTTCAACCCAAAACCCATCTGAAGTACAAAAGTTGGTGGCCGAAGTGTTGGGTATTGATTTCAATCGGGTTACTGTCGATATGCGTCGCATGGGTGGCGGTTTTGGCGGTAAAGAGAGCCAGGCCGCTCAATGGGCATGTTTGGCAGCACTTGGCGCTCATCACACAAGACGCGCAGTAAAAATGCGCCTTCCTCGTTCGTTAGATATGACGGCCACTGGCAAGCGTCACCCTTTCTACAACCACTATCAGATTGCAGCAGACGATCAAGGCCAGATCATCGCAGCGAATATCGAAGTGAACGGTTTGTGTGGCCACTCACCTGACCTATCCGATGCCATTGTCGATCGTGCGATGTTCCATGCAGATAATGCTTACTCACTGGGTCAGGCCTGCGTGGTAGGTAACAGGCTCAAAACCGACACGGTTTCCCACACCGCATTTCGTGGATTCGGTGGTCCTCAGGGCATGATTGTGATTGAAAAGGCCATGCAGGATTTAGCGCTTCAAGTCGGCGAGGATTCTCTCGATATTCGTTACAAAAACCTGTATCGCGATGGAGCGCAGACCACACCTTACGGTATGGAAGTAGAACAGCACAAGGCGCTACTCGATATCGTGCGTCAGTTGGAGATACAAAGCGACTATCGCGAGCGACGCAAAGCCATCAACCAGTGGAACCAACGCAACCCTGCACTGAAAAAAGGACTGGCATTAACACCGGTCAAATTCGGGATTGCGTTTACTGCCACGCATCTTAACCAAGCGGGTGCTCTGATTCATATCTACACCGATGGTACGCTTCAGGTTTCTCACGGCGGAACCGAGATGGGTCAAGGTCTACACACTAAAGTCCAGCAGATTGTGGCTCAATCGTTCGGCATTGATATCAGTAAGGTACTCGTCACATCAACCCGTACGGATAAAGTGCCAAATACCTCACCAACTGCGGCTTCTTCGGGCGCCGATCTTAACGGTATGGCGGCACATAATGCAGCAATGACGATTAAGCAACGATTACTTGATTTCGCCTGTGATTATTACCAAGTGGAAGAAGCTGACATCGTTAATGGTGAGCTCGTCGGCATTGAATCCTCACCGAAATACCAAAAGCCAGTCAGCTGGGCGGAATTGGTTCAGTTGGCCTATCTAAACCGCATTTCACTCTCTGCAAGCGGGTTCTACCAAACGCCGAAAATTGGTTACGACCGAGGCACCCTAACAGGTCGCCCGTTCTTCTATTTCGCTCTTGGCGCGGCCTGTTCAGAGGTAAATATCGACACACTGACTGGTGAGATGCGGGTTGAAAAAGTCGACATTCTTCATGATGTCGGTAACAGCTTGAATCCGGCGATTGATAAAGGGCAAATTGAAGGCGCATTTATTCAGGGTATGGGCTGGTTAACCACAGAAGAACTGGTTTGGGGTGAGAATGGGCATCTTCTGAGTAACAGTCCGATGAACTACAAAATCCCGACCATTGGTGATTACCCGAAACAGATGCGTGTGGATCTTTACGACCAAGCGAATCCGGAATACAGCATCTACCGTTCGAAAGCCGTTGGCGAGCCACCATTCATGCATGCGAACAGTGTCTGGTGTGCGATTTACGATGCGGTTGCCTCTATCAGTCAACATCAATGTACGCCTGCACTGCACGCGCCTGCGACGGGCGAAGAAATCCTTAATGCTTGTGAACATCAACTGCAGTGGCTCGCGGAGCAATCAATGCAGGAGGAATCTTATGTCGTCGAGAAATGATGCCTACCTGTCTAATCCGGGAATGAACTGGTTAGCCGCCTGCCAGCAGCTTGAGCAACAAGGTCAGGCGTACTGTATTGCAACGGTTTTGGCGTATGTGGGTTCAGTGCCACGCTCCAGTGGCGCGAAGATGGTTATCTCTGCTCAAAGCCAGTTCGATACGCTCGGTGGCGGAAATCTGGAGTACCAAGTGATCGCTAAAGCGCGTGAAAGCCTTGCGTTACAGCGCAGTGAACCACTTATTGAACGCTTTGCGTTGTCTGCAGATCTCGGTCAATGCTGCGGCGGTGCCGTACAAGTGATGTTCGAGTTCTTCCAGACACAAACCCCGCAAGTTGCTATCTTTGGCGCAGGTCATGTTTGCCAGGCACTGACCACCATACTTAGTGGATTATCTTGCCATGTGAAAGTCGTCGATAGCCGTCCTGAGTGGCTTGAGCCTTTATCTCAAAAAGGGATAGAAACGTCCCTATATGCTAACCCAGTCGATGCAATGGAAACACTGAAAGACAACTCTTACGTGCTGATCATGACACAAGACCACGCGCTTGATTTTGAACTGACCCAGCAAGCGCTCGAAAGCCAGCGCTTCTCTTATGTAGGCTTAATTGGATCACAAGGTAAAAGCCAGCGTTTCAGGTTCCGTCTTAAAGAACAGCTAACCAACATTAAGTTGCTCGACCAGCTTACCTGTCCAATTGGTCACCCAGACATCTCTGGCAAGTTACCAATGGAAGTCGCGGTATCCGTCTCAGCTCAATTGATGACTCTGTTCAAGACTCATAAAGCATCGGTGCAAGCCAATGACATGCAGCTAGATGACAAACAGCACAATGAAGAGCAGTGGCAACAAGCCAATCTTGCTCGAAAGAATATCAAGGAAAGCCATTAATGAGTGCAGTAAACCACGCTTTGACCCTGAGTGACGAACAACTAGATAGAATTTGTACCAGCAAACGTTGGCAGCAAGAAATGAACATCCGAATGCCGTTTGACTCAGCAGATTCTTTACTTCGCAGTGCAGAGATAGCTTTTACCAAGCTAAAAGAAAGCGACTGGCTCGAAGCCTTTGCAGGCCACCCGATGATTGGCGATCTCAATAGCCTGAAGAAGAAATACTCACAGGGCAAAGACCTCAGTGAAAAAGAGCAAAAGAGCGTTAAGCATGCTTCGACTAACGTGTTGCAAGAACTGCTTACCCTCAACCGCGAATACCACGACAAATTTGGTTTCATTTTTATCGTGTGTGCCACCAATAAAACTGCAGAAGAGATGCTCAACTTACTTAAAGCCCGAATCAATCAATCCAGGGATGAAGAGCTACATCAAGCAGCAATAGAACAACAAAAAATCAGTAACATCAGAATGGAAGCCTTGTTATGAAACAACTCAGTTGTCACGTTCTGGATACCGCTAACGGCAAACCTGCAGCTGGTATTCGAGTTCAGCTAATCAGCCTCAACGATCAGACATCTCTCGGAGAGGCCACTACCGATCAAGATGGTCGTGCCAAGTTCCCTGAAGTAACGCTGGAAAAACAGGGTTATACGCTTCGTTTTCTTGTCGCGCCTTATTGTGACGCGCAATTTGGCAGCGCTTTCTTTCCTCTCATCGACGTGAACTTTAACGTTTATGACGAGGGTAACTACCACATTCCTCTTCTTTTATCCCCATTCTCTTATTCGAGCTACCGGGGAAGTTAGGGTCTGATGATCCTAGTAGAAGAGTTGATTGTTCTTAAGTGAGGTTGTAAGGCTAAGCCCCTTCACAAAGCACAATTCAGAATTAACAGAACGCAAGTTCAGGGATATAGACGTTAAAAGGAATATGACGATGTGGCCACAACTGTATGAATGGCTGGCGCTGTTTATAAAATGGTTTCATGTGATCTGTGGCATCGCATGGATTGGAGCGAGCTTTTACTTCACGTGGTTGGATAACAACCTGGAAACTCCGCCAAAATGGAAAAAAGATAAAGGAATCAAAGGGGACCTTTGGGCAGTGCATGGTGGGGGCTTTTACGAAGTCGCCAAGTACCAGGTAGGACCGGAGAAAATGCCGGAAAAACTGCATTGGTTTAAATGGGAAGCTTACGCAACGTGGCTAACCGGCTCTGCATTGATGATTTGGATGTACTATTTCAACGCTCAAGCTTACCTGATTGATCCCCGCGTTATGGAACTGACCTCGCTTCAAGCAGTTGGTATTGGTGTTAGCGGAATTTTACTGGGTGTCGTGGTGTATGAAGCTCTGATGCGCTCGCCTTTAAGCCGTAACACCGTACTTTTCAGTGCTGCATTACTCGCTTTTGGTGCACTGTTTTTCTACGGCTTTACCCAACTATTTAGCGGGCGTGGTGCGTTTATCCATATGGGCGCATTAATCGGCTCGATTATGGTCAATAACGTGTTTCACAAGATCATTCCCGGACAACGTAAAATGGTCGCTCAAGTTATGGCGGGCGAAGCCGTTGACCCAGCACCTGGCTTGGAAGGAAAACGTCGCTCGATTCATAACAACTACTTCACTCTGCCAGTGATATTTTTGATGATCAGCAATCACTACCCAATGATCTATCAACATCCACTCAACTGGTTGATTGGCTTTTTCGTTATGATCATCAGCGCGTATATCCGTCATTACTTTAACCTTAAACATGTTGGTAAAAATCAGCCAAGCGTCATTTTAA
This sequence comes from Vibrio sp. YIC-376, assembly GCF_052353105.1. Lineage (NCBI taxonomy): Bacteria > Pseudomonadati > Pseudomonadota > Gammaproteobacteria > Vibrionales > Vibrionaceae > Vibrio > Vibrio sp. YIC-376. The sequence goes on from NZ_JBBWFK010000002.1 coordinate 475,786, forward strand.
GCGGTGCGTTTGCGATGTTGGTTCTGGCGGTTGTTATAAGTTGGCAGTCAGCTTCACGCAACAATGTACAAGATAAGATGGCAAGTACAGACAGTCCTCACGCAACTGTAAACAATCAGGTATCACTGACTGAGGAGCAGAAGATCGCGAAAAAAATCATCAGTGAGCGCTGTAGCCAATGTCATAGCTCAACCCCAACAGACGATGTGTTCAAGGTCGCGCCAAGCGGTGCTGTGTTTGACAGCTGGCAAGATATCGAACGCTGGAAAGCCCGAATTCTGGTTCGATCAGTCGAAAGTGCTGATATGCCATTTTTGAATAAAACGAACATGACTGACGAAGAACGACAACGCTTAAAAGAAGTGTTGAATTAACCATCATTGTTCAATTAAAAAACAAAGCCACCTGACGTTCAGATGGCTTTTTTTATTCCTAATTCAAACTATTAAAAGCTTTAAGGAAAAGCGTAAAAACGGGTTATTCATGCACTAAATTGAGCAATTTTGCACCATTAAGCAACAGAACTTGCGGTGAAATTTAATCATCTTTCTCCTAACCTCCTGGAATAACTTGACTAAGCAGTCAGGAAACTTGTGGCACAAAGATTGCTCAAGTGTATTCATAAAATAGTACACAACAATGAATACAAGGAAGTCACTATGTCTCAACAGCAAGCCCACGACCTCATTTATGGGTTAGAAGACAAGCCCAAAGCCAGCGCAGCACTTTATGCCGGTCTACAACATGTACTTGCGAGTTTTGTCGGTATCATTACCCCAACTCTCATCATCGGCGGTGTGCTTGGATTAGGCGAGCATGTCCCTTACCTGATTAGCATGGCGTTAATCGTATCAGGGATTGGCACATTCATTCAGGCTCGTCGTATTGGTCCTATTGGTGCCGGTTTAGTCTGCGTTCAGGGAACAAGCTTCGCCTTTCTGAGTTCAGTACTCGCGGCGGGGTTTATTGCCAAATCTCAAGGCGGTGGTCCGAACGAAATTCTGGCAATGATATTTGGCGTATGCTTTGTCGGTGCGTTCGTGGAAATTATCCTGTCTCAGTTTATCAGCAAGCTCAAACGCATCATCACTCCAGTCGTTGCAGGCATTGTGGTGACAACGATAGGCATCTCTCTGATTAAAGTAGGTATGACCGACCTTGCGGGTGGGTTCAACGCCCCAGATTTCGGCTCATGGAATAATCTCGCGTTAGGGACGGTAGTATTAACGACCATCATCGTTCTGAATCGTTCTAAAAACCTGATGATACGGCTGTCGTCAATTCTAATCGGCATGGTATTAGGTTACGTTTTGGCTGCAATGATGGGCATGATCAACTTAGAAGGCGCATTTAATCAGCCTTTGGTCAGCATCCCTGTGCCATTTAAGTACGGGTTTGATTTTGATTGGTATGCATTTGTTCCAATCGCGGTGATTTATGCCATCACGGCAATTGAGTCCGCTGGTGATATTACCGCGAACTGTATTATCACCAAGCAACCGGTATCTGGACCACAATATCTGAAACGTATTAAGGCTGGCATACTCGGCGATGGCGTAAACTCACTTATTGCTGCTGTGTTTAACACCTTTCCAAATACCACCTTCAGCCAGAACAATAGTGTTATTCACCTGACAGGCATTGCAAGTCGCTATGTCGGCTACTTTGTTGCTCTTATTTTATGTCTACTGGGGTTGTTCCCGCTTATCGGTGCCATTCTGACCACCATTCCTAAGCCAGTTATTGGCGGAGCAACATTAGTCATGTTTGGTACGGTTGCTGCGGCAGGCATCAAAATCATCGCGAATGAAGAATTAGACCGAAGAAACTTGATGATCCTTGCGGTTTCGTTCGGCATCGGATTTGGCGTTATGTTGGTTCCTGAAATTCTGGAAGGAATGCCAAAAGTGCTGCAAAGCGTTTTAGGCTCTCCTGTCACCACCAGCGGTATTGCAGCAATTGTAATGACCTTGGTACTGCCAGAAACAGTAACTAAGAGTGAGAGCGAAAACAGTCACAAAGAAGTGAAAAAGGCACTATCAAAACCCGCGTTAGAGAAATAAATGCCTTAAACCTCAAATAAGGTAAAACTTTGACAACCACTCCGATGATTATGACGTCACTCGGAGTGGTAAGTTGCAACGACTTTGCGTGACTCTTTGAGTAGCCAAAAGTTAAAGCATTTCTGCTTCAAAACGAGCGGTACGGGCTTGAGCGATGGTGCAGTTGGTTTCGGACATTAATTCAGCCAACGTTACATTTGGATTCGCTAGCACTAAACGAATCAGCTTAGCTTCCAGCGGTTCTAACTTGTCTTGATGTGCTGCAAGTCCCGCTTCCATCTTTTTGATGACAAAATTCAGTATTTCCGGTTCTTCTGCTTTGATGTGGTCTAAAAATTTTTTCAAATCCAATGCGTCGCCAGTGACCAGCCAGTTTCTTGAACGTCGCACACGCTTCAATTCACAACCTATCTCCATCGCAACCACTTTAGCTCTCTTAACGTGCTCGCCACCGATACGGTGGACCAACGAAGGCAATGAAATGGCTAGTTTGTTGGAATTCATATAAGACGTCATAACAGTAGAAATTGGCGACTATTTTAAACTCAGATTGCCACTTTTTCATCTTTTAGAAAGTTGGGTACATCATTTACATGTTTAGCTTTAACAACTGGGTAAACGGGCTAAAAGAAGAATAGCGAAATTCCCAAAAGCGCGAATAACGTTCCCAGAATGCTTTTAAATCCCACTTTAACCCCTCGTAGTACGTAGATGACGAGAATGAACAATGGACTGGTCGCGATCAACGTTTGAGCAATAGCTGGATTGGCGTCTTTAAAACCACCACTTGAGCTGAAACAAAGCATCTTGCAGTTAACGGGAGTAAGTGTCAAAAAAACTTGATTCATTTATATTTGTATCAAATACTTAAACAACTAATTTACGTAACTTTTTTCATATAGCAACAAGCACGGGTAAGTAAGATGTTTCTAGATTATTTTGCACTTGGGATACTCATTTTCGTTGCTTTGGTCATCTTCTACGGGATCATCGTTATCCACGATATTCCTTATGAAATAGCCAAAGAAAGAGAGCACCCGCACCAAGACGCGATTCATTACGCTGGTTGGGTGAGTTTGTTCACACTTCATGCCCTTTGGCCTTTTCTGTGGATCTGGGCAACATTATGGCGCAAAGAGCGAGGCTGGGGCTTTAAGCAATTAGAACAAGAAACACACGATATCCATCATCGTCTGGAAGAGCTCATTGATGAAGTAAACGCGCTAAAAAATGAAGTATCGATATTAAAAAAACAAACTCAGCAAAAACCTGCTGCTGAACTAAGCAAAGAGGAAAAATAATGGATTTATTGCTGATCCTGACTTATACAGCCTTCTGTATAGCCATTTTCAAAATTTTTAAGATTCCTCTGAACAAATGGTCGGTTCCAACCGCTGTACTGGGAGGAGTCGTATTGATTGGCACGCTAGTGCTGCTGATGAACTACAACCATCCGTTTACTCAAATAGGTAGCCAGACCTACCCTACTACCCCTATTGTTTCGGGTGTGCGTGGCCGTGTCATTGAAGTACCAGTGCAAGCAAACCAACCGTTAAAAACCGGGGATATACTGTTTAGAATCGACCCTACTCCTTTCGAAGCTGAAGTCACACGCTTGGAAGCAAAAGTCAAAGAAGCAAGCCAAGGTGCTTTAGGGCTTCAATCAGGCCTACAAGAGGCTCAGGCAGGTGTAATTAAAGCCCAAGCTGAACGAGATAAAGCGAAGCGGGAGTTTGACCGATACCAAAGAGGGTTTGATCGTGGTGCATTTACAGAACAAGATCTAGATACTCGACGTCAGGCCTACAAAGCAGCAGAAGCCACTCTGGAAGTCGCATTACAGCAAAAAGAGCAAGCACAAATCGCGCTGAACTCAGAAGTGGGCGGTGAAAACACCCAAGTTGCTCAATTGCTCGCAGAATTGCGTAAAGCGGAGTTTAACTTAGAACAAACAGTGGTTCGTGCACCGACAGATGGCTACGTCACTCAACTTGCTCTGCGTCCAGGCGTGATGGCGGTACCATTGCCACTCGCTCCCGCGATGACCTTTGTACACACTGAAGACGCTCAGTTTTACACAGCGGCATTCAGACAAAACTCGCTGCAACGACTTGAACCTGGCTTTGAAGCAGAATTCATGTTCCGAGCGATTCCAGGACGTGTATTTCGCGGAGAAGTGGTTGAAGTAATCCCAGCAATTGGTGAGAGCCAGTTCCAGGCTCGCGGAACCCTATTAGGTACAGATGCACTTCGCACCACTGGACGAGTTTTCGTGAAACTCAAAATCACCGATGACTTGAGTGAATTCCACCTTCCGATGGGTACGGCGGTCGAAGTTGCGGTTTACTCTCATAGCTTCCACCACGTCTCTATCATGCGTAAAGTGCTTATCCGTATGAAGAGCTGGCAAAACTACCTGTACTTAGACCATTAATGGTTAAACTTTATTCACACCCAATAAGGAGCTGATATCAGCTCCTTATTATTTCTCTCTAAGTTTATATTCTCTCATCAGTTTTCCGTCTCACACACCTTACTTTTGTCCCTATCCTCAGCGATACGTGAGTTCAATCACATGCCCTTTCAAATAACAATTGATTAGTCGCATACGGCTTGGTTGTTGCCTGGATTTGATACACAATAAAATTATCAATAATTCAATGTAAGTAAATGATCTTTAAAGCCGATCACTAAGAAGAGGCTCTCTATGAATCTTTCTGTAAAAACGCTTTTAGCTATCTTAACTGGCGCAGTTCTTTACGGTATTGGTGGTTTACCAATGTTTGGTGTACCCGTGTTTGCCAATACAACACTAAAGCCAGCCATGGCGATACTAGCAGTGTACTCGGTATTGTTTGGTCCGATTGCTGGATTCTTGATTGGTATTATCGGCCACTGGCTCACTGACATGATTGCAGGTTGGGGCGTATGGTTAACTTGGGTTGTGGGATCAGGTATTGTGGGACTGGTCATCGGTTTATTCCCCTATCTGACCCGCCACCGCTTAGAAAACGGGGAATTCAACAGGCGAGACTTCAAATTGTTTGTGATATTGGCTCTCGTAGGTAATGTGTTGGGTTATGGTTGCTCCGCATATCTCGATACCATCTTATATTCAGAGCCATTTAATAAGGTATTGACTCAGATGTTAATCGTTTCCGGCGGTAACACGATTCTAATTTCGCTCATCGGATTCTTCATTATCAAGTCCATTGCCAAACGTAATAAGGCTAGCGACAACTTGTCAGAGACTGAATAAAGCCTGCTCACACCGTATACGGAATAGCGTTTAAATTAACAGAAATGCAAAAATGGGATGCATCAGCATCCCATTCGCGTATCCAGATAAAGTGTTAACTCACTAACCAGTAAACACTAACTCCATCTCAATACGCGGGTTTCATTACCTTCTTCTGGTTTTTCAGGAATATTAAGAGAGAACAACAAACTAACCGCTGCCATGCCCGCACCAATATAGAAAACACTTGAAGGCGACACTAACCAAATCACACCGAATGTGACTGGAATAACAACAGCCGCAATGTGATTGATAGTGAATGCTACACCAGCCGTAGATGCCATATCCGCCGGATCTGCAATTTTCTGGAAATACGTCTTTATCGCTAATGCCAGAGCAAAGAATAGATGATCGACAACATACAGAGCGGCCGCCCATTCCGCGGTTTGCACTAATCCGTAACCAACGAACACAAATATCAGACCAATGTATTCAAACGTCAACGCCTTACGCTCCCCGACAATCCCGATGAATCGACCGATACGTTTGGCAAACAGGAAGTTAAACAGGTAGTTGATCAGAAACAGTAAGGTAATGTCCGCAGCCGAATAGCCGAACTTCTCTACCATTAAGAACCCAGCAAAAACGGTGAAAATCTGACGACGCGCCCCACTCATAAAAGTCAGTGCGTAGTACAACCAATAGCGTTTACGCAGTACCAATTTCTTATTCTGAGGCACGGTGGACTTAAACTGAGGAAAAGCAAACGCCATCACCAGAATCAGCACAAAGCCTATCCCACCAGCAATCATATAAACGGTTTTGAAATCTAGCTTGAGTTGTTCCAACATTACCCACAATGCACCATAGGTAATCAGAGACGCAAGCGCACCGACCGAAATGAACTTACCAAGCATCTCCGGCGCTTCGTCTTTAGAAAGCCACTGCAGAGAAAGAGACTGCTTTAACGTTTCAAAATAGTGAAAACCCGTGGACATTAACAAGGTCGTAAAAAGTAAACCGTACAAAGTGGGGAAGTAACCTGTTATTGCCGTGCCGAATGTCAGCATTGCGAGTGAAACTAGCATGAAGCGTTGCTCGCGAATAAACAGCAAAACAAACACTGCGGTAAACGATAAAAAGCCCGGAACTTCACGCACACTTTGTAGCAAACCAATGTCTGAACCATCAAAGTTGGCTTTTTCAATAACGAAGTTATTTAGCAATGCCATCCAGGTAGAAAAAGCGATGGGAACAATGACGGAAATGAACAATAGGAAATTTTGCGGCGTTTTCCAGCCTTGAGATGAGGTATTCATGATGCATCCTTGAGATATGAAGGCATCATCATAGCTCTAATTGCAACAAATTCGCAATATCATTATTACTTATGAACCAGTGCGATAAACTTATTCTATATTTTTAACTTTTAGCTGATTTTTAAATTCAAAAACGCGTTCCGGACAAACATCAAGACAACGCCCGCAGCTGATGCAGTTTTGATCCATCACTCGGTGATCGCCCTCTTTTAGAGGTTGTCTTAATACCTCTGGCTCTGGGCAAACATAAAAGCAATCCATGCACTTGGTACAAGCTTCACGATGTACCGCCGTTACCCGAATAAGGCTCTTTTTGCCAATCACACCGTAGGTTGCCCCCAAAGGACACAAGTGACCACACCAGCCATGTTCAACCAGTAAAAGATCCAGAACAAAGACGAGTCCCACTAATACCCAGCCCGCTCCCATACCGAAAACCAGTCCTCGGTGTAAAGCTGCGACCGGATCGAGCCAGACCCATAGAATCGTGCCAGAGACGGCACTACCTAACATCAACACGGGTATCAACCAGTAACGAATAGACGGCGACCAGCGATAACTCGCTTTAATATTAAGCTTCCTTCGTAACCATCCAGCAAAGTCAGTAACAACATTCAAAGGGCATACCCACGCGCAAAATGCTCGCGGCGCTACAATCGCATAAACCACAACCACAATCGCTACGCCAAGTAGGGCATTGAATTCAGGAATATGACCTGTGGCCAACGTCTGTAGTACGATCAGTGGGTCACTCATTGGAACGGTACCCAGCAACATACTGGACGAAAGATTACCAGCAAGAATGCCTAACGTTGGCCCTGCCATGAACAGCACAATAATCGTTAACTGACACAGCCTGCGTAAAATCAGAAACCGATGAGCTCTCCACCAGCCAAGCTTTTCAATTGCCTCTTTACCGGCATCTTGCGCTAAGTTTTTAGCCATTATTTACCTCCTTTAAGAGACTCTAATGCACCAGTGGGTACAGGGTTCTTTTCTGGAAGCACGTTCTCTAAAGGCTTATCTATTTCTTGCCAACCGAAATTGTAATGGCTACCGACCTTGCCTTTCGCCAAATCCGTTGGCACAACTTTAATCGCAGAGACATCCAGTACACACGCCTGTTCACACTTCCCGCACCCGGTACAAACCTCCGTGTGAACGGTTGGAATCAGCTTGGCATGGTAACCCGTCCGATCGTTGTGAATGTTCTCTAACGTGATGGCCTCATCGATGAGAGGACACACTCGATAACAAACATCACAGCGTAGTCCCTGCCAGTTGAGGCACGTTTCATGATCAATAAGCACAGCAGTGCCCATTCGAGCATCATCGATATTGGTTAATTCTGGATCAAGCGCTCCGCTCGGACACGCGACCACACAGGGAATGTCATCACACATCTCGCACGGTATATCTCTAGCGGTGAAGTACGGTGATCCGGTAGCGACTGGAGATAACAAAGTAGCAAGTTTTAAGGTGTCATATGGACACGCTTGTACACATAATCCGCAACGAATACAGGCAGATTCAAAATCGCCTTCCGGCAAAGCACCCGGAGGTCGAATAGGGACACCTTTGGTTTCTCGGGCTTGGCTCTGTAAAGACTGTAACCCCAATACACAAGCAGCAGCACCCACACCCATGGCAGTTCGAGCAGTATCACGCAAAAATCGGCGACGACTTTGGGATATTTTTGACGTGGAGGATTTCATCACTTTTCCTCAAAGAAGCTCCTTTATCAAGTTAAGCATAAATAGCGCTAAACGCGTGTCTTCCCCATACCTCATAAGGGGTAACTCAATCCTCTATTGATTCAAATCAACTGTACGTAGCCGTTCACTTCACACTTTGAAAATCTCATTTTTTCCGCCAAAATCGAATTCACCACAATTCCCTGAAAACCTAATGTTCACCAGTATAAAAATTCAACACAAAATCAATCATATTGGCACTTTCAGCTATAAATCACTGATAAAAGCGAAAAGAAACCATAGATAAATGACTAATTTTAAAAGAATTAAACAAGAATATATTTAAAAACACTATTCAAATTCTAAATCAGTGGTTAGATTAAAGTTAAATACACAAAAGAAAAACCACAGGAGAGAAGCATGGAAATAATCGTACGCCCAACCATGGTTGAAGATGCAGCGGCGCTCGTCGAAATCTATTCACAGCCTAAAGCACAACGTGAAACCCTGCAGCTCCCTAAACCTTCGCTCACCATGTGGGTGGAAAGATTGTCTAACATGCCAGCCGGTGTATACAGCTATGTCGCTGAAGTAGATGGCAAGGTCGTCGGTAACATTGGCTTTCATCATTCACAGAGACCAAGAACCGCACATACGGCTTCATTCGGTATTGGAGTACACGATAGCTTTCACGGGATAGGAATTGGTAGCAAGTTAATCGAGACCGTCACCGAGTTAGCAGATAACTGGTTGAATGTAAGGCGAATTCAGATAGAAGTGAATGCAGACAACGACACAGCCATCGGCTTGTATAAAAAACATGGTTTTGAAATTGAAGGCGAAGCAATTGATGCATGTTTCCGAAATGGGGAATTCATTAATACCTATTACATGGCGCGTATCAGACCCAATAAAAATTAAAACCAAGCCTCCACACCGGAGGCTTTTTCATTCCTGATTACACTTTCAGTGAAGCCATGGCTTTAGCCGTTAACGCTTCGGTGTATGGATTGATCTTCCAGTGTTTCGGGCTCCAGCCTTTTATAAAACGCTGAAAATCAGCCCAGGCGACAGCAAACAGTGGGCGCCACTCTCGCTCAACATCTTTAGGGTCAAACTGCGATTGGTAGATGTGAAGTGCATGCGTCAACTCCGCGAAATACGTATCGAGTACCCAACTTTCCATCTCAAAGCACTCAGATGGCTCCACAGCACTACTCATAAAAAGCGCGACATCCTTCATAGCACATCCATGACCAACATACTGAAAATCCACAGCAGCAACCGATGATTCCATTTCGTTAAAGCAGAAGTTAGCTAATTTGGCATCCCCATGAACGATAGTTTGATACTTTGCGCCGTTAAGTGCTCTATCAATCAGGATTGCCGCGGCTTTTAACTCAATATCCTCTAAAGCTTTTAACTCATCCGGACGAGTAGCCAAATGCCAATAAGTTCCGGTTTGCCAAAGCTGACTATTGTGGACACCTATATAACGAGCATGAAAATGTGCCAGCCAGGAGAGACAAGCACGTAAGTGGGCTTGGGATGCGGTCGTGATCACTTTGGGGAAACCCGATTGTGCGAGATCTTCCATGACGATCAGCCACTCGTTATCCGTTTGAAAGCATTTCAAGCCTTTCGGGATTCGACACCGCTCGTCGACAGATTGGCTAAAGTGTTCATACCAACTCACTTCCACCTGATAAGAATGTAGCTTACGTTGATGTGAAAGATCAGTATTCCAGCCTCGCGGATGCTCTGCTGGTTTTGGAAGCTTCACATGTTTCACAATAACCGTACACTCAGGAAAAATAAGCCGAACCAGTTCGCCATATCCTCCCCATAATGGTTGAATCACCTCAATAGAAATCAGCTCACCTAGTTTTAGCTCATCACCAATGTTCTGGTAAAAGGGGTTAATAACTTTCATTCCTATGCCAAAAGATGTGCCCACTGTTTATTCTTATTAATATAGTGCTCCACATAAGGGCAAACTGGCACTACTTTATAACCTAGTGATTCAATCTCTGGCAGTACCGCTTCCATCATCACTTTACCGCAGCCTTTTCCTCTAAGCTCTTCAGGAACCATGGTCGAGGTTATATGCATCACACCATCTTTCAACTGGTACACCACTTTAGCTTTGAAGTTTTGTTCAAGCTCGACCCAAAAGATGCCATTTTCAATGTCGTGACTCACTATTTGCATAACTTACTCTCTTATTTTTCACTAACTTATTGAATCTAACTATATCACTGAATAAAATCACTACCACGCTAGGAAGCACCGTCATTTCATATCAGTCCCCCTTCCAGGTACGACAATAATAATGAGAAATATGATAACCAGTGCCAGAGATGGCAAAATTCCTTCTCAGACCAAGAAGGCAGAACGTCAGGCAACCACATTAAACAGCACCGATGCAATGGCAATGGTAGAACACGGCAGTGAAGTTACTTTAAACGTAACTACGCCAGTCGGCACCAAGTTTCTCACCACCAGCACCTTTGTTGGCTGCCATTCAAACCACACAGCACTAATAGAAGTACCGAATATCTCTGATGAAGATCTCAAGTACTACTTTCAGGAAGGCTTCTGGATTAACGTTAAAGCCTATTCGCAACGTGGCGAGGGAGCGATCATTCCTTTTAGGGCTCAATTACAACATCGTTTAGGAGAGCCGTTCCCGATATTGGTACTCAACTTGCCTAACACGATGCAAGTGTATCAACTGAGAAAAGAAGTGCGCTATGAAGTCAATTTGAGCGCACACGTACGACTTGATGGACATCGCAATGAATGTGAGATTCGCGATATTTCTCGTAGTGGCTGCCGCTTTGTCACTTCGCCAATGAGTCGCCCACTCCAAGTCGGTGACCTAATTTCGTTAGATTTAGCTATGCCGGGAGATAACCGCTTGTTAGCTCCGCTGAATGGCCGTATCTGTAATTTGCAAAAATCGACCCACTACTCCCGCTACGGCGTGGAATTTGATGATGTAGGCAAAGCGAACGCAAAAGGCTTACTCAGCCATCTCAAGTTTGACGGTACGAAACTAAAGTTAAAGTCATAAAAAGTTGGGGTTCTTCTTACGATAGGCACAAAGAAAAAACAACACGAAATATGAAATAGAAAAAGGCACTCGAAAGTGCCTTTTCTCAATGAAAAGCTGGTAGATATTATTCAGATCATTACCGATAACCTTGGTTACTTTCTTAAAGCATTGAGCTTAGCCTGAGCAATACCAAATATCGTATCGATAGGGTAAGAACCTTCCTCAGTCGGCTCGCCAGCTACTTTTCCGGTGAACAGTTCGATCGCTTCGGTGACATGATCGATCGCCCAGATATGAAACTCGCCTTTTTCCACCGCGTGAACGATATCTGAACGCAACATCAGATTGTGCACATTTGATGCAGGAATGATAACACCTTGTCCACTATGACGGCCTTTAATCACACATACATCGTAAAAGCCTTCAATCTTTTCATTTACGCCACCTATCGGCTGTGCTTCACCAAACTGGTTCATGGAACCGGTGATTGCAATGTCCTGATGATTAGGTTGTTTCGAAAACGCAGACACTACGGCACAAAGTTCAGCCATACTAGCGCTATCGCCATCGATACCACCGTACGACTGCTCAAAGGTAATCGTGGTCGTTAGAGGTACCCGTGCCGTTTTACCAAATACGGATGACAGATACGCAGACAAAATCATCACCCCTTTGGAGTGAATACTGCCCCCCAAGTCAACGCTGCGTTCGATATCAATCACATCGCCATCACCGTAGCATGTGGTCGCAGTTATACGGTTCGGCACACCAAACATGTAATCACTGGTACTCAGTACAGACAATGCGTTGACCTGACCAACAGCCGTGCCTTCAGTACGTATCAAGGTTGTCCCATTTACGTACGTCTCCATCACATTGTCACGCAAACGGCTGACACGCATTTCTTGATTCTTCATTGCCTCTTGTACATGTCCTGTTCGAATCATGTTGGAGTTAGCCTGACGTGCGACATAATTGGACTCACGGAGTAAATTGGCAATATTCGCAGAATGCAGTGACAGCTTGGTTTGATCACCAGAAAGACGAGAACTGTACTCTATGATGCGGGCAATGGCTTTTCTGTCACAGTGCAGCATGTGGTTATCGTTGACAACGCTGGATATAAAACGCGCATAATGCAGTTCAGACTCAGGTGTACGTGGCATTTCATCTTCGAAGTCAGCAGTCACTCGGAACAACTCGCTAAACTCAGGATCATAGTGTTGCAACAGCTGATAAGTTCGGTAGTCACCAAACAAGATGATCTTGATGTCCAACGGGATAGGTTCTGGATCTAACGAGACCGCACCGGTTAACGTCACTTCTTTCTCTAATGAGGTAAAACTCAGCTGACGAGAACGAATGGCTCGTTTCAATCCATCCCATACATACGGTTGTTCCAGCACTTTCTGCGCGTCCATCAGAAGCACGCCACCATTAGCTTTGTGTAAGCTCCCTGGGCGGATAAGTGAGAAATCGGTAAATACGGTGCCTTTGAACGTTGCCGTTTCTATCGAACCAAACAAAGAGTGATAGTTTGGGTTTTCCTCAACCACAATTGGGAAATCACTATTGCTCCTGCTAACCAGTACGTTTACTTTGTAGCGACGAGGAAACTTATTATCTAATGAGGCACTGGCAATTTCACCCAGCTCACCACTCTGATCGAGAAAGATATCTGCATTTTCTACAATGTCTTTCTGTAACTCAGTAAGATAAGTTTTGATGTCGGGATACTGTGAATAATCAACTTTCAAGCTTTTAATGAAGTGAGTTATCACGTCTAATGTCACTTCGTCATTTAGCTTTTTAATCTTTTCGCTAAACGTATCTTCCCATTCGGTAAGCTCACGAACCATAGAGCGCAATGTCACTTCAAGTTCATCGATAGCATCACTGAACTGCTCTTGCTCTTTTTTGCTCAACGCATCGAATGATTCTTCGGTGTGTAACTCTTCACCATTCATTGCGACAAATTGGTAATCACCCTGGTTCGTAATGATCAGGCTGATCCCTTTTTCTTTCGCTTTACTGCTGATTCTATCCAACTCATTTTGCTGCTTGCTGGCTAACTGATTCTTCAATCGCTCTGAACGACTAAAGTACATCTCGTTATCAAAGGCCAGTGGCAACGCATTAAGCAATTTCCCCATTAAGGCTTCTATATCAACTCGTAGTTTGTTACCTACACCACAAGGTAGCTTTAACACCTTTGGCGTACGAGTGTCTTCAAAGTTCGCGACGTAGCACCAGTCAAACAACTCTTCTACGTCGTGTTGATGACGGTTCAGGTAGCGCAGAATCATGGTCCGCTTACCTAGCCCATTCTGACCAATAGCGTAAATATTGTAACCTTTCTCCTTGATAGACATCGCAAACTCAACCGCTTTTTGAGCGCGTTCTTGCCCTACGATTTCATCAATAGGAGGTAATTCCTTGGTCGACTTACATGGCATATTCTCTAGATCAGCTACAGAATACAGCTGCTTGGGTTCCAATCTTAGTATTGCCATATCCGCTTCCTTTTTCTTATTGTCGTCACTTCAGTGTAGAGATTATTTATTTAATTTTAAGTGATTTACGTTGCATCACGGTTTAGTTGAACACTTTACAAGCAACAAAACAACACGAAATTTAAAACAACGACACTTGCAATTGATAATTATTTTCATTTAATATTTGAGTAATTCGAATGTTTGGGAGATGGAAATGAATATTGAGCGATGCTGGATGCACTACATGAAAGCAAGGCAATTAATGCAACAAGGCCACTGGCCTGAAGCTCATCGTTTATACGAAGATGTGCTCAATCACTTACCTAACCACATTCATTCTGCGCTGGAAAACGACCAGACGAAGCCCTGTCAATTCGTTTGTTTGATTAGCGGACTACGTGATGCGAGTGTGGCGCAATCAGAAATTCTCAACAGACTTGGGTTACAGCGCGACGCCTTTTCGGCACTCAACCAAACATATGCTCTTTTTCAATTTTTACAGTTGGAAAACCACTATCTTATTGAACGCTTGAGTAGCCTGCTTGCTCAGCAAAGTGAAAACCTACTTGCACATATGGCAGCGTTTTGCTCTGCCCAACGTAATGCGGAGTGGATGCTAGAACTGCAACGTGTCACTCACGCACACGAACAGTTTTTACAACTTCAGACGATGATATCTGCAGAGCCAGCGACTTCTCGTGTTTACAATTAAGCCACAAATACCAGTAAATGGATAGACGCCTCATTTGGTAATGAAAACAATGAAAATCAATGTGATACTGCTTATTTTCATCGCCTTGTCACACATTTGAACTAGGATTAAATAGAAATAAAAACTTCGTGTTTCTAGAGAATGGGCGTAGCTGCCTTTCGGTTTGGCCGCCGAGACTGGTTGGTGCAAAGAGTCAGACTTAGTCAACCTGACTCAACATACTGATAATCGGTATGACTTGAGTTCCCCCAACCATGAAAAATGCCGCGATTCTGTCGCGGCATTTTTTATTACCAGCAAAGCGTTATACGTCTTCAACCCCCATATTAAAGAGAGTAAACGCATACACATCGGTGGTGAGATCGATTTGCTTGCTGAGCGGCATACCCGCACCATGTCCTGCATTCACATCGATACGAATCAATACCGGATTTTCACCCTGATGCTTGTCCTGTAGCTCGGCAATGAACTTGTAGGAATGTGCTGGCACTACGCGATCATCATGATCCGCAGTTGTGACTAATGTCGCCGGATACTGCACATCCTCTTTGACATTATGTACAGGTGAGTAGCCAAGTAGATACTGGAACATCTCCTCACTTTGCTCAGAGGTGCCGTAGTCGTACTTCCAGCCTTCACCAGAGGTAAAGGTGTGGTAACGCAGCATATCAAGCACACCAACAGCAGGCAGAGCCACTTTGAACAACTCAGGTCTCTGAGTCATGCACGCGCCCACCAGCAACCCACCATTCGAACCCCCGCGAATTGCCAGACGCTCTGAGCTGGTATAGTCATGCTCAATCAGGTACTCCGCAGCCGCGATAAAATCATCAAACACATTCTGCTTTTGTTGCTGAGTACCCGCGTTATGCCATGCCTTACCGTATTCACCGCCACCTCGCATATTCGCGACGGCGTAGATACCACCTAACTCAAGCCAGTTGGCCACATTACCAGAGAACATTGGTGTCAGGCTGATATTAAAACCACCGTAACCGTAAAGCATGGTCGGCGCTGTACCATCAAACTTAGTTCCTTTCTTATAGGAGATGATCATCGGTACTTGCGTACCATCTTTTGAGGTGTAGAAAACCTGCTTCGACTCATAGTCATTTCGATCAAATGGCGCTTTAGATTCCTGATAAAGCTTCGATTCACCCGTTTCGACATCAAAAGAGAAAATCGTCGGTGGCGTTACGTAGTTAGTAAACGTGTAGTAAAGCGTAGTTTCTTCTTTCTTCCCAGCTAAGCCATATGCCGTGCCTTCACTTGGCAATTCAACATCACGAATCCACTCACCTTGGTAGTTGTATTGCTGAACTTTCGACAGCACATCAACCATATAAGTAGCAAATAAGTAACCACCACCTTTACCGATTTCTAACGGTTGAGCTTGTTCAGCAATGACCTCTGCCCAATGTGAGGATTGAGTGTTGTAACTAACGACTTTGCCATTTGGCGCTTCAAGATTGGTGTAAAAAAGCAGTGTTTCATCCTGACTATCAATCAGATAAGTGTCGCCTTGTGTGGTTTCGCGTAACGTCACAATCTCTTGTGCTGCTGAGTTCAAGTCGATATAAAACAGGCGGTTGCCGGAAGTTGATTCCGCACCAGAGATAATTAGGTAGCGATCATCCGTCGTTGTCGTTCCTGAGACATAGCGGTGCTTCTCAGATTCTAGTGAACCAAAAATGACCCTGTCTTCTGACTGTGCGGTACCCAGTTCATGATAATAAAGTTTGTGCTGCTCGGTACGTGCAGACAGTTCACTGCCTTCTGGTTTATCGTAACTGGAATAATAGAAGCCTTTACTGCCCAACCAGGAAATCGAGGTAAATTTTGCGTCGACGATTTCAGGCTCTAGCTGCGCTCTGGTTTCTGCATCAATGACAAAAATCTTGCGCCAATCGCTACCACCTTCAGAGATTGAATACGCGACTAAGCGGTTATCTTTTGAGAAACTCACTTCTCCAAGCGATGTTGTACCCTCTTCAGAGAAGCGGTTTGGATCCAGGAATACTTCCGCTTCACCCTCTCCTTTTCGACGATAGAGCACGCTTTGATTTTGCAATCCATCATTTTTGTAGAAGTAAGTGTAATCACCACGAACAAATGGCTGTGAGTATTTTTCGTAGTTTTGACTGTTTGCGACCAGATCGCGGATTTTCTGGCGATAAGGAATTTGGCCAAGAAAGTCAAAAGTCACTGAATTTTGACTTGAAACCCAGTTTGCCGTTTCTTCGCTACGGTCATCTTCCAACCAACGATAAGGATCGGCGATATCGTGTCCAAAATAGTTGTCCACGATAGCGTCTTTACGAGTTTTTGGGTAATACATAACGTCCGTGTTGCTCCGATTATCTATTATTTTGATTGTAATTGAGATTAATTCTCAACACATAGCTTAGGGCACCACCGTTTGATTTCAACTAAAAGATTGAAACATTTATTAAATCTATGAATGACTTAAAAATAATGAGATATCGTTAAGTAGCGTTCACGAATATGCTCAATTAACAGTTTCACTTTGTTTGGCGGTTGACGAGTAAACGGATACACCGCATAGATACCGAGCTTTTTACCGACTAACTCAGGGAAAATATCGACTAACTGACCATTTCGAATATCGTGATAAACCAAACAACGCGGAACATACGCGATACCGTGACCACCTAACGCCGCTTTGCGAAGCGCAGTAGCATTATCGGTAGAGAAACTACCCGAAACTCTGACGATATAGTTGCCTTCATCACTCTTAAATTCCCAGTCAGAAGCACCTGTAGTCTGGTAGGCATATTGGAAGCAGTTATGACGAGTCAAATCAATCGGTTCTATTGGCTTACCATTCTTGGCAATATAAGAGGGCGAAGCACACACGACCCATTGCGAGTCAAGAATATGGCGCGCAATTAAGCTGGAATCTTCCAGATAACCAGTACGAATAACCAGATCGTAGCCGTCCGCCACTAAATCAACAAAGCGATTATCAAGAGACATATCGACCGTTAATCCCGGATGAAGATTACAAAACTCCGCTACGGCATCAGCAAGAATCAGGTCTCCGGAAATGGTTGGTACGGACATCTTAATATGACCGCTTACATTCTCTCCAAAGCCTGCAACTGCATCCATAGCCTCCTGAGTGGCTTGCTTCACATTTTTAGCACTGTTCAGCAACACCTTTCCAGCTTCAGTCAGCGTCAATTTACGCGTTGTTCGATATAATAGCTGGGCCCCTATTTCTTCCTCCAGCCTTGCCATTCTTTTGCTAACTACTGAATTTGTAAGGTTATTTGCTTCTGCCACCTTACTAAAACTACCTAGTTCGATTACCTGAGAAAACAGGATTAAGTCGTCTGCTCGCATCGTATTATGTCACTTTTGGAATTAATTATTTTCATTATTTCCCTATATTAAAAAAAAATAAAGGAGTAGATTCACGCCCTGTTAACAAAACGATCACAACAAAACCATTACAACAAAAAGTCGCCTCTACAACGGAACACTGTTCGAAAGTCTGCGAACGAAGGATGTACAAATGAGTGAAACCCTACTTGCCCTAGTGGCATTTTCGCCAATTGTTGTTGCCGCCATTTTACTGGTTGGTCTCAACTGGCCTGCAAAGAAAGCCATGCCCGTTGCGTTCGGTATTACCGTCGCTATCGCCCTAATCTTCTGGGATATGTCAGCTACTCGCGTACTGGCGTCTGTGTTCCAAGGCTTAGGAATTACTGTCTCTGTCCTTTGGATCGTGTTTGGTGCCATCTTCTTACTCAACACTTTAAAACACACCGGAGCGATCACTACTATCCGTAACGGATTTACGGACATCTCAGCCGACCGTCGTGTTCAGGCAATCATCATCGCATGGTGTTTTGGCTCGTTCATTGAAGGTGCATCTGGCTTCGGTACGCCAGCTGCAATTGCTGCACCTTTGCTAGTGGCAATTGGGTTCCCTGCTTTAGCAGCGGTACTGATGGGTATGATGATTCAATCTACCCCGGTATCGTTCGGTGCAGTAGGTACACCAATCATTGTTGGCGTAAACAAAGGATTGGATTCGCATAACATTACTGAAACATTAGTAAGCCAAGGCTCAACGTGGGAAGCATACCTACAGCACATTACTGCCAACGTCGCTGTGATTCACGCTGTGGTTGGCACCATGATTCCAGTGTTGATGGCGATGATGTTAACACGATTCTTCGGCAAAAACAGAAGCTGGAGTGAAGGTCTGGATATCCTGCCATTCGCTCTGTTTGCTGGGATTTCATTTACGGTACCTTACGCGCTGACAGGTATTTTCCTAGGCCCTGAGTTCCCGTCTCTGATTGGTGGTTTGGTCGGTCTTGCGATTGTTGTCACTGCAGCGAAAAAAGGCTTCCTGGTACCGAAAACAACATGGGATTTTGAGAGTGAAGACAAGTGGCCTGCAGAATGGCTAGGTTCTCTTAAAATGAACATGCAAGAAAACCACGGCAAACCTATGAGCCTGGTTAAAGCTTGGCTACCATACGTGATGTTGGCAGTGATTCTTGTTGCAAGCCGTGTTAGCGCTGATTTTAAAGTCTTCCTGCAAAACATCAACGTATCGTTCAATAACATTCTGGGTGAAGCAGGTGTCAGCGCAGCAATTCAGCCGCTATACCTACCTGGTGGCATCCTAGTGTTCGTCGCTCTGCTTGCAGCAGTACTACAAAATGGCAGCGCTAAACCACTACGTGAAGCCTTTGGTGAATCCAGTAAAACACTAATCGGAGCAGGCTTCGTACTGGTGTTCACAATTCCGATGGTACGTATCTTCATCAACTCAGGTGTAAATGGTGCTGACCTCGCAAGCATGCCAGTAACGACAGCGAACTTTGCCTCTGACCTTGTTGGTGCTGCATTCCCGGCATTGAGTGCCACTGTCGGCGCGCTAGGTGCGTTCATCGCTGGCTCTAACACGGTATCGAACATGATGTTCAGCCAGTTCCAGTATGAAGTTGCTCAGACGTTATCTATCTCAAGTGTAGTAGTGGTTTCTCTGCAAGCTGTCGGTGCTGCTGCGGGTAACATGATTGCCATTCACAACGTTGTAGCGGCATCAGCAACTGTAGGTCTATTGGGACGTGAAGGTACAACTCTGCGCAAAACCATCATCCCAACTTTCTACTACGTTGTTATGACAGGCATTATCGGTCTGGTACTGATTTACGGACTCCAGATGACAGATGCCTTAATGAAATAAACGAAGATGCAGGGTGTCATCGCCCTGCCCTGTTCAGACACAGCTATCATCAGGAGTCCCCCCGACAAGCTAATTTAGCTTTCGATATCCCCCGATAGCTGTGTCACCTTAAATCATTTTGCATAGCTGATTGAATACTTGAGCACTGATTGTTCAATCAATTATGTAAATTGGTTACCTGAATGACTCGCTCTTAATAGTCGTGATTTTCTGATAACCCTTATTCTGATGTCGTCAGCTACACCGTAGCGATGAGAAACAAACGCTCCACAACTTTGCTTAGATTAAACGCTAGGACACAATTATGATTATATCTGCTTCTACCGATTACCGCGCAGCCGCTAAAGCCAAGCTACCTCCGTTCTTATTCCATTATATTGATGGCGGCTCTTACGATGAACGTACTCTGAAGCGCAACACTGACGATTTAGGCGATGTCGCTCTTCGTCAGCGCGTCCTGCGTGACATGGCGGACTTAAGTCTGGAAACTGAAATCTTTGGTGAGAAGTTGGCAATGCCTATCGCATTAGCCCCTGTAGGTTTGACGGGTATGTACGCACGCCGAGGCGAAGTTCAGGCAGCCAAGGCAGCTGAGAAAAAAGGCATCCCGTTCACCATGTCTACCGTGTCAGTTTGTCCGATTGAAGAAGTAGCCCCAGCCATTGAGCGTCCAATGTGGTTCCAGCTATATGTATTGAAAGACCGCGGCTTTATGAAAAACGTTCTTGAACGTGCAAAAGCAGCGGGCGTTACTACGCTGGTATTCACGGTTGATATGCCTGTTCCGGGCGCACGTTACCGTGACATGCACTCAGGTATGAGTGGCCCTAACGCAGCCATGCGCCGCGTATTTCAGGCGATGCGCCATCCTAGTTGGGCACTGGATGTCGGTATGCTTGGCAAGCCGCACGATTTAGGCAACATCTCTACTTACCGTGGTGAGCCAACTAAGCTGGAGGATTACATTGGCTGGTTAGGCGCTAACTTTGATCCTTCCATCTCCTGGAAAGATTTGGAGTGGATTCGTGACTTTTGGGATGGCCCAATGGTAATCAAAGGTATTCTGGACGAAGAAGATGCGAAAGACGCGGTACGCTTCGGTGCAGATGGTATTGTGGTATCAAACCACGGTGGTCGTCAGTTAGATGGCGTTCTTTCTACCGCTAAAGCACTGCCAAGCATCGCAGACGCCGTAAAAGGTGACCTGAAGATCTTTGCTGATTCAGGTATTCGTACTGGTTTGGATGTTGTTCGCATGCTGGCACTCGGTGCAGACTGTACACTTCTGGGTCGTTCGTTTGTCTATGCACTGGCGGCACAAGGTGGTGCTGGTGTTGAGAACTTGCTTGATCTGTACGACAAAGAAATGCGCGTAGCTATGACATTAACAGGCGCGAAAACCATCGCCGATCTGTCACAAGACTCTTTAGTAAAAATGTCTTAGTCGCACCAAACGCACTAAGAAAAAAGAAGAAAAGCGAAAAACAAAAAACGAGCCATCTAAGGCTCGTTTTTTATCGCTATAAAACAATTCAAAATAACAAGGGCTTCGATTTACAGTCATTCAAATACTGGTTGAAACCGGATGTTACTCTAAGGTTAGCGCACTTGGTGAACGTACTCGATCACAACTTGGTTGCCATCAATAAACACATTGCTAATGTCACCATCCACTGTCACTCGATTCTGTAGGAGAACAGATCCGATAGCAGCCATATCTCGTTCCGTTAAAGTCGGAATCACCTGATTAGGGCGCACATGTAGCTGTTCACATAACTGTTTTACAAAACCTAGCGTCAGGGGAGAACTACCACGTAATAAACCTGAAAATTCATGTAAACTCAAACCCAGGCGTTTCGCCATGTCCATTTGAGTGATGTGCATTTTGGCTTTCTGTGACATCCAGGTGTTGTAGAGCGCATTCCGATCCAGCTCTGTAAATTCCATATCTGCCTCCGCTAATTTAAGTGGCCATACCCTCTCACACTTACCTGACCTTAATGTTAGCGATAAGTCAGAGTACTTATAATTAATGGTTCTTGTTGTGTCAGGTATTGTTGTTCAACTCTACTCAAAATACGGACAGTTAAATAAGGTTTATCTTAAATTTCTGGGGTGTGCGTTTAATATCTGCTACCTTTCCCTCAATGTTTATTAGAAATAAAGTTACTTATGTCACAGTGGTTTATCAATTTTCAAAACTATGTTCAGACACATAGTGAAGAGTGGAGCGGAAGCGTTCTTTTTATCACACTAGCCAGCTTTTTAGCGTGGGTGGCTTGGCGAATCGTCCGCTCCCGTCTCGCAATACTAGTCGAGAAGACACCCTTCCATTGGGATGATATGCTGCTCGAAGCGTTAAAAGCACCCGTGAGTACACTCATTTGGTGCTGGCCTGCGACAGTGTCCCTCGGCATCATATTAGAAAGCGAACTGAACGATAAAATAGACTGGTTGAGCACGCTAAAGCTCATTTTAATCATCAGCGTATTAGTCTGGACTCTAATGAGGTTAATCACCAATGTAGAAGACTATGTCCTTGAGAAAAATAATCGTGATGAGACTACCGTACAAGCCATAGCTAAAGTCGCTCGATTGTTCTTTGCCACATTAGGCATTTTGACCATCATGCAGTCATTTGGTCTGTCTCTTTCAGGTCTTCTCACCTTTGGTGGTGTGGGTGGTTTGATAGTGGGTTTGGCTGCCAAGGATTTATTGTCGAACTTCTTTGGTGGTTTGATGATCTACTTCGATCGCCCCTTCAAAGTTGGTGACTGGATCCGCTCACCAGACCGCGAAATAGAAGGTACTGTTGAACGTATCGGATGGCGTATGACCATTATTCGCACGTTTGATAAGCGCCCGTTATACGTACCAAACTCTGTGTTCAGTAGCATCGTAGTAGAAAACCCGTCTCGAATGTTGAATCGACGTATCTATGAAAAAATCGGTCTTCGTTATGACGACGCTGAAAAAATGCCGGAGATCATCGAGGCAATAAAAGGAATGTTGAAGACTCATAAAGACATTGATGCACGCCAAACACTGATTGTGAACTTTGATTCGTTTGGTCCGTCATCGTTAAACTTCTTCATTTATACCTTCACAAAAACGGTGAATTGGGTTCGCTACCACGAGGTAAAGCAGGACGTCTTACTTCAGGTAGTCAGCATCATCAGAGAGCACAATGCTGATATTGCTTACCCTACTCAAACCCTTAAGTTGGACCCGATTCAAATGGCCAACGCGAAAGAACAAGACGACAGCGGCTTTTAAGCATCACACCAACACAAAGCCCACTCTACTCGGAGTGGGCTTTGTGCATCGTGGTTCAGACAAACACTATTGTTTTGTCAAAACCATACGTGCATTCAAAGGCTGAACCGGACGGTTGTTCTCACCCATCGCTTTTTCAAACTTTTCAGTTTGCTCAGCAGAAATGGTTTGTGGCTCCTTAATCACAAACCAACGCACACCTTCTGAACAAGGTGGTGTGGTTAGTGAACCATTGAAGCGGTAGTAATCTTTGTCACTCGGAATCAGTGCACTGGTATCAAATGGTGCACGAATGGTAACGTTGTTATCTTTTTCCGGGATAGTTTCGAGTAATTTCTCAAGCGCAGGGTTTGCATCACCCTTTTCGAAGAATACCGCTACAACTGCTAGGTTACCGTCTTTATCAGCGTGAACATAATGTGCTTCTAAAGGATAGGATTTACCATCTACATGGTTTTCAGATGGCGTGTGAAAATGGAACTGTTTCAGATTGAATTCCTTACCATCAATCAGCAGATTATTCTCACCTTCTAAACTGGTTTGCAGTGTATGGCCATTGTTCGTCAGAGAGATAGCTTTACCTTTGTAATCCAGCTGAAGTTTAGCTAACTCAGACTGAGTAGCTGACTGGATATTAATCGGACTCTGGTTTTTGCCTTGTGCACATTCAGAAGCAAACTCGCCCCAATGTTCAGGCCCGTGGTTACCTTCGTATCCCCAGTTTGCTGCATGCGCTGAACCAAACAATGCCAGTGACAAACCAAGTGCTGCGAGTGACTTATTCATAGTGTTACCTTATTCCATCAAGTGAAGTATTTAAACCCCGCTATACTAATCCCAGCCGATTAGGTCGTAATAGTATGCAAACTATGATTGCACAAAAAATTTGGAAGCAACGCCTCTAGTTATGTAAGTGATAGTGTATTTAGAAGCTACAAGGTTCACAGAAAATCAACAAAAACCGAGCATCACTGTGATATCTAGCGACTTAATCACATTAACGCACCAACCTGCTAAATCTCTCCTTGCGATTTCCTTCACGTGCCACCGTTGACATCACGACCTTGTAGGAACGCACCTAAATGGAAAGAGTTTCACTCTGCTTTATAATATAGAGCTAAAGCTCTATCCAGACAAGAACGCAGGCCACGACTCCAAGAACAACGTGGTTTGGTTATAAACATACTCTATCTAGTTAAATTTCGAATAACGCACTCGAACAACCAACCCAAAATATGCAACTTAACTTATAAGAATCTACTATAAATTAGTGATATTGATTTGTTGATATCAAAGGCGACATAACTTGGGTATCGAAAACCACAATGAGCCGCCTAAGCCGCGTTATTTTTCAAACTATCTGTGACAGCCGCTATAAAATACAGCAAAGGAGGTTGGCAATGGTCATGAGAATCTTATCAATCGACGGAGGCGGAATTAGAGGAATACTGCCTGGCCAGATATTAGTCGCGCTCGAACGTAAATTGCAAAAAAAAACAGGCAATCCCAATGCCAGAATAGGTGATTATTTCGATATGGTCGCTGGTACAAGTACAGGGGCAATTTTAGGTGCTGCATATGTTTGTCCCGATGGGAAGAATGGCGGTAGGCCAAAATTTTCAGCAGAGGAAGCCGTCAACTTTTATCTCGAAGATGGAGATGAAATCTTTGACGTTGGATTTTGGAGGTCTATTGCTACGCTGAGGGGAGGACGTGATGAAAAATACTCGGCAAAGGAACTTGAGAGAGTATTAAGTGAAGCCTTTGGAGAAACAAAACTTAGTGAGTTGTTAAAACCAACCTGTTTCGTTTCTTATGATGTAACCCGACGGCTGCCGAGAATATTTAAACAACATACTGCGATAGAAAAAAATAGAGATTTCTTGGTTCGAGATCTTTTGAGGGGAAGTACTGCCGCGCCAACATATTTTGAAGCAGCGCGAATATACTCGCTACCTCCGTTGAAGCAAAAGTTTATACTCGTCGATGGAGGCATGGTAGCCAATGACCCTGCCTTATGTGCTTATTCAGAGGCAATTAAATTTGACGGTGTATCTGGAATTAAGGATATGGTTATTCTATCTCTAGGTACAGGAAAACGATTACAAGGCTACACCTATTCAGAAGTTAAGGATTGGGGGCCTTTAGGCTGGGCAAAACCATCTATTGACATCGCCTTAGAAGGTGGTCCACAAATGACTGAATACTACTTAAAGCAAATATCTTCCACCGTAAAAAACTCCAAGTATTACAGAATTCAGCCAGAGTTGTATGGGGCTGATCCAGCTCTTGATAATGCAACACCAGAGAACCTTGAAAACTTACGTGATGCGGGCATAAGAAACGCGGAAGCACATGATAAGCAACTAGATAATATTGCGGACATGTTGATTAAACTAGAAAATAAAATTCAGCAATGACATAACACATTTGAGCCTTCTACCTATCATTAGGTAATAACATTCCTTTGGCTGCGCTAGCAGCCAATTCTTATCGAATAACATAGTTTACCCAATCGCCCCAACCTCCAGTGTTTTACTGATCGTCTCTTTCACATGCCATAGCTGATCGCCGAGCTGGCGTTCCCAGCTGTCCATATCGCAGTGCAGTTCTTGATTATGTTCATTACATAGCAGGAAGGAAAACATATCCGAAGCCTTACCTCCCATCGAATGGGTTTGGTTTTCTTAAGTACATCGCTGAAAGCATTAAAAGCGCAGCGCCACCTCACCCACTTGTATCCAGAGAATGAGCATGAAGTCGAATTGCCAGGAGATGCTTACCAAACAGAAAAGCTCCGTTTCGTGTTCAACCCTAAAGCCGTTCGCCAACAAAAAGGAAGCGACTACGACTATTATGGAAAACACGCGTTAGTAAGAATCTGGGCTGACCTTTGCAAAAAGGGTGACATACCATTCCGGAATCAATACCGACTTAGACACACGTACGCCAGCTGGGCAATCACCCACGCGAACGTCAATGTCAGTTACCTAGCTCAACAGATGGGCCACTCAGACATCACGATGGTTGCCAAGGTGTACGGGAAGTGGTTGATAGAATCTAATAAAAAGAGTCGGATAGGGTTTAGAGGGAGCTACAGAAGGTTAAGTGACCTTTTGTAGCTCACTTTTGGTCATCAGTGACTTTGCTAAATTAGCAAAAAATGGATTAGCTCAAGTATCGGAAATTTCGATAGGCAAAGTTCAAGACCTGACCCTATAATCCCATATACATAACAATAAATCTCATCGAGGATGTAGATAGTTTCTTGATACTACTCTTTGTATATTCCGGATGTTTGATAGAGAATCAATTAAGTGTATCACTATATCAGAAATAGCTTATTTTTCATTAACCTTACTAACAAACACAGCTGACAGAATAGAAAAAATCGCCATTATTAAGAAAAACAGTGTATAACCATCATCTTCCATCCATACTGTACCCAAATATAAAATTGTAGGTGTGATAAAGCTGACTAAAGATTTTGCTATATTATTAGTCGTATTCATTATAGCAATATCTTTTGCATAATTATTCTTAGAAGGTAATACTTGATTAACTAAAGCTAGGTCTACTGAATTAAAAATTCCCCAAAAGAATTGATAAAAAAATGAAATAATAATCACATATATTATCGATTCAGAGTAAGAGTAGCAGAACATGCAAATGGCTATACTAATGGAGGAGAAAACAATGAAAGGTTTCTTTACTCTCTTTTTATCAGATAAGTAACCACACAGTATTCCAGAAGCTATCATTAAAATAACACCTAACGACGTAATCGCTTGTAACTCAAAAACTTTATCTTCTGTCAGGTTAAATCTAACTATGTAAAATAGCGTCATCATACTCAAGCCAGAAGTTACAATATGAATACAAAATCTACTCAATAAAGTCCAAGTAAAATTTGGATACAGAGAAAATTTAGGATAGAAATATTGAAAATAATCTCCCTCTTTGTGCCTGTTATTAACAGACATACCACCTATACATTCTAAATCAACAAACCTACAAATAGCCAAATTACAAACTAGTTGTATCGAAGCAATTAGGAGTATCTTGTTTTCTATGGATATACTAGAAAATCCTCCCATAATAATTATACTAATGGCCATTACAACTAGTGGTATTAGACTTCCGGTTAATCCAGATACTTTTCCAAAGCTATTAGATTTGAACATTTTTGGTATCAGTACAAAGTATAACAATGATACTAGACCATATGAAAAATTAGACAACACCCAAAATGTTATTAGTATAATTATATTATTAGAATATGACAGAAAGAACATGGATAAGAATCCTGTCACACTCCCTATTAGAATCAATTTTCTACTATTAAATACATTTGAATTATATTTATCAAATAAATAGCCTCCAATAGGATTTAATATACATATAGATAAACTAACAATTCCTAATGAAATTGGAAACCAAAAATGAGCGAGTTCTTCTCCAACAATACGTATGATATTAAATTGACCCACACCATAGGTTAATAAAACAGGCGGTATTATTGAGGTCGCAACACCAACGATAATGGATATAATAATTTTATTTATATTCATATAACCTTAGAATATATTAACCTCTATACATAATCAGCCATTACATTCTTTTCTATAAACCAATGGTGTAATCCCTGTCATTGACTTAAAAAACCTTGTGAAAGACGCTTGAGATGAAAACCCTAACAACTCTGAAATATACCTTATAGAATACTTACTCTCATATAAATGACTCATTGATAACTCTAACAAAACATTGTTTAGTATTTCGCTATATGTTCTTTTAATTTTTGATAGTTGTCTCTGTAAAGTCCACACAGGGATGTTTATTTGAGAGGCTACATATTCAATTGAACACTTTCCATCAGGATTAGAATGATAAAAACCACGAATAATAACTGATATACTCTCGATAAAATCAACGTCTTGATAAATATCCACGTCTTGAGTTATGAATGGTTTTAGGTTACACCTATCCTTAACTTGGGACAGACCTGGATTATAGTTTTTAAAATTATCATTCAAGCCAAGTGAATTTACAATTATTGATGTTTTGGGTTTATTAAAATTCACTTCACATTTTAAATCTCGAGTTATTTCTCTTTCAAATGATGGTTGACTTCCCGATACAAAGTTCATTGTTATTTTATAATCATTAGGATTAGGGATGTAAAATCGGACCAACTCCATGAGGATAATCATATTTCCTAATGGTAAATAAATACTACTTCTCAAATCCTCATTTGGAGGTAAAAAAATTATTTCTATTTCATTATTATTTAACCATATTAACTTACTACTATTATGTTCACTTCCTCCACTAATCAATAAATAGTATTTAATTGCAGTTATCAAACTCTCACTATTCAAACACACTAGTCCGAACTGTGGAAATACGCTTGAAAAGTTAAATAAAACATCTTCTTTTCTATCGTATATTCTTAAGATATTAAACCCTAACCTTTCGGCTCTATAAATTAAATCATAATATTCTAAAATTGGAACCCTATTGTTTTTCCTGTAAATCAAATCATTTTTAAAATCAAGAAGTTCAACAACATCATGGTAAGTTAAGTTATCACCCATTGATTTGCATATAATTTGTTTGCATAAAAAATAAGGAACAAAAGTCATTTTTGAATAATACATTAAGGCAAAAATTAACAATATCACTAGTGATAAAAATGGACAACACAACGTAACTTGAGATTGTGATCTTATTCAAACAACGAGCCTACTGTTGTTTAAAGGTAAAAAACTGTCCTTAAATGAAAAAAACCTTCACTCGATACTATGTATTATAAATGCCGTATTTTAGAGGTGAAATGTAGAGCATGGATATATTATTAGAATTTTCCACTTTATATTTAACCATATAAGATACCCACATTACCCCCCAATAGATTTATTTTTGTATTTCACAAAACGTATGTAAGCGCTTAGTTCGGTTACATTGTAGGAGTTCACATGAACATAACACCCTTATTCACAAAGCATAAATGTTCGATTGCTGTAATTATCGCTATTAGCGGTCTAATGCTCGGATGTAATGACTCCAGTGCGGATAAAACAGAACTTACTGGTGATGCCTATTACAAAAGTATTGCCATGGACTACCTATCTCATATGACACTAAGTGAAAAAATAGACGTTGTATCGGGATCAGACATTGGGCTTTCTGCTAATCCAATTAACTTAAAAAGAAGTGCGTGGGGATCAGTAGGTACTATCAATGGCGTATTGAACGAAGAACTCGATTTACCCGCAGTAAAACTTTCTGACGGTCCTGCAGGAGTAAAATCCGCCCCTTATCTCGTTGATGAAGAATTGTCAGATTCCTATGCCACCGCATTTCCTATTGGGTCATTACTAGCGTCAACCTGGGACGTAGCTTTAGTAGAGGAGCTTGCTAAATCTTTAGGTGATGAAGCAAAAGAGCTTGGCACTGATTTTCTTCTTACTCCAGGAATGAACATTCAACGGAATCCGCTGGCAGGAAGAAACTTTGAATACTTTTCAGAAGATCCTATTGTTTCGGGAAAAATGGCAGCCGCTATCGTTAATGGGGTTCAATCTCAAGGTGTTGGCGCAACACTAAAGCACTTCTTTGGTAATGAGTCTGAAAGTAATCGTTTATACGTAGATACTATTGCTACTCCACGGACACTGCGAGAAATATATCTAAAGGGATTCAGAATCGCGATAGATGAGTCTCAACCATGGTCAATTATGTCTAGCTATAACAAAGTGAATGGTTCTTACGTCGGCCACCGCAAAGATGCAATTACTGACATGCTGCGTGGAGAATGGGGCTTTAACGGATTTGTCATGACCGACTGGGGGGCAGATGACGTAAACAATGACACAGATTCTCCAGCGAGACTCATGAACGCTGGTAACGATCTGGTCATGGCTGGAGGCGACCATATAAAAGAAGCACTCCAAGCTTCTATTGAAAACGGTGATTTAGATGAAAGTACACTCGATGAAAATGTAGTAAGAATTCTAACTCAAGCGCAAAAAACGTTATCTTACAATGACTACGATTATAGCGGCGTACCCAATTCTGAGCAGAGCATAGAAATTGCTCGCCGTGCGGGTGCCGAAGGTATGGTACTTGTAAAAAATGAGAGCGCTTTGCCAATCAATAGTGATACACAAAGCGTAGCGATGTTTGGAGTAGCTCAAAATGCTACCTATAAAGGTGGATTAGGCAGCGGCAATGTATTGTCAAAATACACTATCGATATAGCAACGGGGCTTTCAGAACGATTTACCGTAAACGAAGATTTGAAAGCGTGGTATCAAACTTATTTTGACTCCAATAAAATTGCCCACAATGATAGCTGGGGTCCATTGGCCTATTACGAAATCGATGAAGCTCCTGTTTCCGGTAATAGTGAACTTGAAACTTTAGTATCTGAATCTGCGTTGGTTGATGACATCGCTGTTATATCTGTAAGCCGCCAGGCAGGTGAAGGGGCTGATCGAACTGCTACCGAAGGGGACTATTATCTTACTACAGATGAAATGGATATGATTACTCAAGTTTCATCAGCATTTCACGAGCAAGGTAAGAAAGTAGTTGTTGTTATTAACAATAATGGAGTTATCGATACGTCCAGATGGAGTGATAAAGTAGATTCGATTCTAATCGCTTATATGGGTGGACAAGAAATGGGCTATCAAGTCGCAGACTTGCTTTCCGGAGATGTAAACCCAAGTGGTAAATTGGCTCAAACGTTCCCTAAAAGTTATACCGATGTTCCAAACTCTGCTTCTTTCCCTGGCATCGATGAAGATAATGATGGAGAAGTAGATAAGATTTACTACAACGAAGGTATTTACGTTGGCTATCGTTACTACTCTTCCAAAGGTGTAGATGTATCTTACCCATTTGGATACGGCCTTTCATATACGACCTTTACGATAGATTCTGCTTCAATAAGTAATAATGATTTGAGTGATGGATATTCAGGGCATCTGACAATCTCTGCAACAGTGACCAATACAGGCAATGTTTCAGGGAAAGAAGTAGCGCAGGTATATGTAACCGCTCCAGAAGTTAAATTGAAGAAGCCAACTATTGAGTTAAAAGCTTTTGCCAAAACATCTGAGTTGGCCCCGGGAAAATCTGAGACTCTGACATTCAATGTTTCGTCTTTTGAGCTCGCTAGCTTTGACCCTAGTTCAAATGCGTGGATCATTGAACCAGGCACATATAATGTTTACATATCAAACTCATCTGACATATCTAATACGTCACCAATATCATTTGATGTAGGTGAAGAAATTGTTGTAGCCCAAACATCACCAGGGTCTTTGGGGATAATCGATGACTCTATAATAGATATTGATGTTGAATAATCGATAAGAATAGTTAAGCCTCGATATCGGCTCTAATTTAGTTAGAGCCGATATCAATTATCGACGAACTCATTGTTCAACCCTATTAAAGTACAAGAAAGCTAGCCAGATTCAGACTATCACATAGCAAATTTAAAGGTCTTTAATATCGATGTGTTTTTTACCAAATACATGAGAATAATTTAGCCAAAATGATTACTGTCATTCAAGCTAAGAATACTGATCCAAGAAAGAACGGAGCAGATATGCGTTACGCAACCATGTCAAACACATTAGTTGTAGCTGATTGATATCAAGCATGTGGGATCCATTTGGGTAGTTATTTCAACTTCTCAGCAGCGGCTAGGAATCCCGCGCGAAGAATCATTTTCTCGGGAACTGCTTCATACGTCTGGTTTCCAATATTAATGGTCCGGCATTCATTATCGCCACAAGGACCACAACAAGTATTT
This sequence comes from Vibrio sp. YIC-376, assembly GCF_052353105.1. Taxonomy (NCBI): domain Bacteria; kingdom Pseudomonadati; phylum Pseudomonadota; class Gammaproteobacteria; order Vibrionales; family Vibrionaceae; genus Vibrio; species Vibrio sp. YIC-376. The sequence goes on from NZ_JBBWFK010000002.1 coordinate 507,701, forward strand.
TGTCCTGTAGCAGCACCGACCCATTCTTCGATGGTTCGACCATCGATCAAAATCTTGTTAGATTCTAGTGGATTTTCCTCGAAAACTGTTTGGCTGATAGAACGCTTTTCCATGAGCACTTCGATACCAACTTCTGCCATACAGCGCTTAAGTTTGCCGCATGCAACATCTGTTGCGTCACCAGTACAAGAACACCGCTCGCACGTTTGTCCATCGCTATCAACCAAACGCTGCCATTCGATAGTCATTGTCTTCATTTTCCCCTCCATGCAACAGCCTATTAAGTTGTAAATGGCCAACAATGTAATGGTCAATAATGTCTCGTTCACGCTTTAACATTAGGCAAATTAGGTCAAATATTCGAGGAAAAATGATGCCACGGCGACAATACTAAAAACGTTTAGGGGCAAAAATGAGGTAAGAATTCTTGGGGCTTTTTAGGACTTTCGTTTGAAGGCTAAATGTTTTTTTTTGGGGGGGGGGGGGCTAAATGGGGCTATATTTTCCACTTTACTGTATATGCATACATATTGTTCCAAAAGAAAAAGCGCCCCTTTCGGAGCGCTTAGAATCTTATTCCCAATCAAGGATAACTTTACCGGAAGCCCCGCTACGCATAGCGTCGAAGCCTTTTTGGAAGTCATCAACTTTGAAGTGGTGCGTGATAATTGGCGTCAAATCTAGGCCAGATTGAATCAATGAAGCCATCTTGTACCAAGTTTCGAACATTTCACGACCGTAGATACCTTTGATCACCAGACCTTTGAAGATCACTTGGTTCCAATCGATACCCATGTCTGATGGTGGAATACCTAGTAGCGCAATACGGCCACCGTGGTTCATCGTTTTTAGCATTGAGTTGAATGCCGCTGGGTTACCAGACATTTCCAGGCCTACGTCAAATCCTTCAGTCATGCCTAGTTCTGCCATCACGTCTTCTAGCGTCTGTTCCGCTACGTTCACTGCACGGGTAACACCCATCTTACGAGCAAGATCCAGACGGTATTCGTTAACGTCCGTGATCACTACGTGGCGAGCACCAACGTGTTTTGCAACTGCTGCTGCCATGATACCGATCGGGCCTGCGCCAGTGATCAGTACATCTTCACCAACCAAGTCGAATGAAAGCGCTGTGTGTACTGCGTTGCCAAACGGGTCAAAGATAGACGCTAGATCGTCAGAAATTCCATCTGGGATCTTGAACGCATTGAACGCTGGGATAACCAGATATTCTGCGAACGCACCTTCACGGTTTACGCCTACACCAATAGTGTTACGACATAGGTGCGTACGGCCGCCACGACAGTTACGGCAGTGACCACAAGTGATGTGACCTTCGCCAGATACGCGGTCACCAATTTCAAAGCCACGAACTTCCTGGCCAATCGCAACAACTTCACCCACGTATTCGTGACCCACAACCATAGGTACTGGAATGGTTTTTTGTGACCATTCATCCCAGTTGTAGATATGAACATCTGTACCACAAATTGCGGTCTTCTTAATCTTGATCAGGATGTCATTGTGGCCAATTTCAGGCTTGTCCACTTCAGTCATCCAAATACCTTCTTCAGGCTTTAGCTTTGATAATGCTTTAATTTTCATAATGTAACCTAAAATAAAGGTCCTAGAATCCAGGTCCCAGGACCTAGAAATCTTAAATAATACCCATGTCCTTACCGACTTGGATAAACGCGTCAATCGCACGATCTAGCTGCTCACGACTGTGTGCCGCAGACATTTGTGTACGAATACGCGCCTGACCTTTTGGTACAACCGGGAATGAGAAGCCGATTACGTAGATGCCTTTCTCAAGAGCACGCTCAGCAAACTCAGCGGCTACTTTTGCATCACCTAGCATGATTGGAATGATCGCATGGTCAGCACCACCCATTGTGAAACCTGCCGCTTCCATACGTGCACGGAAGTGCGCTGCGTTTTCCCATAAACGGTCACGTAAGTCTCCACTCTCTTCTAGCAGGTCTAGAACTCGAATAGACGCATTCACGATTGCTGGTGCTACAGAGTTTGAGAATAGGTATGGACGAGAACGTTGACGTAGCCAATCGATCACTTCCTTCTTACCAGATGTGTAACCGCCTGAAGCACCGCCCAATGCTTTACCAAGCGTGCCTGTAATAATGTCGATACGGTCAACAACGTCGTGGTACTCATGCGTACCAGCACCTGTTTTACCCATGAAACCAACAGCGTGAGAGTCATCAACCATTGTCAATGCGCCATATTTCTCTGCAAGGTCACAGATAGCTGGAAGGTTTGCAACTACACCGTCCATTGAGAACACACCGTCTGTTACGATAAGAATGTGACGTGCACCCGCTTCTTTTGCCGCGATTAATTGTTGCTCTAGCTCTTCCATGTTGTTGTTTGAGTAACGGAAGCGCATCGCTTTACACAGACGAACGCCATCGATAATAGAAGCATGGTTTAGCGCATCTGAGATGATTGCGTCTTCTTTATCAAGAATCGTTTCGAACAGACCTGCGTTTGCATCAAAACATGACGTGTAAAGAATTGTATCTTCTTTGCCCAGGAACTTAGAAAGCTTCTGCTCTAACTCCTTGTGAATGTCTTGAGTACCACAGATAAAACGTACTGACGCCATACCAAAACCATGCTCGTCCATACCCGCTTTACCCGCTTCGATAAGCGCTGGGTGGTTAGCTAGGCCTAGGTAGTTGTTTGCACAGAAGTTCAGTACTTCTTCGCCGGAAGAGATTTTAACAGCCGCTTGCTGTTGAGACGTGATAATACGCTCTGCTTTGTAAAGACCTTCAGCCTTCACTTCTTCAATTTGCTGCTTAATCTGTTGGTAAAATGCAGAAGACATTCGCAATTCCTTCTTGATTATTTTGGCGAGTATTCACTCGTTTTGAATTTGGTTTAGCCTTTATGTGACGGGCGTCACCGGCGATCACTTTTCAATTAATTGTAGTGTAATTCAAAGCAGGGAGAGCGATTATCCCTTGGGGTGGAAAAGCATTAATGAACTTGAGGCACAAATATCATTAATGCTTTTCTATGATCTTGTATTGAAAGGATTTATAGCCAAGGTGGCTGTTTTAGTAAGGCCTCAAATTCCGCAGCAGCTACTGGACGGCTATAGTAGAAACCTTGTCCAAACTCACAGTTTAGATCATTGAGGTAATCCACATGGCGATGGTCCTCAATTCCCTCGGCAACGATTTTGAGATTCAATGCTTTTGCCATTGCGATAATAACATTGACCAACTCGCGGTCTGAGTCGTTTTCAAATACGTTCTGCATAAATGAGCGATCGATTTTTAAACGATCGAAAGGGAATTTTTGCAAGTAACTTAATGCCGAGTAGCCCGTTCCAAAATCGTCAATCGTCAGTTTAGTTCCGAGAGCACGCAAATTATCCAGCATGTCTAACAGTTGCTGGTCATGGTTGAAGAGCAAGCTTTCCGTGACCTCGACATCAAACTTATCTGGTGGCAGCCCAGAATCAATCAGACTTTGCTTAATGAGTTCCAGTAATCTTTCACAATAGCGGAATTGTACGCTAGAGAAGTTTACCGACATAAACAGAGGAGAAATAGCTTGCCACTGTGCTGCTTGATGACACGCTTGCTGAATAGCAAACTCCCCCACTTGGTGGATCAAGCCATTTTTCTCAGCTATAGAAATGAACTCTTCGGGATTAACAAAGCCGTATTTCTCATCCTGCCAACGCATCAAAGCTTCCGCCCCGACAATTTTACCGCTTTTCAGTTCAATAATGGGCTGATAGTACAGTTCCAGCGATTGAGTCGAAATAGCATTGCGGAGCCTACTTTCTAAATCCAGATAACGTTGCAAATCTTGGTTCATATTCTGATTGTAGAAGCAGAAAGCATCACGACCATCCTGCTTCACACGGTACATCGCCATATCAGCACAGGCCAGTAATTGCTCAGCATTATCGCCATCATCAGGGTAGACCGACATTCCAACACTACTGGTTATGAAAAACTCATGATTTTGCCAAGTTAACGGAGTATCAAAAGCTGATAAGACACTTGAAGCCACACGCTTAGCGGTATCGGTATCCGGCAGATCAGGGACAACCAATAAGAACTCATCTCCACCAATTCTGGCTAGCAAGTCCGTTTTTCTCGCGACGCGATGCAAACGCTGAGCACTGAGTTTGAGAACTTCATCCCCAACAAAATGCCCCATAGAATCATTAATCTGCTTGAAATGGTCCAAATCGATGAACATAACTAGTACTTTGGAACCACTACGGGCCGCACGAACCAATTCAAGCGCCAACCTTTCTGAACCGTAGCTACGATTAGGTAAATTAGTTAACGTGTCGTATTTGGCTTGAAACTCGAGTTCTTTTTCCGACGCTTTGCGACGCTCTATTTCATTGGTTAATTTTTTGTTTTGCTTAGAAAGAATATCCTTGCGCTTTTTTTCTTCTTCTAATTTTATCTTCAATTCAATTCTATTGTTGTTTGCGACAAACGCATAACAAAGACCAATAACAATCATTATTGCCAGAACACTAAGACCAAGAGTAAAAAGACGAGAAGTATAAATATCACTTTCATCTAGCGGTTCAAACCAAGCCATAAGTTTGAAATGATGCTGTTCCACCGGCACTTCAAAGTATATTTTATTATCTAAGTTTGTAGGGGATGAATAATTATCATCTTTATTTTCAGTCGAATTTTTAGTAATAGAATCCCATACTACCATCTCGACATCTTTAATTTTGAGCACCATTCGACTGTAACGATCTTCGTGCTCTTGATTAGTCAGTTGTTCAATAACGACATTTGTATTGATATCAGCAAGTAAAAAAGCAACATGCTTGCCAGAAAATTCCACTTTTTTTATCACTGTAATAAGAGTGGAGCCATTTTTTTGATATGCGTAAACTTCTTCTGAATCCCCTGCATCAATCTTCAGCATCTTGGGATCTAACCGGTCTAAGACTTCCGGCTCTGTACTCACAATCGTCTTTCCATCACTGCCAACGAGCATAATCTTAGTGTAAATATTATTATTATTGATTAGTTTGCTGTTAACCTTCTTTCCTAAACGATGCTTTAAATTAATTAAACTTGCCCCCAATCCATATTCCATTGACATTCCGGAAGCTAAGTTTGCGAAAAAGGTTTGAACTGTTCTATCACCAGATAAATTACTAATATCCTCACTAACAACCGTAAATAAATTATCGAGTGTACTTGAATAACTTTTTACTTTTAAATCCAGTTCTCTGTACTGTGATTCTTTTAATTTACTTTGACCAAGACTTGTAACAACGATAAGCATAGCCAAATAAGCAGACACCAATATTGCACTTATTGTTATTATCTTTCTGCTGGATATTTTCTTAACAGCCTTTTTCATTAATTTTTCTTATGGTCTTCTACGAAGTAATCGTTATAAAAGTAGTAAATAGATGGATAATACTTTTTGACGAGTTTTTCGTATGTTCCATCTTTCTTAATAGAATCTAAATATTTATCAAATGCTTCACGTAATTCTGGTGAATTTTTACGAAACGCAACCGCCATTTTTTGATTTTCAGATACCGGACCAATAACTTTGATTTCACCTGGCCATTTTTCTAGTGCTATCAGAGTGTCAGCCACATCCAGTAGAGTACTTTCAGCATCGTTCTTCATGATTGCAGGAACCATCTCGTTAAGCAGACGGTCACCATCCGGCAAAATGACTTTTGCTCCGGTGTCATACAAATCGTAGAGGTTAGGATCAAGGCAAGAATGTTCCAGAGCCAGTACTTCTCGCCCATTAATCAGATTTTTAACTGTACTAATATCCTCATCGATTGAACCACTTGGCTGAATCGGTGAGAGTGCGGAATCCGTTCTGGAGACTAACCAGACACCAGACGGAAAGTAATCCTGTGAAAAATCGAGAACCTCTGTTCTCCAGTCAAGAATTGTCACACCGTTGGCAATCAAATCGCCTTCAATAGGCATGGCCTTACCTAACACCGCTTTCTTGCCTTCATATTTGACATTTTGGCCTATAAGCTTACCGACCATATCGCTCCACTGTGCAGGTACGTATTCATACCTGACGCCTAACTGCTCAGCGAAACCTTTTACTATGTCGACATCAAACCCTGTTAGCGTATCTATTTCACCTTGTTCAATGTAAGAGACAAAATTGGCATACGGGACACCGATATGACGTAATACACCACTTTCACGGATCTCTTTTAGATCATTCGAATAAGCTGAAGACGAAACAACGATAGCTGTCATTATCCCCAACGCCGTTATGGTTCGTTTAAGTATATTGACTGACATAGTAATTAACCTTTTTATTCCATATAAGCGCCCAAAATGGACGCTTATATGGTAAACAATAACTTTAGAATGAATAGTACAAGTCTGTAATCGCTTGAACTAGCCCTTCTACATCTTGCTCATCATGGAACAAGTGAGTGGAAATACGAAGCGCGTAAGTCTCATCTTCATCATCTTTATACAATTTAAAATCCGTTGTACGAATGATGTAGCCATACTCCTCGCGCAAGCGATCTCGGAACTCAGTGAGAGTAACGCCGTCCTTCACATCATAAAATGGGTTGAACGTCGTGATACCACTCTTTAGACCTTCTACATTTGGCGAGAAGATTTTCGCATCTGGCAAAGCCTCAGCGAGTAACTCTTTACACAGACTACCTAAAGCAAGAACACGCTCTTCAATTCGGTCTCGACCAATCTCATCCCACATTTTACAGCTATCAGTTAACGCTTGTTTCGCTGGGAAGTTATCGTTACCAATGTACTGAAGCTGGATCTGTTTGCTCATGTTCGCATGAGAAAGTGATGAGTTAATCAACCAAAGTGGGTTCTCACGATCCCAATACTCATTTAAACGCTCACCTTTTCGTACGTATAAAATACCAGTTGCGCCAGCGCCACACTGCCATTTATGGCCAGATCCTGCATAAAAGTCACAGTCTAAATCGTGGAAATCAAGATCGAGCATACCAATGGTGTGAGCACCATCGATCATCGTAGGGATGTAGTTATCATTCGCTAGTTTACAAATCGCTTTGGCAGGTAAAGCCGTGCCTGTTTTGTAAGTGATGTGAGAGAAAACAATTAGACGTACGTTATCATGCGCTTCAATCGCTTCGCGAAATGCTTCAACGTATGCATCTTCAGACACATCTTCCGTACCGGTAAATACTGGAAGTTGAATTTCAACAACATCTACACCAAAGCGATTTTTAGCAACATTGAGTGGAGAAAGCGCAGCAGCGTGCTCATGGTGCGTTGTTAAGATTACATCACCCGGTTCAAAGTGCAGACCATTGATGATTGTACATAAGCCATCTGTGGTATTACGGCTAAGGACAATTTCGTCCTCGTCAGCGCCAAATCCCGCAGCAATTTCCGCAGCCATATTGGTAACCTGTGGCCAAGAACCAAACTTGCCTTGCATATCCCATGGGTATGTTGCGACCAGCTTGTTATTGTCTGCGTAGTTTTCCAGTACATGCTTCGGCATAGAACCTGTTGTACCGATGTTCATGTACGTAGTTTTCTTGTCTAAAACGAACTGTTTTTGTACTTTACGCCAAAATTGTCTATCGTTTTTACTACCTAGACCTTGGCTGCTCCAGTTAATTTTCTGCTCACCCGCTTGTGCTATGCCTGAAAAGGCGGAAGCACTCACACCAGCAACAACGGCACCCGTTGCTCCTTTCAGAAAATTACGGCGGCTGCGATCAGTCAGAGTAGATTCCTTGTTGCCCATCTTTTTCATTCCTTGTCGAAATTAGCCATCATATTGTTAACTTAAACACGTAACTATCTGTTACTAAAACATTATTACTTATTCAAACCAGAGTTTAATTTTTTTCTCTGCCATTAAGTGACTTTGGTTCCACTTTTTCAACTAAAATAATGATATGAGCAACATTTTACATACAATATGATATTCACATTGGCTCATATTGAAATATTAGCTATATTGACTATGTTTTAACGTAAAACTTTTGTCATTTTTCTTATTTCAAACATTCTCAGCCTTGCCAGAAATTTCTGTACGATTATTTTTTATTTAATTTTCAATGCCTTAACTCTTATCTAGCAAGCACTATTGAATATTCTCATATCAAAAAACATCCAATGTACTAAGTTTTATAAAGCCACTTAAGTAAGTGCCGATATTGACTTATTGTCAGGCCACACAGCAGTCGCCAGAAAAGCATGAAGCTAAAGTATGCCTCTGTACTGGAGAATTGAGCTTTAGAGGCACAATCATCTGAATACCGAAAATGGAAGGGTAAGCCATGTTAAAAGGATTACTGAGTATTTCTGCAACTGTTGCTTTGTTAGGAACCGTTGTGCCTACCGCAGCCGCACAATCAATTACGATGACCGACCTCAATACCAATCAATCTGTTGGAACTATTGAACTATCAGAAAGTCAGTATGGTGTTGTATTTTCGCCTAAATTATCAGGAATCCCATCTGGACTACACGGCTTCCATGTACACGTAAATCCATCATGCGATAGCGCTGAAAAAGATGGCAAAACCGTGTTGGGAGGTGGTGCTGGCGGACATTACGATCCCGGCAATACTGGCAAGCACGGTTATCCTTGGACAGGAGATAATCATCTCGGGGACCTACCGGCCTTATATGCAGACATGGAAGGAAACGCCAACCAACCCGTTTTGGCTCCACGCCTGAAATTATCAGACTTAAAAGACAGAGCCTTGATGATTCACGCAGGTGGCGATAACCACTCCGATCAACCTGCCATGTTGGGTGGTGGTGGCGCACGCATTGTTTGTGGTGTGATCAACTAGGCAGGAGTCAAACGCTTTGCTGATTCACACTTCTCTCATACCGCGGGAAGTGTGAATCGTTGGGTAAATCGTGAGGCCGTTGTATCAGTCTCTAAGTAACTGTGATGCAACATTAAAATGGACTGAACAATTTTAGTTCCAATACCTAATGCGCCTTTGTGAGACTCTGATTCAATGTGATTGGAAAGCGTAAAGTGGGCACTTGCTCTGTCATCACTGAGATTTATTCGACAAACTACGGTCGACCTTGACGGACTATGGCGTAATGCATTTTCCAGCAAGTTAAGCAGCACCCTTTCCAGCAACCCTTTATCTCCAATGGTCTGTATTTGCTCTTCCATTTCTACACTTAACGTAACTTCCTTATGCTGAAATTGACTTTGCATCGTTTCAGCACACTCTGTCACTAACTCAGCCAGATCGACTGGAAGATATTCGTAGCTTGGTAGTGTGGCTTCTTTTTTTGCCTCTTCGAGTAACGCATGCAATTGCCTGGAAAGTTTTTCTCCATTTCGAAAAGCTACATCAATAAGAGGGTCCGATTCAGGATGTTGTAATCGCCACGTTTCTAAATATCCCAATACGCTTGAAAGTGGTGTCTTTAAATCGTGACTTAACTGCACAAGACTTTGACGACGGTGAGTAGACTGATATTCAAGGTGTAAAAATTGCTGCTGGATGTGCTTCGCCATCAATTGATAAGAATGAGCGACGGGTATTAACTCTGGAACCTGATGAGTAAACTCCGGATGTAGACGAAAATCATGTTCCGCCTGCTGTTGCAATTGATCGGTCACGCGCTCTATAGGATTAAGAAGACTGCGCTTCACCAACACATAAGCACCGAATGCGAAGCCTAATATGGAGAGTAACACCAGCCCGGCGAGTGCGAGGTAAGGTGTATCAACTTGTGCATTGGCAATCGCGGTGTGACGGGAGCTACCGATCACCACATAAAGATAACCTACCGTTGAGCCAAGCTCTTTAATCGACGCAACGGAAAACACTTTATGTTCATCCCGATTTCGCGGGTCGTCGCCTAAAATCGGAAAAGGGTCACCACGTAAAAACTGCTTGATAGGAGCGAGATCCACAGACTCAAGCAATTCTGTCCCGTCCGGAGCGGCATGTGTGGTGATATTTCCCTGGCTATCAAGAAAATAGATTTCGAAGTCAGGTCCAATCAACATTAAAGTATGGAAGATCGATTTTAGCGCTTTCGGGTTGTAATCTGTCCCTATCATCAACGGATTATCATCGCGCATATGGCTGGCGAGTTCTTTGTGTAAACTCTGCTGAGTGCGAAGTTCGATGGTCTCTTTCTGCCAGTTATAAGTCAGCGCAATGGCAGCCGCTGCCAAACAAAACCATATCGTGGTAAACACCACCAAACGAGATTTAAAGCTCATCCTACCGTCTCCTGGATAACACCAATCGTAGTAAATAGCTGGTTCATTGATGCGACTGAAATTTGTAACCCACACCCCAAACTGTCTGGATAAAATGATGCTCGGAATCCGAGAGCATCAACTTAGAGCGTAAGCGATTAATGGTGCTACAAACCGTGTGATGATATCCGGCGTGATTGGTATTCCAAACATGATCAAGCAGTTCATCTTTGCTATAGACTCTACCGGGACGAGTCGCGAGGAACTGTAACAACGAGAACTCCGTCGCCGTCAGCGAAACATCTTTATTGTTGAGTAAAACCTGATGCAACTCCGGCACAATCTTTAACGCGCCAAAATTCAAAACGTTTTCGGTCTCCGTCTGTTTGGTCTTTTTATCCGTCGTTTGATTAACTCGGCGCAACACATTCCTGACTCGAGCTTGAAACTCCAGCACACTAAAGGGTTTCGTTATGTAGTCGTCAACATCTGCCTCTAAGCCATCGACTTTGTCCATTTCACTGTCTCTCGCGGTCAGCACTAGAACTGGTGTCCAATCTTGCTGCTGACGCAAGTAATGGCAAAGTTCTAAACCATCACCATCTGGCAATCCCCTATCGAGGATCACCAGATCAAAAGTCTGTCGCTGATACTCCGCTTTACCCTTTTCGATGCTAACGACTCGCGTGACATAATGCCCTTGAAACTTAAGGTGCATTTGAACCAGGTCGGCTAAATCGTTATCGTCTTCTATCAGCAAAATGTTCGCTGCCAAATTGATTGCTGGGTTAATAGATTGCTGCGCCATGATCCTTTCCCTGCGAATGACTTTCCCTAGCTATGACTTTCCCTATCTATGAAAAGTCTCATTCAGCACATGACCGGATCAAACCACACTTTCTTTCAGAAAAAGGCTCCGGCGGCGGAATAAGAATAAATCCTAGAAGCAACCGCCGGAACCTGCTTTTATTCTATCCGCGTGATCGTTACCTTCGCACCCGGGTTTAGAAATCGATGATTTGCAGACAAAGTAGAATTCGTCAGCCCATCATCGCGGCTAATAATTCCAGCATGAAAAGCGACCATATCAGCGTTGTCGTTACGCTCTGCATTGAAGCCTTCTCCGCCACCAGCAGGGCCTGGAATCGTCGCAGCAAGTTCATCATTGAGCTCTGTTCCGGAATCCCACACATTCATGTTCATTTCGTAGCTTTCACCAACAGCGAGCGATTTAAGTGACAAGCCGGTCTCTCCAACAAAGGCATCGTTAGTGTTTACCAACATAGATGCCACCGACAAGAAACCAATGCGATTTGGATTAAGCGTTATTGTCACCTCGTCGGAAGCCCCCGGAAGTATCAAGCCATTTCCCGATACACCCTGATAAACATTGCTGTCGCTGTTCATCATCGCAATCAACTCGGCATTACTACCACCTTCAGCTAAGTGCTCTAAGGCTACCGAAGCGCTTTGGCCAATTTCAAACAAGCGGAAGTCATTGTTATGAGTAAGTACCGCCAGTGGAGACATAGGCTGATTTGCGGTTAGGTTCGCCACATTCACCGTATATCGGAATGACGTCATCTCGTCGTTGTCATCATCATTATGACAGCCTGCGAGTAAAGCGACTGATGCAGCCACTAGTAAGATTCTGTATTTCATACGCCCCCCTTACTTCACTACGATGGTGATGGTAGCAACGGGGTTTAACCAACGGTGGCTGCTACTGTCTAGATCACTCATGCCACCAAGCGGATCACTGTCACCCAAATTACCCGGATGAACATGAACTTTGTCATTTGAGACCATAGTTTCAACCCCCGACCCGCCACTTCCAAAAGTAATAAAGGGTGGGTTGGGTATGCTTGCCACTAACTCGTCATTGGCTTCGGTACCTGCATCGTAACTGTTCAATGTCGCTTTATAAGTGCCAGCTTCAGTAGGAATTTCCCAGCTATCTAAACCAACAAACCCATCATTGGTCGGCAACAGCATTGCACTGAGAGAAAGGTAATCGTGATCGCCGCTGTCGAAGGTAAAGGTGGTTGCACTACCCGGATTAAGGAAGCCACCTGCAGGATTTTCTACTACAGTGCCCCCAGCGTTACCAATCACGCTTGATAAACCTGAAATGTCACCTTGTTCAGCCATCGCTTCTAACTCAGACGCCGCGGCTTCACCCACTCTGAACATATGTAGATCGGAGCCATGTGCAGCCACGATCAGCGGCGTAAAATAGATGCCTTTAGTAGCGTTGGTTATGGTAATTTCTAATTCTGCCGCGCTCACCGATGCTGCGCCAAACGTCAGAGCGACAGAAGCCATGGCGAGACCAAGTTGGGTATGTTTTTTCATTGTGAGTCCATCCTTTAACAAGAGTGATACCCAAGCCCGTTAACACATCGTCTTCTGGTTGCTTGGGCAAAATACCTTTCGAACGTCTTCTGTTCTTGCCTCTAAGCATGGCGAGTAGATCTATCGGCAACTTCATCAAATTCTCATAAAATTCTCACAACTTCTGGTTTTGTTCCTGACACGAAGAAATGGCGATTTTCTAATCGGCTGAAAGCGCTCTATTCTCAGAACAAAGCGGGCTATCAATGTTTTTCTTGCAAAAATATCGCTAAAGCGGGACTGACACACTTGAACCAATCCCTGTCCTACCAGAAAATACCATCATCACGCCGCACAGAACCGAAACATATGGTTAATCCAAAACTTATCGCCCTACTTCCGGATCTCGCCTCATTTATCCTGGTGGTGAACGAAGGCAGTTTTACCGCCGCCGCTAAAAAGCTTGGGGTCACCCCTTCTGCGTTGAGTAAGTTGATCACACGATTAGAACATGCTCTTTCCGTGAAGTTATTTGAACGTACCACACGTAAGCTGCTCATCACTCAAGCAGGCCAGAAGGTGTACGATCAGAGCATTGCGATGGTCAACGCCGCCCAACAAGCGGTGGAATTTTCCGCTGAAGATCATACAGAGCCAACCGGTGCTCTAACGGTTGCCGCACCAGAAGCGTTTTTGAACTCGGTTCTTCAACCTTTCGTGTTGCCTTTTTTACAACGATATCCAGAAATTCAGCTCAAACTTCGCGCGGCTGATGGTGAAATTGACCTGTTCCGTGAAGGCATCGATGTGGCCTTTAAGCTGACCGATAAACCCGATGAAAATCTGGTATTGAAAGAAATCAGTAAGACCAACCTTGTGCTTTGCGCATCACCAGACTATCTGGCAGAGCACGGCATGCCAGAGCATCCTACCCAGTTGGAGCAACACGACTGTATTTACCTCGCAGAAAATGACAAAGACAACATTTGGTCCTTCTTTAAAGAAGAGGAGTTTCACTCCATCGCCGTCAGTGGCCGTTACGCCGTCAACCACTCGCAAATGCGGTTAAATGGCGTCAAAGCCGGATTAGGTATCGGAATCTTTCACGACTTTGTGGTTAAAGAAGCATTGGAGCGTGGAGAAGTGGTAGAAGTGCTTTCTGACTGGATGATTAAGAGTAACTATCACGGCGCTATTGCCATGCAGTACCCTCAAACCAAATACATGCCAGCGCGCTTACGGGTGTTTATTGATTTCGTTAATGAACATTTGGTCTCAAAGGAACGTAACCGTAATTAAACAGCCCTGTATTATCTGAATTTTTGAAAAATGGTAGTGCCTTGCCTGTTTTAAAGCGATCAGCCATCTAATGCCCACAGTCGACGTGTAAACGCTTCTCGTGGGCATAGGATAATAGAGCTTAGAACAGTTTCATTTGGAAGCGGCTATTCACTATTTCTTCTGTTGCATGGTCTTCAAGCAGTTGCTTTTCAACTCTCTGCTCTGCTTGCCAGCTTTCAAGTACCTTCTCTAACCCCTTTACTTTCATCTGCTTATATTCAAGCTGTTTCTGCAATGACGTGCACTGGGCCTGCATAACCGCCTGTTCATGTTCTTGATGGACGATGAATTTTTGCAGCATCTGATCAACTCGATTTAGATTCATCAGCGCTTCACTGTTCAAACAGGGAGCATTACGAACTGAACTCCCTGTAAGACTTCTCAGTTGAGAAAGTTGATCCAGCTTACTCTGAGTCAGAGTATGTTGCTGGCGCATAGATTCAAGCTGTTGAGACATCAGATCACGGCTTTTTTCTTGTATCTTCTGAAACTGTCCGACTGCTCTTAGTTTTGCTTCCATTGCCTTTACTCGCTTTAGAGTTATTTACATCATGTTATTGAAACAGTTGAGCCAGCTCAGTCAGACTCGTCTTATAGTCCACCGCCGTATCAGCCGATTGTTGAAGGTAAGCTTTGAGCTGCGGATATAAAACAACAGCCCGATCCAACTCAGGGTCTTGTCCGGGTTGATATCCACCCAATGGCAAGAGATCTTTAACCTGAAGATAGTTTGAGTACATCTGACGGAAATTTTGCGCAACGGTCAAATGCGCAGACTGAGTACATGACGTCATACAGCGGCTGACCGACGCATTAATGTCTATTGCGGGATAATGCCCCTGTTCAGCCAGTTTCCTGGTCAGGACAACATGACCGTCGAGAATAGCGCGTGCAGAATCGACAACCGGATCTTGCTGATCATCACCTGCGGCAAGAACGGTGTAGATAGCAGTCAGACTGCCGTCGTGGTTTTCGCCGTTTCCAGAGCGTTCTAAAAGCTGGGGTAAGATATTAAAAACTGACGGCGGATAACCTCTGGAGACAGGAGGCTCACCCAATGAAAGCGCGATCTCTCTCTGTGCCATTGCATAACGAGTTAACGAGTCCATAAGCAGAAGTACATCATTGCCTTTATCGCGAAAATATTCAGCGACTCGATGACAAAGTAATGTCGCTCTCAATCGCATCAACGGCGACTCATCAGCAGGAGCGGCAATGATGATGGCCTTATGACGTGTTTCAGGTGTCAGGTTACGTTCAACGAATTCTCTGACCTCTCGTCCACGCTCGCCAATCAGACCAACGACAATCACATCGGCTTCAGTGTTTTGGGTGATCATTCCCATCAGCACGCTTTTACCGACGCCACTACCCGCCATCAGCCCGATACGCTGACCTTTACCTATGGTTAGCAATCCATTGATTGAACGCACTCCAACATCTAAGGGAGTATCAACAGGACGACGTTTGAGTGGATTTATCGGTTTAGGATGAAGTGAAACACGCTCTCCACCTTGGAGCTTTGGGCCATCATCCAGTGCTTCACCCAATCCATTAACGACTCGCCCCAGCCATTGGTCACTAAGCTGGATTGTACTGTCGCCATCTAGCGGCACCACTTTCGCACCCGCAAACAGGCCTCCCAATCGGCTAATTGGAATCAGATAGGCGACTGAATGATCAAAACCAACCACCTGAGCTTCAATCATCTCTCCCTCGGCGGTTTCTACTAAACAGCGTTGCTCAAGCTTAAACCTGCATCCAACAGCCTGAAGCATAAAACCGCTTACTTTTACCAAGCGCCCAGTAACGCGGGCTACCGGAATAGAGTCGAGCGATGCTAACGCGCCATTCATTCGCTCAGAGAGCACGTCGTGGTCAAATGCGTTATTCATTGACACCTTCAGCTTTAAAAGGCGTGCTTTCATCCAAAAGATGCTCTTTCACATTATCCATACACACTTCTAAGCGAGAATCACAACTGGCATCAGCTTCAGCTTCTTCTGTGACGACGTGACATCCGCCTACTGACAGTTCCGGATTGGCAACCAGCTTCCATTCAGCTGGCAAAGAAGAATTAACTTGGGTTATCCGCTCAAGATCCTGAGGATTAAGATGAACCACAACTTTCTCTGACTTGCCCGGCATTGCCTCAAGTATTTCATCCACCAGCGACAGAATTTGCTGAGGTCTGAGCGTAAGCTCCGCCCGAATCACCTGCTGCGCCACTTTTTGCACCAGTTCGCAAATTATGTGGCGCTGCTGCTGTTCACGTTCATCCTGCCATTGAGAAAGTGCCTGATAGAGTTGTTGAACTGGCTGGGCGGCTTCGATAAATGACTGCTTGCCCGATTGCTCTCCAGAAATGAATCCCTTCTGGAAGCCTTCTTTCTGGCCTTCAATCACTCCCTGCTGCTTACCTTGCTCAAGTCCCTGACGAAAACCTTCCTGATGTCCTTGCTCTAATCCTTGCTGGAAACCCGCTTCTAACTGCTGTTGAAGATCGATTTGAGCGTCCTGCCAGGAATCATCCGTGTTCATCTCATTGTCTTTACGAACAGGCTGAGCCAGAGGTGGAAATCGATGAACACGATATCCCGATGCTGGAACCTTGAGTAAGTTCGATTTTGTAGCCGACATAGTTTACTCCACGGTTGGCTCTTCATAGAGAAGAAGCTCGATTTCACCAGAATCATGGAGTTCGCGAACCATTTGCATGATTTCCTGACGCGCACTTTCCACACGGCTGATCGGTACAGCACCCCGAGCCTGCATGTCATCTTCGAGTGCTTTCGCCATACGCTGTGGCATGGAGGCTTTAATGGCCTGTTGAATCGTAATTTCTGCACCTTTCAACGCAACACCCCAAAGATCGACTGGTATCAACTGCACCAGTTTGTCCATGGTATCTTCTCGTTGACGTGCCAATACCATAAAGTCAAACATGTTCTGTTCAACCCTGCCGACCATTTCTTCATCGTGCAGCTTAAGCATTTCGATTAATGAACCACGGTCACCGTCGAATCGGTTAATGATATTCGCCACTTGCTTCACACCGGAGAGCGGAGCGTTCTGAGCGATCGACACCTGCTCAATGCAACGCTCGATGAGGTCATTGAGATCACTGACGATCTGGTGGTCAATATCCTGCAGAGAGGCGATACGGTACAGCAGCTCGTCATGGTAATCCTCAGGCAAATGCTTAAGTACCAAAGAAGAGCTTTCGGCTGGCAGATACGCCAGAAAAATGGCCTGCATTTCCGGATGCTCACTTGCGATGAATCGAGCCAATATTTCGGCATCTACCCACTGCAGACGCTGCATATTATTTTGGATTTCGTCGCCGTAAATATTGTTCAGCAGGCCTTTCGCCAAGTCATTACCAAGTGCTTTTCGCAAGGTGTTTGATAAATACTCTTTAGACGCCCCGCGGATACCACTGTGCTGACGAAAGTCCTCAAAGAAGCTCTGAATAACGCCGTAAGCACTATCACTTTTTATTCCGCTTAAACGCGCCATGGCTTTCGTAACTCTCTGAGTCTCATCACGGCTGAAATGACGCAGTACTTTCGCTGCAGCATCTTCTCCCATACCGAGCAGTACGAGTGCCGTTTGTTCAACGTGATTAAGCGTTGCTTGCGGTTGCGTTGGCTGTTGTGTATTCATTAACGTTTACCCATTGTTTCAATACTTCGGCAACTCGCTCAGGCTCTTCATTCGCGATAAGCTGCAGGTGTTTAAGCTGTATTTCCAGAGGTGACCCCGGTGGTGGCAACATGTCGTTTCTCACATCGAGTCCGGTTGAAGCGGTGATTCCCTTCTCCATTAAGCGACGGTTGATCAGCTCTTCACGTTCACGCTCTTCGCGGGTTTGCATATTGTTATACAGGTGTTCCTCTGGTTCCGCTGCAGACTCAACTTCACGTGATGCCTTATCTGCACCTGTCACATGCATGATTAATGGACGCAGGACAAAGAAGATCATCGCTAAGCCCAACATACCGCCTATCACATAACGCAAAGGCTGCTGAATGGTAGGATCCTGCCACCAAGGAATCGTTGGAGGCGCTTCAATACTCAGTGGCATAAAGTTGAAGCTCATCATGCTCAATCTGTCGCCTCGTTCAGCCGTGATCCCGACGGCATCCGATATCATGGTTGAGATCTGTTCTTTCTCACCTGGTAACCAGTTCGTTCCGTTGGGTGCCGCTGCATCATTAAGAAGAATAGAGACACTGATCTTTTCGATCTGACCTTGTTGATGCTGAGTTCGACGAACGCTGCTGCCAACCGCGTACTGACGATTCACTTCTGCACGTGCATTGGTGTTTTGGCTGTCTTTGGTCTCAACTTCGCCAGTCACTGGCGGCAAGTTACTTAACGTGCCCGGTACGCCGAGCGCGATGTTATCAATAGAGTTGTTCTGGATAGTATGCTCGTTTCGAACGACCGGATTGTTATCCAAAATTTCCTGAGTTTCTTCAACTCTGCTGAAATCCATGTCTGCAGCAACCTGAACCCTAAAGTTGCTCGGGCCGACAATCGGGGTCAGCATATCCGCCGCACGTTGAATGATTTGTTTCTCAACATTTTTCTGGTAGTCCAGATACTTAGCATTCACCTTGCCCGATTCAGCGGAGCCTATATCTGCACTCAATAGACGACCATACTGATCAACCACAGAGACAAACTCAGGTTTCATGGCTGTCACACTGCCGACAACCAGGTTAATCACCGCTTCTACCTGTTCCGGCTTTAAGTCTTCTCCAGGTTTTAGCTCTAACATGATCGAGGCAGAAGGTTGCTCGGCATTTTGGCGTACAAACAAAGTCTTGGCGGGAATAGCAAGGTGTACTCGTGCATTTGAGACCGCGTTGAGCGACATGATTGTGCGCACTAACTCACCTTCAAGACCGTGACGATAGCGAGCCGTTTCCATGAACTGGCTGGTACCAAGTGAACTGTCTTCCTGAAGAGAGTCAAAACCGCTTGGTAGCTTTGCTTTCACCCCCTTAGCAGCAAGCAGCATCCGAATTCGCGCTACTTCACCTTCAGGAACCAGTACCTGACCACTTTGTTCCTGAAGACGATAACTAATGCCATCGGACTCCAGTACCGACACAATTTCGCTGATATCAAAGTGTTCCTGCTTGCTATATAGAGGACGATAACTCTGAGAAGCACTCCACAATGCCACCACAATGATGGCAGCGACTATCGCCGCGAGTACTGCTGACAAGACTAAATTACGTTGGCTGCTCGCCCATAGTAGTTTGATTTTATTAGTAAAATCTCCCGTTTCTTTAGAGGATACTGAACCGATGCGCGGTTCAGACTTTACAGCCAGATTGCTCATAACGTTGGTAGATATATCAGACATGAATTACACCGGCATTTTCATAACATCTTCAAACGAAGCGACCACTTTATTGCGTACCTGCATAAGTGCGTTAAATGACAGGCTGGCTTTCTGACTTGCTATCATTGCGCCAACTAAGTCATCACTCTGACCAGTTTCAACAGCCGTCATTTTTTCACTTGCCACAGACTGATGCTTATTCACCAGATCCAACACATTCGTCATTGCGTTAGAGAAAGACATAGACTGATTAACCTTTTGTACATCTAGCGGATTAGCCGAAACAACAAACTCTGGTGCAGCATCAGCACGCATGGTTTCCATTTTCGACAACAACAGTTGTTCAGCGGTCATTAAATTGTTGAGCGGTTGACTTCCCATCACGTCATCTCCTCTATGCAGCCGAGCCAAGCACCGACTGCAGATCTATACCGTACTCTCGCATTGCCGCTAGTTTGTAGCGTAATGCACGGGTAGATACCCCCAGAGCGTTTGCCGTTTTAGTGCGATTACCACCAAACTCTCGCAACTTATCCAAAATATATTGGTATTCAGCCTGCTTCTTCACTTCTACGTGTCCAAGCTTATTAGCTGGCATTTCATCTGGTACAGCACCGATCAACTTAACTGGCAGCATCAGATCATGAGCAGTGATGTAGTCACCATGACGCATGACTAAAGCTCGCTGAATAACGTTTTCTAACTCGCGAATATTACCCGGCCAGTGATATTGACTAAGCGCAACCATGGCGTCCTGAGACAGTTGGCAATGGCTGCCGTCCTGATACTTTTTGATAAAAAACTGACTGATCGGCAGAATGTCTTCTTTACGTTCGCGCAGTGGAGGCCAATGAAGAGGCAGAACATCAAGACGATAATAGAGATCTTCACGAAACGTCCCTTTCTGAACTTCTTCACGCAGGTCTTTGTTTGTTGAGGCAATGACTCGGATATCGAGTTGGATGGTTTTATGGCTACCTACACGCTCGACCACTCGCTCCTGCAGAATGCGCAATAACTTAGCCTGAACCTCGGGAGACATTTCACCAATCTCATCAAGCAAGATGGTTCCACCATTCGCTTCCTCAAACTTGCCGCTTTGAGAACCCGTAGCACCAGTAAATGCGCCCTTAACATGGCCGAATAAAACTGCCTCAAGCATCGATTCAGGTATCGCAGCACAGTTGACCGCAATAAATGGACCTTCAGCCCTTGGAGAGTGCTCGTGTACATAGCGAGCAAGTACTTCTTTTCCGGTACCCGATTCACCCGTAATTAACACGCTGGCACTTGTACAAGCAGCACGATGAGCTAACTGAAGTACCTGTTTGCTGCGCCAAGACTCTGCAACGATGTTTGCTATCGGCTTACCTAAGGCTTCAACCCGACGCAACACACTGATTAACTGAGTCGCTTCAAACGGACGCAGCAGATAATCTGTTGCTCCCGCTTTCATTGTTTCTGCAGCTAATAGACCCTGATCCTGCTCAACAATCGCTATAACAAAACCGCTATTGCTTTGTTTCTGATGACTGGCGACAAACTCCCGCACACACATATCAGGCAGATTAGAACTGACTAGCGTAACGTCCACCCGTCCGTCAATCAGTGCTGCACGACCTGTGCGTGAGTGCCTGACGTTATAATCAGACTTTTCTAAAACATTCATTACAAGCTGGGCAAAATGTTCGTTGGGCTCAACCAACAAAATTTCCATCCTTGACATAGACAACCTTAATCATATCTGTTGGCTCGACAAATCGTCGTGCCAGTTATTATTTTATTTTTTTGCAGGTATCACTTTTTCGTTGTCACGGACTAACCTAATCGTGACACGTCTGTTTTTCGCTCTGCCTGCTTTTGTTGTATTACTTTTTATTGGGTAGCGAGAGCCGTGGGCTCTTACCTCTATCTGGTTCTCACTAACACCTAGTTTTTTCAGCTCATCGGCAACCAGCTCTGCTCGCTGCCTGGAAATCTTCAGGTTCGAAACTGCATCACCTGTACTATCGGTATACCCATCAATCAGAATCTTATTTATGTGTGAATCAACGATCACATAACTATGTAGAGCGTGTATGTGCTTGCGTTGAGAGGCGGTAATTATACGCTGCCCCGATTCGAAATAGATAAAAGCATCTCGCGCTTCTGAAAAAGAAATCTCAGGTAACTTGTCTTTACACTGCTTAAATTTAGACACCCCCTCTTGGAAGTGAATAGTTGGGACGACATATTCAAGTGAAGCGGAAGTATTACTTCCGCTTAGCATTACTTTTAGCCAACTTCCCGATGATGTTGCATTGAGTAATATTTCAATATTATGACTAAAAGATATATTTTTATCATCGATGACAGCACTATCAGAGATTAATTTCTGTTCTAACTCTTTTTGCCAAG
Organism: Vibrio sp. YIC-376; assembly: GCF_052353105.1. Classification (NCBI taxonomy): domain Bacteria; kingdom Pseudomonadati; phylum Pseudomonadota; class Gammaproteobacteria; order Vibrionales; family Vibrionaceae; genus Vibrio; species Vibrio sp. YIC-376. Next base: position 529,359 of record NZ_JBBWFK010000002.1, read on the forward strand.
GTGCCGACTGGCTAAATAACGTGCCTTCGTTCCAACTTTCTGAATATTTCTTTAATTCTATATTAAATAAAAGTTCGTTCTTTTTATTTGAGCGGAAGTAAAACTTCCCATGTTGAGGAATATAATATTCCAACTTACATTCGAAGTGATTACCACTATATGTCCAACGCACTAAATCCATAGGGATTTCTATTGAAAAAGCCTTTCCAATAGAACAAACCCAGAAAAAAGCAAGCCACAGAAAACATTTACTCATATTCAAAAATCAAATAAGAAACATGTACCTTATCAATAATAAAGCATTTTCTAATTTACATTACCCTATTTATGTTACGACGAATAAACAAATTAACTGATAAAACAGGTTCAAATCACACTCTATAGATAGTTGATGAAGATTTCATATGCAACCCTGGAATTATTAAAGGCTAAACTTTACTCAATTTTCTAGTCACACACAATACTAAAAATCAGTATAATAATAAAGAAAACAATAATCGATTCTTAAATTCCATTAAGTTAACAATCATCGCAATAATCTATATTAAATATAAATAACTATATAGACACTCTGTTCACGTCGCTGTAAACTCGTTTCAACCTAATTGGAGGTTTAGTATCCAACTCCATTAAACAAAATAAAAGCAAACACTGAATTAAAATGTCTATTCATGAATTTCAACCATTAAATATAGAATGGTTGGGTAAGCCAATACATATTATCCGTGAAAAGCTAGAGAGCCTGTTATCAGACTCATGCAACACGTTAACGTATGAACTGCAAACATGGCTGAAAACTGAAAAAGTAGAGACCTCTATTAGTAAGGTCTCTCTTCACTCTCTTGCGCCGAATAAAATGGCTAAGCCTCATACCTGTACGTTTCGTCATAACGCGGGTGGGCTTCTCTATGTGTACATCGACCATTCAACTCTGCTCCGACTCTCTGATCACTTTTTTGGTTCCAAAATCGAGAGAAAGACGACCACGCTGAGCAATAGCGACCTACGCCTGCAGGAAAAAATAGGCAAGCTCATCATTAGCTGGCTGGCACCAAAGGAAATGTGGACTTTATCCGAGTTTGAGCCATCACAGGGCTTGGGACTGTATGCAACCATTAAGGTGACTTTTGGCGACTCTAGTGGCTTCATCCACATCAAATTAAATGAAGAGCTGATCTCTGTTTTAACCGATCAGCTAGGGCTCAAATCTAATCAAGCGTTGTATGAACCATTTTGTCACTCGTTAGAGTCTACACCAGTGAAACTCAATGCTCTGCTTAGCAAAAAGACACTTCCGTTGAGCGAATTACTCGCTCTGAAACCTGACGACATTTTACCCATTGAACTGCTTTCTGATATCCCGGTTAGTATTGGCCAGGAGCGCCTGTTTACAGGACACGTAGCCGAGAAAGATGGCCAATTAGTTTTGATTATTAACCAAGACAAGGAGTCCTTGCGATGAGTGAATCACTAGAAAACAACACTTTTGACAGCGAAGATCTGAATTTTGATGATTTCCAGCTGGAAGGCATAAACGACGAGACACCAAAGTTCACACCTGCTGCTGCCGAGCGCGATCTCAGCTTTTTTAAGAACATTCCGGTTACCGTCACACTGGAAGTAGCGAGCAAGGAAATTACGCTTGCTGACCTGATGAAAGCTGGTGAAGGCACAGTTATCGAGTTGGATAAACTTAACGGTGAACCTCTGGATGTCAAAGTGAACGGAGCCTTGATGGGTCATGCAGAAGTCGTGATTGTCAATGACAAGTACGGTCTGCGTCTGACGGATGTACTGGACACAGCGCTGACGAATGCGGCGAGATAAGGCTGTTCATAGGATGAAGAAACCTCTGTGCCATCAGCTATGGCTTCCACTGCTTGGTGTTGTGATTCTGCTTTTTGCCCTGCCATCTATGGCTGCCGACAGTGGACTAACGATTTTATCCGTCAGTGATGGTGCCTCTCAGCAGGAGTATAGTGTTAAGCTGCAGATCCTGCTTCTGATGACAGCGTTAAGCTTCCTTCCCGCTTTTATTCTGATGGCGACCAGTTTTACACGGATTATCATTGTACTCGCCATACTGCGTCAGGCTCTGGGCTTGCAGCAAAGCCCTCCCAATCGAGTATTAGTTGGTATTGCCTTGGCACTTTCATTACTGATCATGCGTCCGGTATGGACAGATGTGTATGACAACGCCTTCACGCCATACGACCAAGGGGAAATCACGCTGATGCAGGCCCTGTCTGTCGCAGAGAAACCTGTTCGCAACTTCATGCTGACTCAGACTCAACAAAGTTCTTTAGAGCAAATGCTTCGGATCGCCAATGAGCCGTTGGACTCAAAACTGGAGGATATCTCTTTCGCCGTTGTCCTGCCGGCCTTTGTGATCAGTGAACTAAAAACCGCCTTCCAAATAGGTTTTATGCTATTTATCCCCTTTCTCATCATCGATCTGGTCGTTGCCAGCGTATTGATGGCCATGGGTATGATGATGCTGTCGCCGCTTATCGTGTCACTGCCCTTTAAGCTGGTTGTGTTTGTTCTTGTCGATGGATGGGCGATGACAGTTGGAACGCTCGCTGCAAGCTTTGGGTAACGGGTGATTCCATGACGCCAGAATTAGTTGTAACCCTGTTTTCCAACGCAGTTTGGATGATCATTACCATCGTCGGGGTCTTGGTCGTGCCAGGTCTCATTACCGGACTTATCATCGCTGTTTTTCAGGCAGCAACACAAATAAACGAGCAAACCCTTAGCTTTTTGCCACGCCTGATGGTGACTCTGTTAATGGTTATTTTCGCCGGTCACTGGATGCTCAGAACCATCATGGATTTGTTCGACTACTTGTTCTACAACATACCGGGAATGATTGGCTGATGGAAATCACGTTCGCTGACATCTCTCGCATCTTAGGTCAGTTCTGGTGGCCATTTTTCCGAGTAAGTGCGGTATTTATCTCAATGCCATTTTTTGGTGATGCGTTAATACCGGTTTGGATTCGTACCCTTTTAGCATTATCAATCGTCGTTATCTCTGCGCCATTAATGCCAGCGATGCCTGCCGTCGAACTATTCTCCTTAACCTCCTTGTTACTCGCATTTGAACAAGCGATATGGGGACTTTTTTTCGGTCTGATTCTGCACATGCTCTTCACCATTTTTACCATGCTTGGACAGATCGTCTCTCTACAGATGGGCTTAGGTATGGCGATGATGAATGATCCGGTAAACGGTATGTCGGTAGCCATTCTGGGGCGGATATTTCTCATATTCAGTACGCTGTTATTTCTTGCTCTCGAAGGTCACCTGCTGATCATTGATATTGTTATCCAAAGTTTTGAATTGTGGCCAGTTGGCTCTGGATTCAGCGCCATCTCACTGGACGGTATTATCAGCGTATTTGGTTGGATGTTCGCTTCGTCTCTGGCTTTAGCACTGCCTGCCATTGTATCGATGCTGCTAGCTAACATCAGTTTCGGCGTGATGAACCGAGCCGCACCATCGCTTAACGTATATGCACTAGGCTTTCCAATGACCATGCTACTCGGCCTCGTTGCGGTGCTTATTTCCATTTCTGGCGTACCAACCCGATACACTGCGCTGGTGCACGACGCATTAAGTTTTCTCAGTAAATACCTTTTGGGGCAGGCATGAGTAATTCATCATCTCAGGATAAAACCGAAAAAGCCTCACCGCAGAAAATAAAAAAGGCACGTCAGGATGGTCAGATCCCCCGAGCCAAAGAGTTTACGACTGCGGTTATCTTTTTTGCCGTGCTTACCTACTTCTACAGCCAGTTTACCTCTATCTGGGACAACATATCGGGCATCTTCCGCTACAACATGGTACTGACGCGAGCAGATTTAGATAACCCTCAGCAGTTAATCGAACAACTGGGCCACAGTCTGGGGATACTCATCACGATGCTAACGCCAATGTTTGTCATCATCATGCTAGCCACGGTAGCAAGTAGCTTGGTTCTTGGCGGATGGATGCTTCATTTTCCTAATGCTCAGCCTAAATTAAGTAAGCTCAATCCGATTTCAGGCGTAAAGCGAATGTTCTCTACTCGCTCGTTGGTTGAGCTGCTTAAATCCACCTTAAAAGTCGCCGTCATCTTTGCCGTTTTGTACTGGTACCTGAACAGTAATCTGCAACCTTTGCTCGATCTCTTGCATCTTCCGCTGGGCCAAGGTGTGAAAACGATCATGATGATTCTGTTCGATGGTCTACTGCTAATGGGGGCGATTCTGCTTCTGTTTGGTTTGATCGACATCCCTTACCAGCGCTGGGAACACCTTAAAGAACTCAAAATGACCAAGCAAGAGCTCAAAGAAGAGTACAAAAATAACGAAGGGCGTCCGGAAGTAAAACAGCGCATTCGCCAGATTCAACAACAGTTCGCGCGGCGTAAAATCGACAAAATGGTACCAACCGCCGATGTGGTGATCACCAACCCGACCCACTACGCGGTCGCACTGAAATATGACCCGTCGCTTTCAGACGCCCCTTTTGTCGTTGCGAAAGGCGTGGATGAAACCGCCATGCATATTCAACGTATTGCCAGAGAAAACAACGTAGAGATCATAAACTCTCCGCCATTAACGCGTTCGATTTACCATACCACAGCCATTGAGCAGGCGGTTCCAAGCCAACTCTATATCGCTGTGGCACATATTCTGACTTACGTTATGCAGCTAAAAGCATTCCGCACTAAACAGGGCGAAAAACCAATGCCGCTGCCGCACTTCACTATCCCTCAACATTTGCAGCATTAATCATCAGAATTCATCGTTAGGATACAAACACATGCTCAACCGGTTAAAACAACTTCAGATTTCAAGCAAAGGCTATGTCGGTATACCGATGGTTCTGCTAATGGTATTGGCGATGGTCATTCTACCTTTGCCGCCGTTGCTGCTGGATGCTCTGTTTACCTTCAACATTGTACTGGCCATATTGGTTTTGCTGGTCAGCACCACCGCAAGGCGCCCGTTGGACTTCTCTATCTTTCCGACAATTCTGCTGATTGCAACGCTACTGCGTCTGACTCTGAATGTCGCCTCGACCCGCGTCGTACTGCTTGACGGTCACAATGGCGGAGATGCGGCAGGTAAAGTAATTCAGGCCTTTGGTGAAGTCGTCATCGGCGGAAACTACGTTGTGGGTATGGTGGTCTTTGTGATTCTGATGATCATCAACTTTGTCGTTATCACCAAAGGTGGTGAACGTATTTCCGAAGTATCAGCCCGATTTACTCTCGATGCGCTACCGGGTAAACAGATGGCGATTGACGCCGATCTCAATGCGGGTTTGATCGATCAGGAAACCGCCCGTCAGCGTCGCCGAGAAGTTGCTAATGAAGCCGATTTTCATGGCTCTATGGATGGTGCATCAAAGTTCGTACGTGGCGATGCCGTTGCGGGCCTTTTGATCCTGTTTATCAATATTATTGGTGGTATCAGCATCGGGGTATTTGAGCACGGTCTTCCAGCCTCAGAAGCATTCAAAGTTTATGCCCTACTGACTATCGGTGATGGTCTGGTTGCCCAGATCCCATCTCTGTTACTCGCTACTTCTGCTGCAATCATTGTTACGCGTATCAATGACAGCGACAATGGCATGTCGGAGACCTTACAGAAACAGTTGTTAGCAACGCCTGCCACTCTGTTTACTGTCGCAGCTATTATGCTGATGATTGGCATGGTGCCGGGAATGCCTCACCTCGCCTTCTTTACCTTTGCAGCCGCATTGGGTTTTGCTGGCTGGCGTCAGCTCAAAAATCCAACCGTCGACACGCAGCTTGATGAAGTCGAAGTCATTTCTCAGGCCATGCAACAGGAAGACACACCACTGAGTTGGGATGACATTCCTCATGTTCACACCCTGTCACTGGCGTTGGGATACCGTCTGGTTCATCTGGTCAACAAAGATCAGGGAGCACCTTTAACAAAACGCATTCGTGGAGTTCGACGCAACCTATCTGAACAGGTAGGTTTTCTGCTACCTGAAGTTCGTATTCGAGATAACCTCAGTCTAAAGCCAAACCAATACACAATTGCACTTAATGGAGAAGTTATCGAGCAAGGCTTTATCGAACCCGACCGTCTAATGGCGATTGCCGTTGGTGAGACCTATGGAGAAATCGATGGCATCTTGGGTCATGATCCCGCATACCAGCTTCCTGCGGTTTGGATAGAGCATAGCAATAAAGCCAAAGCACTGAATATGGGATATCAGGTTGTTGACGACGCAACGGTGATTGCAACCCACATAAGCAAGGTCATTAAGACCAATCTGGCTGAACTGTTCAATCATGATGACGTGGACGCAATAACCCAACGCCTGACTCAACAAGCGCCAAAACTGGCAGAAGCGCTCAGCGCAGCTTTGAACCCGGCCCAGCAACTTAAAGTTTACCGACAACTGTTGTTAGATCAGGTACCGCTGAAAGATATTCGAACCATCGCCAACTCGATGTTAGAGTCTTCAGAAAACACAAAAGACCCTATATTGCTAGCTGCGGACATACGTTACTCGCTTCGACGCACCTTAATAAATCTTGTTGCAGGGCAGAAAAATGAGCTGAACGTTTATGCCTTATCGGATGAACTGGAGCGCATGCTAATGGCATCACTGCAGCAAGCTCAGTCTAGCGGCAAAATCATGTTGGATAGTTTTCCTATAGAGCCGAACATTCTTGCTCAGTTTCAGCAAAATCTGCCTTTAATTAAGCAACAATTAAAACAACAAGGGATGGCACCAATCCTATTGGTTATGCCACAATTACGTCCATTGATTGCTCGCTATGCACGAACCTTCTCTCAAGGGTTGGCGGTCTTGTCATACAATGAAATTCCAGAAAATAAACAAATAAACGTGGTAGGAAACCTTGGCTAGTCTCAAATCATATCAGGCAATACACCGTTATCTCGATAAGCTCATGGAAACACACCTTGAGACAGATGACGATAGACTGGTTCACGATGCATTCAAGCACAACGACATTCGGCATGCTTGTCAGGCAATTCGTGAAACCCGTTCAGGAGAAATCGAGTTTCAACATTTAACATTGCGCTTTGGCGGAGGAGGCGAACAAAGTGTCTATCAGTTCGCACTATCAGAAAAGATGGCTTATTGTCTCGACCTTTACAGCCTGTATCTTGCGCTGCGTCAAACCCGATTTCAGATGGAAACGTTCCATCCGGACTTTATCAGCAATGTAGTGGTTCCTTTAAAGCTGGATGCTCTGATTTGGCCGCCAGGCAAAGAGTTCTTTGAGCAGGTTTTGCTATGCCATAAGAAAGAATTTTCCCATGTCATCCCTTCGCTTCAGTTGAACGAAAGCTCGAGCTTTACTTCTATTGGGCAATCGCTCATTGAAAAGGTGAGGGAGTTTGCCTATGCCTTGTGGTTCGAAACGGTAGCACCGTGTACTTATTTAGACCAATTGAACCCATTTAAGCCAGATGTATTAAAACTTGCCATCTCCTTGGAAGATAAAGAATCCCGAATGGCTTGCTTACCTATCGTTCGTTTTCTGAGAAAAAACCATATTCAGTGGGTAGCGAGCCGAGTGGCCTGCCAGGCAGAACTCAGTCAGTACAAACTATTGGGTGCCAACTACTACTTTGGCTACTTCAGCGATATCCCGACCCCACTTTCTTTTAAAAGCTTTGGATCCGAAAACGATAGCTGGTAATAGTATGCTTTCGGCAATACCACGCTTAACACAGCAATCTCTTCTCTTTTAGATCCTCAAAGCCGGGCGCCAGCTGCTGACAAAATAGTCACGGTACGGCGCCAAAATAAAAAATTCCAAATTAATTAAATTTTTAATTAATTTTCTCCCTCCTTTGTCCGCCTCTATTAAATAACGGGGAAAGAACCCCAAGTCCTGAATCAAGTTACAGACTATTGAGAAAAACGAAGGAGTTTTACAATGGCTTTATCAATGCACACTAACTACGCATCACTGGTAACTCAAAATACGCTAAACAACACAAGCAATCTTCTAAACACTGCGATGGAGCGTCTAAGTACGGGTTACCGTATCAACTCAGCGGCTGACGATGCTGCGGGTCTGCAAATCTCTAACCGCTTAGAAGCACAAACACGTGGTATGAGCGTGGCGATGCGTAACGCGCAAGACGGTACGTCTATGCTGCAAACAGCGGAAGGTGCTTTTGATGAAGCAACTAACATCCTATACCGCATGAACGACCTAGCAACACAGTCTGCAAACGGTACTAACACTGCTGACGACCAAGCTTCTCTACAAAAAGAGTTTGCTGCGCTGGGCGAAGAGCTAACTAACATCGTAACAAACACCAAATACGCAGGTGATGCATTAATCACAGCTGCAGGTATCAAAACTGGTGGTCTAACGCTGCAAATCGGTGCTTCTTCTGCTGAAACATTGTCACTAGCAGCCGTTGATACTGACGTAATCGCTGCACACACTGCACTGGGAACAACCGTTCCTGCGTTTGATATCAGTACTACTGCAGGTGCTTCAGCAGCAATGGATGGTCTAGTAACAGCCCTTAACGAAGTAGGTACTGCACGTGCAGGTATCGGTGCAACCATCAACCGTCTTGACCACACTATTGCTAACCTAGGCAACATGGTTGAGAACACATCTGCAGCGAAAGGCCGAATCGTAGATGCTGACTTCGCGGTTGAATCATCTAACATGACTAAGAACCAGATGTTGATGCAAGCAGGTACAACGGTACTGTCTCAGACAAACCAACTGCCTGGCATGGCGATGTCTCTACTTCGTTAATTTAAGTTGCGGAACTCTCGTACTCCGCCTTATTTTATCCGTCCTGAAAACAACCTTCTTTCGGAGGTTGTTTTTATTATTCTAATCAGCCCATTAAATCGTTTTCGCTACACATTTTATTTAATCCTACCCCCAATTTGGTCGCCTTTTACTACTAAAAGCATCCTCAAGTAACACGCGAGGAAAAGCGGAACTGGTCATATGGAATGGCCGCTTCCGTAAAATAGACAAATCAAACATAAGATATTGTTAAATAAACATTTATTTTCTGGCACTCATCTTGCTCAAAAGTCACTAATGGAGCACACGATGATGCGCGACAATAACCTAAAACCTAGCGACAATATGGGAGTACTCCAATGAGTTCATTAGATCCAATTTCGATGGCGACCCAATTGGCAACATATGATGTCCAATCTTTTCAAACACGCTATTCGACACAGACAAAGCAATACCAGTCACAGCTAGATGCGCTACAAAAAGTTGAAAGCGCGTTACGTGAATTTCGCACTGCTGTGGATGAAATGAACAGTAGTACTAGCAGCATCATCAAGAACAGCGCTACCACCTCAGAAGACGGATTCTTCTCTGCCACTGCCGACGCCAATGCACTTTCAGGCAGCTATCAGATATTTGTCGAGCAGGTTGCGACCGCTCATCAGGTTTCCGCAACGCTACCAACAACACTCGATTCGACGACAGAAATACCATTAACCGGAATGATGGAATTTACGGTTAACGGCAATACCATGACACTTGATTTATCTACTATCGACATCGACGGAGATGGCATCGCAACCATGGCGGATCTGGTCAAGGCCATCAATAACGACGCTAATAATCCTGGCGTCAACGCCACACTGGTCCGCTCCAACGGGCAAACACATTTTATGCTCTCCAGTGAAGAAACTGGTGTCGCAAACAGCATCAGTGTAACCACTTCCGGCACAGGCCAAACCTGGTTTGAAGATGGCTTCAATACGCTTAAAGACATTACTACCCCTCAAGACGCCATCATCTGGCTAGGCGCGAAAGATACCGGTCTTAAGCTGACAGAGAGTAGTAACACATTCAGCAGCGTCATTGATGGGGTTGATATTACGGTCACAAAAGCACAAAGCGCAACTGACGCGGCTTTAACACTGGATATTGGCGCTGATGAAGAGGCAACCAAAGAACAGGTGACTAAATTCATCGACGCCTATAACTCTCTGGTATCGACCATCGATAAATATTCGAAAATAGATAGTGACACAGAGACACGTCCAGTTCTGGCAAGTGATCCAACTTTACGTTCAATAGAAAGCCAGCTCAACGCCATGATTCGTAGTGAGTTTGGCGGTCTGCGTCTGGCCGATGTCGGGATAGAGATTGATCGCGAGGGCAAGATGAAGCTGGACTCTGACAAGTTTGAACAGGCTCAGCTTAATAACAGTGCCGCTCTGGAAGACATGTTCAATGGTGACGGTAACCTCCTAGATTCACTAGACACTATAGTGGAACCGTACCTGCAATTCTCATCCGGATTATTCAAATCGCGCAAGGACGCTATCCAACAAAGTATCGATCGCATCAGTGATAAGCAAGTTGTGCTCGAACGTAAATACGATATGGCGTACGACCGCTACCTAAAACAATTTACTCAAATGAACACCATTATGCGTCAGATGGAACAAACCATGAGCATGTTTGGTTAATAGCGACTAGGAGACAGTTATGTTAATGGGCTCAGATTACGACTCATACCAACAAGTAGAGCTGGATGCACAGGCTGCGTCTGCATCCCCGCATCAGTTAGTTGTGATGTTACTTGATGGATTACTTGATGAGATAGAACGCATTCGTGGTCATATCAGCACTGAGCGCTTGGCAGAAAAAGGGACAGCCATCAACAAATGTATGAACATCATTATTGGTCTCGACAGTGCGCTGGATATGGAAAACGGCGGCGAAATCGCAGAGCACCTCCACCAGCTCTATGATTTTTGCCAGCTAGAGCTCTATCAGGCAAGCATCAACAACGACCTGAGCAAGCTAACTACCGTAGAGAAGGTAATGAATAACATTCGAGAAGGTTGGGTGAATTTTGGTCAACAAGCATAAAGTGTCTCCAGAGCGTTTTCGTCATCTATCTAAGCTGATACAAATTTCTTTTAAAACAAAAGATTGGAGTAGTCTTCAACGACACGACATGAAGCTGAGAGAACTGCTTACCAGCCATAAATCCCAACTTCAGGATCCACAACTGGCTCTGGAAATCGACAATCTCAGGGCTGTTCACAAAGAAGCGTTTGCAGCTCTGGAACAAGCCATGAAGGAGCTCGGCGAAGATCTGTCTACAGCAGTAGCACACAATGAACGAGCAAAAGCGTATGAGCTTGCAGTCAGCATGGAGTATTGAGTGATGAACACGCCTTTACTGCAAGCGACCAATTCAAAAGCGCCCTCATCAAGGCCGCAGGAAGCCAATATTCACGAGGCTCGTCCCTCAGGTTACTCTGACGAAGCGAAAATCAGCTTTCAGTTACCAGAACAGGAAGCCAAGCCTATAGCACTAGAGGTTTCCGATTCACTGGAAGAGCAGTTGGTATCGTCCGAAACGCTGGTATTTACACAAATGGCGCCGGTATCAACAATGAACACTCATAGCGGTACCACTCCGAATAATCCGCAATTGTTCATCGCAGGTGAACTTTCACCAGTAGACCCGGCTGGGGATGCCAAATCGTTAACTGGCACTTCTCTTTCTGAGGATCAGGCTGCTATGGCGGCTTTGTTAAAGTTAAGCGAAAATAAGTCGAATAAAGCACTGAACATGCCGGCATCTTCCGCTTTCTATACTTCTTCATCTGTATCCACCTATGGTGCAGAAAGAGGACTTCAGCAAACAGCAATATTGAACTCAGCTAGCGAAACTAATAGCAGTTCCCAGTTAACTATGTCCTCTAACGAGCCTATATCACCGCTATCCCGCAACCTAATCTCAAAGGAATTATTGCCTAACGCCATCGCGATCCAAAGCCATGCTCCGTCTGCTCCCCCCCATACTCAGACCGCATTACATTTTGGTGCTCCGTATCAAGTACACAGTGCGGAATGGGCAAGCATAAAAGTGGACACCAGCGCCGCGAAATGGGGGGAGCAAATGATGCAGGTGCTTCATGACAGAGTCACATTGCAGGCTCAGCAAAGCATGCAAGAAGCGAAGATTCGTCTTGATCCACCGGAACTTGGGAAACTAAACCTGATAGTCCGTGTGGAAGGTGACACGCTGAACGTTCAGATTAACGCCAATGCCGCATCCACCAGAGAAGCACTGGTGCAGGTTTCAGAGCGGTTACGCGCCGAGCTGCAAAATCAGAACTTTGTGAATGTAAATGTCAATGTTGGCTCAGATGACAGCAGCCAGCAGCAAACAGCGCAGCAGGAACTGGATCATTTCACTATTTTCTCAGCACGAGACACCAGTAAACCTGACTCTTTATCAAACCTGTCTGAGCACTGGCTCAGTACGCAAGCATAATTTTCGAGGAATAAAGTTATGTCTAAAAAGCAACTGCTTGCCGTAGTTATTTCGGTAGTGATCACCAGTGCCCTCGTATCAGCCGGAACACTGGTTGGTGGTTTCTGGTTCTTGACAAAATCTGACAAGAGTAACGAAACCAAGGGGTGGCTTGAAGATACTCCTCTTGCATTTCTGGCCGAGGCAAAACAAGAAGAAGGGGAAGCCAAGCCAAGTTTCCATTCTCTGGAAAAAGTGGTGCTCAGTGTCAAAGGCAAAAAGCAATCCCATTTCGTGATGCTTGAAGTCGCGATTGAAACCAGACACTTAGATCGCATTAAAGCTATCGATGACTACATGCCTGTTGTCCGCAACTCCTTACTCAAGCTTTTCAGTGATAAGACATATGAAACGCTAAGCGAACACGGCGCAATAAATCAACTACAAGAAGAAGTGAAACAAAGCATTCTCCTGGCTTTCGCTGATACCGATATCGTTCACGATATCGACGATATTTTGCTGACTAAGTATGTAGTCCAGTAGGTAGAAACTATGTTGGATATCCATTTTCAGGAAGAATATGGGATGGAGGGAGACATCCACTCTCCGTCAAATCCCATCGATGAAAACAAACTTCTTGAGCAACACCAGATTCTGGTAAAGCGTATCGTCAACCAGCTAAAGGTCCATGCTACTCAGCATTGCAGCATTGAAGATATGCAACAAATTGGTCTTATCGGACTACTTGAAGCAGGCCGCCGTTATGGAGACATCGATGACCCGAATTTTCCTGCATTTGCTGTCTGCCGGATTCGTGGTGCGATTCTGGATGAACTGCGCCGTCTGGACTGGCGTTCTCGCAAGACTCGTCAGCAAGCACATGAACTTAATGACGTAACTCGTGACCTGACTCGTTCCCTTGGCAGACAACCTTCAGATGCCGAGATCATACAGGCACTCGGGACAGATCAAGAAGATTACCTAGCGCGCCAAAATGCGTCACTGGCAGGTGAAATGCAAAGTCTGGATCAGCTCATTGAACATGGCATCGAAACACATTTAGACGCACATTATGACGGCATGGCTCACGAGCAGGTGCGGCGCAGTCTGGAGTCAGCGATGGAGTGCCTTCCTAAACGCGATCAGTTGATGCTCACCCTATTCTATCAGCATGAACTCAACCTTAATGAAATAGCACTGGTGCTTAACCTGACGCCTCCCAGAGTTTGTCAGCTACACAAGCAAGCACTTAAGCAACTCAACCAATACCTGTCCTCCTAGGAGTTACAAATGCAAAAATTTTTTGGAGCCATTACCATACTATTGTGCGTATTCGGCGGATATATGTGGGCCGGCGGGAAGATGGGCGCAATTTGGCAGCCTGCTGAGTTTCTTATCATAATTGGTGCCGCCTTCGGATCTTTGATCGTCGGTAACCCGCCACAAGTACTTAAGGAAATGCGCAGCCAGCTGCGTGGCACGATTTCCGGTGCGAAGAATGAACGCGAATACTATATGGAGCTAATGGCCCTGCTTCAGAGTCTGCTGGAAACAGTGAGAAACGGAGGATTTAAGTCTCTGGATAGCCACATTGAAGAGCCGCAAAACAGCAGTTTGATCAAACGCTATCCTCTGGTCGCGGCTGACTATCGTCTTATTTCTTTTATTACTGACAACCTGCGTCTGATGGCGATGGGACAGATGTCACCTCATGAGTTGGAAGGTCTTTTAGAACAGGAAATTGATGCCATCGAGACTGATCTGCTTCTTCCATCACGCTCATTACAACGTACTTCTGAGGCACTCCCGGGATTTGGGATACTGGCGGCGGTAGGCGGCATCATTATTACCATGCAAGCGATTGACGGCTCTATAGCCATGGTGGGCTACCACGTAGCAGCAGCGCTGGTCGGCACCTTTGTTGGCATATTCGGTTGTTATTGCTGTCTTGACCCACTGAGTAATGCCATGGCGCAACGCGTAAAACGCAATATGTCTGCGTTTGAATGCGTTCGAGAAACGCTTGTTGCTTACGTCGCTAAAAAACCAACCTTGCTCGCAATCGATGCTGGCCGTAAGCACATCCAACTGGACATAAAGCCTACCTTTAACCAGATGGAAAAATGGCTGGCTGAGCAGGAGGCGTAATGCAAAAGCAAGAACATGTGGTGTTCAAACGGATAAAAGCGGCCAAACACGAAGAACATCACGGGGGGGCATGGAAAGTCGCATTTGCGGACTTCATGATCGCTCTGATGGCGCTCTTTCTTGTGCTGTGGATCATTCAGGTGGTTGATCAGGATGAACGCGAAGCCATTATGGCTCAGCTGCATAGTGTCAGCGTTTTCGAGAATAACTACAGTAACCCTTTCGATACCTCCCAGAGTCTGTCACCTATTGATTTGGCATCAGATTCTTCGGTACCAAGCCATCATGACTCAACTCATACCGTTAGCTCATTTTTTCAGGGGGATGGTGATGGCCCGGAAACGGACTCATTAATACCAGGTAACTATGACACTCAGGAACGACTTGCGGCTCTGGCCAAAGTTGTAGAAAACACCGTAAGACAAAGCCGCGCTCAAGGCAACGTTGACATAACCGTCACACCACAAGGTTTGCGTATTGCGCTTCAGGATGACTATAAACAGCATATGTTTAGCCGTGGTGGAGCCGAACTGACCCCCTTCTTTGAAGATTTGCTACTGGCAATGGCTCCTGTATTTGAGAGGGTGACCAATCCGCTTATCATCAGCGGACATACCGACTCTACCCAATTTAAACAACGCTTTGGTCGTGCAACCAACTGGGAGCTCTCAGCATCTCGAGCGAATGCAGCGAGACAAACCTTAGTCGCCGGAGGAATGCCGGATGAACGTGTCCTGCAAGTCACGGGAATGTCCGATCGGGCTCTTCTTAATCAGCAAGACCCGGAGTCAAGTGAGAATCGTCGCATTGAGTTATTTGTTCTTACCACTGCCGCCGCGCAGGTACTGGAAACTTTCTTTGGCAACCAAAACGATGGTGAATTACAAAAAGCGAAAGAAAAAGCAGAGTTCAATCAACCTGTTATTCGGCAAAGGGTGATAGACGCACCGGCTGTCAGCTCTGAAAAAGTATAAAATCAATATCGAGCACTTTTCCATTACCGTTCTGTAGCTGGCCATTTTCATGACTGGAATGGTCAGCTTCTGAACTCTAAACCTTATGTAAGCATGCGTATGTCTCATCACGTTGAAAATCAAAAAAAAGACGGGTTAAAAAAGGCCTTTCTGTGGCTGATCATCATAGATTATGCACTGCTCTCGTTTTTTCTCAGCCAGTTATACAACCTGACGCTAAACAGCGGTACCGCTATCAGCATGCTTCTTGTTATATATAATGTGTTACTGACATTTTTGTGCTTCCAGCGTACAGAAAGGCAAGATGCCTACATCATCTACCCTACACTTTCCGCAACCTTATTAGCGTTTACCTGCTTTCTCTATTTCTTTTTTTTGGTATGAATCCCACTTTTCTTCTCTCTTGATGGAAGATACGGTAATCAACGTACAAGTTCATTAACGTATCTATATCGATGTTCAGAGTTGCTCGAACAAGCAGGTTACTGGAGGGGATAAATTATTGTATCTGTCGTGAAGTAATGAGGTTAGCCACGCATCAAAGCTACGACGGTATGTCGCTTTACATTAGCCTGAGCATTCAAAGCTTTAAACGCAGAAGTAAACGGACCTGAAGAAGTCAGCGCATCAAGCTGAGCGAGCTTCTCGTTAACTTCGTTTGGAGACAACATATTGGACTGATTTCGAATGGACTGCATTTGCGAACTGAGATCCGCATTGATTTCCCGTGCCGTCTCAAGACTCCTCTGCACTTGTTTCAAATGCTGATTTACCTTGATGATGGTATTTTTTATCCCGTCTCTTGATCCCAAATCAAACGTCAGTTCGTGAATACCATCGGGCTCAGATTTTAGATTCAACAAGTTTGGCTGACCCGCAGGGAAACGATAGCCTTGCCCCGTGACCATAACCTTCTGCTGCATCTGCTGATAAGCCTTTTCCGATGATTCGAACAAAATTGTCCCATCATTGGCAAGTGAAGCCCGCAAGCCTAGAGGAACAAGACTGCGATCGAGCATTTTTACCGTTTGATTGCCGTCTGAACGGCCATCAAACTGCACCATGACGGACTGTCCCTGCGGAAAATCAAGTCGTATCTGCTCTGCACGTTCGCTTTGACGATGAACATTGAGTCCTGGAATCGAAAAGCGACGTACATCCGCTTTGCTTAATGTCAGGTTAAGCTCATTATCTACGACTCTATTTCCATCGAAACGAGTCTCTTCAAGGACGCTGCGAATATTGTCTTTTGAACGCGTTAACTCTTTTTGTAACGCCGGCTGTTTGTCTGCTCCATGATTCAGTGCCTGAGTCAGGCCTCGCTTAACCATAGTCAGCTCTTTTCCTACAGTCTGTAGCGCTTTTGTTGCTATCTGCACTGATGTGGCTTGTTGTTGTCCCTGTGTCAGCATTACGCTGGAAACGGAGTACGAAAATGGGAGAGTTGTTCGACTTGTTACATTGCGTAAAGTACTGACGCCAGATGCGTCAGTACCTCGGGAAGACGTGATAGAGGTATTATCTCTGCCTGGTACTCGCAGATCATACGAGCGAACCTCTACGGTACTCATTACCATAACTGGAAATCCTGCCTATTAAATCCGGTCAAACAAACTCAGATCTTGAATCTTCACATAGCTTGCCTGCGTTGCTTGCAGGGCTGCCATATAGTTACTTAAACGGACCGATGCTTCTGCGTAATCCAAAGCGGACAGATCGGAGTTAACCTTATCGACAAACAGCTTATTTTCGCCATGCGCATTATTCAGCATTTCCAAGTTGTTATGGTTGCCGCCAATCTCAGACATCGCGCCGAGCACATTCTCGTGAGTAGCATCTATCGCGGTTATCGACGCTTCGACTTTGGTTCTGAAATCAGCAGTAGGGTTGCGGAATTCAGCGATCAACGTATCTATCTCGTTAAGCACATTGCTACCGCCACCAAGGTCAAGGATCTCCGCAGCAGTCATGTTTGATTCCATCGTCACACCTTTCGCCACTGTGACGACACGCTTGTCGGCATTGCCTTCTATTACATAGGTTCCTGTTGCATTCGTCAGTGCGGCAATGTCACTTTTCGTGCCAGAAAACAGGTAATGACCTTCTTCATCCTGAGCATTAAACGACGACGCCACTCCATTACGCAGGCTTTCTAGTTCAATGATGATCCCTGTGCGATCATCACTGCTTAACGACCCGTTTGCTCCCCAGAGAACGAGCTCCCGCATTCTCTGCAGACTTTCATTCGCACTACCAAGGTGAACTTCCTGACTAGAGAGTGTGCTCTTCACGTTGGCAATGTTTGACTGATACTGGTCAATCGCTGCGCCTTCACGATCTAAGTTAAGCAAGCGTATTGATGCCATCGGATCATCCGACAGCTTAGTCAGACGGTTACCTGTGGCCATCTGCTGCATCACCTCACCTAATCCAGCATTGTTGCGCTCTAGGCTCTGCATCATCATCTGGCTAAATTGAGTATCACTGATTCGCATCTTCCTTCCCTACCCTTAGAATAACTGGAGAACCGTATCAAAAAGCTGATTAGCGGTACTGATCACTTTCATATTAGCGTTGTGCGCATTCGCAAACGTCATTAAGTTTGCCGCTTCTTCATCGCTGTTCACGGCGCTGACATTGTCACGAGCAGCAATTGCCTGCTGATTCATCGCAGACTTAGCCTGATAATCAGCTTCCGCCTGACGCGCCTTAATTGCCGTTTCACCAACCATTGCAGTGAACGCATCGTTTAGCGTCAGAGAACCAAATCCAGAGACACTCATCGGTTTGTTACTCAGCGCAATCAGATCCGTTAATACATAGGCGTTGCCCGGATTTCCATCGGAGGAAAAAGCCAACTGATTAGGCTCAATGTCGGTGACCGCAAGACTAGAGGCTGGATTCGCCGGATCGTAACTAAATAAAGGCGTTCCCGGATTGCCGTTAAGATCCGTACCTGATGCCAGCACGGCATTAAATTCATCGGCAAGTGCTTGCGCCATATCGTCAATCGCGGCTTTATATGGCTCAAGTACATTTTGCTGATAATCATTTAACGCACCTAACTGACCGCCTTGCACATCAGCGACAATGAAGCTTTGTGTACCAAACTCCACTTCCATCGTTGGCAGGTTCGAACCTGAAGGATCAGGGGTCGCTTTGAGTTCACCATGATCGCCACCCATTATCAGCGGTTGCCCGGACGCCAACATGACCTGAATACCACCATTTGCCTGAGTGGTTGTTTTAACGTCTATAAAATTAGACAGTTCACCAATCAGCATGTCACGCGTGTCGAGCAGAGTGGCAGAGTTTCCGCCCGTCCCCTGCGACTCTACGATCTGTTTGTTAATGTCTGCGATATTGCTCAGCAAGGTGTTCGTGTGGTTAATTGCCGCGTTTCGCTGGTCGTCCACGTTTTGTAACTGGCTGTATAAGGATTCGTTTAGCGTATTAAAACGAAGGCTCAGGGCCTCCGCTTCGTTAATGATCTGCTGACGATAAGGAATCGATTCCGGTTTCACCGTCGCGTCATTCAAACTGGCAAATAGCGCATCAAATCCCGAAGATAAGTTAAGGCCATCAGCACTTAGCGTATTTTCCAGTTGGTTCATATTTGTGGTGTAGCGAGAGGCATAAGAGGCAAAGCTGTTCGTCGACCAAATCTGTTTCACCAGATACTCATCAGTAACTCGACGAATACTGGACACTTCTACTCCGATACCCGGACTAAGACGATCATATTTGCCGCCTTCTACTGATGCCATCAACGCCTGTTGCCGACTGTAACCTTGTGTATTTACGTTTGCCACGTTTTGGGCCGTGACATCCAAAGCAACTCGGTTAGCATTCAGACCAGATAAAGCGATATTGATGAGACTCATTTACAGCTCCCTTTTACGAATCAATGGCTGCGCAAAAGCAGTGGAATGCACTTCCTGCTGCGCCTGCTTAACAGAGGCGACCATTTCACTTGAAAGATGTATTTTCCGATTCAAATTAGTTGATGCATCCGTTGATCCTTCCTCAGTATCAACGAATGTGAGCCGACTATCATTCGCTGCCAGTATGTTGCCGCGGGTTTCAGACGTAACTCCGTTATCCGAAGTACCTAACTGCTGAACCAACATATCAGCGATACCCGAACGCTGCTTTTGTGCCATATTGATGGCCAACTGTCCGTCATACATATCGCGAAACACTCCTTGCTGTTGGCTGGCGAAGGGGCTGTCATCATCCGCCAGTACATCACTACTGCTGCGCATCTGACGCAGTACCATCTGCAAAAACATCGCTTCAAACTGCTCGGCTACCACCTCCAGCGCCTCTCCTTGCTGATTGTTTTGCTTGATTTGCTTCAGAGTATTGTTGTCGTGATAGAGCACAGAGCTCTGTTCATTTAGCCCTTCCAAATTCATAGTGAACTCCTTAAATCACCACAAGTTCCGCATTTAACGCGCCAGCTTCGTATAATGCTTGTAAGATCGACATCAAGTCGGTTGGTGTCGCGCCCAAGCTATTTACCGCATTCACAATCGTTTTTAATTCAGTGCCAGATGGCCAGATCACCATCTGCGCTGTATCTTCTCGGACATCCAGTTCGGAGCGGTCAACAACCTGAGTTTCGCCTCCATTCGCAAATGGGCCGGGTTGGCTTACCTGCTGAGCCTCAGAGATAGTGACAGTGAGGTTACCGTGACTGACCGCAGCTTCACTGACTTTTACGTTTTGACCGACCACAACAGTGCCAGTACGAGAGTTAAATACAATCCGTGCCGGCTTGCGTCCTTCAACAACTTTAAGCTCTTCCAGCATCGACATCATGACGACACGTTGCTGGCTATCTTTCGGGGCTTGGACGTCTATACGCACATTATTGACCGCGACCGCTACTTTAGGACCAAAGATATTATTCACTTCTCTGGTGATGTTTTTCGCAGTGGTAAAGCTAGGTTTGCGTAAATTCAATACGATTTTTTCCTGCTGGTTGAAGTCGCTCGGTATCTCCCTCTCCAGAATAGCTCCGTCAGGGATTCGTCCGGTTGTCGGCGTGTTGACGACAACCTTAGAGCCACTTTGACCTTCCGCAGAAACACCGCCAACGACTAAATTTCCCTGTGCTACTGCGTAGACTTCGCCATCAATACCTCGCAGAGGCGTCAGTAGCAAAGTACCGCCTCGCAAGCTTTTTGCATCGCCGAGAGACGAGACAATCACATTCAGTTTCTGCCCCGGGCCAGAGTTAGGGGAAACAACGGCAGTGACACTTACCGAAGCGACATTACGCAATTTTGGATTCGCATTGTCATCAATTTGAACGCCGAACTGGCGCAGCATGTTGGTCACAGACTGTGAGGTAAAACTGACTTGGTTGCGGTCGCCCTGACCATCCAAACCAACCACCAAACCATATCCGACCAATTGGTTTTCACGGATTCCCTGTACATCTACTAGATCCATGATAGGAATAGCGACTTGAGCTTGAGACACCGGAGTAAACCCAAGCGACAAAAATAGAGATAAAACAAGAAGAAAAGAGTTGCAGTATTTCATTAAAACGGAACCCAAGGACTGTTGAATAGTTGCGACAGCCAGCCTGCAGCATTGCTGTCAGCCAGTGCGCCTCGACCTGAGTAGGTGATCCTTGCATCACCGATTCGTGCAGAAGATACACGGTTGTTCCGGCTGATATCATCGACTCGGACAATCCCGGTCAGACGAATAAATTCGTCGCCTTGATTAAGACGAAGCCATTTTTCACCGCTTACGCGCAATACGCCATTAGGCAGCACTTCATGAACGGTGACAGTAATTTGTCCTTCAAGTCTGTTGCCTTGAGAGCTTGATGCACTGCCATCGAAACTGCGATCGCCATTAACGCTCGCACTCAAATCATTAAAGGTTTTATTACCAAAAACCGGGGCAGTAAATCCGATATTAGAACTTTTATCATATTGAGTATCGGCGGTTTTACTCGACTCCGTCTCTTCAGAAAGTACGACAGTCAGTATATCGCCGACACGGTAGGCACGCCTGTCCTGAAACAGCGTCACAAGATAGTTGTGACGATAAAGGCTACCCGCTTTTGCTTCCGGCAACGAGTAGTCTAGTTTCGGCGGCGCGTATTTTTCTTCATCGGGCTTAGGCGGAACAAATTCCTCGCGACCAGCACATCCGGCCAACAGAATAACTGCAGCCGCCACTATCCAGCCTTTAGAAAAAACGTTCATTGGTAGTTCCTTTATCATCACACTTTTATTTCTAATTGCGCATTACATTGATTGGGCGACAAACTTCAGCATGTCGTCAGCAGCGGACACAACTTTTGCGTTCATCTCATACGCTCGCTGAGTGGTGATCATGTCGACCATCTCTTCCACGACCTGTACGTTTGAACCTTCCAGCGCACCTTGTTTGATACTGCCGGCACCATCTTCACCCGCAATTAACTCATCTGCCGGACCACTGGCCTCCGTTTCACGAAACAAGTTTCCGCCAACAGCTTCAAGACCTGCTGGGTTAACGAAATTAGCCAAAGTGATCTGACCTAAGTTTTGCGGTCTTACATCTGCAGCCGTGGTCGCGGTTACCGTGCCATCAACACCCACAGACAGAGAAATGGCGTCTTCTGGAATTTGAATTTGTGGTTCTAAAGGTAAGCCTTGTGTATTCACCATCAGCCCTTCTGAGTTGACATGAAACTGACCATTACGGGTGTACATGATCTGGCCATCAGAGTTTTCTATCTGAAAAAAGCCCTGCCCCATAACGGCAAGATCGAGTTCCTGACTGGTGTTTTGAGTATTACCTTGGGTAAAGACTTTCTGTGTACCGACAACTCGAACACCGCTGCCTAGCTGTACCCCACTCGGGAGTTCGTTAACCTGATCAACAGCGGCACCTGGCTGACGCTGAATGCTATAGAACAGGTCTTCAAACACAACGCGGTCACGCTTAAAGCCTACCGTGTTTACGTTAGCCAGGTTGTTCGAAATGGCGGTCATCTTAGTGTCCTGAGCCGCCATGCCCGTTTTACTTACCCATAGTGCTGAATGCATTACTTTCTACTCCTGTACATCCACGTTTAGCGAGATGCCATCAATTTGTTTCCGGCTTGAGCAAGTGTCTCAGCGGTTTTCATCATGCGAACCTGCATCTCAAAATTACGAGTCAGAGACATCACATTAAGCAGTTCATCAATGGCAGAGACGTTACTGCCTTCAATATGCCCTTGTGCGAGTTGAACCGTCTGATCAGCTTCGAACTGAACCTCATTCACACTGTGTAAAAGACCATCACTACCTTTTTGTAACTGCCCCTGTTGTGGATTGACCAACTTCAACGTCCCCACCACCAACTCGGCACCACCACCAGGTGGAATCACAGAGATCTGACCGCGCTCGCTGATTTCCACTTTTTGGTAGTCTGGAAGTACTACAGGACCACCATCACCAATCACAGGGAAGCCATTGATGCCGAGCGCACCAAAGGTATCAACGGAAATATTACCCGCGCGCGTGTACGCTTCTTGCCCATCCGCAGTCTCCACGGTCAGGAAGCCATCTCCCATAATGGCAATATCGAGTGGTCTTCCGGTCTTAATCACATCACCCGCATCAAAACGCGTAGCAGCAGAATTACTTGAAACCAACGTACGGCCATCGAATCCCGCGCCCTGAAGCGCGGTACTTTTTACCTGCTCCATATCAGCGCGAAAGCCAGCGGTGTCTGCGTTTGATAAGTTGTTTGAGCGTACGTGCTGAGCCTGAAGAACCCGGCTAGCACCCGACGTTGCAGTAAATAACAAACTATCCATTTCAAACTCCGTTAAATGGCGTTAAACAACGCCTGAGTTAACTGGTCGTTAGTTGAAATAGTTTTGGCATTCGCTTGATAGTTGCGCTGAGCCGTCATCAGGTTAACGAGCTCACTGGTTAGGTCTACGTTAGAACCTTCCAGCGCTCCCGGTGTTAAGTCGCCTAGAGTGCCAGAGCCCGGAATACCAACGATTGGAGCGCCAGAGTTAAAGCTCTGGCTCCATGAAGTACCACTGACTTTTGACAAAGCCTGAGGGTTAGCAAAATCTGCCAGTACCAGTTGTCCCTGCAGCTGAGACTGACCATTCGTGAATGTCGCATACACCATGCCGTTGTCTTCAACACGCACACCCGCCAATTCACCAGAACTGTAGCCATTAGGGTTATTGGTACTAACACCAAATGCCGCACCAAACTGCGTCGAGTCGCCTAGATCAATATCGATACTCATTGCATTCGCGCCTGCAGCGTCGAATGAGACATTAAATGGCCCCACTGGCGTATCCAGCGAACCATCATTGTTGAATGTAATTGTTTTAGACCCCTGAACACCATCTACCTCTGCCACTGTAGTACCGCCATCCACCTGAACGTTTACTTCCCAAGTGTTCGATGAGGTTTTAGTGAAATACTGGGTTACGGTGTGCGTATTGCCTAAGGAGTCATAAACCTGCGAGGTGTAAGAAGAATTGAATGAGTCAGGGTCATTAGGGTTGAACGGGTTCACTGCAGGATCGATCGTTGAAGCACTGGCATCAAAGTTGGCAACAAAACTCAGACTATCTGTCGCTTTCGCAGCTAAGTTGGCCGTTGAAATCTGTAAATCGCCTACCGCACCAGTTTGAAGGGTATTGTTGTTATCCACACTGTAACCCTGAAGCTTAGCCCCGGTATTACCCACGATGTAATTGTTTTTATCCGTACCAAAGACGCCCGCCCGCGTATAGAGAGTCTGTCCTGCGCTGTCTTTGGTTACGAAAAAACCTGTACCGTTGATCGCTAGGTCCATCGCGCGTCCAGTTCCACTGACCGATCCATTTTTATCAAAGTTTTGTGAAACAGCGGCAACTTCCACACCACCCGGTTGCATGCCGTTATAAACTGCAGCGAACTCGGTGCGTGCCCCTTTAAAACCGTATGTCGATGCGTTAGCAATGTTGTTACTGATAGTACTCAATTCTGTGTTAGTAACATCAAGACCGCTAAGTGCAATATTAAAACTCATAACTAACCTCTGTGTTCCTTATTTGGCTAAGCGCCAAACTGACTGATTTGATAGAAAGGTACGCTGCCGACGCCTTCGATATTGACAAACGAAGTACCGCTAGAGCCTGAAATTTTGACGTTCTCTACCTGACCAGATAGAAGAATGTTGGGTGCTTGCTGGCCTTCCTGTACTTCTACAGACAGAGAGTAATGGCCTGGTTTAAGTCCGAGCTCTTCAGGATCGATAGAGAAATCAACTTCACCTGCCGGATGAGCGCCAAGCGGAATTTCTCTTGATTGGCCAAATTCATCGGTCACCACTAGGTTCACCTGATTTGAGCTGTGCGCAAGTTCCACTTTTCCGCTCTGCACGCCTTCACGCAAATCAAATTCATTTCCATAGACATACACTGTTTGCCCGACGAGCCCTGCGGTTGATAGCACCTGCATGTTATCCAAACGAACCATGCTGCTTTGCATAATGTTGGCCATATTCTCCGTACTCTGAACCTGAGAGAACTGCGCCAGTTGACCTACATATTCAGTGCCATCTAAAGGATTGAGTGGATCCTGATTTTGGATTTGCGCCACCATCAAAGAAATAAATTCGTTTTCCAGTGACGACGCGCTGTTCATATCTAACGGGTTGTTTGAGATGCCAGCCGTCGTGGACGACGTCTGAGTCGGAGTGTCAGCCGTTAAAGCGGTATATTGAGCAATACTCATTAGCTACCCTGCCCTAGTTTCAACAGCCCCTGCTGCATGCTTTTCACATTTGCAAGAACCTCAACGTTGGTTTCGAAGCTGCGAGTTGCTGACATCATGTCCGCCATTTCAGACACGACATCAATGTCTGGGTAATAAACATAGCCTTCGTCGTTTGCTAGCGGATGACCCGGTTCAAAACGCTTTTCAGGCTCACTAGCACTCTGTACTACATCGACAATCTTTACTTCTGCACTTGGATACGCATCGTTACTCATTGCGAGCTGCGTCTTACCATAGACAGTTGCAAAAACCGGCTTCAGCGCTTTGTACGCGTCATCTGGATTTGCGGATACCGCATCCGCATTTGCCAGGTTACTCGCCACAGTATTTAATCGTACTGTCTGAGCGTTCATCGCTGAACCTGCAATGGAGTAAATATCGGTAAATGACATCGTTAACGCCCTTCTATTGCTCTTGCCAACCCGTTGAATTTCATATTTAGAAATGTCAGGCTGGTCTGAAAATCCATGCTGTTTTGTGTAAACTTTCCTTGCTCAACACCAAGTTCCACAGTGTTACCATCCTTGCTGTTTTGGAATGGAATCGCATACTGAGTTGAAATCTGCAGTCGAGGTGACGCTGACGTTTGACTCATTACCGTGGTAAAACTGAGGTCTTTCGCCAAATATCCTGGGGTATCAACATTCGCTAGGTTACTCGCAAGGACTTTGGTACGCTGAACGCGAAAATTCAGCGACTCCGGATGTACACCCAACGCATTTTCAAAATTGATAGCCATGCATTTTTCCCTTAAGGTTGGCTCGAATACCTGCAGATAGAAACAAAATGCATGCCAGAAAATAAGGTCTTATATAACAACGTGTTACAAAGGAATGGGAAATCAGACTTCCTGCTTGCGGAAGCAAATCTCGTAAGTAGGAAACCGCTTATTTCCTCCGTATTAAAAGCGGGGGTACTCTGCCTATCACTGCATGTTTCTCCACTAGCAGCAGCGGAGCTGACCATGTCCGTGGATTCGATTCAGCAAGCGGTAAGCAGCGACTTTGAACAAGAGGTCAACCATCAAGCGAGCATCAATAACTGGCAGGACTATAAACTCAGTTATGACATCAGGGTGCCGAGTTCCGCGAATCATCTTCCTCGGTGTCCAGAACCTTTGGTGATCTCTGGCCGCGATAATCAAACCATACCAGTGGGAAACCTGAAACGTGCCGTTAGTTGTGAAAGCTTAGACGTATCGTGGCGAATTAACATCTCAATCAAATCTGCTTTGAATTTGGACGTTGTCGTCGCCAACACATTAATTCAGAGAGACCAAGCGTTAACGTCGAACGCACTACGAATTGAAAAACGGACGTTAACCCGTCCTCAAGATTTCTTTTCTTCGATTGACCAAGCCGTTGGCAAACAGGCTGCGCGACGCATCCGTAGCGGACAACTTATTAACCCCAACTCTCTGAGTGCGCCCAACATGGTGAAGAAAGGCAATCAGGTCGTGATCGTTGCCTCTAAAGACGGATTTACCGCTTCAACAAAAGGCGTAGCACTTGAAGACGGAATGAAAGGTCAGCAAATAGAGGTACAGAACAGCGCTTCTGGTAAGAACATCAAAGCCGTTGTTACGGGGCTAAACCGGGTACAAACGCAGTTCTGAACTTCGCTGAAATAAGTCAATTGGAAGGCAAACCTGAAAATAAACAGCCTTCTAAAAGTTCACAAAAAAAAATGACAATTTAAGCTTAATTTTCCCCGCTTTTAGTCGCTTATAAGTGATAAGAGTGATGATTTAGGATAGTGATATGAAAATCGACAAAGTTACAGGAAGCCACTTAGCACAAACCAGACTCAGTCAGGAGTCCACCAAAGCTGTTGAAGTCGCACCCTCAAAGAAAGCGGCAGAAGCCACATTAAACGTCAATACCATAGCGTTGGACAAAGCAATGGTTGAGATGGAAGCCCTGCCAGACGTAGATATGGAAAAAGTCGAAAAAATCCGTAATGCGCTAGCTCGCGGCGAGCTCAATCTGGATACAAAAGCACTGTCTCAGGCGGTGATGCAATTCCATACTGGTCACGAATAGACAGCGTAAAAAACGTAATTACAGGATTATCTGCATGGCCTCAGAAAAGCAATTGCTTATACAGGAATTTATCCAATCAATTGGTAAAGATATTGAACTTTATCAACAGCTAATGGTGTTACAGCAGAAACAAAGTGCCTTGTATCTGACATTCGACGCGGCTGCGCTGAGCGACAACGTTGCCAAGCAAACTCCGATACTCGGCCGATTGAATCTTAATGCACAAAAGCGTAGCCAGTGCATGAAAAAACTGGGATTGCCAACAAATGAAATAGGGGTAAGCAAAATTTTCTCTGTGCTACCGGATAAACTAAGTGTCACAGTTAAAAAACAGTGGCATCAGTTAGGAACGCTGATAAAGCAGTGCCAGCAATACAATCAAAAAAATGGACAAAGCTCAGCCTCTTTTCATGAACTCATAAACCAATTTACAGGTTCATATCAGGATACATACGAAGATCAGTTAGTTTGATTGTCTTAACCCGCCCAAACAACTTTACAACTTGCTACCTTCTGCGCTTACTACGTACGGCGAGTTTATTTACGCTGGTCTGCATTTGCCAGACACTACACGCTGCGCCGTCTCAGTTCGCGATAGATAGTGAGCTCACGACACTTCGTCCTTATCAAACCCAAATTCAACAACGGTTAGACTCAAATCTATCCCTTATCCATCAGATATTTACACTACTGGATAAGCATAAGCTTCCAGAGATTTTTATCTTGGTCCCGATGTTAGAATCGTCTTATAGAACAGATGTCGTGTCACATGCCAACGCTGCCGGTCTTTGGCAACTGATGCCCGCTACAGCAAAGCGATTTGGCCTGACTGTTGATGAGCACACGGATGAGCGATTTGATACCACGGCCAGTTCTCAAGCCGCGATCGATTACTTAGCCTTTTTGTACCATAAATTTGAAGGGAATCTGGCACTTACTCTAGCGGCTTATAATGCGGGAGAGGGACGGATAGCCAGAGCGATTAAACAAGCAAACAGCAGAAATTTCGTGAACCTGAAGCTTCCTGAGGAAACCCAGCGCTACGTCGCTCGGTTTTATGCTTTACAGACCATCATCAATATAAACAAACTTCACAACCAAAACAGATATCTTCTGTTTCTGTATGGGCATAAAAATAGTGAACCTTTGGTAGATTTAGCACCTTTACCACCTCTCATCTTGCTCTAAATTCACAAAATCGATCCGAAGATACTGAGAGGGTTGCCCCAAGGCGAAAGGCTTAAATTTCTGGGAGAGAAGTTCTTAGGGTTATCCCGAAGGAGTGGAAAAGTATTTTGATATGGTAAAAGGTGGTGCGCGAGGAACTGGCGTTTCAAATCGTACGCTTAGAGCCAAAAAAGCGTAACTGTCAGAAATAACCCAGCTCAGTCGTGAAAGTAAAGGTGTAGTTGGAAGTGAGTCGTGATGAAAGGGTGAATAGTGACTGAATGGACAAGGCTTCCCCTGGTGAGTGACTGTGTTATCAGCGTCTTCAACCTGTATCAGTTCGAATCCGTTAAGCGTACAAAGCGTTGCCCACACGCCCATGCTGTTACCATGAGCATTGATAACAGGCATTAGCGTTACCAGGCCCCAACTGAAGGCGCTAGCAAACAACATCGAACGATAAAACGGAATTAATCTACGCATAACGGTGACTTAACAAATTTCACACAGCGTAACCAATTCTAACTACAAGCTCAACAAAGGATTA
This sequence comes from Vibrio sp. YIC-376, assembly GCF_052353105.1. NCBI lineage: Bacteria > Pseudomonadati > Pseudomonadota > Gammaproteobacteria > Vibrionales > Vibrionaceae > Vibrio > Vibrio sp. YIC-376. Next base: position 558,320 of record NZ_JBBWFK010000002.1, read on the forward strand.
CAGACTCAGTGTTATTTTGCTGACAGAGACAATAAAGCCCGCAGAGTCGCGGGCTTGTTTCAATCTTTGCAGTGCTGTCCATCAAAATTAACCGAACAGCTTGCTCCAGATACTTGGGTTGCGTTTGTCGTGGTATTCTTCACGAAGACTATCGATTTCGAGCAGTTGCTGTTTGGCTTCGGTCAGGTTGCCAGCATCTAAGTCTGCTTCGATTTTGTCTAACGTTACCGACAACTTGTTGAAGCCTTCAAGGAACGTATCAAACTTTTCTGGTGGGTAGTTCCCACTCTTAGATTGCTCTACGATCGCTTGCAAGCTATCAATTGCGGACTTCATGGTTTCAACATCCGACGCTTCAGCCGCTTGTTTGAAATCCATCTTCATCTGTTTCATGTTTTGTTTTAGATCGACCGCTTCCGCCATTGCATAGCTTGAGCACAACGCAATCGCACACCCTAAAACTAAAGGACGTAACATCTTCACTTCTCCATATTTAGTGCCGAATTCTATGTCGGCTTTGTTTACCACAGTCATCCAACGTGCTGGATTACTCGGATACTTAATCTACGCAGTGTAAAGGAAACACACTAAGGGTGCATTCCAAAAATGTAATCGTTTATGCGTGGAACAATTCATCATATTCTGCAATTGGTTCACGTCCACGTAACTCCAGGAAGGATAAGAACTGCTTTGTCGAGTATGTAATGACTTTTTCACTGTTAATAGCAACTCTGTCCATCAACTCTCCAACCAGGTCGAGATTCCCTACATCGTGGCAGAAATGTGCGTCGCTACCTGTAGTGAAGAACACACCTAACTCTTTGCCTATCTGAGCAATCTCATGACAACGCTCAACGCTCCCAACACGACTGTTCCCCTTCAGGGTGGTATTGTTAATCTCAATCGCGACGTTATGTTCTTTGGCGCATTTCAAGACGGTTTCAAAATCAAAGTCAAAATTTGGATTTCCTAAATGCCCAAGCGCATCAACACGGCCACTTTGAATAACGTTGAGCAACGCTTCTGTGTGGGTAGCCTTATTAGATGGAATAAAGACAGGTTCGTGAAAACTGGCAATGACCCAATCAAGGTTACGATCAACACTGGAAGGGATATCGATCTCACCTTCCGTATTGAGAATATTGGCTTCAACTCCACGAATGATTGCAACGCCTTCAAGGTAACGAGGCAGAATTTTTTGATTTGAGAAAAACCAGTAGTGAGGCGCACCTGGCATCGACTCTGCGTGATCGGTAGTACAGAACATTTCTAATCCGTTCTCTTTTGCCGACTTAGCATTTTCAATCAGCGTACTATAGGCATGACCGCTAGCGTACGTATGTGTGTGAGTATCAACCTTAAATTCCATCATTATGTCTCTGGGGGCGCAAATTTGCAGTTATTGTATACCCTCAAGATGATAAGATGTAGCACTCCCTGTTTATACAGGGTTTGAAGCCAAAGACTTCAACATGTCAAACCCTCCAAGGATTCAACATTTCCCGCCAACCTTTTTTATCAACAACTATCACTCGCCTTCGCCTCATACTGATAAGAGATAGGCTTGATACCAGTATGAAAAGTGAGATTGGATAGAAGCAATGTTGTGCTTGTTGGAGTCTTGACTACAGTAAATACAATAACTCTAAATACAAGGATAAGGTTATGAGGGTAAATCATCTTTTGATAAGCGGGGCTTGCCTAATTTTTCCCATGACCACTTACGCAGATTCGAGTCTTTCAGACCAAGATATTTCCACTGCCATTATTGGCGGTGAGCCAACAACTTTGAATCAAGCGCCCTTTTTCGCACGTTTAATTTTGTATAAAACTGGGGCAAATGAATTCGCCAATATCTGCGGCGGTTCTATCGTGAATGACCGTTTCATTTTAACTGCTGCGCATTGTGTCGAATCCGATGTTTTTAGTGATGGGTGGAGTACTGACGATCTGCGTGTTTTAGTGAAAAACCCGACGATGGACGACGTTTATGTATCCGAATTTAAAGACGTTAGCAGAATCACTATTCATCCAGGATACGACCCGAATGACTTGTGGATTAATGATCTCGCGCTACTCGAACTTTCTCGTCCTATCACTGATAACGTTCAATCCATCACTTTGCCACAAGATTTTGGCGATTACAGTGACGCTTCTGTATATCAAATATTTGGCTTGGGACAGACATCAACCACGGACACATCTGCACCAAACTATTTACGCTGGGCAGAAGTTGATCCTCTCACCGATTCCGAGTGCGCCGCTTTGGTTTCCGGATTCAATTCACAAGAGACCTTGTGTGCGAATGGCTTTGAAGACAGAGATTATACCGGGATTTGCCGCGGGGATTCCGGTGGCCCACTGACCTATGTGGACGACAATGGTACGTACCAACAGATTGGCATCGTTAGCTATGGCTCATCTATCTGTGAGTCTGCTTCCATACCAAGTGTATTTACCGAAATACTCAACTACACAACATGGATCGAAAATCAAACCAGCTCAGGGATTATAACCAGTTATGATCCAGTGTTAGCCGCCACGGAAGATTACCATAGTGAGGGTGATTCTGAGGTTTTTGTCGATGACAGTGATGATGACGGCGGTAGCAGTGGTGGCTCTCTTGGCGCTGGCCTCTTGATGATAGGGGGATGGCTGGGTTGGATACGTCGTCGCAAACAAAATAGCTAGTTAATGCTGACAGCGAGGTATTAGGCACCCGCTAATAAACTGAGTATCCATAAAAACTGAGCCTCCAGAACGCAAACAGCCTTCCCGTCACGAGAAGGCTGTTTTGTATTTAACGACGAATATAAATCGAAGTTGAGTTAGCTACTTTACCATCTGGGATTCGGAACCCAACTTTTAACATTGTGTTGTATAGCACCTTGTTAAACAGCTCTAGTTCAACGGTCTCTTTGCCGTGAGATTTCTGCTCAGTTTTCAGTTCTGGAAATCTCGAAATCGCCTCTTTTTGAATACTCGTCAATTCATCGGTATTAATGCTCTGCTTACTCAGCAGTTTAGTTCCTATAAAACTTTCGTATGCACGAGCGCACTTCATCAATCGCAAAACAAAATCATTCATCGTTGTCGTTCTTTTTCGTAGTAGCCTGACGTTAGGAACACGTTTCGATTTTGTGTTCCGACCTTCCGAAAAGATAGCAAGAAGGATTGCAATTGATGTGTAGGAAAAATCCCAATGGGTCGAGAGAAAATGGTGACTTTCATCTAGCTTTCAATCAATTAACAATTCAAAAACACCGCACCCAATGTATGCAACAAATTGATGCATCTATATTAACGGCTACACTGATTCTATGACCATAAATTAGGATGGGAAATGATAACTTTTTTGCTGACCGTCGTCGTAATGCTCGCTTTTGCTGCCAACTCACTTTTGTGTCGAGCAGCCTTAGTGGACGGACTTAGCGATGCGGGGAGTTTTACAATCATCCGGTTAATTTCCGGTGCCGCGACTCTGATTTTTTTTCTTCTTGTAACCGGCACCTGGAAAACTGAAAAGCCAACCAGTCGTTTTAGAATACTGGCGGGCTTGACGTTGTTTGGCTATGCCGTGTTAATTTCATACGCTTATTTAAATTTGGCAGCAGGTACAGGCGCACTACTTTTATTCGGTGCCGTACAGCTTACGCTTTTGACATTGCATTGGTGGCAAGGTGAACGCTTTAAGATCCTAGAAGTAATAGGCATTGCTGTGTCAGTTATCGGTTTTGCTTGGTTGATGCTGCCATCAGCGACACGCCCGGATATTTGGTCGACAGTTCTCATTGTCATATCAGGTATTTGCTGGGCGCTATTTACTGCACTAGGCAAGCAAGCACCTTCACCAAGTAGCGGGATCGCCTGGGGGTTTATCGCTGCATCGGTAATCAGTTTGCTTGTTTCTCCGATGTTACTGACCTCTGTAACTTTCACTCTCAAAGGAGTGTTACTTGCCGTGTCATCAGGAGCACTCACCTCTGGGATTGGTTACCTATTGTGGTATCACGTGATACAGAAACTCTCCCTACTACAAGCGGCTGTCAGCCAACTCTCCGTGCCAGTGATCGCTTTAGTATTGGGCTCACTCCTGCTGGGTGAGACTCTTTCGTTTCATTCTATCCTCACCAGTTCAATCATCTTGGGTGGTATCGCACTGGTCTTTTTATCTCGCTCTCAAAATGTAAACAAAAATGAGACAACTTGATAAAAAATAAAACTTTTCCTCTCATATCAGCATTCATCATCTATTCTTTTTAAAAGTAGAGTCATGAATGACATGGGATGAAAGTCCCCTGCTTAACGTCTGGCGATTAATAGAATTGAAAAAATCTTGGCTAGGAAACACCGATAAATCTGTTTCATAAATAAGACTCGCAGTAAGTAACTGTTTTGAGCATTTTTTCTTTCTCCCTAGTGATGGCAAGGGTTAGACAAAGATTGACTACTTAATGCGCATTTTGTTTTGACAATAGATTTACAATCCGCCTCTTTTTGCTCGCTATATTCCGCCAACCCAAATATATTTAGAACAAAACTCTAAATTTTAACTTTTACTAACAAAATCATCAATTTAAAAAGATAGGCCTGAGCAAATTTTGATTATGAACGACAAAATTAAATTCGCTATAAAAGTATCGCTTAGCCTCACGTTGGCTTATCTAATCCCCTTTGCTATGGGGTGGCCACAGGCGTCTACCGCAGCGACCACTGTGATGCTGATTGCTACAACAGGCAGTCGTCGCGAATCTCTCGCTAAAGGGACCCTACGTGTGCTGGGGACCTTGGTAGGGGCTGTCGTTGGTTTGCTGTTAGTGGGGCTGTTTGCACAGGATCGCATTCTATACATGCTATCCGTTTCCCTCGTCGTGTCATTTATCTTTTATTTTCGCAACGCTTACCAAAAAGATCCTACCCTTCTAATGCTAACTGGGGTCATGACTCTCATGATGTCCAATGGTGGTGATGCGGATGGCGCTTTTCTTTACGGGATCGATCGCGCATACATGACAGTATTTGGAGTGGTTGTCTATACGCTTGTCGGCACGTTCTTATTCCCGGTCAAAACAGAGCAAAACCTGCGACAGCTCATCGAACAGTTGAATCAAACTCAGCAGGCTTTGTTTGGTGTGATTGTTCATAACTTTGAACAAAGACATGAAAAGCATCAACAAAACGATAACGAGGCGGAATCTCCGGAAGCATCTGAGAGCAGAGCCACTCAACTCAATATAGATAAACTTACCGAGGAAGTATTTGTAGCACAGAATAATCTGGAGCAGCGTTTTGCAACCGTCAGTGCCGAATGCAGTGATGTTTCAGCTTATATCAAAGAATGGCGCTTAGCCGTTCACCTCAGCAAGCAAATTACTCAGCAATTATCCGTTGCCGTGCATAGCCACTTTAGTGTGGAAGACGATCGCAAATGCATAGATAACTTTGATGAAACCATCGCAGAAATTGAACAGCTATTCCAAACTTGCCAACAAGTTTGGGACAGCAAAGAGCAGGTTTATCGTACCAAGGAATTTAAGGTCGACTTCAACCAAGAATCATTAGATTCGGTATCTCACCTAACGAAAGGCTCCGCAGTCACACTAGGCGTTCTTCTGGAATCCATGCATCAGAGCCTTTCACGTCTGGCAGAAAGCATTAGTTGTATTGATTCAGTAACCAATAACGTTTCATTCGAAGTTGAACTGCCAAAACCAAAAGGTAAGTTTTTATGGTGGGATGCAGAAAACTTCAAAACAGCGGTTAAAACTTTTGTAACCTATTGGGTCGCAGGACTTATTTGGATCTACTTTAATCCACCAGGTGGCTACTCATTTGTCATCTTCTCAACCATGTTTATGTCGTTGCTATCATTCGTACCCGTGCATCCCATTTTACTGCTGGTGCTGTTTACGTTTGGTTTCTTATTCGCGGTGCCGTCATACCTGTTTATATTGCCACAGATGGATCTTGGGCTAGAACTTGGGCTGTTTATCTTTATCTATACATTTATTGGTTTTTACCTTTTCAACGGCCCGATAACGATCTTTTACATGGTCGGTCTGTTTGTGCTGGGACTGGACAATAATATGTTCTACCACTTCGGGATCTTAATGACGATCATGACTCTGTTTTACATGGTCGTATTCATGATCATTTTTGCTCATTACTTCCCGTTCAGTTCAAGGCCAGAACACTTATTCTTAACGTTGAAAGAGCGATATTTCCGGCATATACGCTCTCTGTTTGTCACCTACCAAAAGCAATCGAGCTCTTTTCTGACACCGTTAAAACGCGCTCTGCATTTGGTGACGTTGAACGTGTCGGCAAAAAAACTCAAAGTGTGGGGTTCAAAAATAAACCACAAACATTTTGACCAAACGACCCCAGAAGCTATTGGTGCATTTAGTAAAGCTTGCGAAGTACTATGCAATCATATTAATGTGCTCATGATTGCAGAAAGGAAATTATTGGCTAACCCACTGATAAACAAACTTCGTCAGCAACATCGCGACTCCATCATACCTATGATGGCTGGGGCTTTAGCTAGTCATCAAGTAACAGAAGAACTCGATTCCGTTTTTTCTCAATACAGTAAGGATTACCAATCCTTTGAAGACAAACTGGAAGATTTTTTTAGTGAGTTGGATTTATCTGACTACGCTTATTCAGAGATAGCCGGTTTTTATATCTTGCTGAATTTAAAACGGAACGTATTCGAGGCAATAAAACATTGCAAGCAAACCTACGAGGATATCGATTGGGTGAACTTACAGCAGAAGCGGTTTTAAAGGTGGGGGATATGATGCTTCAAAAACTAACAAAACCAAGCCTCGCCATACTTACTTTGCTCGGACTCAGCGCATGTACTACTGTGGGGCCAGACTACGTCCACCCACAGCAAGCTCCTTTACCAAGTGATTGGTCATTACAAAAGGCAGTTCAAGATACGCAGCAATCTGAGCAGAAGATACAGCAGTGGTGGCAACAATTTAATGACCCGACTCTAAATCAACTGGTTGAGATGGCAAGCCAACAAAACCTTGATTTGGAAGCGGCGGGTTTACGTATTGTCCAAGCTCGAGCCTTAGTAGGCGTCGCGACTGGGTTGCAATATCCGCAAGTACAGACGGTGTCAGGTAATTTAGCGCGTGCTTACGTGAACGACCATAGTTTCAATAACGCGGCTCTGTCATTTGACGCAGCGTGGGAGATGGATATTTGGGGCAAATACGCTCGTGGTATTGAGTCCGTTGAAGCAGGATATTACGCAACGATTGCGTCTTATCATGACATCATGGTCACCATCACTTCCGAAGTAGTGCGCAATTACATCAATTATCGAACCTACCAAGAACGTATTTTACTTTCTGAGCGTAACATCGATATCCAAGAGCGTGTTGTCCATATTACTCAAGTCCAGTTTGACTCGGGCAACGTTACCGAACTTGACGTTCAACAAGCCCAGAACCAGTTGTATACCACAATGGCTGCGCAGCCAAGTCTTGAAATAGCGATGAAACAGTCTCGAACAGCGATTGCGCTGCTGTTAGGTGTATTGCCAGAAGAAGTCGACGCTATCCTTTCGTCAAACGGAGTGCCTGAACGTATCGCAGAATACGAAGCACAGTTTAAATCGACCGGAAGAAAAACAGCATTATCTGGAAATGACGAAAACTCGATTGTCCCTCGTCCACCATTATTAGAAACACAAATCGATGCCAACCTGATCATGCGTCGGCCGGACTTACAAGTGTCTGAGATGCAAGCTCGTGCTCAGAGTGCACAAATCGGCGTATCAGAATCCGCGCTGTATCCAAGCTTTTCACTGTTTGGCTCAATCGGTATCGACAGCACCGTCCCAGATGGCAGTAGCTTTAGCTTCAGTGATTCTTTAACAATGGTCGCAGGTCCAGCCTTTAGCTGGAACATCTTCCAATATGGGCGTGTGAAAAATAACATTCGCTACGAAGACGCAAGCTTTCAGGAAACCTTAACCAACTACAACAAGAAAGTGCTTGAGGCCGTTAACGAAGTAACCAATGCACTAGAAGCTTACGACCTGTATTTGCAACAAAAATCGCTGCGCTTGCAGTCCGTAAACTCCTCTATTCGTGCGTTTAATATTTCGATGACGCAATACGAAAACGGTCAAATATCCTTTGAACGTCTTCTGAACTCAGTCGAGAAGATGACCCGGGCAGAAGACAATTACGCGTCTATCAAAGGCAGTGTCGCAAACCAAGTTGTCGCTCTGTACAAATCCCTTGGCGGCGGGTGGCAAGCGCAGACAGGTAAACCTTTCCTATCAGATACGCTAGCCAAGCAGATGAGCGAACGCACGGATTGGGATGGATATTTAGACTCGGAAAACCGTGTATTACCACCACTGCTGATTGAAAGGACTGACAGCACTGAACCTGTTGGGGAGGAGCCGTAATGCCTTATGAACTCTCTTGGGGAGATGTGTACTTCTCACCTTTGCTTCTGGTTCTGTTTCTCGCGGTAACCGCTACCTGGATAACAGTGTTCCTGTTAAACAAGACCCGTTTGTCGCGCTTTATCGCTTTTCCATCGCTAACGTTTATCGCCATCATGGTCTGTTATGTGGTGGCAATTGACAGTTTTTATATTCAATTTTAGGTGCCAAACAAGATGAAAAAACTATTCGTAATTGTACTCAATCTTGTCATTCTTGGTGGCGCAGCCTGGCTCGGCTATCAAAAGTATGAAGAGTATTTTAGTAACCCTTGGACACGAGATGGTCAGGTACGTGCCAACGTAATAAAAGTTGCACCACGTGTATCCGGACCAATTGTGAATGTCGCGATTCAAGATAACCAAGAAGTAAAAATCGGTGACTTGCTGTTTGAAATCGACCCAACTACCTACGAGGTCGCCTTATCTCAAGCCGAAGTGGCACTGGAAAAATCCGTTGTCAGTGCTCGTGGTAAAAAAATCGAATACGATCGCTTAACGGACATCCGAGACAAAGATCGCGGAGCGGTATCTCATAAAGACCTTATTCGTCGAGAGATTGCTTATGAAGAGTCTTTACTACAAATAAAGGCCGCGGAAGAACAGTTAAAGTCCGCTAAGTTGAATCTGAGCTACACCAAGGTTTATGCGTCAGTTGACGGGTTTGTTTCCAATTTAGATATCCGTAACGGTACTCAAGCGGTTGCCAATCAGCCATTGCTTGCGCTTATCGATAAAAACAGCTTCTGGGTATTTGGCTTCTTCCGTGAAAACCAGCTGCAACAAATCGAGCCGGGCAGTAAAGCACGAGTGACCCTGATGTCTCATCCAGAGACACCTATTGATGCGAAAGTCGATTCCATCGGATGGGGTATTGCGCCAAGAGATGGCACCGTGGGTTATAACCTCTTGCCAAATGTGAATCCTGTCTTCCAGTGGATTCGTCTCGCACAGCGCATTCCGGTACGCATTTCGATACATGAACTGCCTGAAGACGTTGAACTTCGATTTGGACTTTCTGCATCCATCATGGTGATGGAAGACTCATCAGAAAACAATGAATAGACACTAAGTGAGAGAACAACCATGGGCATTGGTAAAAAACTCAAAAACATTAATGAAGAAAATAACTTCTTTTATCTCACCTTGGCGCTCATCGTTTTATTAATTGGTAGTGCGTTTGCTCGGGCTGTTGATGAGGGAACAATTGAGCACATATTACACGCCTTTACAATCATCACGTATATCGTCTGCTTTGCTAGCCTGCGATTTGATAAAGCCTGGTCGAGATTCCTGTATACCCTAGTGGGTATCTGGGTGTTTGTTATTGTAATAAAAACGATTTTTCACATCCAAGAAATGAACGTAGTGATGCTAGCTTTAACTTTTGCGTTTTTCTTTGGCACCTTTAAATCGATTGCAAGGCAAATTCTATTTACTGGTCATGTCAACAGTAACAAAGTCATTGGCTCAGTCGCTCTATTCTTGCTTCTTGGTTTGATGTGGGCCATTGCCTACCTCATCTTACTTGAATTTTCTCCAGAAGCTTTCACTGGTATGGAAGCCATATCTTGGGGGCAAAACTTCTCAAATGCTGCTTATTTCAGTTTCGTCACCCTAACAACTCTCGGTTATGGCGATATCAGTCCTCTGACTCCGTTGGCGCAAGTCATCGTTTATTTAGAGGCCATTACAGGTGTGTTTTATATGGCGATTGTGGTTTCAAGTCTCGTCAGTTCCAACATTGATCATCAGGTAAACAAAAATGAATAAACTATCGGAAAGAAATGAAAGTAAGCTTTTCATCAGTAACATGGTGGAATCAGCAATACGTATTGGCTTGATCTTCGTATTGTTTATGTTTACGTATGACATTATCAAGCCTTTCATCCTTCCCGTAATTTGGGGGGCAATCATTGCTGTCGCACTCTTACCAGTAACTAAAAAACTGCAGCGTGCTTATGGCGGCCGACGCGGTTTGGCTGCAACCACCATCGCTTTGCTTGGTATCGCGCTGTTGGTAACGCCACTTGTGATGGTTTCTGGTTCTATTTATGACGGTGCAACACACGCTTTACAAGTACTTCAAAGCGGTGATGTCAAAATACCAGGGCCTAAACCATCTGTTGCAGACTGGCCTATTATCGGTAGTAAGCTCTATGACACATGGACCCTCTTCTCGACTAATTTAGAACAAGCTATCCAAACTTTTATGCCTCAGATTAAGTCAACATTAACCTCCCTGCTTGGCATGATGGGCGGTGCTCTGGGTAGTGTATTACTTTCTATCTTGTCTCTAGCGATTGCCGCTGGTTTTATGACTTATTCAGAATCATTGGCATCTGGTCTAACGACAATTGCAATTCGTACCGCAGGCGACAACGCCAAAAGCTGGGCGACATTGATTGCAGCAACAATTAAAAGTGTATTACTTGGCGTTGTCGGTGTCGCTGCTATTCAAGCGTTGCTGATTGGTGCGGGTTTCTTTGTATTTGGCGTTCCTGCCGCTGGTTTGCTCACTCTCATACTCATGATTTTGTGTATCGCTCAGCTACCCGCCCTTCTTGCTGTGTTACCTGTGATTGGCTACATGTACATGACTCAAGATAGTACGACTGCGACCTTGTTTACTGTTTGGGCTGTCGTAGGTGCGCTATCTGAAAACTTACTGAAACCAATGCTTATGGGTCGAGGAGTGGACACTCCGATGCCAATTATACTGATTGGTGCCATCGGCGGTATGCTCGTCTACGGTATCGTTGGTCTCTTCCTAGGCGCAGTTATTCTTTCAATTTGGTATGAGTTATTCGTTTGGTGGCTAAGCATTGAGAAAGCCCAGCAGAAAGAAGAAATGGGCGAACTACTAGAGGGGGCTGATGACCAAAATGAATCTAGTAATGGTGCAGGTATTTAAGATCACCAAGCCTTAATTCGAGACTAAACATAAATTCAAGCCGTTGCATTGCAGCGGTTTGTTTTAATTGGGGTCACATTTCCATCAAAACAGTTATGAAAAATGAAACTAATGTTAAATTTTCATACTAATGACACTTGATAGTTGCAATCAAACACATAACGATGCACTCTCGATGCTCACTAATAGATAGTGCTTAGGATAAAAACAATGAAATTGATCAAGCCTTTAACTTGCGCGCTTGCTCTGGTAATGAGTAGCATGGCATTCGCTGACGTAACCGTTAGTGTTCCTGACGACGTTTCTGTACTAGCTGCGAACGGTGAAAAAGTGAAGCTTTCTGGCGGCTTTCTAGCTTCAGAAAAAACATTCACGCTGCCTGACGGTTTAAACCAAGTCGTTTTCCGCTTTTCACCATTTTTCAACCAAGGAAATGATCGCGTTAGCGTTGAAAGTGACGTTATCGTCACTCGATTCTCTGCATCGGACTCGAAGTTAACATTCCAACTTCCAGAGTACCGCAACTTGAATGATGCAGAAGAAAACATCAAAGACTTAGACTGGAAACTGGTTGATGCATCTGGCAACGCGATTGCTATTAAGCAAGACAAGCTTATCAAACCTGGTATGCAGATTGGTCGTGATTATGTTCGTGAAGTAGAAGATTACAATAGAACTGGTGGTGTTGCTGCAATTGCCGTTGCTGGCACTATGGTTCAAGCAAGAACTCTACCTGCAGAAATTCCGGCAGACATGAAGCAAGCACGAGCGGCTGCAACAGCAGATTCAACCGCAGAAGAAATGCTGCACTTCTGGTACCAAAAAGCGGATGCTGAAACTAGAGCACGCTTCAAAGCATACATCAATCAACAATAACGTTCGGTTGACCTCAAGTAAAAAGCCACATCATCATGATGTGGCTTTTTGATATTCGAAACGTTGCCCTAAATTCCTAAATTCCTAAATTAACCATTACCAGTAACGTTCATAAATGATATTGCCACCCGTGTTGGTTCGAAATTTCTCTAATCCACTCTTTTGCAACACAGGTAATGTGTCTTTAATCATCTCTGGATTACCACACAGCATGACAAAGCTGCTGGAAGGTGAGAATTGTACATCCGCTCTGTTTGACAGCTCTCCAGAGGCTATAAACTCTGGAATTCGACCTTGTAGCTTACCTTCAACGGCCTCTCTGCTGACTATTGGCACGTACTTTAATCGTCCTTCATAACGCTGTTCCAGATGCTCAATTAAGTACTTATATACAAGATCCTTTTCATAACGAACTCCGTGAACAAGCACGATCTTCTCGTTATGAGGCAGCAATTTAATGTCATCTAACAATGAGAGAAAAGGACCGATACCGGTACCTGTAGAAAGCAGCCATAGTTCGTGAGCTTGTTTTGGAATCGTATCCTGTATCAAATCACCGTGTGCCGTTTCTCCGACATAGATGCTATCGCCGGTCTTCAACTTTTGCAGTCTTGGTGACAATTGACCTTGTGGGTTGGCGACAATCAAAAATTCTAACCAGTCAAATTGTTCACTTGGAGCATTAACCAACGAGTACGCACGACTGACTAGATTCCCTTCGTCATCCAGTAAAGCAAGCTTAGTAAACTGACCAGCTTTAAAGGAGAGCGGAGCGCCAGACACTCTCAAGCTGAACAAATCATCGGTCCAATCTATTCGCTTCTCTACCCTGGCGAGATTGAAGTTTTTCACTTCTGCCATGAGACTTCTCCCTTTTAGCTCTTCTCAACTAAACTTACGCTTCCAACCTCACTATGTAAAGCATAGAGTTTACATAATCATCTATCTTAATTCACACTTAGTGAACAATTTTATTACATTATGAGGAATTACATCTAGAATAAATACTCAGATTAATAAGTAGCCTCACAATTTGTAGCAACGTTGATGAAAAAGGAAACATAAAATGGACACACAACTGAAAGACTTCCCTGTAATCACTGAGATTAGAGTTGCTTGGGGAGAAATGGATGCCTTGCAACACGTCAACAACGTAGTCTATTTTCGCTACTTCGAAACTGCCCGTCTCGACTATTTCGAAGCAATTAATTTGCTCGTCGACCTGCAAACCTCGCAAATTAGCCCTGTTCTGAGTGAGACTCAGTGCCGCTACAAGTTACCTGTTACTTACCCAGACACCCTTCTGGTTGGTTCTCGTGTTATCGACATGCAGGGCGACCGCATGACGATGGAGTACCAAGTGTTTAGTAAGAAGTGGGGAAAAATTGTGACTGTCGCTACTGCAACAGGCGTGATGTTTGATTTTAAGAATAATGTGAAGACTGCAATTCCTGACAAAATTCGCCAGTCAATACTGGATTTGGAAGCAACGGTAGGAAGCACCCACCATTTGGAGTGATCAGAATATATCTAAATGGTGATGAGAGATTCCCGACTGCGCTCATTCGTCGCTCTCGGGAATAATTTTCTTATCTACTGTGCTTAGCAAAAAGTCTCAATGTACAGCGCTTCAACTTTGTCTCTTGCCCACTGAGTTTTACGCAGAAACTTCAGCGAAGATTTAATAGACGGATCGCTCTTAAAACAATTCACGCGAATGCGCTCGTACATGCCATTCCACCCAAAGTGCTCGACCAGGCGGGTGACGATTTTTTCTAAACTCAACCCATGCAGTGGGTTATTTGGTTGTTCATTACTCATGGTATAAATCCAATTTTATCTACTGTACGGCGCGTGCCGCTGGCTAATCTAACTCAAACCCACTCTGCTACCTAATCTTATTAATCCTAAGCATACAATGAACAAAAACAGCCCGGCTATAAAAGCGGGCTGTTGTTAGTACGACGCTAGGTTCGGTTAGTTAAAAAAGGACTTCACCCATAAAACAATACTGTCCCAAATCTGACCAAACCAAGAGGCTTGTTCGACAGCTTGATTACTGACCAGCGGGTAGCTGGCCACGGTTTCATCATTATTTTTCCAGACGACTTTACCAATCACATCACCCTGATTGATAGGTGCCATCAAGGGCTCATTCAACTCTACGCTTTTGTCTAGACTGGCCGTCATTGCACGCGGTAACGTCAAATAGGCATCCTTGGCAAAACTGGCGTCAACTTGGCTGGCTTTCCCCTTCCAGACACGAACTTTTGATTCCACTTGCCCCTGAGTAGCAACCTTTTTCGTGTCATAAAAACGGAAACCGTAGCTGAGTAAGTTCTTCGACTGGCTAACCCTTGCCTGCGGGCTTGGAGTCCCCATGACAACCGAGATCAAACGCATTTTCCCTTCAGTCGCCGAGCTAACCAGACTATATCCGGCATTACTTGTGTACCCTGTCTTTCCGCCGTCTACATTTATCGCGTTATCCCACAGCAGCTTGTTGCGGTTGTATTGAGTAATATCGTTCCACTTAAACACTTTTTCGTTATACAACGCGTAAACATCAGGAACGTCACTGATGATCGCTTGCATCAATTTCGCCATGTCGATAGGTGAAGTTTGAATCCCCTCACTATCGAGCCCATGTGAGTTCACGAAATAGGTATCTTGCATGCCTAGCTTTTCAGCCCAACCATTCATCAATGCTACAAAGCCACTTTCACTGCCTGCCACGTGTTCAGCAAGCGCTACGCAGGCATCGTTTCCAGATTGAATGATCACGCCACGCATTAAATTCGAAACGCTGATTTCATCTTTAGGTTTGATGAACATTTTTGAAGAGCCGGGAAATTTTTCTGACCACGCATTTTCACTGACCGTCACAATAGAATCCCAGCTCAGTCGACCCGCGTGGATCTCCTGCCCAACAACGTAGGCAGTCATTAGCTTTGTTAAACTAGCAGGCGCTAATCCGGCTCTCCCATTTTGCTCCGCTATGATAGCTCCCGACTGAAAGTCCATCAGCACATACCCTTTAGCCTGTAACTCAGGTGGGCTTGGCGTAACCACCGCAAAAGCAGGCACGCTCACTAAACAAGTCACGATCATCCATCGAGCCAGCGACAATTTCATTTAACATCCTCCACAATTAGCACTGCACTTTGTAGCAACTCTATTGAGCATAGCTCACTCAATCCGTTGCACCAGTCGCTAATCGTTTAATTTTCTTGAACTTACTTCGATTTTACATAAGAAAGCGGACTGTCGTGCTACACCTTGGTTAATGACAAAATTACAAGTAAAGTAACGGTCGTAAGGTCTACAAGCCGATACCCAAAAAGGAAAAAGAATAAACAATGAATGCTCAATCATTTATCGATGCAGGATTGCACTACACTCCCTACACATTCACCGTTCCGTTGGATTACCAAGACGACAGCAAAGGTACAATTGAGGTTTTTGCTCGCTCAGTTTGCTTAGCGAGTGACGAAGACTCAAATAAACCGTGGTTGGTGTATTTTCAAGGCGGCCCGGGCTTTCCCTCTCCACGTCCAAACGGCAATAACGGTTGGATAAAACGAGCGCTTCAAGAGTACCGAGTGTTGCTGCTTGACCAACGAGGCACGGGAAACAGCTCGGTGATCAACCATCAAACACTGGCGCATCTTACGCCACAACAACAAGCTGAGTACTTAAGCCATTTCAGGGCGGATAATATTGTTCGAGATGCTGAGTTTATTCGTCAGGAGATCGGCGTTGAAAAATGGGCAATTCTTGGCCAGAGCTTCGGCGGCTTTTGTTCTCTTACCTATCTATCCTTGTTCCCGGATAGCCTGCGTCAAAGCTATATTACTGGTGGCGTACCGTCTGTTTCTCGTCATCCTGACGACGTCTATGAGGCGACGTTTAAACGTACCATGGATAAAAATCACGCGTTCTTTCAGCAGTTTCCTAAAGCGCAGCAACTTTGCCAGAACATCGCTGATCACCTTCTTGAAAACGAAGAGTTTCTTCCAAACGGTCAACGTTTTACCGTTGAGCAGTTTCAACAGATTGGTATTAATTTTGGTGTCAGTGATACCTTTTTACCGACTTATTACTGGCTGGAGAGTGCACTTATCCATGTGAATGGAAAACCTCAGCTGCGTTACGAGTTTCTGAGCGATATGTTGGCTCAGCAAAACTTCCAAACCAATCCGATTTACGCCATTTTGCACGAGTCGATTTACTGTCAGGGATTCGCTTCTAACTGGAGTGCACACCGGGTACGCCAGTCACATCAAGCGTTTGCCTATGAAAAAGGAAAGTCATTCTACTTCACCGGGGAGATGGTCTTCCCATGGATGTTTGACCAATACGTCAACCTGAAACCCCTTAAAGAAGCGGCCGAGATATTAGCGAGCAAGGGCGACTGGCCTGCACTTTATGACGAAAAGCAGCTGGCAATGAACAAAGTACCGGTAAGCTGCGCTGTCTACGCTGACGACATGTTTGTGGAAATGGAAATCAGCCGCGAGACGTTATCCTTAATGCCGAATTCAAAGGCGTGGATCACTAACGAATATGAACATAATGGTCTGCGTGCTGACGGTGAACGTATTCTGGATACCTTAATTGCAATGGGTAATCAGACTGCCGCTACATTGGTGTAGCTGGGTACGTTGATTCCCAAGCTTAACGGCTCAAACAAAAATCCCCACAGTGAACGCTGTGGGGATTTTTATTTTTTGCGTAGCAGCGTAAAGCGTTTCGCTTTTAACGATCAACCTAGAACAAAGTGTTGAATTGCAAACGCCACAGGGGAGCTTAGAAGTAATGTCAGCACCGTACGCTGGAACCACACCACAAGGATTTGTTTTACGGAGATCGGAATCTCAGTCGACAAAATACAAGGGATAGAAGCCGAGAAGAACAGAATTGAAGAAATAGAAATCTGTCCAATGACAAAGCGAGTGATAAAGTCACTCTTCCCAGCAATAAGTGCAGGCAAGAACATCTCTGCCAGTCCCGTTGCTGATGCTTTAGATACCAACATTGGATCTGGCATCTGTGCTATCCATGCGAATGGGTAGAACAAAAAGCCTAACCATTCAAATACAGGGGTGTATTTAGCTAAAAGCAGACCAATCAAACCTACCGACATTATCGATGGCAAGATACTCATCGCCATCAACAAACCTTCTTTTAGATTTTTGATAATACTGCTGATGACAGGTTCGGACTTATCTGCAATTTGCAGCCCCTCGTTCACCGCTTGCTTAATGCGTGGCAGATCGCTGTCCGTTTCGTCAGCGACAGGTTTTGTATCATCTAAGCGGCTTAATGGACGTAGTCGAACAGTGATTGCGGTAACAATGAAAGTCAGAACTAGTGTACTCCAGAAAAACAGGTTCCAGATGTCCATTAAACCTAAGGTTTTCGCAACAATGACCATGAACGTCGCAGACACAGTAGAGAATCCTGTCGCAATGATGGCGGCTTCTTTTGCCGAGTACTGACCCGATTTGTATACGCGGTTTGTAATGAGCAGACCGATAGAGTAGCTACCTACAAAAGAGGCAACCGCATCAATTGCAGATTTACCGGGGGTTTTAAAAATCGGTCTCATGACGGGTTGAAGTAATACTCCAACTAGCTCCAGAAGGCCAAAGCCGATTAAAAAGGCGAGGAAAATCGCACCAACAGGAACAATAAGTCCAACTGGTACAACTAATTTTCCGAACAAAAATGGCAACATGTCTTTTTCAAACAGCAGTTCAGGCCCGAACGAAAAGAAAGCCATCAAAGCAGTGACAACACCAACGACTTTTAATACAGAGAGGATTTTTTGAGTAACGTTAGTATTCCAGGTTCCTGAAATGAAAGGGTATATACCACCTGCGATAATCATCATCACAGCATAGATTTCTACGCCTTTTGGAAAAGAGACACGCAGCCAGGAAACCATATGATCCAGGGGTATCGTTGACTTAGTGTTGATTTCTACAGGGACAAAGAAAAAGACTATCCCAATGAGACTAAAAAGTACCAGTTTGAGTACCGATGACCAAACCGGTTTAGTGAGCGCAGGTTGAGTTGTTTCCATTTAAAACCTTCCTTAGTTATACCCATCTTCCTTGAAACGGCATCGGCTTTAGTGCATTTAAGCTCCCCCCATCGCATATTCATATGCTGATAGACGAAATCGAAATGACCACCGAATGTCCCTTCAAGTAATTTGTGTCTAGCCGATCAACGCACAAATCATAGGAGATATGTGCATTGATACATTCCTTGCTAAATTCTCAGAGCACTCTTGCTCTTGCTTATATTTTTGTATTTAGTACCGCGCTTAAAATGGCTTTAAGTTGAGATTTAACCGCCGCAGACTTCTCAGCATCCAGCTCGTAACGTCCTAGTGCCAGAGCGTCATTGTTCAGATAAGTATCTTGAGACATTTCCAACTGAATGGCGTGAATGTTCTCACTTGGGTTACCGAACCCTCGTGTAATGAAACCACCTTTAAAGCGGCCATTCAGCACTTGACTGTAGTTATCTGACACGGTTTCCATTACCGCATCGACAATGGCTGAGCTACAAGACTCTCCTTGGTTTGTACCCCAGTTAAAATCAGGCAGCGTGCCTTCAAACAGCATTGGGACTTGGGCGGCGATGCTGTGAGCGTCAAACAAAATCGCGTAACCATGAATCTCTTTTAAGCGCGCAAGCTCTTGCTCGATAGTTAAGTGATAAGGTTGCCAAATTTGCTGTTTATAACGTTCATGATCAGCTTCAGTCGGCGCTTTACCTTCAAAAAATACCGGCGTGGAATCAAACAGAATTTCAGGGAACAGACCTGTTGTTTTGGTGGTGTATAGCGGTTTGTCATCGAATGGGCGATTAAGGTCAATCACATAGCGAGAATAGTTTGCGGAAATGACGCTAGCCCCGAGCTCTTTTACACACTCATACAGCTCTGGAATAAACCAATCTGTATCAGGTAAGTGGCGTGCAGCATCTGTTAATCCTTGTTCAACTTCAGGAGTCAGGTTTAACCCTGAGTGCGGCATGCTCACCAGTAATGGCACGTTTCCCTGATGAAATTCGAACGGTGATGACACTATAGTAGGTTGAGTCATTTGGCAGACACTCCGTTATCATAAAATCAAATGTATATACATTTATCAACATAACTGTCATATACCGTAGTTGCAAGCTTCAAGTTATTAAAACAAGCTCCGCACTTCAAAATTTCGTTCAATAATCACCCTGATTTTTGTACAAGAATTAGTTAAAAAATATAACTTGTATATACATATAAAGCTCAATTAAACTAATTTGCAACATGTATGGTCATTACTATCTATAGAACTAGGAATCCACTATGACAGGGACTCAAACACGACATTACTTTTTTGCTGAAAGAGCTTGGCTTAATCAGGGTTGGCAAAACAACGTCTTGTTCGAAGTGACGGATGGCGTGTTTACTCGTATCGAATCAGATTCTGAAGAGCCAAATAATGCGGTGAAGTTATCAGGCCCTGTGCTGCCGACGATAGCTAACGTTCACTCGCATGCATTCCAAAGAGTAATGGCTGGCATGGCAGAAGTGTGTTTGAACCCTAATGATAGTTTCTGGAGCTGGCGTGACCTGATGTACAAAATTGTACAGAAACTATCTCCAGAACAAGCAAATGTTATTGCCACTCAGCTGTATATCGACATGCTCAAGGCTGGCTACACTCAAGTGGGCGAGTTTCATTATCTTCATCATGATGTGGCAGGTAAGCACTATGCAAATCGTGCCGAAATGTCCCATCAGTTAATCAATGCTGCTGATCGTTCTGGTATTGGATTAACTTTACTTCCAGTTCTCTACTCTCACTCAGGTTTCGGTGCGCTTGCACCAAATGAAGGTCAGGCACGCTTTATCCACTCTTCTCAATCCTATTTGGATTTACAACACCAGTGTGAACAGGCATTAGCGGGCTCAAAACTGCATAATCTTGGTATTTGTTTCCACTCATTGCGCGCGGTTACAGAGCAACAAATTAACGAAGTGCTGGGTGAATTAGATAAACAACGAATCGTGCATATTCATATTTCTGAGCAGCAGAAAGAAGTCAATGACAGTATTGCATGGAGTGGACAACGTCCTGTTGAGTGGTTGCACGAGCATATTGGCTTGAACAAACGCTGGAACCTTATCCACGCAACACATTTAAATGATCACGAACTCAACGCTATCGCGCATAGTGGAGCGGTTGTAGGCTTGTGTCCAACAACAGAAGCGAACTTAGGTGATGGTATTTTCCCGGGTGTCGAGTTTGAGCGCTTGAATGGTCGTTGGGGCATTGGTTCCGACAGCCATGTTAGCCTTTCAATTGTGGAAGAGTTGCGTATCTTAGAATACGGACAACGCTTGCGTGATCAGCAACGTAACCGTCTCTACCGTGAAGAACAAGTCAGCATCGGTGATAACCTGTTTAAGCAAGCGCTAATCGGCGGTAACCAATCTTGTGATGTAGAACTTGGCTTGTCTGTGGGAAGCCGAGCGGACTTTATGGTTCTCGACGATACACATCCGTTCATTGGCGCTAGCGAAAACAAAGATGTTCTAAATCGTTGGCTATTTGCGTGTAGTGAAAATGTCGTAAAAGATGTCTTTGTTGCAGGTCAGCAAGTGATTGAAGACGGTCGTCATGAACTCGATTTGGTAAGCCGCGCTGAGTTTACTCAAGTGATTAAAAAGGTGATTTACGATGCTTAATCACAGAGACATATTTAGCATTATTCCTCAATCTGACTATCTTCGCATGCCGTGGAAAAACGGTTTAGGAGAAACACTGGAAATTGCCGTAAGTCGTGAAAACAATGAAGTGCAGTATAGGGTGAGCCAAGCAGCAGTAGTAGAAGACGGCCTGTTTTCTGATTTCAGCGGATTGCATCGCACCCTTATTTTGCTCCAAGGTCAGGGGATGTTGTTGACTCATCAAAACGGTGAGAAGACATCTAGCCACGAACTGAAACAGCCATTATCCATGGCGAAATTCGCTGGCGGTGATGTAACTCATGCCTCACTAACCGATGGGAAGATTGAAGATCTCAATATTATGGTGAGAGAAGGTAAAGTGACATCGAGGGTTGAAGCGGTGTTTTCTCCAGCTTCGTTTATGGCTGAGCACACGGACAGCACGTTATTCAGTGCATTCTACGCCAATAGTGATTGCGTTTTAGCTATTGAGTCTAAGTCGGCGCGACAAGAAATACACCTAAAAAGCCAAGACACGGTACGTTTCCATCAGCCCGTCAACACCACCTTGCTTAACGGAATGGGCGTTAAAATCAGCATTATGTGATTATTGTTCAGCAACTTGCCAACAAGCTGATATAGAGAAACCAATGCACAGGGCATATCTACTCGTCATCATCTCCTGACATGAGAATGGGGAGTATCTGTGCCCAATTAACCATTCCGATGCCACTCACTTAATCGTCTTTTTTGTTACCAATCTAAAGGCTGCAAGTGGGCTAGTGCAGTTCTTGCCGTAAGTTATTCAGTTGTCCACATTCCCGGAAAAACGTAAACATAATTTGTGTCAATGCTACTAGGCGTGAAGACTGACTTATACACGACCTAATAGCATTGGGGGTGTAACCTAACTACCAATTTATGCAATAACGAACTTCACTGAGCACTATTTGTAGAACTCTGGAGTTTCTGGTAAGTCGATATCGATGACCTTACCTGTAACGCGCGCTTCAGCACATGCATCTGAAGTAACCGCTGCGAAGTAACCATCCCATGCAGTTGGACCATTAACTTCACCAGCGTGTGTTGAATCAATCCAATCTTGAAGTTCGACGTCATACGCTTCAAAGAAGCGGACTTTCCAATCTGTCAGAATATTTGTAGAAAGTTTTGCATCTTTACGAGTCAATAGACTCATTGGCTCTGGCAGATTAGCAACGCCCTCTTCTCCAACAACCTGACATTGAATGTCGTAACCGTATTTACAGTTAACAAAAATTTCAGCATCAATATGGATACCACCACGAGTCTCTACGATGACCATCAGTGGATCCTGTAGCTTCGCGTGCGTGTATTTAGTACGTTTCGGATTGATAACCTGAACAGATTTGTAATCGTCACCAACTAACCAGCGCAATACATCGATTTCATGGATGAATGTATCCGAAAAAGGCATATCACCGTAGTAAGCTTCTGGAACTTCAGGGTTTCTGTGAGCACAGTGCACGAGCAAAGGCTCACCTAAATCACCATTTTCAATTGCGGCTTTAAGCAATTTGTAGCCAGCATCATAACGACGCATGAAACCAACCTGTACCAGCTTTTTGCCTGCAGCCATTTCAGCTTCAACAATACGTTTGCAACCTGATGCCGTATCAGCAAGTGGTTTTTCACAGAACACCGGTTTACCCACTTTGATCGATTCAAGAACAAACTCTTCGTGCGTTGGTCCCCAAGAGGTCACAACAACAGCATCGACGTCAGATGAGTTAATCAGATCCTTACCATTAGCGTAAACTTCAGCTGGAATATTCTCTTCGCTCAAAAATGCTTTGACTGCATCTGGATCCACATCTGTCGCAGCAACCACTTCTGCACCTTGCAGAAGGTGATGAATTCTTTTTGCATGTTCTTTACCGATGGCACCTAAACCAATCACACCTACTTTTAAAGTCATGATATTCGTCCTTTAATTTTTATTTAATATATAAATACAAAACCGTTCTCTGAATTGTAGATAATTTGAATTTTATATTAATAAATACAAATTACTTATCTAACAAAATAGAATTAATTAAAACGTATTTTATAAAACTGATAGTTGAGAATTACATTTATATAAATTAGCCGTTGTTACTTAATTTATAATAAATGAAGCAAGTTGATTTTAAATTCCAGCAACTTCTCGGATATATTTTCGCGCTTTTTGTGCGTACTCTAGTGGATCTGCAACACCAGGGTCCTGTTCGGCTTCGATAACCATCCAGCCTTCATATCCGGTTTTATCCAAAGTTTCAAATATAGGCTTAAAGTCAATGACACCATCGCCAGGAACGGTAAAAGCCCCTAAACGCACGCCATCAAGAAAACAGCGATGTTCGTCTATAACTTGTTGACGTTTTTCATCACGAATATCTTTTAAATGGACGTGTGGAATGCGATCTACATGTTTATCTAATACTTCAAGGATGGCTTCTTGTTTGCCTTCTGAGTAGTAAATATGACCTGTATCCAGAAGCAGTCCAACATTATCGTTCGTCATCGCCATAAATCGGTCTATCTCAGCCGGGGTTTGAACACCCGTACCCATATGATGATGCAGACAAACTTTCATGCCCTTTTCCGCTGCGAGCTTAGCAATTTTATTGTAACCATCAGCAACACGTTGCCATTCTTTATCAGTCCAGTTTGGCTTCTCTTCAAATACTGCTTTTTCAGTTCCCTGAATACTTCCACTTTGCTCGGAGCAACCAATAACTTTTGCACCCATTTCATGTAAGAAATCCATATGCGCAACAAATTCAGTGATAGATTGATCTTCTTTGCCATCTGCAAAGAAAGTACTAAACCAAGCGTTACAAATTTGAATACCGCGAAGCGCGAGTTTCTCTTTTAGTACTTTCGTATCTTTAGGGAACTTACAGCCTACTTCACTACCAGTGAATCCAGCCAAAGCCATTTCACTGACACACTGCGCAAATGTATTTTCTGCTCCTAGACTTGGTAAATCGTCGTTTGTCCATGCAATAGGCGCTGCACCAAGTTTTACTTTATTTTTGTCCATTAAAGGCCTCCTAATACAGAGTCCATCATTAACAAGTTAATAATGGGTTAAATACGCTCAAGGATGAATTCGATACTTTCTTTTGCTGCTTCAACGTGGTCTGGCAGATCCCACACCGGAGCAGAGAATGGTTCAAAAGAGAAATAGCCTGTGTAACCAGCTTCAAGCAACTGTTTGATTTGGCCAACATTATCCAAACGGTCTTGGGCATTTATCATCAAACGGTGTGCGTCTAGCATTTCTTCAAACGTGATGGATTCGTCTTCAACACCTGAAATATGAACTAAACCAGTCTGTTGTGGGAACAATGCAGTTTCACATGCACCTTTGTGGTGGAATGTGTCGTGAACGATTTTGAACGTATCTTCAAAGCCAAGCTCTTCAATCACTTCAACCGCTTCAGCTTTAGTACGAAGGGATGAGATAGGGAAGCCTAGTGGCTCGACATAGCCTTTGATTCCATGTTTATCGAAGAGTGCTTTAAGGTGCGTTAATGACTCTTTAACTTGTTCCTTCGTACGTGAATTACCATCATTTAAAGGACATAGAACAAGTGCTTCAGCACCACATGCTTCTGCTAATTCAGCTAATTTTTCTGCTTTCTCTTTTAATTCGTTATCCCATACATTAAACGGGTACACCGCATTAATAGTGAGAATTCGAACACCTGCAGATTTTGCTTTCGCGCCAATAGCTTTAGCTTGCTCAACAGAAACCAGACTATTCTCGTTTACGTCATTACGTAATTCGACAGCATCCAATCCTAGTTGTACCGCATAATCGATAAGCGCTTCAGCCGATACTTTTGGACATAGCATGTGATTTAAAGCAAATTTAATTTTGGTGAACATGTTTACTACCTCGTTATAATTTCACGTTTGTAAAAAGTAAAAATTTATATACGGCCAACTAAGGAATAAACTTAGTAAATGTCGTCCCAAAAATAGTATCGATATCATATCGATTTTGACACTTATGTTTTGATGGGTTTTCATCAATCAAATGTGATCTAGATTAAAATCAGTTAGCCATCGCTCGTAAAGCGTGATTCATGTGCGCTATGAGATTATTGACTTGTTATAAACTGGTATTCCGGTCTTCGTCTTAACGAAAGAACTAAAATATAAATTGAGTAATTATTCTATGAATTCGTTGTTGGGGTTATTTCTAGAAATTTAAGGTGACCTGACGTATTGTCAGTGTTAAGTACAATGAATATTCATTAAGTGATGCCGCTTACCCTCCTGAACAACTGCAGTATACGTATTAGAGAGTTATGAAGAAATCAACTTTTGCTGTAATAGCAGAAAAAGCACAGGTAGGAATTGCTACCGTAGATAGAGTTCTAAACGAACGAGGCGGAGTGTCCCCTAAAACTGTCCAGAAAGTTATTGCTGCAGCTAAGGAGTTGGGGATTAAGCGTACACTACCGGAAATATACCAAGCTCCTTGGAGGATTGAACTTATCCTCAGTCAGAACCCTTCACAATTTTTCCAGTCTTTATTAAAAGGTTTTAGCAAAGTCGCTCAAGGGCATCAATATCGCAATTTCCGTTTGCGTTGCAGTTTAGTTCCTGAGAGCCAGCCTGAAAAGCTAGCCAATCACCTAAAGAACAGCGCCGATAAATATGACGGCATTATCGTCTTTGCAAATGACAATAACATAATTTATCAAGCGCTTGAAGAATGCCATAGCGAGGGAACTCCTGTCATCACTCTTGCGACTGACTTGCCTGATAGCAAAAGATTATGTCATGTTGGAATCGATCAGTATCAGATTGGAAGAACAGCCGCTTCCCTAATGTCTAAAATGCTTCCAGAGCAAGGCCAGATCATTCTTCTCAGTGGTCGATTCGACTACCAGGCTCATATACAAAGAATGAAAGGTTTCCAAGATGCAATAATAAAGCGAGATAACATTACGTTAAGCGATGTTTTATATGGCGATGACGATAAAGAAACAATACGGCGTATTTTGAATCAACAGAATAAAAATGACATCATCGGTATTTATAATTCCGGGGCAGGAAACAAAACAATAGGTAACTGGTTATCAAGTACAGGTAAAATCGGCTCTTGTGCTTTCGTCACCCATGAACTTTATCATACAACGGAAGAATTGCTTAAAAATGACGTACTTTCTTTTACCTTAGACCAAAATGCTCAACGGCATGCGGAACTATCGCTCGATATTATGTTTAATCACTTATCCAATGGCTACACTCCCGATATTTACATTGATGGTAAAGTACCGTTTAGAATAATAACGGTAGAAAACATGACTTAGCAAACTTATACCATTAAAAATACACGCTTAGAAACAGTAATTTTTATCTATCAAAATAATAGTATTCACAAACTATCCGCTATTATTTTAGGAAAGTTTTGTATATAAAAAATGCTGGCTCTTAGCCAGCAAAAATATAGAAAAAGGAAGCGCGCTCTTCCACGCGCTTACCTATTAGGGCCCCTACCATGCCCTATCAAACAGTTAAAAGATCTGATTATCCTAACGTCGGCATATTAAATGAGCTTGAATGCTGCTCCAGACGAACATCACTTGCAGGCCAGCGACTAGATACTGTTTTCATTCTTGTGTAGAAACGAACGCCGTCATTACCGTGCACATTTAACGGACCGAAAACAGAACGTTTCCAACCACCAAAACTGTGGAATGCCATTGGTACTGGGATTGGGATATTGATACCTACCATGCCAGCCTGGACATTTTCACTAAACTGACGAGCCGTTTCGCCATCGCGAGTGAAGATTGCCGTACCATTGCCATATTCATGACGGTTAACCAGTTGAATAGCGGTTTCGAAATCCGGTACGCGAACAATCGCCAGAACAGGACCAAAGATCTCTTCTTTATAAATAGTCATGTCAGGTGATACGTTATCGAACAGCGTTGGTCCCACAAAGTATCCATTTTCATAACCATCGACACTTAGTGAACGGCCATCGATAAGAAGATCAGCACCTTGCTCTACGCCAGAGTCGATGTAACCGATGATTTTCTCTTTGTGAACCGCCGAAATAACAGGTCCCATGTCATTCTCTTTACCTTCGACAATGCCAGGACCAATCGTCATTTTGTCAACGCCAGTGCTCAGTTTATCGATCAAACGATCTGCTGTTTCGTCACCCACAACCACAGCAACAGAAAGTGCCATACAACGCTCACCGGCCGCGCCAAATGCTGCACCGATAATCGCATTAGATGCCATATCTAAATCTGCATCTGGCATTAAGATACAGTGGTTTTTAGCGCCACCCAGTGCTTGGCAACGTTTACCGTGAGCCGAAGCCGTTGAGTAAATGTACTCTGCGATTGGCGTTGATCCAACAAAGCTCACAGCTTGAACTCGTGGGTCAGTCAGAAGAACATCAACTGACTCTTTGTCACCATTCACGACGTTAAATACGCCATCAGGAAGGCCCGCTTCAGAAAGTAGCTCTGCCAGAATCAAAGAAGTTGTTGGATCCTTTTCTGACGGTTTTAGAACAAATGTGTTACCAGTCGCAAGTGCAATAGGAAACATCCACATTGAAACCATCGCCGGAAAGTTAAATGGTGTAATACCCGCACAAACGCCTAGTGGTTGCATTAAAGAGTGGCTGTCGACACCTGTTCCCACGTTAGCAGAATGCTCGCCTTTCTGAAGGTGCGGAATACCACATGCAAACTCAACAACTTCCAAGCCTCGGGTGAGCTCACCCATAGCATCTGAGTAAACCTTGCCGTGCTCAGTAGAAATCGTTTTGGCAAGCTTGTCCATATTAGCTTCCATTAACTCTTTGAACTTAAATAGGATACGAGCACGTTTTAATGGTGACTTTTTCGACCATGCAGGAAATGCCTTAGCAGCAGCTTCAATTGCCAGTTCCGTTTCACTCTTTGAGCTAAGAACGACTTGGCGAATTTGCTCACCAGTAGCTGGGTTAAATACTGGAGCAAATTTGCCGCTTTGGCTCTCTTGAATGCTTCCATCGATATAGTTATGAATAGTCTCCATGACCAACTCCTAATTTAGACTGACTTGAGCGACTTGTTTCGCGTTGTAGTTGTGGATGTTTCTATCTAAAAGCATTAACTAATCTCGACAATGATCTGTGTTTTGAAGATAAGTTTGCTTTTGGTTATTGAACGAAAGCAATTGTATGAAATTTATTTTTCATTTTCAATATTAATGAAAAATTTAATTTACACTTTTGAAACGCCAGATCACAAAAAGCAACATACGTTAATCAGAAACAGCATGAATCCTGTACATTCAGGGCGTTTGTTATCAGGAAATCCAGGGAATGAATGAGGATTGAACAGAAGTGGAATCGTGTTTTTGAGTTAAAAAATGGAAAGCAGATCGACTTGAAAAGGCAAAATTAGTGTTGGCACATGAGTGATCATCTGCGCCTGAGATAAAAATTTTTAGAGGTGCTGGTTAACAAGCGACTGGAACACCGCATTAGTGGTATCCGTACACTGAGGTCTGAGCTGATGATTCAATTAGATTGGCTGATGTTCCCTGCAACGACTGACAGCAGGAACGTCCTTGATTAAATTGGAAATTAACAGACTCTGGCGAGCCATGTTTTTGGGTGAGATACGTTATTGTTCTTCTCGAACTACATCCAGTTTTTATAGTGGACTTTGCCACTATCTTACTCTGCTGTTTTCACGTGGTGGTAATTTAGGTCAATCATCAACACTGCCATTTGGTGTTTTCGTTCACCTGGCTGTCAATGCTATTCCTCGATCATAGTGCCACCAGCTTTGAGGCTCATCTTAACACCCTAGTCGGGTAGACTACTCAACTTTCCACTATTCCCGCGAAGCATTACTGCTTCTTTATATACAAAATTTCTGACAACATGCGAGGTGAGTTCTCTCATGTACCTCTAGGTTTAAAACCATTTAAGCAACTGTTTTAAAGTATCTTTTATACATTAAGTGCTGTAAATGATGTAACTAGAAGTAGCAGAAAATAAAATTCACTACCGTTGCTCTTGGTCAACATAGGTATGTTGTTTTGAACAAACTCGTTGATGATAAGCTTTAAAGACTTTTGGTTTGCTTTCATCTTGATGTTGTTTGTTTCTGGGTTTTCTTCCGCGTCTTTTACCATGTAGTACGCGTTATAAGCGACTGCTCCGTACATATCATTATCCTCAAAAAGTTTGGGTTGCTTGTGGTTTTGGTACTGCTCTGCTGAAAAACGCCGTAAATGAAAAACGCTTTTTCTCTTTCTTCACAGCGGCTACGTCTGAAGATACCTGATTCTCGCGAGCATCTTTAGCCATATAGTAAGTGTTATATGCGATAGCACCGTACATATCATTCTCCTTATAAAGTTTGTGTTGTTTGTGGTTGTAGTACTGCTTTGTTGAAAAGCGCCTTAAATGAAAAACGCTTTTTCTCTTTTTTCACAGCTTCTACATCTGAAGCTACTTGGCTCTCGCGAGCATCTTTAACCATATAGTATGCGTTATATGCAATAGCACCGTACATAATTTACCCTCCAAAAGGTTTGTAAGTTTCCTACATCTTCGGGTGTAAATATAGATCCAGGTCACACATAATGCAATAGATATTTTAATATTTTCACAAAATAAAATAAATATTTCTTCCACGCCGTATAATCAATTGAAATCATTTGATTATTCAGCATGACCCCTTCGAACACTATGTGTCATGACGCTCCTGACTAGAGACATGATACTGTGACTGAGGTAGAAAAAGCCCTCCAGAGGCAGCACATAAGCAAAAATCTGCGGAAAATACTTTATTGAAAGAAAAGTACAAAGAGGTAATGAATATACCCAAACAACCTCGAGATGCTAGGTTCAGCGAGAATGACTTGGTTTACAGACGCGGCAACGAGTAAAACAAACACAGAGATGCCGGGTGGTAAAGCAGTGAGGATTTGCTTGGGATGTGTGACAGGTTTGGGACGATAAAACGCGCTCTTCAGCCGCCAGAAAGCGATTTGGAAGAGCGCGGTACAAGGTTTTACGAAATAGTGTGGCTTAGTTGGTAGTCAATAATCGACGACCTGTTGTGCTATTCACCTTCGTTCCAAACTGTTTTGTAAAGCTCGATTGTTTCTTCTAAAGAAGGAACGCGAGGGTTATTACTCGGAGAACCAGAATCCAGCGCTTGTTGTGCCATTGTCGATAGAAGATCAAAGAAACGCTCTTTATCCATACCATATTGCGACGGTGTAGGAACGGATAACTCCGTATTTAATGCACGCAGTTCATTGACTAACTTCTTACATGCAATCTCATCAGCGTCAGACGCAGAGGCAACACCAATAGCGCGAGCACAATCTGCATAGCGCTTTTCAGCGCTAGGAATTGAAAACTCAGTGATAGCTGGTAGCAACATTGCGTTTGATAGGCCATGAGGCACATGGAAAAATGCACCAATAGGGCGGCTCATCCCATGCACTAATGCAACCGATGCATTGGAAAATGCCACACCTGCCAACGTTGCACCAAACATCATATCAGAGCGAGCAGCCTCATCTTTAGGGTTGTGATAAGCCTGACGAATACTCTTACCAATTTTTTCCATCGCAATCAGAGCTTGAGTATCAGAGAACTGGTTCGCTTTTTGACTAACATAAGCTTCAATAGCGTGTGTCAGTGCATCCAGACCACAGTCAGCAGTGACACGTGGAGGAAGTGACATTGTTAGTTCGTAGTCCACCAGCGCGGCGATAGGCATAAACCCAAGGCCAGAACACAACATTTTTTCGTCATGCAGATCGTCTGTAATCACAGTGAAGCGAGTGACCTCTGAGCCAGTACCTGCAGTAGTAGGAATTGCAATAATTGGAAGTCCGGCTTCGCTAACATCACGAGGGAATTTGTAGTCTCTTACTTGTCCACCAAATTTACCAACAATTGAGATGGCTTTGGCGCTGTCGATTGGGCTTCCTCCACCGATTGCAATAATGGAGTCGAATCCGCCTTCACGCACCATTTTTACGCCAGCATCGATTGAGCTCACTGTTGGCTCTGGAATCGTATCTGAAAATACGGAAGCCTCTATGCCCTGGGCAAGAAGCGCTTCTTGAACTTTTGCTACATAACCTAGCTGAACCATCATTTTATCGGTGACAATTAGAGGTCGAGATGCACCTAAGCTTGCCATTACATCCGTAGCTTGAAGTGATGCCCCTTTACCTACATGCATAATCCTTGGTAATACGATACGTGCGCTCATTCTATTTCCTTAATCATTACATTGATCGTGAATTCTAAGAGTAGATGAAATACTTGCTCTTAAACGTACCATTCGAAATAAACTTAGTGAAATGAATTTTTCATTTTATGTGATAAATGAACATTCCAAACGCACCTTATCTACCGTTTTACTGTCTTTGATCAATATATTGGATGATTTATCTCCATACAGCCAATCTTTTACTTTATTTAAAATGAAATGAGTGTTTCAATTTCTTCAACTTTTGGAAATAACATTTGCTTACATTGGAGATTACCGTGGACGTTGGAATATTGGGCATATTGCTGTCGTTAGTTTTGTTGATGTACCTCGCGTACCGAGGAATGTCAGTCATTTGGTTAGCACCTATTTTGGCATTAGTTGCTGCTCTGTTTTCTGCCGGGACCTACATGATGGCCAGTTATACGGAAGTCTTCATGTTAAGTGCTGCAAACTATGTAAAACTCTATTTTCCAGCGTTCTTGCTTGGAGCTATTTTTGGCAAAGTAATGGATGACTCTGGTGCTGCAAAATCAATCGCTAAAGTCATTGTTAACAAAGTAGGAAGCAAAAATGCGATCTTAGCCGTGGTACTCGCCGTATCGATTTTGACCTACGGCGGTGTGTCTATGTTTGTTGTTGTATTTGCCGTATACCCTATTGCAGCACAAATATTTAAAGACAGTAATGTACCTAAGCGTCTGATTCCAGGAACGATCGCACTAGGATCCTTCACATTTACCATGACCGCTTTGCCAGGTTCGCCACAAATCCAAAATACTATTGCTATGCCTTTTTTCGGTACCACGGCATACGCAGCGCCTGCTCTTGGACTAGTTGGTGCTGGTGCAATGTTTGGCTTGGGAATGCTATGGCTGAAACGCCGTGAAGCTATCGCCCGAGCAAATGGAGAAGGTTATGGTATTCACGATGAATCGCAACCGGAAACCGATGAAAGCAATGAGAATGACAACATTCCTTCTGCGACCATTGCCTTTATCCCAATCCTTATCGTGCTGGTTTTGAACTTTCTGATCGTGACTTTCTATTTCCCAAGTGTCGATACTAGTTACCTTGCCAACTACGATACCACGCTGCAAAAAGTAAATGGTATGTGGAGTCTTATCATCGCACTGACCACCGCTATTGTTGTCGCCCTTTTATTGTTTAAGAAATATATGAAGGACGTACGCTTTTCTCTTAACGAAGGCGGTGAAAGCTCTATCATGCCAATCATGAATACAGCCGCAGCAGTTGGGTTTGGTAATGTGATCAAATCACTGTCCTCTTTTGAATTAGTAAAAGAAGGCATACTTTCTATACCAGGAACCCCTCTGTTATCCTTTGCTATGTCGACCAGCTTACTCGCAGGGATTACAGGGTCCGCATCTGGAGGGCTGAGTATTGCACTGGACGCTCTTGGCCAGGTTTATATTCAAAAAGCACTGGAGTTAGGTATTAGTCTTGAATCTTTACACCGTATCGCGGCGATAGCTTGCGGAGGATTAGATTCACTTCCTCATAATGGTGCGGTTATTACACTACTTGGGATTTGTGGAATGACTCACCGAGATTCATACAAAGATATTTTTGTCTGCACCCTGGCGGTTCCTGTAGTAGCGACTGGTGTTGTTTTAATTTTTGCATCGATGGGCGTGGTATAAAATAACTCTAGTCACCGATATCGATAGATTTCGAGTGTCCTTCAATTCCCCCTAAAGCAGAGTATTCGTACTCTGCTTTTTTCTTTGATACGCCTGATCTCAGAGAAAGGACGCCTTTTGATTCAGTACCGCATGGAAACGACAGATGTGCGACAAACATTGATCTAAGGCTTATTGATATGGAAAGAGACAAACGTCCGGCTATCAGGGGTGAGTGTCTCAATAAGGAGGAGAAGCAGTCTGTCATGGAATCAGTATCAATCACACGCCTCCATGACAGACTTGAGGTCTAGATTCGGTTACTTAAATATTTTTCATAGTCAGGAATATCAATTGCCACTTCTCGGGACATACATTCAGAAGCAAACAAGAAATCCGCCGTTGCCTGATTTGTGGCGACAGGAATATTCCACACACTCGCGATGCGGAGTAACGCCTTAACATCGGGATCATGAGGGACTGAGTTGAGAGGATCCCAAAAGAATATCAGCACATCCAGGTTACCTTGAGAAATGAGGGCTCCAATTTGCTGATCGCCACCCATAGGACCGCTGATCATGCTAGTGACCGACAAACCTGTATTGTTCTGAATTAAATGACCAGTTGTACCGGTAGCATAAAGCAAGTGAGATTTAAGTTGTTCCTGTTTTTCGCCAACCCACTTTAAAAGTTGAGGCTTGCAGTTGTCATGCGCAACCAAAGCAATACGTTTACTAGAGGGTATGGTTCGAGTTTTTGTTTCCATAACAGCCTTCTTCTTTGAGTAAAAGGAAAAGCGAGGCAGGTTTTAGTTCAACCCGCCCATCAAAATGTATTTCACTTCCATAAATTCGCTTAAGCCCATATGCGAGCCTTCACGACCCAAACCCGACTCTTTCACACCACCAAATGGCGCAACAGGTGTCGAGATAAGCCCCTGATTGACGCCAACAATTCCCGCTTCTAACGCTTCACTGACTCTCCAAACACGAGAGTGCGACTGCGTGTAGAGATAGGCACTCAATCCGAAATCAGTATCGTTTGCGCGTGAAATAACATCATCTTCAGATTCAAATCGGAACAACGGCGCTACCGGGCCAAATGTCTCTTCGCGTGAAACCAGCATTTCATCAGTAACATTCAGGAGCACATGAGGAATCACAAAATTATTGCCAAGTGAGTGACCGTCCGAGCCAAATCCCACCTCAGCGCCTTTTGACACGGCATCTCGGATGTGATGTTTAACTTTATCTACCGCAGTTTGATTAATGAGTGGACCGATATTGGTTTCACTGTCAAAACCGTTACCTACTCTGAGTTTGGAAACACGTTCGATGAGCTTTTTAGCAAAGAGATCGTAAACCGTGTCCTGCACATAAATGCGGTTGGCGCAAACACAGGTTTGTCCTGCATTACGGAACTTAGCTATCATTGCACCTTCAACCGCCGCATCAAGATCCGCATCGTCGAACACAATAAAAGGTGCGTTACCGCCAAGTTCAAGAGATAGTTTTTTTATAGACGCGGCTGATTGCTGCATCAGGATTTTGCCGACACGTGTTGAGCCAGTAAACGAAACCTTTCTCACACGCTTATTTTCAGTAAGCTCCTTCCCTATCTCGATCGCGTCACCAGTTACAACAGACAATACACCGTCGGGAAAACCGGCCTGTTTCGCCAACTCAGCAATAGCCAGCGCGGAATAAGGCGTTTCCGGTGCAGGCTTCAATACCACGGTACAACCTGCCGCAAAAGCCGGAGCACATTTTCGCGTAATCATCGCTATCGGGAAATTCCACGGTGTAATCGCTGCCACAACACCTATCGGCTCTTGTGTAGTCACGATACGGGAATCACTGCGGTGCGTAGGAATGATTTCCCCATAAGCCCGCTTGGCTTCTTCGGCAAACCATTCAACAAAACTTGCCGCATACATCACTTCACCTTTTGCTTCTTCGAAAGGTTTCCCTAATTCAGTCGTGATGATCGTTGCAAGGTCGTCGATATTGGCCAAAATAAGTTCATGCCATTTTTTTAACAGTAACGCCCGCTCTGCGGAAAGGGTCTTTTTCCAAGAATCAAACGCACAGTGTGCTGCTTGAACTGCCTGGGCTGTCTCGCGTCTGCCCATATTAGGTACCGCGCCAATAATTGTATTATCAAAAGGGTTGAGGACATTACTGGTCTCGTTGCTTTCAGCGCTGAGCCACTCCCCATTTATCAAGCATTGTTGTTTAAATAAAGTCGGATTCGAGAGCTTCATAGTGTCACCTTTAGCGGGCTACTTTCTGAATAGTAAGAAAAAAGAAGCCATGAAAAATCATGGCTTCTGGGACGAGTTCATCCTCGCAGTGAAATTGTGGCCGAGACAAATCTGCCCTACTTTACACGTAAATTAAGCATGTTTTGCCGCATACTTTGGACCATTAACCCAGTTGTGGTCTTCTTCCCAAGTAAATAACCATTTACGCGAAGGTCCCGCCATAACATTAAGGTAGTAGCTGTCATATCCCGCAATGGTCGCAACAGGGTGGTAGCCTTTCGGTGCCTTCACAACGTCTTTGTTATAAGCAGCCATGCACTCATCTAATGAGCGGTCATCCGTATAAACACGTTGCAGAACGAAACCTTGTTCCGGATTTAGTCGGTGATAATACGTCTCTTCGAGGTAAGTCTCATTTGGTTCGTTTGCGGTATCGTGTTTGTGGCTCGGGAATGAACTTGTGCAGCCTTCGTCGGTGTAAACTTCGACAACCAACAATGTATCTGCCTCTGCATAATCCGGAAGGATATTGTGAACATAGCGTTTATTGTTACCAACGCCTCTCGCTTCAGCATCAATATTTTCTGGTGCGATCAATCGCGTTGGGTATGTGCCTTTACTTGGAGAGGTACACACTGCCAGTTCAATATCGGTCAACGCCTGCACTTCACAGTTGTCACTTGGTGTAACATAAACCGCATAAGGTTTTTTGCGCTCAAATGGACACATGCGATCACCAATATTCTCGTAAGTTGCCGAATCCGTTACAACGGTTGCCTTACCAGCAACAAGTACAAGGCAAGTCTCCACTTCTGAAGCTGGCAGAGAAAGGCTTTCTCCCGCTTTTAACTCATAAGCTTTAAATCCGACATATCCCCAATCGGCATTCTCTGGGGTAATGTTTTGAGTACAACCGTCAGCTGGAGACGCTTGATATTTCGATAATAGCTTAGACATTCAACTCTTCCTTATACGTATTAAAGTACACTTACCAAGTGGGTTTTATATTTCAAACACAACCATACTATGAAATGAAGATTTCAAAAACAATGACAAAGATCGGCTAATTCCCTTATGTAGACTCTTCTTTGAGATTTTTCCCTTCACAACTGAATGTAGATCACAAAATGATGTTCTTACACCCATTAAAACATTTTATGAAATGAAATTTTCACATCGTAAGGTACCTTAAACCCTATCAGAGAACGGATAATAAGTTGCGTCACTTCATTGTCTATCCCATTGCTCCTGATTATTTTAAAGAAATCATAGCGAAGTATCGGAAAGCAGCATCCCGTGTGCGCTGCTATTAGTATCTGGGAGAGTAATCTAGCGGTAACCTATGTGTGATAAAAATCCTCCAGGTCCGATATTACAAGCCCTATTACGCAACTAACTGACTATTAGTGAGTCCACACTATCAGAATTTTCTTACTCTCCTTTCAGCCTTGGATCACATTTTGAGCAAGCGGTTTATTGAAGAGAATACCCATCCCCCATTACTCTGTTTAGGTGCGCCAGACACCGTGATTCGTAGCACCAGGTTTAAATATCGGGTCAAGAACAAAATGAAATGCAATGTTCAAACAAAACTAAAAACAAAACAAATATTCCATTTTAGGTTCTACTTCACATTTGCTTACCAACGCGAATGCTATATTAGCCTCCAGATTATCGGTAAATGAGTAAATTACTTACTCATTCAATAGTCAAAGTTTGAATGGTGAAACAAAAAAATCACTGTCCGCACAAAAACATAATTAAGGATGAATATCATGTCATTAAACATTACTGATCTAAAAGTAGGCGTAATTGGTGTTGGTGCTATTGGTAAAGAGCACATCAAACGTGTGAACTATCTCACTGGTGCTCATGTGACCGCGGTGTTTGACGTGAATAACGACCAAGTACGCACTTGGATGGCTGAAGAAAATATCCAGGCTGAAGTCTTTGATAATGGTGTTGACCTAATCAATTCCGATTTGGTTGATGCAATTGTCGTCGCATCTTGGGGTCCAACACATGAAGAATTCGTACTTGCAGCAATCGAAGCTGGTAAATACGTGATGTGTGAAAAACCACTAGCAGTAACAGAAGAAGGCTGCCGTCGTATTATTGAAGCTGAAATGGCTTGCGGTAAGCGCCTTGTTCAGGTTGGCTTCATGCGTCGCTACGACAAATCATACCGTCAGCTAAAAGCCGTACTTGATCAGAAAATCATTGGTGAACCATTAACACTCAATGCTTGGCACCACGCGCCAGAAGCACCAGGGTTTAAAGGTGACATGGCAATCACTGACTCATTCGTTCATGAAGCAGACGTTCTACGCTGGCTATTAGATGAAGACTATGCAACAGCACAGGTGATTCTTCCTCGTAAAACTCAAATCTCTTCTGAGCCAGAGTTACAAGATCCGCACATCATGATTCTAAGTACTAAGTCTGGTGTTCATATCTCCGTTCAAAGCTTCGTATTCTGTCAATATGGCTACGATATTCAATGTCAAATTACAGGTGAAAAAGGCGTTGCAGCGCTTCCAGACCCAGCAACAACTGTGATTCGTACTAACGCAAAACTTGAACAAGAAATTTTTGTGGATTGGAAAGACCGCTTCTTTGACGCCTTCGACGTTGAATTCCAAGAGTGGATTGATGGCGCGCGTGCAGGCCAATTAACAGGCCCAACGTCATGGGACGGCTACTGCGTATCAGTAACGATCGATGCTTGTGTGAAAGCAAAATACTCTGGCGGCATTGAGAAAATCGAACTTCCAGAAAAACCTGAATTCTACAACTAATTAATGTTTAAAAATCATTAGGTTAAAAATTCAAAATCTAAGCAATTTATATCGAGTAATACCTACAGTGTATACGGGTGCAAGGGTTTGCACCCGGTTGCAACAAAGAAGTTCTGTTGCCCTACACAGAAAATAAAATTAATTTAGGAGGATTCATGTCCACTAATAATCAAACTGTAGATACAAGTTATAATTTACGTTATATCCTCGTCATCTGTGCTGTTGCAGCGTTAGGTGGCCTGTTACTGGGTTATGACACAGCGGTAATCTCGGGTGCAATTTCCCCTATTGCCACCTACTTCGAACTAAGTTCTATCGGCGTTGGTTGGGCCGTATCAAACGTTGCCATTGGTTGTATTATTGGCGCGTTCATGTCAGGTAAGATCGCTGATAAATACGGCCGTAAAAGAGCCCTCATTTTATCCGCAGTTCTATTCACTATTTCAGCGATTGGCGCAGCCCTTGTTAACTCGTTTTTCTGGTTCATCGTTTATCGCATGATT
The DNA here is from genome assembly GCF_052353105.1 of Vibrio sp. YIC-376. Taxonomy (NCBI): domain Bacteria; kingdom Pseudomonadati; phylum Pseudomonadota; class Gammaproteobacteria; order Vibrionales; family Vibrionaceae; genus Vibrio; species Vibrio sp. YIC-376. The sequence continues at coordinate 596,824 of NZ_JBBWFK010000002.1, forward strand.
GGTGGATTAGCCGTTGGTATCGCATCTTCTGTATCACCGATGTACATGTCAGAAGTATCACCGAAGAAAATCCGCGGTCGTGCGCTAAGCTCTCAGAACTTTGCCATCGTATTCGGCCAAGTGGTTATCTTTGTTGTTAACTTCTTAATCGCTCAAGGTATGACTCACGAGTGGCTGGTCGATGTGGGCTGGCGTGTAATGATTGGCTCTGAAGCTATCCCATGTGCATTATTCGTCCTTGCTTCATTCTTCATTCCTGAGTCACCTCGTTGGTTAGTACTGGTAGGTCGTGATGAAGAGGCATTACGTGTCACAGGTAAAATCTTCAACCCTTCATATGCTCCAACCGTTATCAATGCGATTCACAACTCCATCCACGAAGAAGCAGAAAACAAAGCGAAAGTTGAAAAACTTCACGTTCACAAACAACGCCGCTTTTGGATTTTCGTTTTCATCGCAACCATGATTGTTATTTTCCAACAGGCAAGTGGTGTTAACGTAATGATGTACTTCGCACCAGTTGTACTTGAGAAGGTAACAGGTAACAGCCAGGTTGCACTCTTCTTAACCATTTGGGTTGGTGTTATCCAGTTAGTAGGTACTTTAATCGGCTCTCTGCTTATGGACAAAGTTGGACGTAAACCACTGCTAAAAATCGGTTCATTGGGTGCAACGTTCGGCCTTCTGTTGACGTCTTACTTTATTTACCAATCTGCTGGCCTTGAAGGTGAAGCTGCTATCCAAATGGGTTACTGGACACTCTTCGGCATGATGGTATTCATGATTTGTTTTGCCTTCTCATGGAGCCTTGGTGCATGGATTGTGGTATCTGAAATCTTCCCGAACCGCTACCGTGGCTTAGGTATGTCGTTTGCTATCGGTGGCCTTTGGGTAACTAACTTCCTGATTGGACTTATCTTCCCAGTAATGAATGACAGCCCGCTATTGAATGAGATGTTCCGTGGAGCATTCCCTATGTGGGTATTCGCTTTCTTCATGATTGTTTCTTATTTCTTCGTGAATCGCTACCTACCAGAAACCAATGGTGTAGCACTAGAGAGAATGGAAGATCATGTTATGACTAACTGGAACAACGGACAGACTAAAAAAGTCGACGTAACGGCTTAATAGGTCCGAAACCCACTGGCAATTTGTCGCTCATGTTAGGAACCTATCGATGAGCAACAAATTGCCAGACTAATTAAGAATTACACGTGAAATCAATAATAGGTTGATTGATATATACTTTATTTGGAGGTTTTATGAAAATCGCATTCGACGTTGATGTTCTAGCAAAGCAAATGAGCATCCCGGATATGGTGCACAAAGTTGCAGACTGGGGTTACAAGTATATTGAGCAATCGCCTCATCCACGTATCAACCCGTTCTACAAGCACCCGCTGTTTTCTCGTGAGTGTGAAAGAGAGTATAAAACTGCCCTACGCCAAGCTGGTGTTGAACTCTCTTCTTTTATCGTTGTTTACCGTTGGTCAGGCCCTACTGAAGAACAACGCAAACACGCGGTAGCGAACTGGAAAAAAATCGTAGAAATCGCCGTGAATATGGGCGTAGAAGTAATCAACACAGAGCTCTCTGGCGATCCAAACCAACAAGAAATCTGTAACGGAATGTGGTTCCGCTCTATGGACGAGTTGCTGCCACTGTTTGAAAAAGAAGGCATTCGTGTCGAAGTTCAGTCGCATCCATGGGATTTCTGTGAACTGAATAATGAAACGTGTGACCTGGTTAAGTCTTACCGTTCGGATAACCTGAAATACGTGTACTCTGCACCTCACGGTTTCTTCTATGATCAAGGCAAAGGCGACGTTCGCTCAATGCTAGAGTACGCAGGTGACGATCTTTCTCATGTATTGTTCGCTGATACCTTTAACCAAACATTAGATTGTCGTTATATCGCCAACCCACCTTGGTTGAATAACCAAGGTCGTAGTGATGTCGCGATCCACCAGCACTTAGCTATGGGTGAAGGTGATGTTGATTTCGATACCATGTTCTCAACGTTAAGAGATATGGACTTTGTGAATAAGAAATTCGCAGTCGGTGGTGACTCAATTGCTTGTGTCTCTTATTTTGGATTTCCAGAAAAAATGGACATCCAGGCTCCGGCAGCGAGAGAACGTTTGGAAAAAGAACTATTACTACGATAGTAATAATTAGCTAGCCTAGTTTTTCACGTACGGGGCAATATTATTTGTCCCGTACTACTCATAAATTATTATCACCTATTTATTAAATGTGATTGACGTGTTATGAGTTTGCCAGGCATAAGTATTTTTCTGTTACTATTAATATCAGAATTAAGTAGTTCAACTGACTTACTGACTAAAGGTATTAAATCTTGTCTAAATGTTGTGAGATTATATTTAGGAGATGAAGATAAATCTATATCGTCAAATCCAACAATAGCAATGGAATTATCGATTTTGTGATGATGTAATGCATCTAAAGCACCAATAGCTAAGATGTCATTTTCACAAAAAATAGCGTCAACTCTATCGTTAATGTCGGTTGTTTTTATATAGTCAGACATGCAATTAAATGCCAACTCTCTAGTATAGTGCTTGATACTAAATTTGTGCTCTAGTGGGATACCGCATTCAAGAAGTCGACTGCTAAAACCGTCTAAACGTAGTAGCCCCGTTGACTTTTGTTCAGGACCAGACATGTAAGCCATTCTTTTATAACCTAAATTAATAAAAAGATTAGCTATTTGTTGTCCCGCTGTCATACCATCAGTACTGACCGAGTGAATGTTTGGGGTATCGCAATGACGATATAGAGAAATGAGGGGGATATGCTCAATATTTTTTTCAACGATTTCTTGAGGTAAATCTGTACCAAGAAATATGATTCCATCAACTTGCAACTGACCTGCTAGTGTGAGGGCGTTCTGATAGTCTTTTTTGGAATGAATATTGAGAGCAATCGGAATTAATCCTTTATTCTGTAATTTTGATGTTAGTTCATCAAAAACATTCAATACAGCAGGGGAACCTAACTCTGAAATAAGTATGGCAACCATGTTAGTTTTATTTTTCGCCAAACCTCTTGCAAGTAAATTAGGTTTGTAGCCAAGTTCTTCAGATGCTTTAAGAACTTTATTTAAACTAGACTCAGAAATTGAAGAACCTTGAGTAAATGCTCGGGAAACAGTCCATTTAGATACACCAGCAAGTTTTGCAACATCACGAGCGGTAATATTTTTTGTGACTTTGTCTTTATTTTCTTTCATTAGCACAACAATTATATTGACAGTTTATTCTTGTAGGATTTAAATGGATTTTAATATAATCATGACTCTGTGACTATATAAAATCACGTAATAATGCAAATGTTTTTAAACGAATGATTAATCGCTTTTTTTGGTCAATTCGTTCTGTAACAGCAACTTTTGCACCCGGTTGCAAAATGATGCTAAGAGATTTATCCAAGTTTTGAATCAAAAGTGAACAATTTAGAATATCGAGGTTAATACTATGCAACTAGCAATTTGTACTGATGTATACGCAGATCTTTCATTCACAGACATGTTAGATAAAGTAAAGTCAATGGGTATTGATGCCGTTGAAATGACAGCAGGCGGCTGGGGAGCTCGTAAGCATGTAAACACTGCTGAGCTACTAAGCGACGAAAACAAGCTTCAGGAATTTCAAGCTGAACTTGAAAAACGCGGTATGCGCATCTCTGCTTTGAATACTTCTTGTAACCCACTTTGGCCTTCTGAAACTGGTGAGCAGTACTCGAAGAGCATGTATGAGTGTGCAACATTAGCAGGCAAACTAGGCGTTAAGAAAATTGTCGCGATGGCAGGCCTACCTGCTGGATCTCCTGAAGACAGAACACCGAACTGGATCACATCTACAGTTTCTTGGCCTGACTTCATGGCACCAGCATACGAATACCAATGGGAAGTAACGATTAAATTTTGGACTGACTACGTTGAACACTGTAAAAAGTGCGGCGTAGAACAAATCGCGATCGAAGAGTTCCCTGGCACTATGGTTTGGAGTGCATCAACGCTACTTAAACTGCGTAACGCGGTTGACCCAATGATCGGCATCAACCTTGATCCATCTCATATGATCATTCTTGGTGCTGACCCGATTGCAGCAGCTCGCGCTCTTAAAGGCTGCATTTACCACGTACACGGCAAAGACGCTCGCATCGAACGTGGTTTAGCTGATGTTGATGGTCTGCTCGAGCCACGTCCAGTTGAAGAGAGTGCAGACCGTACATGGAACTACGTTGCTGTAGGTTGCGGTCAGGATCTTCAGTGGTGGAAAGAGTTTTTCTCTGTGTGTCATATGATGGGCTACAACGGTGACGTGTCACTTGAGATGGAAGACCTGACTATGACAGTCGCGGCTGGTGTTGAAACGTCTATTGACGCTTTGAAAGCAACAATCAGCAAGTAATTGCGATTCTCTGTGTAGGTGCCAATCAGTTAAGAGAGGCATCAAAAACGCGGTAAAGGAAATCACATTGAATGGAGTAACTCAGATGAGTTACTCCATTTTTGCATTAAATGAGGAATCGAGAGCTCATCTCCCTCCTCCTTCCTTTGCTGGCAAGAAGTAAGTTTGCCAAGCTCTAATCCAGCTTGTTCAGATATTATGGAATAAAAATTTCATTCTATAATTTATGAATTCCACACCCATCACACAATAGGACTTTAATTTCATTTAGAATAAACAATGAAATAAACATTTCGAATATATAAAACTAATCGTATGTTAACGTCGTCACCGTGAGAGGCTCAAAGTGAAAACTGAAAAGAAATTAGATCTGATTTGTATGGGACGAATCGCTGTTGACCTATACGGCCAACAAGTCGGTTCTCGCTTGGAAGATATGGGAACGTTCGCCAAATATCTCGGTGGCTCTTCAGGTAACGTTGCCTATGGCACAGCCGTCCAGGGGCTGAAATCCTCTATGCTTGCTCGCGTTGGCGATGAACACATGGGACGATTCTTACGTGAAGAGCTGGAAAAAGTGGGTTGCGACACCAGCCACCTTATTACCGATAAAGAACGCCTGACCGGCCTGGTGATTTTAGGCATCAAAGACGAAGATACCTTTCCACTGATCTTCTACCGTGAAAACTGCGCTGACATGGCAATCAGCAAAGATGATTTTACTGAAGAGTACATTGCTTCAGCGCGCTGTCTGGCGATCACTGGCACGCACTTATCAAACCCGAAAACCCGCGAGGCCGTTTTAACAGCCCTTGAATATGCCCGCCGTAACGGGGTTAAAACTGCGCTTGATATTGATTACCGTCCAGTACTGTGGGGGCTGACTTCTTTGGGCGACGGTGAAACGCGTTTTATCGCATCAGATAAAGTGACCGAAGAACTGCAAGACGTTTTGGGGTTATTCGATGTGATTGTTGGAACAGAAGAAGAGTTCCACATTTGTGGAGGCTCAACAGATACTGTTGAAGCACTCAAAGCAGTACGTAAAGTTTCTGACGCAGAACTGGTATGTAAACGCGGTGCTCTTGGCTGTTCAGTCTACACGGATGCGATCCCAGAAACACTGGATGAAGGCATTACCGTGCATGGCGTACGTGTTGATGTTTTGAACGTGCTTGGTGCTGGTGACGCGTTTATGTCCGGCCTTCTACGTGGCTATCTCAACGGTGAAGGATGGGAAAAAGCGTGCACTTATGCCAACGCCTGTGGTGCACTTGTTGTGTCCCGTCATGGCTGTGCTCCCGCGATGCCAACCAAAGTCGAGTTAGACAACTATTTAACTCGCGCTAACAATGTTAAACGCCCAGATTTGGACTCTCAACTTAACCACTTACACCGAGTAACAACTCGTAAGAAAGGGGCATGGAACGAATTATGTATCTTAGCTTTCGATCACCGCAGTCAGTTGGTCGATATGGCGAAAGAAGTCGGCGCAGATACTGGAAAAATTCCAACACTGAAAAAGCTCATTCTTGAAGCGAGTCGTCAGGTAAGTAAAGAAGCCGGTTTAAAAGGTCAATCAGGACTCCTTTGTGATAGTACCTTCGGTCAGGATGTGCTTAACGACGTAACAGGTGACAATTGGTGGATCGGTCGTCCAATCGAAATGCCTGGCTCGCGCCCATTAGAGTTCGAACACGGAAATATCGGCTCTCAATTGATCGACTGGCCTTTAGAGCACGTGGTGAAATGCCTGGTGTTCTATAGCCCGGAAGACGATGAAAACATGCGTACTCTGCAAGAGAACAAAATAGCAGAAGCCTATCAAGCATGTCTTAAGTCCGGGCATGAGCTACTACTCGAAGTCATCCTGCCTCAGGGTGTTGAGAAAGAAGACCGCTTATACATTGAAGCTGTAAGCCGCTTCTACTCGCTGGGAATTAAGCCAGATTGGTGGAAATTACCGGCTCTTCAAAGCGATTCATGGACCACGATGAACAGCCTAATCATCGAACAAGACCCATATTGCCGCGGTGTTGTGATTCTCGGTCTCGATGCTCCCGTAGAAGAGCTTAAAAAAGGCTTTAACCAAACCACTGGGCACGACTTAATTAAAGGCTTTATGGTTGGTCGCACTATATTTGGTGAACCATCTAAAGCTTGGCTCGCTGGGAGTATTAATGACCAAGAGTTTATTAATAAAATCAAATCTAACTACCATGAAATAATCAAATTGTGGAAAAATAGAAACTAACATGACCGGAGGTGATGCACTAATAAATAGTGCATCACCTGACTAACTCGAACAGAATACGAAAAGTAATTTGCGAGTTAATGTGTTAACTGTAGTTTCACAATAAGAATTTCTTCATTCAATGGGAGTTAAATCCGCTTCATTGCGTGCGTACAACTGAGGTATCGTTTACAAATGATTGCAGGACATGGTTAATTTACTGATTTTAAACGAAAAACAATCCAGACACCATAAGGGACCATCTAGTTAGTGAGTTTAAAAATTTCGTTTCTTAGAAGCTATTAATATTGAGTCACCGTTATCTTATGGATCATAGTCGAGATAAACACCATATAGAAATAACTAAAATAAATAACAAATTACTTATTTTAGTTATTTAAGATCTCTTATTTAACGAAGGTAAATATATTTAAATTCTGACCTTCCCACAAATTTTTAGAAATGAAACCTTAAACTTTGGAGTAATCTATGCCAGTCACTAATATCAAAGAACTAGATGCCCTCGTCACTCGCGTAAAAGCAGCACAAGCTGAATTTGCTACTTACTCTCAAGAGCAAGTAGACAAAATCTTCCGCGCAGCATCTCTAGCAGCTAACCAAGCTCGTATTCCTCTAGCGCAACAAGCGGTAGAAGAATCTGGCATGGGCATTGTTGAAGATAAAGTAATTAAGAACCACTTTGCTTCTGAGTACATCTACAACAAGTACAAAGACGAGAAAACTTGTGGCGTTCTAGAAGAAGACGAAAGCATGGGTACGATGACTATCGCAGAGCCTGTGGGCATCATCTGTGGTATCGTTCCAACCACGAACCCTACTTCAACTGCGATCTTTAAGTCTCTTATCTCACTTAAAACTCGTAACGGTATCATCTTCTCGCCACACCCACGTGCTAAAAACTCTACAAACGATGCAGCTAAACTTGTTCTGGACGCAGCAGTAGCAGCGGGTGCACCAAAAGACATCATCGGTTGGATTGACCAACCTTCAGTAGAACTTTCTAACGCGCTTATGAAGCACGAAGGTATTGCTCTTATCCTTGCGACTGGTGGTCCAGGCATGGTGAAAGCGGCTTACTCTTCTGGTAAACCAGCAATCGGTGTAGGTGCAGGGAACGTTCCGGTTGTTATCGACGAAACCGCAGACATCAAACGTGCAGTTGCTTCTGTACTGATGTCTAAAACTTTCGATAACGGCGTAGTGTGTGCTTCTGAGCAGGCTGTCATCGTTCATAAAGACGTTTACGACGAAGTTAAAGAGCGTTTTGCTTCTCACAAAGCTCACGTACTAAGCAAAGCTGACGCTGACAAAGTACGTAAAACTATCCTTATCGACGGTGCGCTAAACGCGAAAATCGTTGGCCAACCAGCTGCAGCTATCGCAGAAATGGCGGGTGTTAAAGTTCCAGCTGACACTAAAGTGCTTATCGGTGAAGGTCTGGGCAAAGTTGCATACGAAGACGAATTTGCACACGAGAAACTGTCTCCATGTCTAGGTATGTTCAAAGCAGACAGCTTTGAAGACGCTGTTGCTCAAGCGGTAACCATGGTTGAAATCGGTGGTATCGGTCATACGTCTGGTCTTTACACTAACCAAGACGTCAACGCAGATCGTATTCGTTACTTCGGTGACAAGATGAAGACGGCTCGTATCCTAATCAACATTCCGACTACTCACGGTGGTATCGGTGACCTTTACAACTTCAACGTTGCTCCTTCTCTAACGCTAGGTTGTGGTTCATGGGGTGGTAACTCTATCTCTGAGAACGTAGGTCCTAAACACCTAATCAACAAGAAAATTGTTGCTAAGCGAGCTGAAAACATGTTGTGGCATAAACTACCTAAGTCAATCTACTTCCGTCGTGGTAGCCTTCCAATCGCTCTGGGCGACCTAGAAGGTAAGAAACGTGCATTCCTGGTAACTGACCGTTTCCTATTCAACAACGGTTACGCTGACGAAGTAGTAAGCCTACTTAAAGCTCAAGGTATGGAAGTTCAGACTTTCTTTGATGTAGAAGCTGACCCAACACTATCTGTTGTTGAAAAAGGCGCAGCTCAAATGCAGAGCTACCAACCAGATGTGATCCTGGCTCTAGGTGGTGGTTCACCAATGGATGCTGCGAAGATCATGTGGGTAATGTACGAGCACCCAGAAACTCACTTCGAAGAACTGGCAATGCGCTTTATGGACATCCGTAAACGTATCTACAAGTTCCCTAAAATGGGTCAAAAAGCTGAGCTTGTATGTATCACTACGACTTCAGGTACGGGTTCAGAAGTTACGCCATTTGCGGTTGTTACAGACGACAAGACTGGTGCTAAATACCCACTGGCTGATTACGAGCTAACTCCTAACATGGCTATCGTTGATGCGAACCTTGTTATGAACATGCCTAAGTCTCTAACCGCATTCGGTGGTTACGATGCAGTGACTCACGCTCTGGAAGCTTACGTATCTGTTCTTGCGAACGAATACTCTGACGGTCAGGCTCTACAAGCACTTAAGATGCTAAAAGAATACCTACCATCAAGCTACGCGAATGGTGCTAACGACCCAATCGCTCGTGAGAAAGTACACAACGCGGCAACTATCGCTGGTGTAGCATTTGCGAACGCATTCCTGGGTGTATGTCACTCAATGGCTCACAAGATTGGTGCTGAGTTCCACATTCCACACGGTTTGGCTAACGCACTGCTTATCTCTAACGTTGTACGTTACAACGCGAACGATAACCCAACGAAACAAACTGC
>NZ_JBBWFK010000003.1:0-465241 GCF_052353105.1 Vibrio sp. YIC-376
TCAGATTGATGACGAACCCCACTTTTAAGGTGGGGTTCTGTTTTTTTTGCGGCCGCAGGCCGCGATCGCGATATTTTTTGTTAGATAAACTCTAGAGCGTTAGTGTTCTTAAATTGGCGTATATAAGTGAGGATTTGCGCTATTTCACCTCGATTTAGGCCGAGTTTACGCAGAGTGCTCACCACCAACGCTATCTTCTTGATGTTTTGAGCAGCCGCCGCCAACCAGCACTGCATCTGCACCTTGGCTAACCCTCGAAAGCGAGCGTATCGATGACCGTGATGTTGTTTTGCATCGGCGAAGCTTCTTTCTACCGTTTCACTTCTCCGCCTGTAGGTTTTCTTTCCATAAGCAGAGAGCCGCATCTGGTTGGCTCTATCCATGGCCTCCGTATAGATATGCCTCGTGATGACCTTCTTCATGTTTTTACTTTGAGTACAGTCATCACGCATTGGGCAGAACGCACATTCTTTAGGGTCTGAGTGATACTCTCGGTAAGCGCCGCGTGACGTCGTCTTGTAGATAAGGTCCTGTCCGTTGGGGCAACGATAGCTGTCTTTTTCTTTGTTATAGATAAAGTGTTTCTTCTTGAAGGCATTCTTTGTGCGTGATGGTCGGCGATAGCCGAACACGCCAAGTATCCCTCGGCGCTCAAGGGATTCAGCAACAGGGGCCGTGAAGTAACCGGCATCAAGACCAACGGCGATAGGATTGAGGTTAAACTGTTCAAGCGTGTGGTCGAGACGGCAGATATAAGGCTGGGAGTCATTGACATTCCCCGCGGTCGCATGGGTATCAACGATGATGCCATGCTGACCATCAACCGTGCGATGGTCGAGATAGAAGAACCCTTGCGGCTTATTGTCTCGGGTCATGAAGCCACTTTCTGGGTCAGTCGTACTGCTCTTCGTGTTATTAGCTTTCTGCTCAGAAGTTCGTTCTTTAAGTGGCTTCTTTCCCTCTTTTGCTCGGTCTAGTGCAACGTCTTCATCCAGCATATCTAAATATGCACTCGCTCGGACTGCCGTTTGTTTATTGGTGTGCTTGTTTTTGTTCGCGTTCGCTTTGAGGTGAGTGCTGTCAGTAAAGAGCTCTTGTCCAGCGACTAAGCCTTTAGCCATCGCTTGTTGAACGATGTTAATAAAGATACGTTCGAAGACATCCGTACCATTGAAGCGACGGATACGGTTTTGACTGAGTGTCGAGGCATGGATGACCTTTTCAGTGAGGGACATGCGGAGGAACCAACGATATGCGACATTCACTTCGATTTCTTTGACAAGCTGACGCTCGCTTTTTACGCCGAAGATGTACCCCAGTAGGATAATTTTGAATAGGCGGACAGGGTCTACAGGTGGTCGGCCATTGTCTTTGCAATAGAGGTGGGCGACTTCATCACGAATGAATTCAAAATCGATAGCAGAGTCAATTTTACGCACAAGGTGGTCTTTGGGAACAAGTTGTTCCATCGTCACCATTTCAAGTTCGTATTGTTGTGGAGAAGGTTCTTGAAGCATGTCGAGGTATCCAGATTTCGATACTCCTATTAGATCAAAGGACTAGCCTGATGGCTAGTCCTTTGTCAGCAGTCTGAGCCCAACCGCAAGTTGGGCTTTCTGAACTGAAACCTTCTACTTAGACAGACCGTAAATATCAGCCATCTCACTGATCCCGTTTGATTGTGGCAGCGTCCTCGACTCACTCCATTCAGAAGTACAAAATTTCGATCGTGCTCTCGATTCTTTCACTTGACTAAGCCGCCGCAGTGTTAAGTAGCTAAGTATCTATATTTAAAAAGAATAGTTTGGAAATTACGTGCTAAGATGTAGTAAAGTTTTGTCATTCAGGGAATCATGCGATTACATGTGATGAACTTATACATTGATCTCCCTAATTGACCGTCAGCATACCCAGGTTTTCTGGCCAACCATCTTTCGAGGACGCACCGCATTATGAAGCGAATTATATTTGGCACGTTAATTATCGCCCTTCTGACGGCATGCTCAAAAGACAACACCCATCAAGCACTCGGCACCCTGGAGCGTGACCGCGTCACCTTCACTGCAACATCAAACGAGATTATTCGTGCCCTACCCGTCAAAGAAGGCAGCCAAGTCAGTGAAGGAGAAATTCTCGTTCAGCTCGACACCAAAAATCAACAAGCGATACTTGCTCATGCTGTCGCGGAACAAGCCAAAGCCGAAGCGTACTTATTAAAGTTGACTAACGGGGAAAGACCAGAAGACATCGCCGCAGCCTCAGCAGTCGTAGCAAGAGCCGAAGCTCAACTGACAGAAGCTCAGAAAAACTACCAGCGTAAAGCCGAGCTAGTCCGTAAGAAGCTTATTAGCCAATCGGAGAAAGACTCAGCGCTCGCATCGAGAGACTCCGCCAGAGCTGAGTTAGATTCCGCAAAAGAAGAGTTCAGCAAACTTACTGCGGGCTCTCGACCAGAAGATATCGAGCAAGCTAAAGCCGAACTGATGGCAGCAAAGGCAGATGTAGCACTGCAAGAGCAAAAGCTGGCCGAGCTAACCATTACGGCCACTCGTGAAGGCACCTTGGATAACTTGCCCTACAATCTGGGAGAGCGCGTACCTGTTAACGGCGTGGTTGCGGTGATACAGGCAAGCCGCGTCCCATATGCACGTGTTTACGTCCCGGCAGATTACCGTATCAATTTTGTGCCGGGAAAATCAGTCACCGTTAACGTCGATGGTTTAGATGCTCCTTTGCAGGGAACCATCCGTTGGGTAGCCAGCGAGCCATCTTTTACCCCTTATTTCGCACTTACGGAAGAAGAACGTTCTCGTCTGATGTATCTGGCCGAAGTTGATTTACCTGACTCAGCAAAATCACTGCCCTCTGGCGTCCCTGCCCAAGTAGATTTGGTGGAGTAACCCGATGACAGAGTACGCGATTCAGGCGCAGAATGTGGTCAAGAAATTTGGTGACTTTACCGCGATCAACAACATCACATTAAATGTCCCTAAAGGCTCAATTTATGGCTTTTTAGGACCCAACGGCTGCGGTAAATCCACTACGATCCGTGTGCTAACTGGCTTACTTAGCCCCACAGAAGGCAGTGTCGACGTACTTGGATTAGAAATTCCCAGACAATCAGAAATGCTTCGGCTTAAGATTGGCTACATGACACAAAAGTTTTCCTTGTATGACGATCTCTCGGTGCAAGAAAACCTCGAATTCATCGGGCAAATATTCGGCTTGGATAGCAAACGTCTCCATACGCGAATTGAAGAACAGTTAAAAACCTACGGTTTGGATCAACTGCGTAAGCAGCGTGTCAGCGGAATGAGCGGAGGTCAAAAACAACGCCTATCTCTCGCTGCCGCAACAATGCATGAGCCTGAACTTCTGTTTCTTGATGAGCCAACGTCTGCCGTCGATCCTGAAAACCGCCGTGAGTTTTGGGAGCAACTTTTCGATCTGTGCGATAAAGGTACAACTATCTTAGTCACCACGCATTACATGGATGAAGCAGAACGCTGTCATCGTCTCGCAATCATGGAATCAGGTGAAATCCGCGCCGATGGCGAGCCCGAACAGCTAATGGAAAACATGGGCGTGAACATTATCGAAGTCAAAGCAGACAAGCTGAGAGAGTTAAAAGAAAAACTCATTCAGCGAAAAGAAGTTCGCTCTGCCGCACAGTTAGGTATACGTTTAAGAATCCTCATCCACCAGCATATTGAGCACCCAATAGATTGGCTGAAGCAGACGTTTCCAGAGTTACAAAATGCCGAAATGAATCATGCTCGCCCAAGCCTGGAAGATGTGTTTGTCAGTGTGACAGGAAAAGGCCGCCAATGATCAAACCAATTGCCCGAATGAAAGCCGTGATGATTAAGGAAATTCGCCAGCTTTCCCGTGATCGAATTACATTTGGGATGGTGGTGATGATCCCGCTCATTCAGCTATTGCTGTTCGGGTTTGCGATCAATACTGACATTCGCAATATTCCTGTCGGTGTCGTTGATCAAAGTGGCAGTACCGCTGGACGTATCATTACGCAATCAGTCAAAGTTACTCAAGTCGTTGATATAAAAGAAACGTATGCAACCGCTCAGGAAGCAGAACAAGCGATTCAGGATGGACTTGTACGTGCTGTTCTGATTTTACCGAGTGATCTCACACAACGGATGATGCAAGGGCGTGAATTAGGCCAGTGGATTGTAGACGGCTCTGACACCATGATCAGCTCAGCCATATTATCTTTGCAAACCATGCCTTTGACCGATTTTGACTTCGAAATAAGACCAGAAGTGACCAAAACGTTCGAAGTCGCGCTTTACTACAACCCAAGTCGGCGCTCAGCGGTGAATATTGTTCCGGGACTATTGGGGGTCATTCTCACCATGACGATGATCTTATTTACCAGTGCAGCCATTGTTCGTGAGCGAGAGCGCGGCAATTTGGAGCTTCTTATTACAACGCCAATCCACTCCATTGAATTGATGATTGCGAAAATCGTCCCGTATATTTTCGTAGGATTGATCCAAGTGTTTATTATTTTGGGCTTAGGGCACTGGATTTTTGGCGTGCCGATTAACGGAGCCATTAGCCAAATGCTGTTTGGTACGTTGCTGTTTATTGCCGCCAGTTTAACTTTAGGATTAGTTATTTCTACCATCGCGACAACACAACTTCAGGCAATGCAGATGACCGTCTTTATTCTGCTACCATCGATTCTGTTATCTGGATTTATGTTTCCTTACGAGGGAATGCCTGTGGCTGCACAATGGATATCAGAAGCATTACCCGCAACCCACTTTATGCGAATGATTCGTGGCATTGTGCTGCGCGGCGCTGACTTAGTCGACTTGTGGCGAGATACGTTATGGCTAATCGGATTTACGATATTTGGGCTGCTGGTTGCTTCACTAAGATTTAAGAAATCTCTTGATTAGCAGGCTAGCTCTAGAGCTAACTAACCTCAAAGTGCTTGTTCCAGAACGAAAGGCATAACCTAATAATACTCACCCATAGAGCAGTCTCTTATGTCGGAAATAAGGTAGTTGTTTAATGAGTTAATTTTGAAACTAAAGACCACTTCTTTACACATCATCCCTTGTTTATCGCTGTAAGTGATAAAACCCTCACTGTAAGCTCTCTTACCGTCAGAAGATTTAATACGGGCAGCGAGTTCTAGGTAGCCATTGTGAGATTCAACTCTGTGCAGAACCTCGAAAGTGTCTATCCACTCTTCACGGTCCGCCATTTTCATCAACATTGACTCTGCTTGCGATTCCAATTTCCTCGGGTAAACATAATAGCGGTTGTATCCAAAATATGCGCACATCAATAAAAAAACGACGGCTAATGAGGTTGTTCTTGTCATGCAAGTGCCTCTTGTTGTTATAAAAACTCAGTGCTGTAACTTGAGTATAGGTACTCAGCAAAGTTTAGGTTAAAGAACTTACCTGAATAACAGAGTATCGTCAGAAACAGTCAAATCTCTGACAATCTCAGCGTGAATGAGTAAGAGAGCTATCACTGACGCAAGTTCGAGCAAAACTGCGCCTCGTGCGAGAAATCGGCGGGAGAATAACAAGAGGACGGGAATCTAAAAGAGATTCTCCGCCCTTTTTAATCAAGATTATCGAATACCAAAGCAGATCGACGGCTTTGGTTTAAACAGAATGAATACGCTCCGTTGATTTTTTTGTTTCACAAACAGTTTCAAGCACTTCAACTTTCACCGCTGCGACCTTGAACTCAGGAATTTTCGCATGAGGATCCGTTGCCGTCGTTGTCAACCGGTTCACTGGCGATTCAACAAAATGGAATGGGATAAACACCACCCCTTTTTGCATCCTTTTGGTAACAAAGGCATCGATCTCAATACAACCACGGCGCGTCGATATTTTCAGGCGTTGACCATTACTGATCCCTAATGCATCCGCATCTTCCACGCTGATCATCGCTCTTGGCCCCGCGAGATTATCCAGCCCTTTGGTTTTTCTTGTCATCGTGCCCGTGTGGAACTGCTCCAACACACGACCAGTCGTCAGTACCAAAGGGTATTCTTCATCTGGCAACTCAGCAGCGTAACGGAACGGGATGCCCACCATTTGCCCTTTACCGCGGGTAAATTGGGTCTGGTGCATAATACGCGTTCCGTTCGGGTTATTTTTATTGCTTGGCCACTGTACACCATCAGGCGTAATGATATCCCAGCGCAATCCGGCATACTGCGGGGTTACGCGAGCAATCTCATTAGTGATTTCTGATACACAGCGGTAGTTCCAGTCGCTACCCATCGCATTGGCGATTTCCTGAATGATCCACCAATCTTCTTTTGCCTCTCCTGGCGCAGAGACAACTGCATTCACACGTTGCACCCGACGTTCGGTGTTGGTGAAATGACCTGACTTCTCTGCAAACGAGCAAGAAGGAAGAACCACATCAGCGTACTGAGCCGTCTCTGTGAGGAAGATATCCTGCACCACCAAAAAGTCCAACGCTTCCAAGCCTTCAATCACATGAGCCTGATTCGGATCACTCAATACTGGGTTCTCACCCATGATATACATGCCACGAACTTCACGTTTGCACGCCGCGTCAATAATTTCAGTTAGGGTTAACCCCGGCTCGGCAGGTAAGTCTGGTGCATTCCACTCAATCGCAAATTTCTGACGAACCATCGGGTTATATACTTTTTGGTAGCCCGGATAACAGTTCGGCAACGCTCCCATGTCGCACGACCCTTGCACGTTTGATTGGCCCCGCAATGGGTTGATACCGCCCCCTTCAATGCCAATGTTACCGCACAGAAGCTGCAGGTTTGCAACCGAACGGACGTTGTCATGACCAGTCGTATGCTGCGTGATACCCATGGAGTAATACACGGCGGTACGATTCGCCGTCCCAATCATTCGAGCCATAGCGAAGATATCGTCTGCTTTTACGCCTGTTACCAGTTCTACTTTGTCCAAGTTGTACGCAGGCGACATCACCTCTTGCAGCAAGGTATCAAAGCCATCGACACGCTCTTCAATATATTCTTGATCATACCAGCCATTTTTGATGATCTGCTGCATCACGCCATTAAGAAGCATGACATCAGTGCCCGGACGGTGCGCTAAGTACAGCTCGGCATGTTCAACCATATCGACACGTTTCGGGTCAGCCACAATCAAACGCGCACCGTGATGACGAATAGCCTGTTTGATGTGAGAAGCGATAATCGGGTGTGCAGACGTGGTGTCAGAACCAATAATAAAAATCACATCTGAGTATTTAATACTCGGGATATCATTGGTCATCGCCCCGCTGCCTAATGACGCTTCTAAACCTGTGACACTGGATGCATGACACAATCGTGCGCAATGGTCGACATTATTGGTGCCTAGTTCGCGGCGAATGAATTTCTGAAACGCGTAATTGTCTTCATTAGTGGTTTTTGCCGAAGAAAAACCAGCCAGCGCATTACTACCAAAATCTTGTTTGATGGATGAAAGCTTCGCTGCCACCAGTTGAATGGCTTCATTCCAGCTTGATGGTTGTAGCCATCCATCCTTACGAATAAGCGGAGTGGTTAACCGCTCTTCACTGCTAATGAAGTCAAAACCAAAGCGTCCTTTTACACACAGCATGCCTTGGTTAACGGGAGAATCTGCCCCTTTGACATAACGAATTTTATTCTCTGCTTCATCAACAAACATGGTCAGCTTACAACCAACACCACAGTAGGTGCAGATTGTATCAACGGCTTTTAGATGTTCGGTCCGACCTTGAGAACGATCCCTACTATCCACCATCGCACCAGTTGGGCACGCTTGAACGCACGCGCCACATTGCACGCACTTCGAGTCTCCCATGAGCGTTAATCCACTCTGTTTGTCCCCTTTATCATCAGGACGAAAACGTGGACGGTCATCAGGTCTTAACGCTGGTCGGCCATTTTTATTCGATACAAAGCTCAACACGCCATGAACCGCTTGCTCACGACAAGCTTGAATACACTGACCACAGCTAATGCAGCGATTAGCATCGAATTCAATAAACTCCGAACTGCGATCGACTTGGTACTTATGACGAAGATCTTTTGCTCGTAAATCGAGCCAATCCTGATGGTCAACCACGTGTGTTGTGCGCACTTTTGAGGCGCTATCAAATTTCTGCTCGGCTTGATATTCCGTTGAGTAATCGCGCAAAGCACAATCAGTATTAGCCTGACAACCACATTCAAGGCAACGTGCGGCTTCTTTCATCGCTTCTTCATTGTTGAAGCCGAGTTCGACTTCATCAAAACTCTGCTCACGCTGTACCGGTGTCAATTCGGGCATGATCGTACGAGCGATTTTTTGAATATTTTCGAAATGGATAGGATCCACATACGCTAACTTCGGCTCTTTGCGCGAGTTAAAAGCAGGCTCCGGCATATCCACCATGTCGCCATTCAGGAATAGGTCGATCGCTTTTGCTGCCACGCGCCCGTCACCCACTGCCTCTACCGCTGTTGCAGGGCCACGACGGAAATCACCAATGCTGAAGATATTGCCCGTGCCAGTATGCATGGTTTTATCATCGGATTCTGAAGTGTCCCAACGAGTCAAAGGAATCGACAATTTATCGTTTTCTAAAAAGCTCAAATCGGGTTTCTGTGAGACCGCGGCAATCACGGTATCGAACGCTTCAGTGAAAAACTCACCCGTAGGTTTAGGACTACGACGACCTGAAGAATCAGGTGCACCGAGCGCCATTCGTTCTAAACGAATCGCACTAACACGCCCGTGTTCATCGGTAATATTTTCAGCAGGATTTGTCAGGAAGTGGAACTTAACACCTTCATGTTCAGCTTCAACGATTTCATAGTCTTCTGCTGGCATCTCGTCTCGGGTTCGACGATAAATTAACGTGGTGTCCGCACCCGCACGACGAGCAGTACGCGCGCAGTCAATCGCCGTGTTACCACCACCAATCACCGCGACTTTTTTGCCTGTTACGTAGTGCTGGTCGGTAACGTAATCCTTCAGGTAGTCAACGCCCAGATAGCAACCGTCTAAATCGCTTCCCGGATAGGCCATTTCAACCGCTTTAGACGCTCCTACTGCCAGACAAACGGCGTCATAATCTTCACTCAACTGAGAAAGGGTGAAATCATCGCCAAGCTTCTTATTGGTCTCCACTTGCATTCCGTTACGGCACATCAGTTCGATTTCTTTATCCAAAATATCCTTCGGCAAACGATATTCCGGGATCCCGTAACGAAGCCACCCACCAGCTTTAGGCATCGACTCAAAAACGGTAACATCATAACCTTCATTAGACAGGTAGTAACCCGCAGTTAAACCGCCCGGCCCGCTGCCTACTATAGCAATTTTCAGATTTTTGGAAGGTTTCTTATCTGGCACATAAGCTTCGTAAGAGGCCAAATCCGCATCAGCAGCATGGCGCTTCAATTGGCGAATGGCGATCGGCTCGTCCACTAAAGAACGACGACATTCAGTTTCACAGAAGGCCGGGCACACACGTCCAATAGATAAAGGCATTGGCAGCGTACGTTTGATCACCTCAATCGCTTTTTGATGATCATTTTGCGAAATATGATAAAGGTAAGATTGAATATCAACGCCGGCAGGACACGCCGTTTTGCAGGGGGCTTCACAGTCCGCGTAATGATCCGTCATAATTCGGTTCAACGCTTTTCTTCGGTGCTCAGTCAGTTGTTCTGATTGCGTGACCACATTTAAGCCATGGTACACTTCCAGTTCACAAGCGCGCTTTGTACCGCCGCTTTCTACCTCAACGACACACAAGTCACATGAAACTTTTTCATTACTTTTGTTCATTCCGCAAAGTGACGGGATTTCTACCCCACACACTTTTGCTGCTTCAAGAAGAGTAAGTCCTTTCTCTACGATTCGATACTTTCCATCGATGACAATTTCAATCATGAGCTCCCCGAAGTAAGCACAATAAACCATACATTTAACAAGGATAAATCTTAAGACAATATGTTCTTGTGACTGATTACTCACTAAATACATATTTATCATCAAATATTAACTATTGACTTTACCCTTAGGGTAACCTTTATTATTTAGAGGTTATTTGAATTCATACAATCATTTTTCTGGGAAGAGTATGCGTCTGAAACCATTGCATACATTGTGGCTAACATTATTTACAACGCTGATACTGCTGGTATCTAGCGTGGTAAACAGTGCACCACTAATGGACCTAAAAATGATGCAGATGCAGATGCAAAATAACAACATGTTATCTGCTGAGACAGTAGTAAACGCAAATGAACATTGTGGTACCCATAGTATGGACATGGATATGTCTGCAACTGAGCACACCACTTCTCTAGAGATGACAAATGGCTGCTCTGACGGCGAGGGCATGGTTCACAACTGCTGTACCAGCGCTTGTTCATTTGTTTTTGTTTCACTGCCCGTACCCGAAAACCAACCCTACCAACTGGCTTATCTTGCCACCATAAGTCTTGAGACTGTTGAGCCTATTTTACAAGGCAGTCACGATCTGTATCGCCCTCCCATCGTTTAATCCATTTAAAGCATTCGACCCTGCTTAACTCTAGCAGGTTGTTTAATTGCGCCTGACGGTTGGTCTACTCACCTACTCGACCCTTACGATCGTTGTTAGCTTCAATCGTAACGAACTGACGTTATAACGTTGTCCGAACCTCCGGCCACTACCACTCCCGTATCGACACGTACAGCTATATGCGTTGACGAGCGAGTTTGGTGACAATTTGGATGAAAACGATGGAACTCAACCCAAATAGCTTTGTGAAAGCAATGTGTTCAATAACACTGGTTGCCCTGCCGACTTTCAGTGTCATGGCACACATGCCCTCAAATTCAAAGACAAATGAGGCATCTTTAGCTCAGTCGACCCAAGAACTGACGACACTCATCAGTGTTGCATTAAACAACGATGGGAACCGGAAACAGTTCTTTGCTCAATCTGAAGCCATGCGCGAAAACGGCGTGGCAAGTGCAACGCTGATGGACCCGAAATTAAAAGTCGGATTTAGTGGTTTGCCTGTCGACAGTTTTAAGTTCGACGAAGACCCGATGACCAATATCTCCGTTGGTCTAGCGCAACAATTTGAACGAGGCTCCACCCTCGATCTTCAGCAAAAGAAAGCCAATCAACAAGCTGATGGTTTATCTCTGAAAGTACATGCGCGAGAGCTGGATGTAGCGAACAGCATAACGCAACTATGGCTTGAACTTGGTTACCAACAACAAGCTGAACAGATCATGTTGGAAAATCGCCGTTTGATGAAGGAGATGGAAAGCTTCATTCAAACCAATTACTCGATTGGCAAAAGCGAAGCTCAGGATCTGCTCAATGCACAGCTACAAGTCAGTAAGCTGGATGAGAAATTGCAGGCTAATGCGCAAATGCAGCGACGTTTAATCTCCCAGCTATCTGAATGGCTAGGTTCAGACTGGCTTATTAACTACTCGCAACAAGGCAACCCATCGCTGCAAGCCAGCAACCAATTGCAATGGGATTTATTGAATCAGAAGCTTCCTTCTGACTCAGATACAACTAAACACTACCAGCTACTGAGCCAGCATCCAGTGGTAAAAATGGCCGATGTCAGTATTTCAACCAATCAAACTCAAGTTGAAATTGCCGAACAAGCTTATACGCCACAGTTTGGGGTAGAAGTTGCTTATGCCTACCGTCAGTCAAACGACATGAGAGGTGATCCCGCCTCAGATTTGCTTAGCGCTTATTTAACAATGGATATTCCACTGTTCACTGGCAATCGCCAAGACAGAAACCTCGCTGCCGCTCAATATCAGGTTGGGGCAGCCCGTTCGCAAAAAGATACGTTATTGACTCAAATGAATGCCAAAGTGAACACACTTTTAGTCGACCGAGCCAATTTAACTCAGCGTTTAGAGCGTTATCAATCCACCCTACTTCCACAGGTAAAAGCCCGTATTCGCGCAGTAGAACGTGGCTATCAGAACAATACGGCACAGTTTAACGACGTGATCATAGCAAGTACTGACGAACTTGCGTTGCAGCTTGAACAGCAGCGCTTAATTACTGATTTAAATGTTGTAAACAGCAACTTAGCGGCATTGCTGGGTGGTTTTGAATATCAAGTATCAGCACCGGAATTAAGGAAGTAGAAATGAATTCGAATTCTATCAAAATCGCAACCATCGCTTTACTGGTAGGCAGTGTTTTAGGTTTTGGCATCAGCCATTTAAATTCTGGTGCCAATCATGTACTCATGGCGGCTGAGGATAACGCTTCAAATAGCTCAAACGAACCGCTTTACTGGGTCGCACCAATGGATCCGAACTACAAACGCGACAAACCGGGGAAATCGCCAATGGGGATGGATTTGATCCCTGTGTATGCTGAAGACCTCGCTGGCGAGCAAGACAAGCCCGGTACGGTCAAAATTGACCCTTCAGTAGAAAACAACCTCGGGGTTAAAACCGCCCAAGTGACGTTAGAAAAACTATCCCCGAGAATTGAAACCGTCGGTTACATTGCCTTCGATGAGAGTAAGTTATGGCAAACGAACGTTCGTGTTTCTGGTTGGGTAGAAAAACTCTACATCAACGCTGTAGGGGAAAAAGTCAATAAAGGCGACGTACTATTCACGCTCTACTCTCCTGAACTGGTTAAAGCTCAAGAAGAGCTGCTAAACGCCTACCGGACTGGTCGCAGCGGTTTAGTTAAAGGAGCGACAGAGCGTTTAGTAACGCTCGGCGTGGACCGCTCACAAATCAATGCGATAACTCAACGTGGTAAAGCCTCCCAAACTATCGCTATTAAAGCACCAGAAGACGGAATCATCGCGAGCTTAAATGTGCGAGAAGGCGGCTATTTATCGCCAGCCCAAGCAGTGATAAGTGCTGGTCCTCTGGAGAATGTGTGGGTAGATGCGGAAGTTTTTGAGCGTCAGGCTCATTGGATGAAAGCCGGCAGCAATGCAACCATGACATTAGACGCGATCCCGGGAAAAACGTGGCAAGGTAGCGTGGATTACGTGTATCCAATTCTTGATCCAAAAACCCGCACTCTGCGTGTACGTCTCAAGTTCCCAAACCCGAATGGCGAGCTTAAGCCAAACATGTTTGCCAACATCGCCTTGCAGCCTGTGAGTGACGATACAGTGCTGACCATCCCTAAATCATCCGTTATCCGTTCTGGCGGTATGACCCGCGTAGTGCTAGCAGAAGGCGACGGAAAATACCGCTCTACCCGAATCAAAGTCGGTCGTGAAGCCGACGACAGAACCGAGGTATTAGAAGGCCTGACTCAAGACGATCGTATAGTGACTTCTGCGCACTTCATGCTGGACTCAGAATCAAGTCAGACCGCCGATCTTTCTCGTATCTCCGCACCACAAGAATCAACCGCCGCAACGGCTTGGACCAAAGGCGAAATTACTGACGTGATGAAAGACCATCGCATGCTGACAATAAACCACCAGCCCGTACCAGAATGGGATTGGCCAGGAATGGTGATGAACTTCACCTTCGCGAACGGTGTTGAAATGGGTGATCTGCAAAAAGGCCAAATAATCGAATTCGAAATTCAAAAAGCGGATTCAGGCCAGTATGAAATTGTTGATTACAAAGCGGATGGCAGCGTTGTTGCAACTGACGTGTGGCTAACTGGTGACATCAGCATGCTCATGGCCGATTTTGGCATGATCACGTTAAATCACATGCCGGTTGCGGAGTGGAACTGGGATGCGGGTGAAATGAACTTCACCGTCGGTGATGAAGTTAACCTGTCTGGCTTCAAAGAGGGCCAAAAAGTCCGGTTTCTAATTGAAAAACAAGGCTCTGACTACGTGTTGAAAAAACTAGAAGCGGTTGAGGGTTAACTATGATTGGAGCAATTATACGCTGGTCAATCAATAACCGATTCATGGTATTGATCGCAACCTTAGTCATCGTCTTATCTGGGTTATATAGCGTAAAAAACACCCCTGTTGATGCGATTCCTGACCTTTCTGACGTGCAGGTCATCATTAAAACCAGCTATCCTGGTCAGGCACCACAAGTGGTTGAGGACCAAGTCACTTACCCCCTAACCACAGCGATGCTGGCTGTTCCGGGCGCAGAAACGGTACGTGGCTATTCATTCTTTGGTGACTCGTACGTTTACATCATTTTCAATGATGATACCGACATGTACTGGGCACGATCGCGAGTATTGGAATACTTAAGCCAAGTCGCGCCTAAGTTACCGCCAAATGCAAAACCGACATTGGGCCCAGATGCAACAGGTGTGGGCTGGGTATACAGCTACGTGTTGCAAGATAAAACCGGCCAACACGACCTTGCAGAACTTCGCAGTTATCAGGACTGGTTCTTAAAATATGAGCTTCAAACTGTCGATGGCGTTTCTGAGGTAGCTACGGTTGGCGGGATGGTCAAACAGTACCAGGTCCAAATCGACCCAGCGAAACTGCGCGCCTACAACCTCACGTTGCAACAAGTAAACATGGCGATCCAAAACGGCAACCAGGAAACGGGCGCGTCCGTTGTAGAAGTTGCCGAAGCGGAACACATGGTTCGAACTACTGGTTACTTAGCGAGTATCGAGGACATTGAGTCACTACCACTTAAAGTGACCGATAAAGGTACACCGTTGCTACTGGGAGACATCGCAGACATCAATATCGGCCCACAAATGCGTCGCGGCATATCTGAGCTTAACGGTGAAGGTGAAGCGGTCGGCGGTGTCATTGTGATGCGCTATGGTGAGAACGCGAGCAAGGTTATCAGCAAAGTCAAAGACAAGTTGAATGCCTTGCAACAAAGTTTGCCTGACGGCGTGGAAATTGTCCCAACCTATGACCGTTCAACTCTGATCGATGCGGCAGTAGATAACCTATGGAAGAAACTGGCAGAAGAGTTCATCGTGGTAGCGATTGTATGTGCCTTGTTTTTGTTCCACATTCGTTCGTCGTTGGTAATCGCACTGAGCTTACCGGTAGGCATTTTGGCGGCATTCATTGTTATGCACTCGCAAGGCATTAACGCCAACATCATGTCGCTTGGCGGCATAGCGATTGCAATCGGGGCTATGGTGGACGGGGCGATTGTGATGATCGAAAACGTTCATAAACACATAGAACGAACACCACTTACGGACAAAAACCGCTGGCAGGTGATTGGCAAAGCGGCAGAAGAAGTGGGCGCTCCCCTTTTCTTCTCATTGCTTATCATCACGCTAAGTTTTGTTCCGGTGTTCGCACTGGAGGGACAAGAAGGCAAAATGTTCTCACCGCTAGCCTTCACCAAAACTTACGCGATGGCATCTGCTGCGGCCTTGGCTATTACGCTTGTGCCTGTATTAATGGGTTACTTTATTCGCGGTAAGGTGCTTCCTGAACATAAAAACCCGGTTAACCGCAGCCTTGTGGCACTCTATCGTCCTCTGCTAAACCTGAGCTTAAAGTATCCGAAAGCAATGATCGTGCTAGCATTAGGTTTGTTGGCGTCAGCTTATTACCCGACCAGTAAGCTTGGTAGCGAATTTATTCCACCACTGGATGAAGGTGATTTAATGTACATGCCTACCACGTATCCAGGTATTTCTATCGGTAAAGCGCGTGAGCTGGTCCAGCAAACCAACAAGCTGATTAAAACCGTTCCGGAAGTCAAAACCGTGTGGGGCAAAATTGGTCGTGCGGATACCGCAACCGACCCTGCACCATTAACGATGATTGAAACGGTTATTCAATTCAAACCTCGTGATGAATGGCGTGAGGGCGTTACAACAGAATCTTTACGCAAAGAATTTGACGATCTGATTCAGTTCCCTGGATTGACGAACGCTTGGGTTATGCCAATTAAGACTCGTATCGACATGCTGGCAACCGGTATAAAAACCCCTATCGGGATAAAAATTGCTGGTCCTGATCTGAAGGAAATCGAAAAAATTGGCGCACAACTGGAGCCAATTCTGAACAACGTGTCTGGCACCGCTTCAGTGTATGCGGAACGTGTCGCCGGCGGACGCTACGTAACGATTGATATTAAACGCCGTGCGGCTGCGCGTTATGGACTTAATATCAAAGATGTTCAGCAGGTTATTTCCACTGCGGTAGGCGGAATGAATGTCGGAGAGACTATTGAAGGTCTGGAGCGTTACCCAATTAACGTCCGTTATCCACAAGACTACCGTGATTCGGTGGTGAAGCTACAGAACTTACCGCTAGTTACACCTAATGGCGCGCGTATTGCACTCGCTGACGTAGCAGATATCCGTTACGAAGATGGCCCACCGATGATCAAAACCGAAAATGCGCGTCCGAATGGCTGGGTATTTGTGGATATTGACGGTCGCGATCTCGGCTCATATGTTGCTGAAGCGAAACAAGAAGTGACAAATCAGCTTGTCTTGCCTCCGGGTTACTCACTGGCTTGGTCTGGTCAGTATGAGTACATGGAGCGAGCGAAAGACCGACTCAGTGTGGTGGTGCCGATTACTTTGGTGATCATAATGATGTTGCTCTACTTCAGCTTCCGTCGCGTCGGAGAGGTATTGATCATCATGCTGACTCTGCCATTAGCGATGGTGGGTGGATTGTGGTTGATGTACAGCCTCCATTACAATTTCTCCATCGCCGTGGGGGTTGGATTTATCGCTCTCGCGGGCGTAGCGGTGGAGATTGGGGTCATTATGCTGGTTTATCTCAACCAAGCCTGGCACCACAAAAAACTGGACGCCGAAGAAAAACGTCAACCACTGCAACTTAACGATCTGACAAATGCCATTCGCGAAGGGGCTGGGCTGCGCGTACGTCCGGTGATGATGACCGTACTCACTGTCATTATTGGTCTGATTCCAATTATGTACGGCGAAGGAACGGGTTCCCAAGTAATGCAACGCATTGCGGCACCAATGATTGGTGGTATGGCCTCAGCCCTATTACTGACTCTGCTGGTGCTACCAGCCATCTTCAAGCTGTGGAAGCAGCGTGAAATCAAACCAAACCAAGGCCTAGAGAAATAAACCGCAAGCGCTAATGTGGAAATAGCATTAGCGCACAACCTTATTGATAGTAAAGGAAATCAACATGAAAAAGACATTAATCACACTTGCTCTAACAATGGTCACGAGTAGCGTATTTGCGCAGATGGATAGCTCAACGATGAACCACGACACTATGGATCATAGCAATATGGATCATAGCAATATGGATCATAGCTCTATGCAGATGGACCAAACAAAAATGGATCACTCCAACATGGGCGGCATGACAGCAACATCAGCGGTAGGTATGCCAGCAAATGGCGCGAAACCAGACAAAGTCGTGCACGTTATTTTGAGTGATGAC
The DNA here is from genome assembly GCF_052353105.1 of Vibrio sp. YIC-376. Classification (NCBI taxonomy): domain Bacteria; kingdom Pseudomonadati; phylum Pseudomonadota; class Gammaproteobacteria; order Vibrionales; family Vibrionaceae; genus Vibrio; species Vibrio sp. YIC-376. The sequence continues at coordinate 17,336 of NZ_JBBWFK010000003.1, forward strand.
ATGAAAATCACCTTCAAAAAAGAGGTAAAGATCGAGCCAAATGATGTCGTCCAGTTTGTGGTGATGAATACAGGGAAAATAAACCATGAGTTCACAATCGGCTCAGCCAAAGAACAGCTAGCACATCGTGAAATGATGAAGAATATGTCTGGTAATCATATGCATGACTCAGATAACGCCATTACAGTTGAACCAGGTAAAGCGAAGCAGATTCTGTGGCATTTCCACGGTGACAGTGACGTTGAGTTTGCTTGTAACATTCCAGGCCACGCCGAAGCAGGAATGGTGAAAAAAGTAAAGTTATTACCTTGATAACATGAAAAGGAGCGGATTTCCGCTCCTTTTACTCACAAGATTGGGATGATTACCTCATCACAAACAGCTCTTCATGATAATGATGCTCTGTATCGAATCGAAATTTATCTAACTGCCGTTTCAGTGTTTCAGAAAACGCTTCAGGCCCACAGAAATACAACTCATAGTCAGATAAATCACCACACTTGTTCGCTATGTGTTCTGCATTTAGCCTTGGGGAAACCTGAGTATCAATAACACTCAGTTCAACCTGTGCTTGATGAGCAGAACGCCAAAGTTCGTCGACTAAGTAGCTGTCTAATCCACGCGAGCAATAGAATAAATACACTGGCTGATGCGATTTTCGCTCTTTCAATGAAGCAAGTATTGCAAAGAAAACCGCAATGCCTACGCCACCGGCGATCCATATCTGAGGCTTATTGACATCAAATGCCATACGTCCATATGGACCTTCTAACGCCACTTCATCACCGACTTTTACTCTTTCACATAAACCAGTCGTAAAATCCCCCAGTTCTTTAATCAAAAAGCGTAACTCTGGCTCACCATTTGCCGACGCGATGGTAAACGGGTGCGGATCTTCATTGCCAAAACGAACATAAGCAAATTGCCCAGCAATGTGCCCTTTCCATGTGTCACTCGGTGTCAATACAAGCTCAGTAACTCGAGCTTGTGGGAAAAAACGAGTCGATTTAACTTTCATACTGTGTCGGTTCGCACTCCCGACCCGACCTAATAAACTGTAAATAGCCGCTGCAGAACCAATCAACGCAAACAGTATCGATGCATAGTAAACAGGGTCACCCCAGTATGATCGTTTTATGAGTAATATCGAGTGAACAGCAATCATCAGATAGATTGCCGACATTAATCGATGGGAAACTTTGAAAGGTTTATATTTCACAACCGACCAAAGCGAGATGACAAACAATATGAGCAATAGGTAGAAGCCCCATTCACCGATACTTAGACCAAAATCTCGTAAATCCGTTATCCAAACTTCCCACATAGATAAGTTGTGCCCAGCGGGTCCTGCCCCACTATGTTTTACTGGTTTCTCTAATACACCTGACTCTACGAGCCATTTTGGCACTTGAAACAGTAGCCAATGCACTATGCCTAAGCTAACGCCCGATATACCTAACCACTTATGTACTCGATAAGCTTTGTCCATCCCATTCACCCATTGCTCTATAACAGGTAAGCGCAGCGCTAAAACCATGGAGATAGACATTAAAGCAAGTGATATAACACCTGAATATTGAATCAGCGCTGAGCGCCAGTAAAAGAACTGGGTCGATGACAGCAATTCTGGCTCGCTCATGAACCACAAAACAGATAGAGCAGCAACAATACCCCAAATAGTATTCCGTACCGTTTTCATTTTTATTACTCCGCCACTGACAACCATTTTATTTTAGTGCGACATCCGTAAAGCAACGTCAACAACAGTAAAGTTGAGTAAACTCATTATTTGTAAGGAATCCTACAGAAAATAGACAGGGATTTAACAGTCTATCAAGCACTCCATCGTTATAGTTTCGGTTGATTTCGCCATAGTGCGATCCAGAATGAAAAAACAAAGATGATCACTCAATGAAAAAGTTATTTTTTTTGATGTCCCTAATGGTCTGCTCACCCTTAAGTCATGCATCCAAATTACATGAAGACATTTCTCTTCTGGAGCAGCAAATCGTCGGACGCATCGGAGTCTCCGTCTGGGATACTCAGACTGATAAACACTGGGCCTATCGTGGTGACGAGCGCTTTCCTCTGGTGGGTACTTTTAAGACTTTAACCTGCGCAACTATGCTAAGTGAAATGGATAACGGCGCGCTTAGTAAGAACGCCACAGTAGCTATCGAAAAAAGCAATATTGTGGTGTGGTCCCCAATCATGGACAAACTGGCTGGACAAAGTGTTCGAACAGAACATGCTTGTGAGGCTGCAATGTTGATGAATGATAATACCGCTGCGAATCTAGTATTGGAGCAAATAGGAGGACCGAGATCGGTAACTCTCTTTCTTCGCAGCATCGGGGATAAAGCGACGAGACTAGACAGAACTGATCCGAGATTTAAAGAAGCCACAACAAATGACAAGTTGGACACCACAACACCTAACGCCATGGTAAACACTCTAGAAACGTTGATAGACGGTGATGTGCTTTCCTACCAATCACGTGTTCAGTTAAAAATTTGGATGCAAGACAACAAAGTGTCGGATTCACTAATGCGCTCCGTTTTACCGTCAGGTTGGTCGATTGCGGATCGCTCTGGTCCGGGTGGTGATGGATCTCTTGGCTTAAACGCCGTGATTTGGAAAGAGAGTCATAAACCGGTTTACATCAGTATTTACATCACCGAAACCGAATTGTCTCTGCAAGCAAGAGAGCAACTCATCGCACAAATTAGCCAATTGATCCTATACGACTACAGAAATAGCTAATGATGAAACCTCATAGCCCTTCCAGTATTGCCTCTTTCTAGTTAAAGAAGGGCTTTTTATTGCGTCAGACTATCCCACATTACTTATCTTCTATCCCCATCCCACTATTTACAGAAAACCAGCACCTCTAATGAGTTCCTCTAACTTTTGAATTTCTACCGCTAGGTGAAGTGATCCAGTGCTCAGTTTTAAACCATAAAGACGCAAAACTGGCAATAATTTAATCACACTTTATTCAACTGACGTATTTTCTCTTGAAAATCTCTTTGCGTTACTTATTGTTTAAATGAAGTAAATGCCTGAGGAGATGGCTATTGATATTTGAACGAACTTTTTCCCCAAGTGACCTATCTACACAGAGCATGGATAGTCCAATCTGTTTGCCCGTAGGCTTTGTTCACTTTTTGGCTCAGTCAGAGACGTTACAACAAGTGCTCGATACTGTAGCCGAATGGATTAGTCGCATCTTCGAATCAGACCGGGCCAGTATCACTTTGTATGAAAATATCGACTATCTAAAGGTCTACTCTTTTTCTGGAAACAAAGCGATTCCTACTGATTTTCTTGTGCCAATTAATCAGTCAGTTGTTGGGCGCGTATTCAGAAATAAGCAGTTAATCATATGTGACGACGTTAGCCAATCTGACGATGTAGATTGTGTCATGCTGTCTTCGAATGGCATGGGTACTTGTATGGACGCGCCTTTGATGCATGGCAAGTCTTGTTTAGGAACATTGAATGTTGCCCATCAAAAGACTCACTTTTACACCAAAGAACAAGCGTCTCAATTGCAATGTATTGCAAACTGGATTGCACTAAACATCGCTTTGCATGTTCAGATCATGCAGATGGAGCATCTCGCGAAAACCGATGACTTAACTGGTATACCAAACCGAAGAGAGTTCATTCGTGAAATTGAGTGTCGTCTTTCTGAATATCGCACCCAAGGGATAAAGTTCCACGTTGCGATTTTAGATTTAGACCACTTTAAGCAATTAAATGACAAGTTCGGTCATGATGCGGGAGATAAGTCTCTGATTCATGCAGCAAACACCATAAAAGAGCACATACGCGATTACGACTTGCTCGCCCGAGTTGGGGGAGAAGAGTTTGCTATCGTACTCAGAAGGCATTCATCCGAAGAAGCGCTAGAGACATTAGAGACGATTCGCAATGCCTTAGAAAGCACCGTCATTAACCACTCAGGTCTTGATATAACTATTACCGCTAGTATTGACGTGACCCAAGTATGCGGAATGGATAACGCACTCGAGCCCCTAATTAAACGAGCAGACTTAGCGCTATATAAAGCAAAAGAAACGGGAAGAAATAGAGTTGAGGTAAATCAAAGCGAACATCAAAGCATATCTGAGAATAGCCGATACGCCTCAACGAATAAAAAAAGGTAGCGACCTAAAACGCTACCTTTACCCCTACATTTACTAGCACCTTAGTGTCTAGAAAAGTAAGCAGATTCATTTATGCTTTCTTAAGATCTTTAGAAGGGTATGTCAGCGTTTTTTCGCCAGCTTTTACGTGAGTGTAAAAACCGCCACCGCTCAGACCTGTTACAACCATTTTGCCCAGGTCGATACCCTTACTCGCTACTACTACATCACCGATTGAAAACATATTAAATACCTTTTTATATGCATTAGACGCTATGTCGTACAGAGTATTTAAGATGAAATTTGTGTACTTTCCTAATCGACTTTTTTATCGTTAGGATTACGTTTTACATTAAGGTTTACAATACGTTAAAGCGTATTCTTCATATTTTGACAGATTGATACCGGTAACCAATATTTAAAAAAATAAGCGTGTAATTTCCCCGAGATAAGTTAAGATTTTCTAACTTAAGTAGCGTTATAGTCGTTACTGTCAATGGAGACATATCATGAAGAAAGGCCTTAAAATGCGCGCGTTGGAACGCTCCGATTTGCGTTTTATCCACGAGCTGAACAACAACCGTAATATCATGGCCTACTGGTTTGAAGAGCCTTACGAGTCTTATGATGAACTCGAGGAGCTTTACCGCAAGCACATTCACGATGATGCGGAACGACGCTTTGTAGTCGAAGATGAAGATGGGATTGTAATAGGGTTAGTCGAACTCATCGAAATCAACTACATTCACCGTAGTGCAGAATTTCAGATCATTATTGCTCCAGAGCACCAAGGTCTCGGTTACGCGACAGATATGATTCACCGAGCGTTAGACTATTCATTCTCTATTCTAAATCTGCGTAAAATTTACTTGTTGGTGGCAGTAGAAAACCAGGTGGCAATTCACTTATACAAAAAAAGTGGATTTATCGAAGAAGGCCATTTAGTAGAAGAGTACTTTATTAACGGTGGTTATCGAGACGTTAAACGCATGTATATCTTGAAACACGAATACCAAAAGTCTATGGAAGATAAGAGCGCAATCCATTAATTTCTATGCCTTCTAACAACCATAAAAAACGCAGCTTTATTGCTGCGTTTTTTATCACTCAAATTGGTATTACTAGGATAGAAATACACGTTTGTCTGCAGCATCCAAACATGTATTGTTATTCATAATAAATGTCATTGCATTAAACCCGTGGCACTTGTTATCCAAGAAACTCAAACCAAGCCAGTTTGATATATTTACGTCATCATGTAGTGACTTACGTAATATGGAACCTGATACCGCAACGCACTAATTGCAAACATAATTGAGAGAGAAACAGGAGATGAGCCCTCACCAGTCTGTTTTGACGGTTAGCAAAATAGGAACATGGTTAGAGCATAATTTTCCTCGCCGTTCGACAAAATTTACGATGACCTTGTTCTTAGTCTTTAGCTAGTTTTAACCAGCGTGAAAGTCCTTCCAAATATCCAACGGCTAAAGAAGCGAAACTTGCAATTAATCTACTAAACACTCAATAAGATTATAAATGCAGCAACTTGTTACTTTTATTGATGTTTATTTAATCCTTTGAACGATTTCGAGATCTTATCGACACAAATTTTTCACAACCCATACTATGCTTAGTGTGAATATAATCCACTTAAGGGCGTGGTTATGAAATACAAACATATCCTTGTCGCACTAGAACTTTCTGATGAGAGCACTGTGCTGATCGACAGAGCTGTAGAAATGGCAAACTACCTCGACTCCGACATTTCATTCATTCATGTAGATGGTACACATGGTGAGATCTATCGTGAGCTCGTTGATATAAAAGAAAACCCAGATCAAAGACCACTGAATGAGCACTCTATGGAGTGTTTAAAAACATTCAGTGACTACATGGATTACCCACTAAAACATTTCTTTGTAGGCACTGGTGACTTGGCTGACAAGTTAGAAAAAACCATAAAAGAGCAAGAGGTCGATCTGCTGATCTGTGGTCACCATCAGGACTTGTGGAGTAAACTTATCTCCTACTCAAGACACTTGATCAATAAGTCCCCGGTGGACATTCTGGTTGTACCAATTCACGACTAGATTAAAAATAATCAAGCACTGATATGCTCCAGTCATAAACGAAAGCCAGTAGGTAGTCACTACTGGCTTTTTTAGTTTGGCGTCAACAATCCTATTGAGATAAACCTTAATACGACTTTCAGTTTCTGTTCAGGCTTTAACCTCACTTGGCTAAGCTCCTAAACTAGCTAGGTTTCACTTTATGAGTTAAATTTTGTACCTGTAATCAAGGTTCCTGTTTCCTATACTAAACAGGTTCTTATCCCTGTTACGGATAAGCAGCTAGCAAGGACTCCCATGATAAATAAAAAAGTATTGATTCTCTTTGCTCATCCTTCTCAACATAGGTCAGAAGTGAATGTGCCGTTATTCAAAGAAGCTCAAAAAATAAAAGGCGTGACCTGCGTTGATCTTTACGGCGAATACCCTCGCTTCGATATCAATATCGATCGAGAACAACAGCGCTTGCGTGACCACGATGTGGTGATATTTCAATTTCCACTCTACTGGTACTCAACACCCTCCATTCTGAAAGAGTGGCAAGATCTGGTTCTGGAATATGGATTTGCTTACGGCACTGATGGCACTGAATTACAAGGTAAAACCATGCTTTGCGTACTTTCGGCTGGCGGTAAAGAAGAAGCCTATAAAGCAGAAGGTTATAACCACTTTACTATTCGTGAACTTCTCGCACCCATTGAGCAAATGTCCGCTCTGACAGGCATGAACTACATTGCCCCGCTTGCAATGTTCGGAGCACGTACCGCTGAAGAACAAGGGCGCATACCTCGACATGTTGAGCGTTATAGAAAGCTGTTAACCGCACTGGTGGAGGATAGATTAGACATCGATGCTGCCGCTTCACTGATTAAATTAAACAGCTCTCTGCCAGACATCATTAAGGAAGCGTCATGACAGGAATATTTTTGCAGGCCTTTGTATATCTTTTTGCGGCAGTGATTGCCGTGCCTTTAGCCAAGCGGTTTGGCCTTGGCTCAGTACTGGGATATCTCATTGCCGGCGTAGTCATCGGTCCAATTATCGGTTTGGTTGGAGAGGAAACAACGACCATCCAGCACTTTGCTGAATTTGGCGTAGTCATGATGCTATTTCTGGTCGGCTTGGAGCTGGAGCCTAAAATGCTTTGGGCAATGCGTAACCGGTTAATGGGGTTAGGTGGTCTTCAGGTCGTCGGTACCGCTACTGCGATAATGGGCATTGCATTGTACTTCGCTCAGCCATGGACAATAGCACTGGCGATAGGTTTGATTTTTGCCCTGTCATCAACAGCAATCGTACTCCAAACCTTTAGCGAGAAAGGACTAACACGAAGTGAGGGCGGTAAAAACGCCTTTTCTGTGCTTCTTTTTCAAGATATCGCCGTTATACCAATGTTGGCTTTCATTCCGCTTCTCGCATTGCCAGAATTAGTGGAACAAGCGCAACAAGCCGCGCAAACTGCCGCGCAGCATCACGAAGATCTGAGTCTTGTTGCCAATTTACCAGGATGGGCCTACGGGCTGGTGATCACTGCTTCCATCGCTCTTGTTGTTGTGGGCGGACATTATCTGAGTCATCCTCTGTTGAGCTATGTTGCCAGCTCAGGTCTGCGCGAAATTTTTACCGCTACCGCCCTGATGTTAGTGATCGGTATCGCTGCATTGATGAGCTTAGTGGGACTTTCTCCTGCCCTTGGGACCTTTCTGGCCGGGGTTGTATTAGCCAACAGTGAATTCCGCCACGAGTTAGAATCTAACATTGAACCATTTAAAGGATTGTTATTGGGCTTATTCTTTATCACTGTTGGTGCAGGAATAAACTTTTCTGTTTTATTTGATGAGTTCTGGCTGATTCTGATTCTTACCCTTGGTGTGATGGCGTTAAAAGCACTTGTGCTATTTATCCTCGCTCTGGTCTTTCGCGTTCAAGGCAGTAACCGCTGGTTGTTCACGCTAAGCCTGGCTCAAGCAGGTGAGTTCGGTTTTGTATTACTCAGTTTCTCAGTACAAAACCACGTCATTCCGTATGAGCTATCCCAAACACTTTCTCTGGTTGTCGCTATCTCCATGTTCCTCACCCCGGGGCTATTTATAATGTTCGACAAGGTCATTTTGCCGCGTTTTGAGAACCAATCAAATATACGTGAAAGTGACACTATTGAAGAAAAAGGCACCGTAATCATCGCGGGTATCGGGCGTTTTGGACAGATCGTTAATCGTCTTTTAGTCTCCAACGGCGTAAGCACCGTTGTTTTGGACTACCAGGCTGACCAAGTCGATAACTTACGCCAGATTGGCACTCGGGCATACTTTGGTGACGCAACGCGACCAGACATGCTGCATACCGCTGGCATTGAAGAGGCTACCGCATTTGTTGTCGCTATCGACAACCGAGAGGCGAGCGTGGAGTTAGTCAAATACGTCAAACATACTTATCCCAAAGTCAAAGTTCTCGCCCGTGCCTTCGACCGAGGTCATGGTTACCTGTTACGACAAGCCGGCGCGGACGTCATCGAGTCTGAAACCTACCACTCTGCACTTGAGATGGGCGGACACACAATGAAAGTGCTTGGCATTCATCCATTCTTTGTTGAACAGCAAAAAGCGACTTACAAACGAGTTGAGGAACGTAAATCAGAAATACTTTACAAAGCATGGGAAGACGACTCAGAAGGCAAGCGTTTTGATAACAACTACCGTCTTCTTTTTATTCAGTTAGAAGAAAAAATGGCGGAAGAGATGCGTAAAGATCGCCACGATAAACTGTCCCGTTCAGAGCGAGGGTGGACCCCTCCGCCTAAAGATTATGCTGAAACCTTCGAAGGTGAAAACGTCCATGAACTCCATTTACCAAAAGAAGAAACTCATTAAGCATTAATGATTATCATAAAAAAACCTCCCCGATGCAGGGAGGTTTTAAATATTAGCATACACCACTAAACGCTTAATCGGTAAAGCAAAGTCACATAAGATCATTCATCAAAATCTCATACTCTTCACTCGCTTCCTCAACTAAATGCGAAAGCTCAATCGCATCTGACGCCGCAAGTTTGAGTTGCCAATTATCTGCACTATCTTTGCCGCAAATACTAGTCTCTCTCCCACGACATTCAAAGGACAAATCGTCAAACGCTGTCGAGTGACACTCATGAAGCTCGACGATCTCGACATTTAATTTACCGACAGGGTTTACTTCGATATGAGCGTGTAAATCCGGGTGTCTGGATAAACAATAGTCTCGATGAACTGCAATCATAGCCGCCTCCTCCTTGGTCTGCCGATTCAATAATAATTGTAGATGCTCAGGTTCGGTTGTGGGATAAATAATGGTTAAGATTGATCTGCCTCATCGTATTCTTTGAATTTTATTGTAAACACAAAAATAGGCACAAAACTCGCCAGAGTTAACCTACAAAGAACCTGAAACGTTGGCATTCCTGCATCAACACTGTCCCATTACATATCCAGTTTAGCGTCAGCAAGCTTTATCAGACAGGGCCGAGAAAGCAGAGTGATTTACTGTGTCGCGGAATATGAGTGTCTGGATTCCGTCATAGACTTTTACGTGCAGAGTGTTGTGTCAATGAGTGCCAATAGCCTTCAGGCATTTACACACTTTCCCATCCCTTCTCCTTACACTTAACTACCAATTAAAGATAACGAGTAACGCATAATAATGGGTGCTCTCATCTAACAATTACATTGATTGATGAATAGATATCACATTTATCAATACTTCTCCAAAATGCAAAATATTTCCCCGAAATGCAAAGTGTCCTGCCGCTTAAATCTTTAAAGTCGTTTATCAGAACAATCGTACATCCGAGTTCTCACTAGGTTCATTAGGTAAGAAACCTCGAATAACAACAAGGAAACCCTATGTCTGACTTTAAAACTCTACCAAAACTCGTCACCGTTGCTGTTGCTATGGCTTTAGCTGGCACCGCGACTGCAGCCAATGACAATCTACAAATCCAGGACAGTGGCGTTAAGTACGTCAAGAAAGCAGAATCGATGCTTAAAAAACTGAGCCTCAGTGAAAAACTGGATATCTTATCTGGTCCGGGTATGGACTTAACCACATATGAAGGCCAAGACGCTATCAACCTTGACCCTGAGAAAGATGTCAGTGGTGTTGCTGGCTATATTAACGGCGTAAAAAACGATAAGTTGGATATTCCAGCAGTGAAACTGGCCGATGGCCCTGCAGGTCTAAGGATCCAACCGGAACGTGATGGCGACAGCAACACCTATTACGCAACTGCGTGGCCAATCGGCTCTCTATTGGCATCAACGTGGGATACCGATCTAGTTCAAGAAGTGGGTAAAGCGGAAGGTAATGAAGTAAAAGAGTACGGCGTCGACTTCCTTTTGGCACCAGGTATGAACATTCAGCGTAACCCGCTTCTTGGTCGTAACTTCGAATATTACTCAGAAGACCCGGTTTTATCAGGTAAAATCGCAGCGGCAATGGTAAATGGTCTTCAATCCAATCAAGTTGGTGCCACAATCAAACACTTTGTGGCTAACAATGCGGAGACGAACCGCTTCTTCAATAACACTGTTGCCGATCCTAGAACATTACGTGAAATCTATCTGAGAGGTTTCCAGATTGCCGTGGAAGATGCGCAGCCATGGGCAATCATGAGCTCGTATAACCTGGTCAATGGTACGTACGCGAACCAACGTAAAGATCTGATGACTGATATCCTTCGAGGAGAATGGGGCTTTAAAGGATTGGCAATGTCAGACTGGTTTGCAGGTAACGTGTCAGGACTGAGAAGTGATTTCACTGGTCAAGTTGAGGGCGGAAGAGATGTAGAATCAGCCGCGAAGCAAGTTAAAGCCGGCAACAATCTGATTGAACCAGGCGGCGTAAAAGCGGATCTTCTAGATTCGTACAACAACGGAACACTTACACTAGAAGAGATTGATAATAGTGTCGTGGCAATTCTTGCTCAAATGCAGAAAACCCCTTCGTACAATAACTATAACTACTCTGATGCTCCGGATCTTGACGCACATGCAGCTTTGGCAAGACAAGCCGCTGCAGACGGTATGATTTTGCTTAAAAACAAAAATGGCGCACTTCCTCTGGCATCAGGAAGTAAAGTGGCATCATTTGGTACCACTCAAGTAAACACCCTTAAAGGGGGAACAGGTAGTGGTGATGTTAATGCCGCCTATATTGTCGATATTGCATCAGCACTGGCAGAAAAATTTGAGCTGAACCAAGATCTAACAAACTATTACAGCGAATACTTTGAAGCCAACAAGCAAACAACAGGATCACTACTAGGTGGTTATGAATTCTGTTTAGAGCCGACAGTCGATACGAGTCTACAAGCACGTGTTGATGCCGCTGCAGCAAGTGACGATGCCGCTGTCATCACTATTGGCCGTCAGGCTGGTGAAGGCGGTGACCGAACTGCAACTCAAGGTGATTACCTGCTAACAGATGAAGAAGTGGCAATTATTGATGCTGTTTCCGAGGCATTCCACAACGCTGGCAAAACGGTAACGGTTGTTCTCAATGTGAACGGCGTTGTTGATACCTCAGCATGGGCAGAACAAGTGGACTCTATCGTTCTTGCCTACATGGGTGGACAGGAAACCGGTAATGCAGTCGCTGATATACTGGCAGGTGACGTTAACCCTAGTGGTAAACTTGCGCAAACTATGCCTAAAGCATATGAAGACGTTCCATCAGCAGAAACGTTCCCAGGAAAGGATACCGATGAGGACGGTTTAGAAGATACATCGCTATATAACGAAGGTATCTACGTCGGCTACCGCTATTACTCTTCCTTCGACAAGGCTCCGGCATATCCATTTGGTTACGGCCTGTCATACACAAACTTCGAGTACAGCAAACCAACTATTGTCGCCAATACGTTGACGAAAGGTGGATCTGCAGGCTCTATTACCATCAGCGCCACAATTACCAATACCGGTAGTGTGGCTGGTAAAGAAGCCGCTCAGGTCTACGTGAACGCTCCTGAAGTGAAACTGGAAAAACCAACCATCGAACTTAAGGCATTTGATAAAACCGATCTGTTGAACGCAGGTCAGTCTGAGACACTGACTTTCAATATCCCAGCTCAGACCCTCGCCAGTTTTGATGCGGAAAACAATCAGTGGATCGTTGAACCGGGCGCTTACACCGTATATGTCGCACCGTCTTCAGATGTACTTGGTGAAATCACTGGTACCGAAGCACCATCAGTACAATTTACTGTGAGCAGCGAGATTGTTGTTAGTCAAACAACGCCGGATGCGCTTGCATTACAGGAAGGCGTCACAAAAGAAAGCCTTCTAACCATTAAATAGTAATTCACGCCTACCGAACAAAGCCCGAATTTATTTCGGGCTTTTGTTTTTTAATAACACACCGCTCCGTATGTCATTTGTTCCGCTCAATCACGATAGTCGGGAGTAAGAATATGATCTCTATTCCTATTTTTTCACGTAGTAAAATATATTTTTAGCAGTAGATCACTAATTCATTTCATCGTTGAGGTAAAAAATAAAAAAAGAGAGATACTATGCTAGTGATTGAATTTTGTTCATTTATAAAACAAATAAAAGGACGAATAATGAATGGCAGTGTCTCTAATCTATTAACATCTGCAATGTTACAGCAACTTTCAGCATTAGGTCGTAATAAAGATGAAATCATACAGAAATGTGGTATTAACAAATATGAGCTGAATAAAAAACATGGAAGGATTTCTTCCAGTTCACATTACGCTTTGCTAGAAGAATTCATGCCTTACCAGAAGCAGCTTTTTAACGACTCTGGCTTAGAGGGTATGTATTCTTTATTCCCAGACTTTTTTGGTTTATGCATCAATGAATTATCAGCAAAGTCCGCCATAAGTAGCTTTGTCCAGTATCGAGCTTTAATTGGAAGCTGTGACCAATGTGAAGTACAGATAGATAAAGATTCAATGAAGATAAAGTACACTGATACCGGACCCAATAAAATGGTTTCCAGTGCGTTGGCAAACTTCGTATTTCTTAAAGAAATTATCAGTCAGTACATTCCAAATGGAGAATATTCGGTTTCATTAACGCACTCCAATTTAGTGCCACATCATTTAGCTAATGAAAAACTCAATACGAAGTGTTTATTTGGGCAGAATGAAAATCACTTAATCGTAAAATCACCACATATTCATAAGGAAAATTCATTTTTTAACGAAAATTTATATAAACTTCAAAAAAGCAATTTAGTTAAAATTAGCAATGAATTCAATGATAATAAATTCTCATATATTGTTGAGGATATTGTGAGTGTTTTTGTCGTTGAAGAAGAGTATTGTTGCGACCAAAAAGCTCTAGATAAAGTATGTGAGAAGTTAAAAATGAGCCGTTGGACACTAAATAAAAAATTAGGCGCTGAAAACAAGTGCTTTACTAATATATTTAATAAAGTTCGGCTAGATAAAGCGATAAAACTTCTTACGGAAACCAACAAAAGCATGAATGAAATCAGTGAATTAACTAGATTTTCGTCACAATCTGTATTTTCAAGATTTTTCCGAACGCATACCAATATGTCTCCCAATCAATACCGGAAACAAGCACGACAGGTTTAGATAAAAATGCCTGCAGCCATACCCCGTATTAAGTAATCACGGTTACAGATAGGTGATATGAACCAAAAACTGGTATAGGTTACGGGAGCTTGTTTAACGCCGAATGAAAACATTAAACAAGCTCAGACAACATTATTGACCCCAATCGCTGTATTCAGATTCGGTATCAAACCACCTCTGTCAGTTTTGTTATTCTACCCGCAGAAGGTCTTCACTGTTCGGGTACAAGTAACATGGATGATTTTGCCGGCACTTTGAGTTCCACATTAGATGGAATTTTGGTGCCCGACACCATATCGATCCAGTCAATATCTGTAGCGAGGGACAAAGACTGCGGACGAGTCGATTTGTTGAGTATCACAATACCCTTATCACCACGCTGCAGAACCAACATGTCATCATTTCCTTCGATAATGCTCATCGGTTGTCCGTGCACGGCATTGTGAAACTTAATCATCGTAGCCATACGTGGGTCACTCCACGCGCCTTTCCACCTAGGCTTGCCGTCTCTTCCCTTAATACCGCTCGTATCGAGGTCGGTATATATCAAAGGAACGCCTCCATCACGACCCAATATATACGCGTAAGCCAGCCATTCGTCTTCTTCATCCATCACCAAATCGAGGAAAACGTCATTATTCGGAATGTCGTGAGTTATCACAAAGGTAATCGCCCGTCCCGGCGACAGTGCCTGACCGAAACAGTATGGATCGATTAGCGACTTGAAACTGCCGGTTTTCGAAAACGCTCTGAAGATGGTCGTAAACAGAGGGAAGTCATAGGCACATAAGAGAGTTTCCTGTAAATACGGCTCTAGGAACAGCTGATACTCTTCTTCTGTTGCACCGCCATCTGTAATAATCTCGCCGAAGATATGAACATCCCGGGTAATATCATCTGACCAAACGCGTTTAAGATGTTCAAGCGTCATATGCTTGGCCGCATCAATGCGGAATCCCTTAACACCGATAGCTTTCAATGCTTTCAGATACGCACGTTGCTGCTCCACAACATGATCACAGACTCTAAGCGTTGGCAAACCCGGATCGGTTGGTCCACCGTTAATACGGCCATTTTGAACCTGCCATTTATCTTTCCAGTTTTTTATTCCAAACGCCTCAGCAAAATGCTCTTCGGTGAAGAGTGGTTCAGTCAAATCACCAAATAACTTAATAGACTGATATTTAGCAGATTTTTGTTGGTATTCTTCTAACACTTCTTGTCTTGGATATTGAAGATCTTGACGAAGATGAGCTTCGTTCGCCATATGATTAAATACAACGTCTGCGTATACCAATACGCCAAAACGATCCAGTTCCTTAACCATATGGATAAAATCTTGAGTGTCACCGAGGGCATTGTCGATAACACGATAATCTTGAGGTTGATAACGCTGCCACCAGCGTTCATCGTCAGCACTTTTCATTGGTGGAGAGACCAGTACAGAACCATAACCTATCTCATGGATCTCTTTTGCACGTCGGGCAACGTCAGCATACTTCCAATCAAAAGCATGCAGAATTACATTCGCACCTGCTGATTGCATTTCATGTAAGCCACTCATGTTTATCTCCTACTCGTTTCCACTCACATGTTGCTGCGTGTTTTCTAATATCGATTCGTTGTGAGCGGATTCAATAGTAAAAATTATAAGCGCAATTGCTTAGACCCCCTCACCCTTTGTAGCTTTACTCAAGGATGAAGATCAAGGCGTACTTCCTCCTCCTTCACCATAAAAAAAGGATTACTGCTCAGTTTTTCTGGCACTCACTCATAGTAAAATTACTCTAAAAATACGTTAATAAACTGATATACATAAAAATATTCCGTTTACATATAAAAAATTCACGTACGCCCTTCTTAAGTGAATTTGTGCGAACAAGGCATTTTTCACGATTTAAATGACAAACATTTAACAAAAGAAAACTGGATGATGGATCACATTCGGGGAGAAAGAAAATTATTCTCAAACACGCTAAAACCAGAATAAGTCACGGATATGGTATAAAAATCAAATGCATTTGTTATATAAACGCTAACAAATACACCTTATATAGCCATGTATACTACTTGATTAATTTGAATGGTCTGAGAGCTTTTCTACTGAAGGGCAAAGGAAGGTCGCGCGTAAGCTATTGTGTTGCAGTCACAGACACATTAAGAGTTTCGCGATTTAACCTTTGCCGAAGTGAGCTTTCGTTTGATTGAAATAAGTAAAGTTGTCCATTTTGTTTACTGGAAATTTCTTAGTGCAGATTATTCGTTAACGATACTGGTATAAGAAGTCGAGTTCTATCACCATTGACATCAATGTTAATACCGTCTTTTCAACAAATTAAAATATGATACAGTCTCATCACAAATACAGAACGTTATCGGAGTATTAATGCAGTACGATGTGATTGTTGTCGGTGCAGGCTCGATGGGCATGTCCACTGGCTATTTCTTAGCTAAACAAGGGAAAAAGGTACTACTTCTTGATGCTTTTGACCCACCACACTCACACGCTAGTCATCATGGCGAAACTCGTATTATTCGACATGCCTACGGAGAAGGCGAAGAGTACGTACCGCTGGCATTAAGAGCGCAGGAATTATGGGGCGAGTTAGAACAACTATCCGGAAAATCGTTATTCCTGAAAACTGGCGTTCTGAATATTGGTGAAGAAAGTTCACCGTTTATCTCTATGCTCATCGCCAGCGCAAAAAAACACCAACTTCCACTTGAAATTTTGAGTGCAGATGAAGCTAACCAACGCTTTGAAGGGCTTGAACTACCACCTGAGTATATTGGTTGCTTCGAGTCAACGTCCGGCGTCTTAAGAGTTGAAGATTGTATTCAGGCATATCGTGATCTCGCCTTAGCGGAAGGTGCGACACTCTTAACCCACCACAAGGTTTCAGGCATAAGTCTCCTTGATGAAGGGGTTAGCGTGTCGGCCAACGGCAACACATTCCAAGCCAAAAAATTGGTAGTCTCCGTCGGCGCTTGGTCAAACGACCTGCTGGATATGCTAAAGCTAAAGCTCCCTATTAACCCTATCCGCAAAACGTTTGCATGGTATAACGCGCCAGAATCACTTTATGGCGAAGGTACGTTCCCTGCGTTTTCATTTGTGACCCCAGATGGCATCTACTACGGATTCCCGAGCATCGACGGCGCCGGATTAAAAATCGGTCGCCACGACTTAGGTGAAGATCAAGACCCAAATGCAGATATCAGCCCATTTGAAGCGTCTGCTGATGCAGCGGATCTTCAGCAAATACTTGATAAGCACATGCCTAAAGTCGAATCGCTGAAATTCGGTAAAACCTGTATGTACACCCGAACACCAGATGAAAACTTTATTATCGATAAGCATCCTCGTAATAACAATGTCGTGCTAGTTTCTGGATTTTCGGGACACGGTTTTAAATTTGCCAGCGTGATAGGCGAAGTCGTTGCCGATATGGCCCTGGATCAGCAAGCCAAGTTCAATCTATCTTTGTTCTCAGTTAACCGTTTTAACTAACCTTACCGAAACAGAAGTGGTATATGGTTGTCTATGGCAACCATATACCACTATCAATCTGTCCGCGCAGAAAGCAAAAATTAGCAAGTTTCAACAGGATACCGTCTCATCCCTTCTCAACCTCACACCGCCACAACTTGAAATAATTTCATATACAACATGATCAAACTGAGATTGAGCTAAGGTGCTGATAACGCGACTATGCAGACATCTAGACATGTTCATGTCTTGTTCGAATGTTGAGGTAATCAGATGTCAGTTCAAAACCATATCAACCCTATCGCTACACCGTTCTATGCCGATCAGGTCGGTAGCTTATTGCGCAGTGAAGCATTAAAAGCAGCTCGTTTACAAAAACAAAACAATGAAATCACTGCAGAACAGCTTATTGAAGTTCAAAGACAAGAGACTCGTAAACATGTCGATAAACAGAAACAAGCGGGCCTTAAAGCCATTACCGATGGTGAATATTCTCGCGCTTGGTGGCACTTTGACTTTTTAGAAGGATTGAATGGAATTGAGGGTTATACGCCAGAAACACCGCTTAACTTTAAAGGTACTAAACCGAAAACTCACAGCATCAGAGTTATCGATAAGATTAGCTTTTCTGATAATCACCCATTCCTTGCAGACTTTGAATTCCTGAATTCGTTACTGGATCCAAAAGAGCACATTGCCAAGCAAACGATCCCTAGTCCAAACATGCTGTTCCTACGCGCCAAAAACGCTGCGAGCTACTACAACGAGACGAATAACGAGCTCTTTATCAACGACTTAATTAACGCGTATCAAGACGCCATTCAGGCTTTTTACGATAAAGGATGCCGCTACCTTCAACTCGATGATACCGCATGGGCATCTTTCTTTTCCGAGGAAGGCGTTGCTGGTATTAAAGCGCTTGGATTTGAAACTGAAGAGTTGCTCGAGATTTTTGCAAAGCTGCTTAATGAATCCATCAAGCACAAGCCTGAAGATATGCTGATCACCATGCACATTTGTCGTGGCAACTTTCAGTCAACCTACTTTGGTTCTGGTGGCTATGACGCTGCAGCGGAAACCATTTTTGGCAAGCTAAATGTTGATGGTCTGTTCCTTGAGTTTGACGATGAACGCTCCGGTGGATTTGAACCGCTTAAGCATGTCACAAGAAAAGATTTGTTTATCGTACTGGGTCTGATTACATCAAAGTCTCCAGAACTTGAGCCTAGTGATTACATAAAATCACGCGTCGAGGAGGCGACTCAATTTATCCCTCTAGAACAACTACGCTTAAGCCCACAATGCGGCTTCGCTTCTACAGAGGAAGGCAATATCCTTTCAGAAGAAGACCAATGGAACAAACTAAAACACGTTGTAGAGATCGCTGAACAAGTGTGGAGCTAACTATCGTCAGTCTGGCTAGGTCTGTATCGATAAACTCAAAGTGCCGATGGAAACATCGGCACTTTTTTAACTACGAATATGTCTGACAACCGAATTAAACACCGACGTTACGGGCTCTGTCTTCTTACGCCGTTTCACCAATCAGCTTGGCATCACCAATGAAGTAGCCATCTTCACCAAATCGCTTTATGGCATCGCCATCTAAAATAACCGTTATCCTACGTACATCAGCAAATTGCCAGTTACGCCATTGGTACATAAGGTGATTGTTTTCAATCCACCAGTAACCTTCATCCGCATCATTAGGTCTGTCGGATACACCTGTCATCTTGCCGTCAACCTGAAAGGTTATTCTATAAGGGATATTGAAACAGTCTCTTGTCAGTACAACTCGGTCTGAAAGTAGCTCTCTGATACGTTGGCCGTTTAAGCGAACACCCTCCGCATCTTCAACTCTTGGAGTAGGCAGTATTTTCTTGGCCAATTGGGCAAGTTTCTCGATACCATTACGAATATCTGAGTTTTTTATCGACTGAAAACTCAGGCGGAAACTATTGTTACGTTTCTCACAGGTGTAATACTTGGCACCGTTATTGATTAATATGCCATGAGCTTTCGCCAATTCCTCCAGAGAACCGGCATCAAACCCTTCTCGGTAGTCTATCCAGAATGCCGTTCCCGCGAAGGAAGGTATCACACCCGACTGCGGAAAATACGTGTTGAGTGCTTTTTCCATGGTTAACCATTTTTCGCGGTATTTCTTTAGCATTTTCTGAATCAAAGCATCGTAATAACCAAGGCTGATGAAGAGTGCTAATGTCTGACAATTGTTCTTCGGTGGCAGGCTGTGCATACGAAGCTGAACCTGTCGTATCTGTTTGATAAGTGGCGGAGATGCCACAATAAAACCAAGCCTTAAACCCGGAGCAATAACCGAAGAGAAGCTCGAGATATAGATTATCCTCTCACTCTGATATTCACCGCGAAGAGCGGGACATTTGTCGTTGATAAAATTGATGTCATGCTCAAAGTCATCTTCAATGATCAACAAATCTTCCTGCTCTGCCTTGTCCATCAACTGCTTTCTTCGTTGTGACGACATCCGAACCGTCGTCGGGAACTGGTTACTCGGTGTCGTATACACAAGCTGGCATGAGTTAAGTCTGTCGTCGACCACCATCCCTTCCCTATCCACTTCCATCGGTTGTACGTTGGCCCTTCTTGCTCTGAATTGTTGCAGAGCTTCCGGGTAACCCGGATTTTCAAAACCGACTTTGGTATAACGTGATACCAGCAATTTGGAAATTAAATACAAACTGTTCTGACAACCATGCGTCAGCGCTATCTGATCCGCATCGACAAAAATGCCACGATTCGGCAAGACTCGGGTACGTATCTGCTCAATGAGGTCGTGATAGTCGTTGTCGTCTGAAGTCCAGCTTTTATGATTAATCTTATTGAGGGATTGAATACTGCATTTTCGCCATTCTGATACAGGAAAAAGATCTTCGTCGACCTGACCATGAACGAAAAGGTAGGGATAATTTTTGAGATTATTAGAAGCAGAACCAGATGCTTCATCACCGTCTATCAGGTACTTTTCCCAGTCCAGGCGTTGTTCTGAATCAGGGACACGTTCAGGTGCTTTTTTGGTGCTGACTTCTAGCTCAGGATTGACAAAGTAGCCCTTTCTTTCTACGGAGACTAGCAATCCTTCATCGGTGAGTTGGTCATATACTCTGAGTACTGTATTTCGGGAAACAGAGAGGGCTTGGGCGAGCTTTCGAGAAGATTCCAAACTACGGTCTTTCGAAACAAAACCATCGAAAATCGCTTGAGAAATACTGCTTTTGATTTGCTCTTGTAGTGTGCGGGAATCCTGAGGATCGATGTGAATATAGCCCTGAAGCATAAATGACCTAGCCTTTACTGCGCCGGTCATTTACACATGCCCGGCTTTAACTACTTAACCTGAATTCAGGTTTAAACCGTACCGCTTAAAAGCAGCACATTAAGCACTGCTTTTAAAAGTTTAATCAGCTATCGAGTTAAAGCCAGCAACTCTGCTTTGATGATCTCTAATCCTTTACAGATCAGTTCATCTTCAATAGTCAAAGGTGGTAGGAAACGGATTACGTTGCCTTTAACGCCACACGAAAGTAGCACTACCCCTGCTTTATTCGCACTTGCAACAAGCTTTTTAGTCAGTTCAGACAATGGTTCTTTGGTATCAGGATCGTTAAATTCGATTGCGATCATTGCACCAACTTGGCGAATATCACCAATTTGGTGCACTTCTTTTTGCATCTCACTTAACAGCTCAACAAATGTTTGACCAATATGTTCAGCTCTCTGACACAACGATTCTGACTCAATAATGTTCAGAACTTCAATACCTGCGACACAAGCTAACGGAGAGCCAGCATAAGTACCACCTAAACCACCTGGGTTTGCTGAATCCATGATCTCAGCCTTACCAACTATACCCGATAGCGGGAATCCACCAGCGATACCTTTTGCCATTGTAGTGATATCAGGCACGATTCCAAGGTATTCTGAAGCAAACATCTTGCCAGTTCGGGCAAAACCAGTCTGAATCTCATCACAGATCAGTACGATACCGTGCTTGTCACAAACTTCTCTCAGTTTTTGTGCCCAAGAAGCAGGTGCTTGGTAGAAACCACCTTCTCCTTGAATCGGTTCAAAGATAATCGCCGCTACTCGGCTCGGTTCGATATCACATGCGAACAAGTCATTTAACGCATCAAGGCTTTGCTGCTCAGTAATTCCATGGTAGGCATTTGGGAATGGCAAGTGATAGATTTCATTAGGAAAAGGACCAAAACCCGCTTTATACGGCGCAACTTTACCAGTTAAACCCATACACATATTGGTTCGGCCATGGAAACCGCCTTTAAATGCAATAACGCCGCTACGACCTGTATGAGCACGCGCCACTTTCACTGCGTTTTCTACCGCTTCAGCACCAGTAGTTAGAAAAGCGACTTTTTTGTCCCCTTCACCCGGAGCGATTTCGACGATTTTTTCTGCCAGCTCAATAAAGCTGCTGTATGGCGTTACCATAGAGCAGGTATGACTGAACTTTTCTAGCTGCTCTTTCACTGCAGCGATGATTTGAGGGTGTGAGTGGCCCGTATTGGTTACTGCAATACCAGCGGCAAAATCGATGTATTCGTTACCTTCGATATCCGTCAGAAGAGCATTTTTAGCACTTTCGATGTATACCGCACTAAGGTTTGCCATTCCTTTAGCCACTACTTTTTCTTTACGTTCTTGCCATTGTGCATTTGTCATAGCCTTGTTCCTTTAAAACTATCGTTTGTCTGTTGTCTGTTACATGCCGCCAAGGCAGATGTATTTAACGTTCAAGTATTCATCGATACCCTGTTTTGCACCTTCGCGGCCAAAACCGGATTGCTTCACGCCACCAAACGGTGCCACTTCGTTCGAGATGATGCCTTCGTTCACCCCAACCATGCCGTACTCCAGTTTTTCAGCGATAGAGAAAGCACGAGTCAGTGTTTTGGTGTAGAAGTAACTGGCTAAACCATAAATGGTATCGTTGGCATGAGTAACCAGTTCTTCGTCACTGCTAAAGCGAATAATTGGAGCAACCGGGCCAAATAATTCGGTCTGGACTATCTCCATATCCTGCGTTACGTCGGTCAAAATGGTTGGCTGAACAAAAAGACCACCTAAGTCATCGCCACCAAAGGCTACTTGTGCACCCTGCTCAACGGCTTTTTCTATATAGCCCATGACTTGTGCTTTAGCTTTGCTGTCGATAAGCGGGCCAATCACCACACCCGGTTCAATACCGTTACCAACGGTTAGTTCTGCCACTGCAACTTTAAATTTCTCGACAAATTGCTCGTAAACCGCATCTTGAACATAAAAGCGGTTAGCACAGACACAAGTTTGTCCGGCGTTACGGAATTTGGACGCAATGGCCCCTTTAACCGCTTCATCAATATCAGCATCATCAAACACAATAAAAGGTGCGTTCCCGCCGAGTTCCATCGACGTTCGTTTAATGGTGTCGGCACACTGTTTAATCAGTTGGCGGCCAACGCCCGTAGAACCAGTAAACGACAATTTTTGAATATCTGGGTGTTGGCAGAAAAGATCGCCAATCGCGACAGAAGAATGATTATTTACAACAACTAACAGGTCTTTAGGCAACCCTGCCTGATACGCTAATTCAGCGATTGCATAGGCAGACAGCGGGGTTTGGTTCGCCGGTTTCACGATAAAACTACAGCCAGCAGCCAAAGCTGGAGCTGCTTTACGTGTGATCATTGCCGTAGGGAAGTTCCATGGTGTAATCGCTGCAGCAATACCAACTGGCTGCTTAATTGTCATGATTCTTTTGTTGCCGGCAGGCGTTGGAATTGTATCACCGTAAGTACGCTTTGCTTCTTCCGCAAACCACTGAATAAATGAAGCACCGTAGACGATCTCACCTTTCGCTTCAGCTAACGGTTTACCCTGTTCCAAGGTCATGATACGAGCAAGATCATCGCTATTCTCGATAACCAGATCATACCAACGTTTTAAAATAACTGAACGCTCTGAAGCAGTTCGCTCCTGCCACAATTTCTGAGCTTGCTTAGATTTTTCAATTAGCTCTTCAATTTGTGTTGGCTGCAGTGATGGTACATAGCCAATCACTTCATTGGTCGCTGGATTCACCACCGCGATAGCATCATCACTTGCATCACATGTTCCCTTTAACAGGGATTTGTTCGAAACCTTGTCCATAACTCACTCTCTCACTTTCGTTTACGTGAAGATGCTATCGACAAAAAAAACGACACCTAAGTACCAGTTTTAAATTATTCGTGGTACCAGCATAAAAATTCAAACTGGTACCATCGTATGTCCGTGACTGGTTCTATTCCTTTAGCAATCGACTCTTAATATGGAACTCGAAAACGGATTCGAAAAACATTTAGAAGAGGACTTTCTATGCTAAAGGGAAAAGGAAAAAAACTACTGAGTGGCATGCTTGCGGCAACGCTAGGACTTGGCGCTATGGCTACTTCAGCAGCGAGTTTTGCTGCAGAGCAGAACTGGCGCTTTGCCAACCTTTATGGCCGCGGTACAGCTTACGGGCAAGTTTACGAGGATCTAGCCAAGAATATTGAGACAATGTCTAACGGTCGAATTGCCGTTCAGGTTTTATATTCAGGTGAAGGTGTCGGAACGAAAGGTATCCTGGGTGCAGTTAAGTCTGGCCTTATCCAAATGGGTGCGCCATTTCAATCTATGCATGCAGGTGAACTTCCAGCTGGCGTTGTAGAGATTGGTCTACCGGGTGGTACTGACGATGTTGGTGAACTTTCAACTCTATTCCACGAGAAGGGTTGGTCTGATGTTCTGACAGAAGCTTATGGTTCACAAAATATGGTTTGGTTAGACCCGTACATCCAGCCTCCTGTGTACATCATCACCAAAGAAGAAATTAAATCTGTAGAAGATTTCAAAGGCATGAAAATCCGTGCACCAGGCGCTTACGGTAAGTTCCTGAGAAACCTTGGTGCCTCTCCTGTTTCACTGGCATGGAGCGAAATTTATACTTCTCTGGCAACAGGCGTTATCGATGGCTCGATTGGTTCAAACATGATTGACCACCGCGACGGTAACCACGTTGAAGTGGCGAAATACATGTACCCACTGCCTTTAGCTGGCGCACAGGTACTTCCGATTGTTGTAAACAAAAAAGCTTGGGCAAAGTTATCTCCGGATTTACAAGCCATCGTAAAAGCCGCAACTACGGTTCACGCTCAAGAGCAAATGACCAAATCTATCCTTTGGGAATCTCAAGCGATTGCTGACATGGAAGCGAAAGGTCTGAAATGGAGCCCAGAACCATCTGAAGCAGATAAAAACGCATGGAAAGAAGCTGGTAAGTCACTTGCTGCAGAATACGCAAGTGAGGACAAGTACTCTAAACAGCTTATCGACATACTGGAAAAGCAGTAATGAAGAATGTTGAGGTGGGCTTGGTTCCACCTCATCTTTCTGTTTGCAAGGAGGCCACATGATTGAAAAAATTCTCATAGGATACTGCCGAATCGTTCAGAGTTTAATTAGAGGTATCGGACGTTCAGTCGCCTACCTTCTGCCAATACTCGCTTCGGTTGTCGCATATGAAGTATTCGCGCGATACGTTCTGGACCGACCAACAATATGGGGGTATGACACATCTCTGTTTCTGTTCGGTTATATCTCAGCGCTGGGCGGCGCTTATGCACAACAAAAAGGTGCTCATATCAACGTCGATATTATTCACGCTAAGGTTTCCGAAAGAGTTCGACGCAGTTTCGACTTGTTAACCGCCGTCCTAGCCATTGGTTTCTTAGTCGTGATGGCAAAGGTGTGCAGTGGGATGTTTTTCGAAAGCCTGGAGCTGAACTACCGCACTCAAAGTGAATGGGCTCCACCTTTACATCATTTCTGGCTGATGATTACCGTATCTGCTGTCATTTTTATTGCTCAGTACTCTGTACAAATCATCTGCGACCTTTTCTACCTGCTGACTGGCAGAAAACTCCTTCAGCCGGCAACTGGCGACTCATCCAATAGTCTGGAAGAACAGCCATTTAAAATAGATTCAACAAAAGTTAAGAAAGAGCAAATCACAGAGGAAGTGGCATATGGAGATTGAAGTACTAACAGGCGTATTATTGGCCTGTATCCTTACCGCTTTTGCTTTGGGAGCACAAGTCGGGCTCGCACTAGCAGCAATCGCCATGGGCGTTGGCTACATAACCTGGGGCGAAGGTTTATTTAATATTATCCCGACCACCGTCGAGAGCACCTTTTTCAACTTTATTCTTCTGGCAATCCCTCTATATATCTACATGGGTCAGATTCTTACACGATCAGGGATCGGGGATGCCATGTTTAACGCAAGTCAGTTAGTGATCGGGCGTATTCGCGGTTCACTTGCTATCAGCGTAATTGGTGTCTGCTCAATGATTGGCGCTATGGTGGGCATCATCGGTGCGGGTATCATGACATCGAGCAGTATCGCACTTAAACCGATGCTTGAGCGTGGCTATGACAAACGTCTGGCACTGGGTGTCATCATGGCGGGCGGTTCTTTAGGCATTCTGATTCCACCAAGTATCCCGATGATCATGTTTGCCTCTGCGACACAAAACTCGGTGGGTAAAATGTTTTTGGGCGCAATGGTGCCAGCACTTATCACTATTGTGCTTCTGATAAGCTATGTGGTTATTTCATGTAAATTGAACCCTGACCGCGCACCACTGGATGAGGACAATGATGACATTGAAATCCCGAAAGGCTACGAGCTGTTCAAAACCATCCGAGACGGTGCATCTTCTCTCCTTCTGATTGTTGCCGTGTTGGGCAGTATTATCGCTGGTATCGCAACGCCAACGGAATCTGGTGCTATTGGTGTGGTAGGCGCAATTATCCTGTCTATCCTGTTTAAGCGTTTTAAACCAGCAATGGTTCAGAAAGCTGGCCTCCAGACCGCAACCTTGGTCAGCGTAGCGATGTGGATTATTCTTGGTGCATCAGTATTCAGTAACTTCCATCTTCTGATGGGCGTACAAGGCATGGTTTCGGATATCACGACTAACCTCGACCTACCGCCAATCATGATCATCATTATGTTCCAGATCATCATGCTGCTGCTTGGCTTCATCATTGATGAGTTCATCATTGTTCTGATGTGTGCGCCAATCTTTACGCCAGTGGCCGTTGCTCTGGGTTACGACCCTATCTGGTTTGGTGTACTGATGATCCTGAACATCGTTATCGCAGTTCAAACACCGCCGTATGGTTTTGCACTTTTCTACCTGAAAGGCATCGCGCCAAAAGGCATTACCATGTTGGACATTTATAAGTCAGTAACACCATTTATCATGGTTCAGCTACTCGTTCTGTGTATCGTAATGATGTTCCCTGATCTGGTAACCTGGCTACCGAATACCGTGATGGGTTAATAAAATGAGATAAAGTCCAAAGGCTTTGATGTTACAGCCTTTGGACTCATTATCAGGAAGTTATCCAGGATTGAATTTTTTCAGCTTGAGGGACACCGCCAGCATGTACCACCTCTTCATCCATTACCACTGCAGGTGTGGACATTACGCCATAACTCATGATGGCTTCCATATCCGTTACTTTTTCAACTTCAACTTCAACCCCTTGCTCTGCAGCGACTTTCTCGATGAGCTTCGCCGTATTAACGCAGTTTGCACAGCCAGAACCCAGCACTTTAAATATTTTCATATTCGTCTCCTAAAATTGCCATAGTGGTAAATTAAATATCCATCCCATTAACGTAAATGCGAGCAACAGCAACCCGAAAAGTATGCCAAGCAGTCGCCACTGCATGACTTGTTTTAGCATGACAAATTCAGGAATACTTGCCGCTACCGTACTCATACAAAACGCCAGTGTTGTCCCAATTGGTAACCCATTTCTAAGCAGACTTTCCATCACGGGTATCACACCGGTGGCATTTGAATAAAGTGGAATACCTATGAGTACCGACGCAGGAACCGACCACCACTGGCCAGCGCCTAAATATGTTTCAATCCAACCATCAGGCACAAAGCCATGTAGTCCTGCTCCGACACCGACGCCAATAAACACCCACTTCCACACGCGACCGACAATCTCAGCCATTTCTTGTTTCGCAAACACATGACGTTCAGACAGCGTCAACCCCGAACTCTCATTCAAGCCTTGAGAAATGTGGCTTTGTTGAAGATTTTTAGCATTGTTCATTGCCTTTGCGGCCAGAGGCTGTAGCCAGCGCTGAGCACCAATAGCGTCTAGCAACCAGCCACTTAATATACCTATTAGCATCCCGATCACTACGTACATGACAGTGAACTTCCATCCAAGCAGACTAAATAGCAACAAGACGGCGATTTCATTTATTAATGGTGAGGTAATTAAAAATGCCATCGTAATGCCTATCGGTATACCAGCAGAGGTGAACCCCAAAAATATCGGAATACTCGAGCAGGAACAAAACGGGGTGATGGCCCCAAAAAAACTGCCTGCAAGATAACCGAATAAACGCCGTTTACCCGCGAGATAATGCCGTACTTTTTCAACATTTAACGATGCTCTAAACAGGGCTATCACGTAAATCATTACAACCAACAGCACCATGATTTTACTGACATCTTCAATAAAGAAGTGGGTAGCATCTGCAAATTTGGTGTTTGGTTGTAAAGCAAATAGTTGGTACGTCATCCAGTCGGCAAGATGCGTAAAAACCTCAAACATGTCGGCTCCTTACACTTAAATCGATGACCTATCTGATCACCTCTTTATTATTAAGACGAAGTAGCAGCACAAAAGATGCAGATTATTCTTTGTAGAAACAACATACTCGTTGTTGATCGTCGAAACGTATATGGCACTGGTGTTGTAAAATCGTTTTCAGTTTTTTTCGAGCTCGTTGGATTCGGGCTTTCGTCGCAACTAAGGTCAGTTCATGTTGCGTGGCATAGTCTTGTTGACTCACCCCCTGTAAGTCACACTGCTTAATAATTTCCCTGTCCGAGTGGCTCAATTTATCCAGTGCTTTTGGCAAACACTGTGCAAGGCTATCTACTTGAGCCTCCTCTTCTTGCTCCCATGTAGGTTCATAATCAAACAAATCCATCCTAAACAATTTGGCTGACTGCCTTTGTCTATCGATAAGAAGGTTATGTGCTACCCGAAATAGCCAGGCTTTTTGATTATGAATATCGCAAAAACCTTGCTTCTTCTGCATCGCTCTTAAAAAGGTATCTTGAAGTAAATCCACACTTAACTCTTCATCAGCAGTTTGTTTTAGTAACCAGTGATAAATTGCAGATTCAGAAAGGTGCCAGGTATCCATCAAACAAGGGACTACCGGAGATTTTAAATGGCTACTCATCGCGCTCACACCTCATTGATTGAGAGGTTAACCAAACATATAAAACAGCAATACAAGCCACTATCACGCCTATTAAACTTAATTTCAGTTACACCAAGTTTAGTGCATATAGCGGCTTATCTTTTATCTGAAATTCAGTATTTATTTGCTTACTCACCTTTTTAACTTTTTGTTAGTGATAAATGTTTTGTTTGCATCTAGTTATTACCCGATCCTTAACTATAGTTAGTCACAGAAACTCGATTAAGGAGTGACATGATGGTTAATGAGACAAACACCAACGATAAAAGTAACTGGGCTATCGGTGGTGGAACATTACTTGGGTTAGGCGTGGGTATGATCTTTCTCCAACACTCGGTACTCGCCTTTGTCGGCTCACTGATTTCCGGCATTGGTATTGGACTCATTATCGCTGCCGTGCTGAGCAATAGAAAGTGAGTATCTTTGCTCAAACACAAAATTAGTTAAGGAACATTGGGTACTTTTCCGATTTATCAGGAAGATTAGTAAAATATGAACCATGCTTAATCATAGGTTTAGCGCAGCGAATAAGACGTAAAGTAAGTATGAATGTTCCTGACATTTTCATATCGTCCATCCTGGGTATCATACTGTTAATCACGATATCCGTTACTTCGTCACTTATCGCAAAAGCCTTACGAATACCTTTCCCAATTGTTCTGGTGATTTCTGGGGTTTGCCTGACTCTGTTGCCAGAATTGCCAACCGGAATTAGCATCTTCTACGAGCCAGACATAGCAGAGAAGACCATGTTATATGTCTTCTTACCCTTGTTGGTGTTTGAGGCAGCGTATAAATTTGATGTTGCTAAGTTCACGGCCAACTGGGGCGCGATTATGATCATGGCCATTCCCGGTGTCATGTTCTCAACTCTGGTCATCACGGCTACGTTAGTTTTCGTTGGTATTTTAACGCCCCAGACTGCGCTGTTGCTCGGAATAATATTGAGCGCCACCGATCCCAGTGCCACTATCGCTATTTTTAAAGAATCGGGAGCGCCCAAAGATCTCATCACGATTGTCGAAGGCGAAAGTTTATTTAATGATGCGACGGTCATTGCGGCATACAAAATCGCAGTGCTCGTTTTCGCCATGAGCCTAACTCCAGCAGAAATGGTACTTACCGGAATATGGCAATTCATCTGGGTCTTTTTGGTCGGCGCACTTTGCGGTTACTTAACGGGACAGTTACTTCTCTGGCTAATGAAAGCACTACCCGACGACCCATACATAGAAATCAGCATCAGCCTTGTCACCGCGATTGGATGTTTTATTGGTGTTGAACGATTTATTCATGCCAGCAGTATTGTGGCTTTGACCATTTGTGGTTTAGTTCTGGCTAAAAATACCCCACTGCCGATCAGTAATGAGTCGAACCAGTATCTGAATAGCTTCTGGACCTACCTTTCTGATCTCGCTAAAGCCATGATTTTTATACTGGTTGGATTGTGGTTAAACTTAGAACTTATCGCATCCCACTGGGCCATCACTTTGCTGGTGATCATCAGTATGCTGCTTGCGAGAGCTGGTTTTGTTTACTGGATACTACCATTTTTCGGTCGGCTACGGCGCCTGTCCTACTCTTTGCCCAGATCCTACCAACACATCTGTCTTTGGGGAGGGCTCCGAGGGGCTGTCACTCTGGCTCTTTCCATACTTGTCATCACTGATGCCTCTATGTTCGCTCTCGAAGAACGCGAAACCCTGCTGGCGGTCGCGATGGGCGCAGTATTTTTTACTATCTTAGCTCAGGGACTGACCTTGTCTCCGCTGGCCAGTCGGTTGAGACTGGATGAATCCAGCATTGAAGAAAAGATCACTAAGAAAGAGCTCATGCTATCCGCTATGAAAGCTAGCGAGAAAGTCCTTGTTCATCTTGCAAAAACGCCATTAGCAGATAGCGGGGCACCAGATGAAATAATGCAGTCGATTAAATCTCATGTAGAAGAAGAAAAGCACGAGCTACGCCACCTCTATGCTACAGAGGTGGATACGGAAAGTCTGTATAAGAAACTCATTATGGAAGGTCTGAGTATTGAGAGTGAATACCTCTACCTACTCTATGATCAGGGACTGATATCCATGGGAAGTTATCAAAAGCAAAGAGAGTTTTTTGATCAACAAATGGATGCCGCACGCCATAAATACCAGCAACCCCAAACTCAAGCCTCGAACAAAAGGTGGTTTACCCGTATGTTCGATAAATGGGAAAAGAAACATACATCCGATGTGTCCATTCAGTATGAACTTGCTTGGTCTCGATTGCTGACATCTGATTTAACACTTATCGAGCTAAAAACACTCTTAAACGACTACCCGGTTGATCAAGCATTGAAAAAACAAGTCCTGAACGTCTGGGAATCGTGGCGTAAGCAAAGCTCAGATGCGGTCAGGCAACTGGACAAAACCTATCCCGTTATTACCGCAACAGCGCATAGAAAATGGCTTAATCACATGTTGAATACGGTACATAAAGCGCACCTGGAGAAGTTTGTCAGGCAACGCCTGATCAGTGAATCAGATAAAGAGCAGATCGTGAAACAGCTAATGAATATTACTTCATCATTTTACAAAGATTCAGTAGACAATATTCATGCTGGTCATAAATCAATCCACTCTGCCGATGACTCCAAATAACGCTCCGGTAGTATTCCTCACTAAACCTTTAACTTAACTTGTATAAGCTAAAAGCGTGTTGCTCTTAAGCTTCGACGTAAGTTTTACGGACACGCTTGGTCAGTTTGATAACAAGCTCATAGGGGATGGTACCTATATGTTTAGCAACGTTCTCAATAGGTAAATTTTCACCCCAGAACTCAACAATGTCCCCTACTTTATCACGTGCATCAGGCCCTAAATCAACAGTGATCATATCCATCGACACGCGGCCTGCAATAGACACCATGCGTCCATTAATGTAGACAGGAGTACCTTCCGGTGCACTTCTAGGATAGCCATCCCCGTACCCCATCGCGACAACACCGATATAAGTGTCACGGCCTGATGTCCAGCTTTCTCCATAACCAACAGGTTGGTTCGCCTTATGTTCGCGAATGGCAATCAGTTTGGAATTCAGCGCCATCACGCAGCGTAAACCGTGCTGCTTACCCGTTTCATTTTCATTAGGGCTGATACCGTAAAGTGCAATACCTGCTCGCATGTAGTCTAAATGGGAGTCAGTCCAATATAAAATACCTGCCGAATTCGCCAATGTTTTCGGCCCAGGGAACCCAGCGGTTTGCGAAAGAAACAGGTCTATCTGTTTTTGTGTTACAGAAGAAGATAAATCGTCGGCACAGCTAAAGTGGCTCATGAACCCTACTGGCCCTGCTAGCTTATTCGTTGCTTCAATTTGTCGCACATAATCATTAAGTTCGTAAGGATGAACTCCTAATCGATGCATACCTGTATCGAGCTTAAGCCAGACAGTGACAGGTTGAGTAATCTCCGCCTGCTTAAGATCTTCCAATTGCTCTTTACAGTGAATCGCAGTGTGGAAACCTTCGCGAGCTGCCGTTTCGAGGTCAGTTTTACAGAAACAGCCTTCAAGAAGTAATATTGGCTGCTTAATTCCTTCGCTTCTTAGTTCTAGCGCTTCTTCGATGCGCGACACCGCAAACATGTCGGCTTGTGTCAGAGTTTGAGCCGTTTTTACCGCATTGTGCCCGTATGCGTCACCTTTTATTACAGCGACAACCGATTTGTTGGCACATTTCTTCTTAAGTAAGTTGTAGTTGTCACTAAGTGCTTTTAGATTGATAACAGCTTCAGCAGTAATCATTAACTCTTTCCTGTATTACTTTTCGTCCTTGGCAGCTCAGCCAACACCATTTGTAATGGGGAATATGTTGCGCTGAGCTACTTCTTTTGCGGTTATAGATCTTCTTCCGCGATGCGTTGAGAGGTTTCTTCTACGAAGAATTCCTTCGTCAACTTGTACACAACTGGGCTTAAAGCCAGCAACGCAATCAAGTTAGGGATTGCCATCATTGCGTTTAACGTATCACTAAGCAGCCAAATAAAATCCAGTTCCATAGTTGCACCGATAGGTAATACCAATACAAAAATGATTCTGAAAGGAATGACCGCTTTCGATCCGAATAAATAGGATGCGCAACGTTCACCATAAACAGACCAGCCCACTATCGTAGTAAAGGCGAATATTGCCAGGCTAATTGCCACTAGATAGCTACCAAAACCAGGGAGAACTTGGTTGAAGGCCGCTGAAGTCAAAGCTGCACCTGATTCACTGCCAGTCCATTGCCCGGAAATGATGATGACCAAACCGGTGATGCTACAAATTAAGATGGTGTCAATGAAAGTACCTAACATAGCGATAAAGCCTTGGCGGACAGGATCATTTGTCTGCGCGGTAGCATGAGCAATAGGAGCCGAACCCAGACCAGCCTCGTTTGAGAAAATACCACGAGCCACACCGAATCGAATTGCCATCCATACCGTTGCACCAGCAAAGCCACCCTGAGCCGACGTTGGTGTAAACGCATGCTGAACAACGAGCGCTAAAGCATCACCAACCTGATCAACATTCATGATGAGAATAACCACGCCACAGCCAACATAAGCAATACCCATGATCGGCACCAGCGAACCTGCAAATGCACCAATACGCTTAACACCACCAAGTAGCACAGCGCCAGATAAAATCATTACGACAATGCCGACAAGTAATGGTGAGAAGCTGAACGTGCTTTCCATCACTTGAGCGATCGAGTTGATTTGTACGCCATTACCGATCCCAAAGCAGGCAAATGTGCCAAACACTGCAAACGCTGTACCCAACCAAGCCCACTTCTTACCCATACCATTTTTTATGTAGTACATAGGGCCACCCACGAAACTGCCTTTTGCGTCAGTTTCGCGATACTTTACAGCTAATACTGCTTCTGCATATTTTGTTGCCATCCCCAGCAATGCAGTTACCCACATCCAGAATAAGGCTCCTGGCCCACCAACAAACACGGCCGTTGCAACTCCGGCAATATTACCTGTACCGACTGTTGCAGACAGGGCGGTCATCAAAGCTTGAAAAGGAGGGATTTCTCCATCGCTACTTTCACTGGATTGGCGACCATTCCACATTAATTTGAATGCTCGGCCGATGTTGAATAGAGGCATAAACTTAAGGCCAATATTCAAGTAAATACCGATACCCAGGATCATAACGAGCATGGGAACACCCCACACAACCCCATTAACTTGCCCGACAAATTGCTGTATTAATTCCATTTAACTCACTCCGATTAACTTCAAGACAAATATGCTTGAAGCAATCTAAGCAATATGCAGACCATATTAAAACCATCTTAACAACTGGCATATGTGAACGGCAGTCAGGATTTTTATAGATAAATATTCTATCGAAAAATTCATCCTATATGTTCGGCCAAGCCACACTAAAATCTATACAAAATTCCAGTTACAAGAGATTATTTAGTTAATCATACAAACCCAACCCAAATTAAATCTCAACCCACAAGTAAGATTCAGCACGTCATCTATTTAACAAATAATACACATTTAAGCCATTTATGCACCAAAATCAATATTTTTGCGCATTTTTAGTGCATAAATGTTGATAAACATCTCGAACGTTGTTGGATTTTCATTAAAACTACTCATTAAATTTGAACAAGATCACATAATAGAATTATCTATTTATCAATTTAAAAACGGTATAAATGACCACAGAAACCTTGAGAGTTTATTTTATAGATAAGACGTGGAATTCCTTTAGTAATAAAAGAATCTATTGCTGTTGGAGTCGTAAACTTCAGATAAAGACTGATATTTGATAACAACACAGAACATTATGAAATTACAATTTCATGCATATTTATTCACCAATAAAAATATTTATGAATAATAAATGCATGCAATCACGTTATTTTGCTTATAATTTAAATATTCTCGCGCTTTCTTAGATATTGCTGTCACGGATTTTGCACTGTAGTTTGTATTCAGAAGCAATATTAATGGCTGGCACCAAACCAGTTTAACGAAATGGAGTAAACGTAAGATGGAACTTAAACAACCTTATCTATTATTTTTGGGTGATGCTGCAGATTCTCTCGCTGCGAAAGTGGCTCAAGGAATTAAAACATGGCGTCCAGAATATTGTGTTGGTCAGTTACGCTTAGAGGGCTGTAATGCTGATGTGGGTCTTGACGATTTAAGTGTTGCACAGGCCGTTGAAGCAGGTGCAAAAACCTTAGTCATTGGTGTAGCCAACCGCGGTGGCATCATTTCAAAAGAGTGGATTTCAGTACTGGTCGAAGCGTTAGAATCCGGTATGGATATAGCCGCAGGCCTGCACAACAAGCTAAGTGACATCCCTGAACTGGTTGAATGTGCGAAGAAAAATGGTTGTAGCCTGTTTGACGTTCGTTACCCGACACAAGTTTACCCAGTTGCTAATGGCAAAAAGCGTTCCGGTAAACGCTTACTTACTGTCGGTACAGATTGTTCTGTAGGTAAAATGTACACCTCTCTGGCAATTGAAAAAGAGATGAAAGCCCGAGGCATTGATGCCGATTTCCGTGCTACTGGCCAAACAGGCATACTAATTACCGGTGACGGTGTGAGTGCAGACTGCGTAGTTGCAGATTTCATTGCAGGTGCCATTGAAACGATCACTCCGGATAATGATCCGCAACATTGGGACGTCATTGAAGGTCAAGGCTCACTATTCCACGCTTCTTTTGCCGGTGTGACTACGGGTCTTATCCATGGTTCACAAGCAGACGCTTTAGTTTTGTGTCACGAACCAACCAGAACCCATATGCGTGGTCTGCCTGATTATCAATTGCCGGACATTAAAACATGCATGGAAGCGAACATCGCAACGGCCAAGCTAACAAACCCAAATGTTCAATTTGTTGGTGTTTCGATCAACACCTCAGGACTGACTGAGAGCGAAGCGTTAGAGTATATGGACAAAGTTGAGTCTGAAGTAGGCTTGCCAGTTGTCGACCCATTCCGTCAAGGTGTTGCTCGTATTGTAGATAAATTAGCGGAGCTGTAATGAAGGTTAGTCTTTATACAAAAAGTTGGCCTATTCTTGGTAGTTTTACTATCTCTCGTGGTAGTAAAACCCATGCTGAGACCGTTATTGTTGAAATCGAGCATCAAGGTGTAATGGGGCGCGGAGAATGCGTCCCTTACGGACGATACGGTGAATCCATCCAAAACGTATTGGCTCAGATTGAAGGCATTATTCCAAAAATTGAAACGGGAATTAGCCGCGAAGATTTGCAACCACTGCTACCGTCGGGCGCAGCTCGTAACGCGGTAGACTGCGCAATGTGGGATTTGGAATGTAAACAGGCCAAGCAATCTATCTGGAATAAAGTTGATGTGGTCGCAAAAAGCTTAACTACCGCATATACACTTTCACTAGATACGCCCGAAAACATGGAAAAAAAGGCGATAGAACATTCACATCGACCACTGCTCAAATTGAAGTTAGGCGGTCCGGATGATCTCGCGCGTGTTCAAGCCGTTCGTCGTGGCGCACCAAATTCTGCGATCATTCTGGATGCAAATGAAGCGTGGACGGTAGAGACATATCAGCAGCTCATTCCTGAGCTTATAAAACTTGATGTTTCAATGATTGAGCAGCCATTTCATGCTGATGAAGATCATGTGCTTGATGAACTTGAGCGCCCGATTGCTATTTGTGCCGACGAGTCTTGTCATGATCGAATGAGCCTTAAAAAAGTGATTGGTCGTTATGACATGATCAATATAAAGCTTGATAAAACAGGCGGTTTGACCGAAGCACTGGCCCTTAAAGAGCAAGCTGAAGAGGCTGGTTTACGTATTATGGTCGGTTGTATGGTGGCTTCATCATTAAGTATGGCACCCGCATTTGTCGTCGCCCAAGGTGCAGAAGTTGTCGATTTAGATGGTCCACTACTGCTAAGTGAAGATATCGAAAACGGCTTTGAATTTGAAAATAATTCGATGCTGCCTTTCCACAGCGAATTGTGGGGATAAGGGGAAAAAAATGGAACGTATTGTATATCTCAATGGAGAGTATCTTGCTGAAAGCGAAGCAAAAATTTCAGTATTTGATAGAGGATTTCTTTTTGCTGACGCTGTCTATGAAGTAACAGCAGTATTGGATGGAAAATTGATTGACCATCAAGGTCACCTCGCCCGCTTAGAACGTTCATCTAAAGAACTTGGAATTAAAATGCCAGTAACTGGCGAGCAGTTGATGGATATTCAACGACAGCTGATTGAAAAAAATGGCTTAGTCGAAGGCGGTATCTACCTCCAGTTAACTCGCGGCGACGAAGGCGATCGCGATTTTTCATATAGCAAAGATATAGAACCAACACTGGTGTTGTTTACTCAATCGCGCGGTTTAATTGATAGCCCGAAAGCTCAGACCGGGATCAAAGTGATTTCGTTTGATGATATTCGCTGGCGTCGTCGTGATATCAAAACAACCAGTTTGCTACCTGCGTGTTTGGCGAAACAGGCAGCATATGCTGCTGGTGCAGAAGACGTATGGCTGATTGAAGATGGTTTTGTCACTGAAGGTGGCTCAAGTAACGCTTACATTGTGACTAAAGACAATGTATTGGTTACTCGCCCTCTCAGTAATGATATTTTACACGGCATTACTCGCGCATCATTGATGACACTCGCTGACGAACTGGATTTAACCATTGAAGAACGCTTCTTCACAATTGAAGAAGCTTATCAAGCAAAAGAAGCGTTTATTAGCTCTGCAACTACCTTTGTATGGCCTGTTGTTGCTATCGATGATAAGCCAATTGGCAATGGAAAACCTGGTGAGATCGCTTTAAAACTGCGCGATATCTATATCAAGACTTCCAGAGAATTAGCGGTTTAATCTATAACCAAAAGACTTAACCATTGTGGCCAAGTAACATTGGCCACGGTTTTTTGGCGATCATGTTCTTACTGACTAAGTGTCAGAATGCAGACTCAACGCGCTACGGCCGGATAAGTAAAGAAAAGAAGATGAACAAAGTTGAAAAGGAAGTGCACTAAGACCGCACACCAAAGACGCCCGGTAAAATGGAAAACTAAGCCATAACCTAATCCAGCCAGCGTTGCGAATAAGACCAGTAATCCTCCACCAGCAATATGCGCTACGCCAAATAATACACTTGCAATGGCTAACCCTATCATCCAGTTGAAACGCCGACTTAA
Source organism: Vibrio sp. YIC-376 (assembly GCF_052353105.1). Taxonomy (NCBI): domain Bacteria; kingdom Pseudomonadati; phylum Pseudomonadota; class Gammaproteobacteria; order Vibrionales; family Vibrionaceae; genus Vibrio; species Vibrio sp. YIC-376. The sequence continues at coordinate 55,220 of NZ_JBBWFK010000003.1, forward strand.
TGATTGTTGGATAAATCCCCGAAACAAAGCTTCTTCCGCACCACAGGTAATCATTAAGTTATTGATTGCAAATAACCACCACCAGTTTGGCAGACTTAGCTCAACTTTTAATGCTCCCAACAAACACGCAATCGGAAATAAAGCGAACAAGAGAATGAGAATGACGGAAAGCCGATGAAGCTCAACTCGCTTTTCACTACCCAATAGTGCCGGATAAGCGAAAAGAAGCGCAAAAAGAGCAAGCGGCTTATCCAAATTCAAATACATCGAAAAAGGAATACTTTGTGGACCAGCTAAAACCTTATCGAGCACTTGCAGGTTATTGAATCCCGGCATGAGATGGGTAAATAACATCGCACACCAAATCAGTACTGCAATCCAACCAAGTAAATAAAGTGGCTTCCCTCTCTGCCTGTCAGCAAATTCTGGCAGCTTATAAGCGATACCAAGCGTGACCAGAGAGGTAATAAAAGCAATAGGCTCGATACGTTTAACAATTAACGCGCTCACTAACGTCACCGCCAACAATAGCAACATTGCTGACATGTGCCGTGTAAATGCGGCTCCTATCGCGAGAAAAAGTGGCAGCCATATCCATATTGTAGCTTCAAGAAGCATGAAAATATCCCTATACAAATGACGATTCGTTAGTTGTTATTGAATTGTATAGGAAAGATGATTAGCAAAACCAATAGATCACGAATCTTGACTGGTTCGTAGATATTAAATGGGATTGAGAAAAACTGAGTAGATCAAATATCGAGCGGTGGAAGACCGAATAGATAAAATGCATGGCACGAGGAAAAACTGCGCATTTATTACTCAGTATATTAACAAGAACCGTATGAGGAACTCCTCTTATGCCGCCTTCTCACCGAAGGCGGTATAACGTCATCTTGTAGAAGTAACGAGTTCATTCAGGGCTCGATATAGCTAACTACCTCTAAACCAAAACCAGATAATGAGTGGTACTTTTTACCTGATGATGATAGAAGATTCATTTTTCGGACACCAAGATCGGATAGGATTTGCGACCCTACTCCAATCCGCCTTGAAGTCTTTATTTTATCATTAGTAGAAACTGCTTCCCCAAGGTCAATAGCCTGATAACGCTCTACCTTTTCAATAATTGATTCTGCATTTTCTGACTGCCCCAAAATTACAAGTACACCATTGTCATTAGAAATTTTTTCCATCGCCTTATTCAAAGTCCAACTTTGAGCACTTTCTCGGACCGAGTGGAGAACGTCTTTAAAAGTATCTTGAAGGTGTACTCGAACGTTAGTCGGCTCATCGTTGATCTCTCCTCTTAACAAGGCAAAGTGGGTTTGACCGTCGACAGTATCACGGTATGTAACCATAGAAAATTGACCAAATTCCGTTGGTAACTGACATTGAGAAACTCTTTCTATTGTTGTTTCTGTCTTATTACGATACTCAATCAAATCCGCGATTGTACCGAGCTTAAGATTATGCTTTTCAGCAAACAGCTCTAATTGCGGTCTTCTTGCCATCGTGCCGTCTTCGTTGAGAATTTCAACGATGACCGAAGCTGGTTCAAAACCAGCTAATTTTGCTAAGTCACAACCCGCTTCTGTATGACCCGCTCGAACTAGTACACCACCATCTCTGGCAGCAAGAGGGAAGATATGTCCCGGTTGAACCAAATCAGTTGATTTCGCATTAGGTGCAACAGCTGCTTGAACAGTTACAGCCCGATCCTCAGCTGAGATCCCTGTGGTAACTCCTTGAGCAGCTTCGATAGATACTGTAAAAGCGGTCGCCCACGGTTCAGTATGATTGGTGACCATAGGGAATAAGTTAAGATCATCACATCTCTGTTTTGCTAAAGTTAAACAGATCAAACCACGCCCATGGGTAGCCATAAAATTGATATCTTGGGCTGTCACATGCTGTGCTGCCATCATGATATCACCTTCATTTTCGCGGTCTTCGTCATCCATAAGGATAACCATTTTACCTTTACGATAATCTTCAATTATCTCTTCAATAGTACTAATTGGCATAATGCTTATTACCTTTTCTAATCAATACTTTATAAAAGCTTTTTAACACCATTCTCTAGCCTCTCGATCATAAGTAACTTATTGAGTATCCATCTTCCAGAGACTTCGACTAACATTTTTTAGTATTCATTTTCTGCTAAATCGATCAACCTACAGAAATCCTCCGCGCACCATGCTGAGCGACCCACAAAGATTCCATCAATATTGGTTTGTTTAAGTAACCCAGATGCATTCGAATGATTGACACTACCACCGTAAAGGAGATACATGGAATTCGAGATTTCTTGGCCATATTGCTCAAACAGAGCTGTACGAATCGCCTGATGAATTTGCTCCGCTTCCTGCGCTGAGGCTGGTATACCACTTTCACCAATAGCCCAAACGGGTTCGTATGCGATTACTACTTGAGATAGCTGCTCGTATGGTACTTCGTGTAAAGCAATTTTTACCTGACGTACAACGGACTCTACTGAAACATTCCAATTTTTCTCTTGCTCGGTATCGCCAACACAAACCAGTGGTCGTAGACCATGTTTTAACGCTGCAAGTACTTTTTTATTTACAGTATCGTCATTTTCACCAAACATATGACGGCGTTCTGAATGCCCAATTTCTACGATGTCTATACCGCAGTCTTTTAACATCAGAGGAGAAACCTCTCCGGTAAAAGCACCTTGGTCTTCCCAGCCCATATTCTGCGCCCCAACCAAAATATTAGCAGACTGCGCGACTTTGCTAACACGCTCTATATATGGAAAAGGAGGAATAGTGAATACCTGACTTTTACAATCAATACTCTGCAAATATGTCGTAATAGTATCTATCCACTCATCGGCCTCACGGCCAATTTTATTCATTTTCCAACTAGTACCTACCCAAAAAGGCTTCATAGATCCTCCTTTATAACTGAGCTTACGCACGAATAGTGTGGAATTCTGAATCAATTTCATTGATCCGATTTACTTTAGGCGTAGAAGGACCATCCGAAAATTCAGATTCTAACCAGGTATCTAGAATACTTTTGGCGAGTTCTGGCCCAATAACTCTAGCTCCCATGGTAATGATCTGTGCGTTATTACTCTTTCTTGCACGCTCTGCCGAAAATGTGTCGTGGCAGAGAGCTGCGCGAATTCCCGGAACTTTATTAGCGACGATACATACACCAATACCGGTACCACATAAGAGTATCCCGCGCTCAAAGTCACCTTGACTTACTGCAACTGCAACATCTTTTGCAATATCAGGGTAGATATGGTCATCGCCTTGCTTGAGTCCCAAATCAGTGAACTCAATATTTTTATCTGACAAATGTTTTTTGAGAATTTCTTTTAATTCAAAAGCAGCATCATCACATCCAATTGCAATTTTCATATTACTTTCCTTTTTACGCGTACAGGGGTCTACGTGAAATAATTCACGCAGACATAATTAAATAGATATTTAAGTTAAGTGAAGTTAAATAAAATTAACTTTTGACTTTATTGATTGTAATAAATCTTTATTTTGAGGACTTATATTACAATCAGTAAATATTTCCTCAAATTGTTCCAACTCAGCAATTTTATATAAAGAGCTGTTGCCGTATTTACTGCTATCTGCTACTAACACACTCTTCTTAGCACTTTTCATCATATCGATTTTGAGTGTCGACTTGTGCTCAGTTGGTGCAGTAACACCATGCTCAACGTTCCAGAAATTACAACTTATAAAAGCAAGGTCTGTGATAATAGATTGAAGTAGCCTTCTTGCGTGTTCGCCAATACAAGATTGGCTAGAACTATCTATTTTTCCACCAAATACCGTTACTTCTATTTGCTTAAACTGGCTTAAAAATAACGCAATCCTTAAATCTGGTGTAATAACCCTTAGAGGTAAATGCGTAATATTTTTCGCAATTTCCATAGTTGTCGTGCCAGCATCAAGAATAATGGTATTTCCACCTTCAATTAATTTTGCAGCTTCTTTACATATTCGGATTTTTTCTGATTTAAATAATTCATTTTTCTCTTGAAAAGAAAGCTGTGTCGCAACAAAATTATTTAAAGTCACTCCTCCATGTGTTCTTCGAACTACTCCCTGGCTATCTAATTCAACTAAATCCCTACGGATAGTCGCTGGCGAGACATTGACATGAGGAACAAGCTCTTCTACCGTAGCGAGTTTTCTATCCTTAAGGTAGTCAACTATCTTATTAAACCTTTGCTCTTTCTTCATTGAGAACTAATACCTACTGCCAAATAACCTATCTAATTTACCCACATAAGCGTAATGCTTGGGAAGATTGTAATTACAACAAGGCAGCATATCAAAGTGATCAATGGGATAAGTGTCGATTTCACCACTTTTTCGACCTGAATATTCGCGACTTGGCTCGCTGCGAACAAAGTAACTCCCAAAGGTGGTGTGAACATACCGATCGCTAAGTTAACCACCATTACTACTCCGAAGTGCACAGGATCGATACCGTAGATCACAGCAATCGGTGTCAAAATCGGCGCTAGTAATAGTATTGCGGCAGAGGTTTCCACGAACATCCCAACAACTAAGAGTAAAACATTCACCGCCAGTAGAAATTGAAGCCCTGTGGAAAAGCTATCCGTTGCAAATGTTGCTAATGTTTGTGGTATATCTGAACGACTCACCAAAAAACTCAGTAAAGATGCTGCGGCAATAATAAGCATCACGGAAGTTGTCGCAATAGCTGAACGTTTCAAGATGTCAGGAATATCTTTAAGAGAAATTTCCTTGTAAACAACTAAACCTAAAAACAGACCGTATATAACAGCAACCGCTGAGGCTTCTGTTGGTGTGAATATTCCTCCGTAAATACCACCTAGGATGATCGTCGGCATCAATATCGCCAGAACTGCATCTTTTAGCGACGACCAGAAACTTTCTCGGCCGACAGAGTCATTCTTGCCATAGCCACAAACCCTACACCAAATAATAACCATGAGGATAAGAGCTCCACCCATAAGCAAACCAGGTCCTATAGCTGCGAGAAACAACTTACCAATTGATGTGTTAGTACTTACTCCATACATGATCAGTGGAACCGATGGGGGAATAACGATACCAAGATTTGCAGATGAAGCTTGTATTGCTGTTGCAACCTTCTTTGGATAACCGTGCATGATCATTGCTGGTAATAAGATCGAGCCAACTGCATACGTTGTAGCGACACTAGATCCCGAAACAGCGGCGAATATCATACTGGTAATAACGCAAGCCATCGCTAGACCACCTTGGATATTACCAACCAAAGATTTAGCAAACTTGACCAAGCGCTTCGAAACGCCACCCTGCCCCATAATATTGCCCGCAAGGATAAACAGAGGCACCGCCATCAATGGAAAGCTATCTAACCCAATAAACATCCGCTGTGGAATGATAACTAACGGAAGGTTACTGAAAGCATAAAGCCCAATCGCACATGCAATAACGATAGAAACTGCAATTGGAACCGACAACGTAATACAAGATAGTAGTAAAGAAACTATAGCTGTTGGCATAATTAAACCTCGCTTTCATTACTGGTTTTGTAATGGCCTAACTCTAAATGCGTTTCTACATTTAAAAGATGCCACTCTAGTAATGCCGGTATCGTTAACAAAGCGCCAACAGGGATACTGATATACAACCAGAAAGCTGAGATATCCACCATTGAAACATTCTGAGATTTTACTCTTACTGCCATTTCCCATCCGTACCAGATGAGGATTCCCAAGAAAAATATCACCAGTAGTGTCACCAATCGCTTCGCCCAAAGATTTAGGGAATTAGGGAGCAGGTCTACGAAGAAACCGATCGTAATCATGCTACCTTCTCTGAATACACAACTCATCGTGAGATAGACCATCCAAACCATCATGATCCTGGCGGTTATCTCCGACCAAGTGGAGGGCGAGCCAAATACAAATCGAGTAATTACCTGATAAAACACCAATATGGCCAGTAACCCTAACAATACCGCTGATAACATAAGTACTGAATGGGATAAAAATCGACTAAACCTAATTACAAGTTTCGACATCATCGACTCCTCAGGCCAAGGCTTGCGCCCTGGCCTTTACTTCGTTATTTCATTGCTTTGATTTCAGCCATACGGTCGGTAAAGCCCATTTGTCCTGCCAACTTGTTCCTTACGTCTTCTGTCGCTGCAATAAACGGTGTGATATCCACTTTTTCGATAGTCATACCTTTTTGCTTCAACTCATCAAACGCTTCGTTTTCTAGACGTTCGCGAGTGTTACGCATTACGATAGCAGCCTTGCTAGCTGAGGCTTGAACCCACTCTTGTTCTTGTTTAGATAATCCATCCCAATAGCTTTGAGACATCGCAATAACAGCAGGACTATACAAATGCTGAGTCAGAGACGCCTCTTTTTGCACTTCGTATAACTTAGAAGTTACTGCCAAGTTAATTGGGTTTTCTTGACCATCAATTGTACCCTGCTGTAATGCGGTGAACACTTCAGTCCACGACATAGGCACTGGAGATGCACCTAAAGCTTCAAATGTCGCAATATGTACTTTGTTTTCCATGGTACGAATCTTGCGGCCTTTTAAGTCTTCAGGTGTAGTGATTGGCTCACCGTTATACGTGATCTGTCTGAAACCATTTTCACCCCATGCAAGCCCTTTGATTTGGTGTGCAGACATACCATCTAGAATGGCCTGGCCTATGTGACTGTCCAAAACCTTATGTGCGTGATCATAGCTTTCGAAGACATAGGGAAAGTCGAAAAGATAAACATCTTTGTCGAAGTTGCCCAAAGGCCCAGTCGAAGAGATGGTCATTTCGATAATACCAAGCTGCAAACTCTCTACAACTTCTCGCTCTCCCCCAAGAGCCCCTGCGGGTTTAAGGTCTACGGTTAAGTCCTTGTTGCTTAGCGTCTCCAGTTCTTGTTTAAACGCTTTCGCCGCTTCACCGTGCTGTGAATCGAGGGTTTGAGTGAAGGCTATATTGATCGTCTTAGCCTGAGAAACCATCGGTATTAAAAGCAAACTTCCCAACGCAACGTACTTAGAAAATTTGCAATTTGTCATCTTCATTGTCATTGTCTCATCCTTGTTTCACGTCTTTTGTAGTAGTTGTTATCATTTATTAGGTAATTAGCTGAATACTGTGTGCAAGCTCGTCCTTGTTGAATACTTTTTTCCAGTCTGGATGAAGAAGTTTTTCCAAACCATTGTCGATGGCTTTATTACAGGCGTCAGAGAACTGACCTTCGATTTCATCAAAGATAACGGCAGCCAAAATGTTCATATGGCCAAGTAAAAAGTCACGTGCACAGTCGTATGGCACACCCGCTTCAACAACCTCGTCCATGGCTTGACGCATTGCAGTCAGTAGCGTTGCACACACTGTTTCGGACAGACCAGGTTCTAGCATCGCCATTTGATGTAAGGTCACTCGGTACGAATCTTTGATTGGCGCATAGATAGTTTTAGCAATATCTTCACCCAAGTCCCACGCAGAGTCAGGCCCTTGAAGCAAGGTAGAAACAACACTCTGCTTAGCATGTAGACCACCAAAATGGTCATTGAGAGCTTGTTCGTTCAACTCTTTATTAAAGATCACTGGATGGCACGGATGAGTAATGAAATAAACCAGATCTTCACGCTCAGGCAGATGCCCAGCGAAAGGCGCTGCGGCGTCAAGGATTACCACCATGGTTCCGGATTTTAACTGCTCACAAACTTGTGCAGCGATATTGCCGATTAACGTATCAGGGACAGCTAGAATTACGACATCTGATTGCTGCAAGGCTGCATTTTGATCTTGAGGACCAATGGCGTCTATATCCAATATTTCTTTTAAGCGCAGACGACCCGCTTCACTAATTTCCACGTGATTAACTTTGTAATCAGATGCTTTAAGGTTTTTTGACAGGCGCATACCCATTTTGCCACCTGCACCGATCAACGATATTGTTGTCATAAATACTCCGTTTTATTTACCGCTATTTGAAAAATAAGCCAATGCTTGAGCCAACTCTTCATGAGTTTCAGCATAGTCTTGTAAGCTTTTGTTAATTAAACAGGAATCCCATGCTTGCCTGATTGCTTTAACCCCACCTTGGGCGCCCATTGGGTGGCCATGGATCCCCCCACCGCCCAAATACATTAAGTCTGTTGATTTGTCAGTTCGTAAGTATGTCTCAGGAACTTGGCCGCCCCACTGACCAGAACAGAACACTGGTAATGCTGCTTTAGTCTCACCCAATGGAAGTATCATGTCGTTGTATGCTTGAATCACTGAGTCGTTGTCTTGCCAGTATTTACCGTCGATACCATTAATCTGTAGATGATCGATACCGAGTAAACGCCACACTTTTTGCCAAACTCGAAATGAGATACCCCATTCGCTCCGCTCATGAAATGCCAAGCCATTGGTGTGGGCATGCAAAATAACATCACTGAACTTATTGAGAGAATCCAATCCACAAATACCGATTTGGTTGACGTTAATAACCGCTGCATCGCCACCATTTTTGATTAAGTAATCATGGTTCCGCTCAATTTCACCAATGTCGGAGTGACAAATATTGAATGCGTAAATCACCTTCTTGCCTGATTTTTGTTGCCATTCATCAATAACAGGCATGATCGAATCAATTCGTTTTTTCACGTGAGAATAAGGAGGACTTTGTAGCTTCTCATCATCTTTGATGAAATCGATATCCGCTTCTAACAATTGCTTTACCAATTTAGCGCTATCGAACGGCGTTATACCGATATTTGGTTTTAATATTCCGCCAACAACCGGACCTCTGCTTATACCCAGTTTGGAGTAAGTACCTTCGATCCCAAACTTCGGTCCACGAAATTGACTAATAAATAAAGGGGAAAAGTAGATATCTTCAATCATCAAGCTTTTAATTGGTTTGATTGAAGAAACACCACCACAAGCAATAGTAAAAATAGCTGATAGATCATATCCCGAGAGATCAATAGGGTAAGAGATAATAATCTCACCTTCATACTGACAACCGTCGAACTTTTGCTTGATGCTGACAATATCCGCACAAAAGTTAATAAATGCTTCTTTGGAAACTTCTGGAATTTTAGTAAACGTACCAGTGGTTTGATCGTTACAAATTTTCTCTGCTATTTTTTCGAGGTTTAAATCACTACTCACTCGATATGTAACTTCAAATCTATCCATGATTATTCCTCACCCAAAAGTAATTTTACAAAAAAGTCGTCACCACCCATTTGCCCACCTTTAAGCGCCACTTCCAATCCATTGAAATTGGGTTGCTTTGAGTGCGTGCGACACAATGGAACGCCTGGAAATAATGGAGCGACAAAAGTCAGAGCGTCGACATCCAAGCTTTGTAAGCAGTAGCCAGATGTATCTCCACCAGCGACAGCAAGCCTGTCAATCAAACCGCTATCCGCGACTTTCGCCGCAATGTTCCCAAGGAACTGACCTAGAATTTGATCAAATGATTGGCAATCACTGCCTTGCACAAAAGCAAGTGTCTCTTCGCTTGGTCCCAGCGCTGAATAGACCAAAGGTGAGATGTTATCAGCGAGCAACTCTGTACAACGCTCAATAATTTCGCACAAGTAAGAACGACGAGTTGTCTCATCCAGAAGTCGGGCGACTTCTAGCTTGATTGGCGCAAACCCATGCTCAATCGCGTAGCTAATCTGCGCACTGGTGATCAATGAACAACTGCCAGATAACGCGAGCATCTTGCTTTTACTTGCAAATCCGCTGCTTTCGACTCTGTTTGAATCACAGTAGATGGCATCTTCAAATCCTGAAGACGAGACAGTGAAGTGCATACCATCATCGCTATTTTCACGAATCAATGTACCGGCTTGTGCCAGTGATGCCTCATCGTAACTATCGAATATCACCACTTTCTGTGCATTAATGTAGGTAGATAGCAACGATTGAGGAGCTTTCGCGCTGTACATCGCTAGATTGAAAGAAACACAATCATCACTGCCCAGAGCTTGCATATGTTTGATCAAATTCGATTGTGTCATTGGTGTTGCCGGATGACAGCTCATCACCGGGTGACGGTCAATCGGAAATACTTCACCTTTATAATCGGCAAACAGCTCACCAAAGCAGACATAACGTTTTATCTTTGGTGTACCGACAACAATTGATGTCCAAGCAGGTTTAATCACCTCAACCCCAACTTTTAATGCTGTCGAGATATTGCCTTTCGCAACGTTCGAGTCAAAGGTCGAGCACACTTTGTAGTGCACATACTTTGGCTCCACGGACTTCAGAAACTCAAACACAGCCGGAAGCTCAGTCTTCATCCAAACGGGGTCTTTACTTCGGCTAACACCAGCAAGTCCGACACAAGAATAGTCTTCGAATTCGGCAAGCTCTGAAGGCGTAGGTATGCGCAACCATAGCACTGTCTTTTTACCTTTTAGGCTTAAGCTCTCCAAAACATCAGTAGAACCAGTAAAGTCATCACCGTAATACGCCAATTCTTTTCCGTTAGTTAACATCGTACCTGCCATTTCCTAGATACCTATATCATCATATTCAAATCAACTATCGTTGAACCTTGCCACTTCAAATTGATTTTTTATAATCATTCAATCATTTTTAATCACAATAATCCCATTTACTTTTTATTCAACAGTGAACGTCTTGAAAGTTGATTTAACGCACACAAATCGGATAAAACGCTCTTTTATTGAATAAACACTCTACTAAAAGGTTAAAAACGATTAAAAATCGGACTTTTGATCAAGTTAACAGACAAGAACAAAGTGACTAAATATAGTCACGATGATTGAATTTAATCAAAAGGACGAAAACATGGATGAGAGACTTTCCTATGCATTTGTGAAAGTGACAGAATCTGCCGCACTTTCTAGCTTCAAACACTTGGGGCAAGGACGAAAAGAAATTGCAGATGCTGCCGCTGTTGATGCTATGCGTTCAACACTTAATCAAATGAGCATAAATGGACGTGTAGTCATCGGCGAGGGACAAATCGACCATGCACCGATGCTTTATATTGGCGAGCAACTAGGAAAAGGAGGTGAAGCTATCGACATTGCGGTTGATCCAATAGATGGAACTAGAATGGTTGCAACTGGGCAAAATAATGCGATCGCCGTTCTTGCCGCCGCACCAAAAGGTCAAATACTGGCTGCGCCCGACATGTATATGGAAAAGCTCGTAGTGAGCGCTAAAGCAAAAGGATCTATCGATTTAGAGCGTCCACTCATGACCAATCTTCGAGACATCGCGCAGGCTCTATATAAGCCATTAAACCAACTTCGTGTCGTGACACTTTCGAAGCCACGCCATCAAGACTTAATTAAAGAGCTACGAGAACATAGTGTGCAGGTATTCGAATATCCTGATGGTGATATTATCGCTAGCTTGCAAACGTGCTTACCTAGTGCTCCGTTCGATGTTATGTATTGTATAGGTGGTGCGCCAGAAGGCATCATTTCAGCCGCTGCCGTTAAAGCTCTAGGCGGAGACATGCAAGGCAGATTGTTACTTCGTAGCGAAGTGAAAGGAAAAAGTGATCAAAACTTAGCTTATGATGTTGCCGAACAACAGCAATGTGAGGCATCAGGAGCGACACCAGGTAAGGTTTACTCACTAAATGAACTTATTTCTGCCCATGAAATTCTGTTTTGTGCAACGGGAATTACTGATGGGCATATCCTATCTGGCATAGAAATAACCGATAAAACCATCAGCAGTGAAAGCATACTTATAGACGATAGCGGTAGTATCCGACTCATTCGAAATACAAAAGCGGCCAAACAGTACAATCAAACTGCTGTTGCTGTTTAGCGCTTATTTATGACACATCGATTCGATTTCTACGAGTGCTAGTAAACTAGTATCTTTTAATGAGGCTTAGCGGCATAAACCCGAGATAAAACTATTATGTTTCATCTCGGAACAGAGCACTTTACACTTAAATCGCCAACTACTCTTTGGTAATTGCCGCTAGTCTTTTGAAAACACTTACTAAATATTTTAAGCCGAGTAGACCGGATAATCGGTCAGCCCTTTCTCGCCGCCACCAAATAACGTATCAGGATCATGATTCGCCCACGGCTGACCATTTTTAATTCGAGCCGGGAGATCAGGATTTGATACAAATGGACGACCGAAACCAATCATATCAGCCAAGCCTGAATCCAGCGCTTGAACCGCTTTTTCAACGTTATATTTACCAGCGTAAATAAGCGCTCCAGAGAAAGCATTACGCAGTTCCTGTTTGAACGTGACTGGCATTAATGGTGCGTCTTCCCAGTCAGCTTCCGCTATGTGCAAATAAGCAATATTGTGCTGATTCAGTAACTTCGCGGCGGCCACATAGGTTTCTTCTGGATTCGCATCAACCGTACCGTTCAACGTTGTTAACGGAGCGAGTCGCACGCCAACGCGATCAGAGCCAATCGCTTCACACAACTCGGTTACGACTTCATCAAGAAAACGCAGGCGATTTGCTAAGCTGCCACCATACTGATCGGTGCGATTATTCGATTCAGAATCAATGAACTGGTTAACAAGATATCCATTTGCCGCATGGAGCTCGATACCATCAAACCCGGCCAACAACGCATTCTTAGCAGCTTGATGATAGAGGTCCAAAACATGTCGGATATCATCCAGTGTCATCTCTCTTGGTTCAGCAGTATCCACAAATCCAGGAGCGTCAGTACCATTATCAATAAAGACCTTTACACCTTCTGCACGAATTGCGGATGCAGAAATAGGTTGCTCACCATGAATATTGTCCGGATGAGTAACGCGGCCAACATGCCATAATTGAGCAAAAATGACTCCGCCCTCAGCATGCACGGCATCAGTCACCTTTTTCCAGCCAGCAATTTGTTCTTCACTGTAGATACCTGGCGTCCACGCATACCCCTTTCCGTTTGGAGCAATTTGGGTGCCTTCGCCCACTATCAGACCAGCGCTGGCACGCTGAGCATAGTATTTCGCCATCAACTCATTTGCCGCATCATTGGGTTGGGTTGCCCTCGAACGAGTCATCGGAGGCATAGCAATGCGGTTAGACAACTGAAAACGACCTACTTTAAGGGGTTGAAATAATGCGTCAGTCATAAGTTCCTCAACTAATCTGTGAATACTCGTTTATGCCGAGGATTCTAGCAGTGAACCATAGACCGATTAAGAAACGAAAGGACAAAACATTTTTGCAATTTTTGCAAAAATAACAAGTTCAAAGCAGGCAGTTATTAGAGCGTAAGCCGGGGTTTAATAAAATCTATGAACGCTGATATCCGACGAGCAACATGAGAGGATTTGTAATACACCGCATGGATCATTTCTCGGTCAGACGATTCTTTTGTATATGTGTCCAAAAGTGCAACTAAGCGCCCTGAAGCAATGTCTTTCTTTACCATATACCCAGATAAACAACTGATACCATTACCGGACAAAACGAGCTGACGAACCGTCTCACCACTGCTACAGGCGATTGTGGGTTCAATATAATCAACACCTTGTACTGGCCATACATTCAAAGCTCTGGGAGAGGTAAAGCCGATGATGTCGTGCTGGCTGAGATCTTCAGGTGTAAAAGGAAAGCCTCTTCTGGCGAGATAATCGGGAGATGCGACAACAAACAAAACACTCTTACCTAAGAATGAAGAATGCAGAGAGGAATCCGACAGCTTACCGATACGGATGGCCACATCCGTGCGCTTTTCCAGCAGATCGACGTAACCTTCGTTGGAAGACAACTCTAGCTCAATATCGGGATAGGTATTCCTGAATTCTTGGGCAATAGGAACCAGTTGATTCAACATAAACGGACTGGCGGCATCAACCCGAAGCTTTCCCCGCGGCAATTCTCGGCTAACGACCAAGTCTTCTTCGGCCTGACGAAGATGCTGTAAACCAGAGCGAACCGAATCTACAAATCGCTCACCTTCTTCCGTTAACTCTAAGCGACGAGTCGTTCGATTTAAGATGGTTATTCCCAGTTGCTTTTCTACTCGGCTCACTGAGCGGGAGACTTTGGCAACTTGAATACCTAACACTTCAGCGGCTTGTGAAAAACTGCCACTGTCTATGACATTTACCAGTATTTCGAGATCATCGGATCGTGTCAGCATCTCAATTCCGTTTATTGCAAAAATGACAAAATTAGTCTCGCTATAATAGCGAAACTAATTCGTATGAAAAGTGCTGAGTTGTCTTACTGCTGGCAGGTAATAGGGGAAATTACAACGTCGTGATTACGTCATCTAAAGCCAAACGCGCTTTTGGCAAGCCATAGTTGTAGTCTTCGTCATCTTTGTGATAACCAATCGCCAAAGCAACTTCACACACATGGCCATCCAGTTCTTCTTTGAACTCTTCACCAATTAGAGCAGCATCGACACCTTCCATCGGAGTCGAATCAATGCCTAGTCTTGCGAGTGTGTGCAATAAATTACCAAGTGCCAAATACACCTGAGCTTTAGTCCAGTTACCGTTATAACCTGCTTGATCCGTATTCGCTTGTGCGAAAGCGTATGCACCCATAAATCTGTCGTACATATCCGCAGGTAAATGACCTGATGTCACTTCTGCATCAACACGTTTTGCATATTTTTCTTTGGTAAATTTAGGATCGTATGCCAAAAGAATCGTGTGTGACGCTTCTTTAGCATGAGGCTGATTAAATTGGTGCATGTTCTCAAACGTATTGTGGAAACGCTCTTTAGCTTCATCACTCTCAATGACGATAAACTTCCAAGGCTGAGAATTAATAGATGATGCAGATAGACGAATCGCCTCTTTGATGATTGCCATGTCCTCTTGAGAGATGCGTTTCTCCGCATCATATTTCTTTGTAGTATAACGACGATTCAAATCTTTGATTACTTGATGAGACATTTTCATATCCTTTTTAAATACAACTATATAGAAGCGGAGCTTAGCATGACAACTAGAAGAGCTTCACCAATGACGCCATATTACAGCCATATTGAAAAGTTGATAATACCTACAACCTTTAAATCACTTTATAGATTTCATTGAAAATAGATTCCCCCACTCTCAACTCGTGATGAGTGAGACGTTTTATTGCTATCCGCTCTACGCTAGATTTACTTCCCAATACGTTGGGTGACCATAGTATTCAGCAAAATAATCGATAAACGCCCTCACTTTCGGCGCAATCAAACGTGAGCTTGGGTAAACAGCCCAGATGCTTGCATCCGCAGCCAGTGGATAATCTTGCAAAATTTCGACTAATTCACCGCGATCCAACTGCTGATAAACGCTCCATATTGAGTTGATAGAGATACCAAGCCCATCGATAGTCGCATCACGCATAGCATCACCATTATCCGTTCTAAAACGACCAGTCGTGCGAATACTCAATGGACCGTTACATGTTTTAAATACCCAGTTCTCCATTCCCATCAGGTTAATACATTCATGATTAACTAGGTTTTGGGGACGTTCAGGCGTGCCAAATTTCTCAAGATATTCTGGAGAAGCAACGACAATTCTCCGGTCGGAAGCCAACTTCCTTGCCACAAGAGCCGAATCTTTAAGCTCCGCAACACGTATTGCGACATCAAATCCGCCTTCAACCATGTCAATAATCGAATCGGAAAATCGAAAATCCACAGTAATTTCAGGGTACTGAGACATAAAACCTTTTAAGGCGGGAATCAAATGCATCCGACCAAACGATGCTGGCGCGGTCACTCGTAGTGTTCCCGTTGGATTGTAATGCCCAGCCCCTACAGCCCCTCTGGCGGCTTCTACCGAGGCTAATACTTCCTCCGCATAGGGTAAAAACGCCTGCCCCTCCTGCGTAAGGGCTACCTTCCGTGTGGTTCGATGAACTAAACGAACGCCCAAACTATCTTCTAGCTTGTTGATATGTGCACTGGCCACCGCTGGAGATAAACCGAGTTCATGCCCCGCCTTGCTAATGCTCTGACTGGACGCTAAACGAACGAATAGTTTTAAGTGTTCTATATTCATCTTAAATTCGTTCTCACCTACAAATCCTTAATCGATTTTTGCTCAAATCAGCGGGTCATTTTATCCAAAATTTAGCTCACCAGATTAATAATCTCGATTGTTGTACATACCAAATCAAACAATTAATGTGCCTGTTTAGCCAATTTTGACCTTGTTCTATCACTTTATTACACACTTGTGAGCTTGGTCTCAGCATGAATTTTCTTATCCCAATCGCGTCGTAAACGCACCAAAATGCGGCGCAATGCGACATATGTGTGCATTGCGTGAGCGCTATTCTCCGACATGAAAGTCAAACAAAAGCACCAATAAATCTTAACTAACATGAGCTGAGATGCTGTTTTCACCATGGGCTTAAGTCGCCAGTCGCCTTAATGGTTTGATAAATAGGATAATTAAAAGCTGTAGTCATCGTTAACGGATTTCACTGGTAAAGGAACCACTAGAACTATAATACGCCTCAACAAGGAGACCTTATGTCCTACGAAAAATCAAACCGTGCCGTTGTCTACAAAGGCCCGGGCAAAGTTGCTGTCGAGTCGATCCCTTATCCGGAGCTAGCACTGGGCAATCGTAAGTGTGAACACGGCGTGATCCTTAAAGTACTAACTACAAATATCTGTGGTAGTGACCAACACATGGTGCGTGGACGCACGACCGCAGAAGAAGGCTTAGTCCTGGGCCACGAAATCACCGGGATAATTCTAGAAAAAGGACGCGATGTCGAATTTGTTGATGTCGGTGATATCGTTTCTGTACCGTTTAACATTGCTTGTGGTCGTTGCAGAAACTGTAAATCCGGCATGACAGGAATCTGTCTGAATGTAAACCCAGCCCGTCCTGGTGCGGCGTACGGCTATGTTGACATGGGTGGATGGGTTGGCGGTCAGTCTGAATACGTTATGGTGCCATATGCGGACTTCAACTTACTTAAATTCCCAGATCCTGATCAAGCACGAGAAAAAATTCAGGATTTAACCTTACTGTCTGACATTTTCCCAACAGGCTTCCACGGCTGTGTAACTGCGGGAGTGGGTCCAGGTTCAACAGTATATATTGCGGGTGCAGGTCCAGTTGGTCTGGCAGCAGCAGTATCAGCCCAGTTACTTGGAGCAGCGTGTGTCATCGTTGGTGATATGATTCCAGAACGCTTGGCACAAGCTCGTAGTTTTGGCTGTGAAACCATTGACCTGCGCGAAGACGGCAGCATGGAAGACAAAATAGAAGCCATTCTGAACGACCGCGAAGTTGACTGTTTTGTTGACTGTGTTGGTTTCGAAGCGCATGGATGTGGCTGTGGTGGTCATACTCAAGAAGCACCAGCCACTGTACTGAACTCAGCAATGCAGGTGACTCGCGCTGGTGGTTCAATCGGTATTCCTGGCCTATACGTTACGGATGATCCGGGTGCGAAAGACGAAGCGGCGAAACAAGGTGCACTGAGCATGCGCTTTGGTCTTGGCTGGGCGAAATCTCATTCATTCCATACTGGCCAATGCCCTGTGATGAAATATCACCGTGGCCTGATGCAATCTATTTTGTTTGATAAAGTAAAAATCGCTGATGCGGTAAACGTACAAATGATTTCGCTTGATCAAGCACCACAAGGTTATGCCGATTTTGATGGTGGTGCAGCGAAGAAATTCGTTATTGACCCACATGGAGAGTTTAGCTCTTAATTTAATCGAGAGTAACTCTTCATATACTAATCAAGGTTTTAGGGGCTAGGTTATTAAGTTATCCGAAATTCAACGATAATAACTGCGATCGTTTAAATGGGCTTGACTCCCCTAATGCGGACTGATTTTCAGTCCGCCTTTTTATATTTTCAGGATTATATAATCGGAATCTATCATACAATCGAAAACGAGCCATTTATTGATTAACACTATTTATTTTTTATTTACTGACTTAAAAATAAGAAAATAAATAGCTCATTTTCTATCACCTACAAATAATCAACACTTAATTATCGTAGATTTAATCCATTTCCTTTTAAAATATACCAATAGTTAATCAATCATTTGGTTGAAACTTCCGGATCATAAACGCCACACTTTATCCCATTTTTAGGCGCTATAATTTTATTGTAACGCTAAATTAAATATTGATAATATCTATCATATTGAACGATCAGGTAATCACGTAGGTATACACATGGATCTTGCAAGTAGATTGGATCTACTACTCGAAGTTTCTAAGCAGGGCTCATTCGCACAGGCTGCAGATGCGCGTGGCATTGACCGCTCGGTGCTATCTAAACAGATAAGAAAACTAGAGGATTCCCTTGGCCTAAGGCTGCTTAACCGCTCAACACGATCACTATCACTGACTCCTGCCGGTGAAGTAATAGTAAAACAAGCACAGCAAGTCAGGGATGCTTTAGACAAAACCCGTCAACTAGCAGATACATTCGGTGATACACCTAGAGGTAACCTTAGAATTTCCAGCACATCGCTATTTGGTCGGAAATACCTGAAAGACTGTATTGTTGCTTTTCTGAAAAAATATCCAGAAGTCAGTGTTGAAATCGTTCTTAACGATCGAAAGGTTGATCTCATTGGAGAACGTTATGATTTGGTTTTTAGAGTTGGTGACCCTGTAGACTCCAATCTGGTTGCAAAAAAGCTCGCGAATCATCAGTTACTTTTACTTGCATCAAAAGAGTTTGTGTCTGAATACGGCTATCCAGAGACTCCTGAAGATCTGGCAGCCTTACCAGCTGTTATTTATTCCAACGGTACTTATCAGATGAACAAAGTGCAGTTGACGTCAATGAGAGACGGAGAAGAGCATACCGTTACCATTACGGCTCAAGGTCGCTATCACGTCAATGAAGTGGAGTTGCTAATGGATGGAGCACAATCAGGTTTAGGCTACGCCATTGTTGGTCAATTGATGCTCACAAAACATATGGATGAGATGCAGTTAATTCGGTTATTACCTGACTATAAAATCTCATACACAGGTGGGCTGTATGCACTGTACCCACACCGAAACCAGCCGCCTCTTGTAAAGCTATTTATTGAAACGGTAGAAAATACTATTGGTAATCCACCTATATGGGAAAGCTATATGACGTAAATTAAATAAATTGATTGTTACATTTATAAATACTCAATTTACGTCAACATCGAATGTGCTTACACTTAATATTGGGGACAAATCTCATATCCCCAATTTATTCAAAACTATTTTTTTAGGTGTTTTTATTTCTAGGGAATACATACTTAGTCATGTGGTCTCATTGCGTTGAAATGATAGTCCACATTTAGAATTGCTCGGTATTGTATATTGTCACGGGCATACGCCACTTCTTTAATAACAACTTGACTATCATCGATGTTGATATTATTTACGTTAGTGTAGCTAAATAAACCAAGTTCACGTCGTAATTCTGATTTAGACATTGAATTTAATGAGTCTGATAAATCAAATCCTGCGTTTAATGCTTGCTCTCTACTTTGGTAAGTACCTGCATCCATATGTGTTTGTTGATTCAGTGTAATATTTGAAGCAAATACGGATGAAGCCATAAAAATACCAGCAGTTAGTACGAATAACTTTTTCATAATAAAACCCTTTCTTGTATTAATTAATATTGATAGATGCCTATCTCGTTTTGTTGGGATTATTATTGATGTTTAAAATTAGAAGATAAAGAGAGGTTTCAGCATTTCACTATGGACAAAATGGCACTAATAGACCAAATGGCTAGCGCTAAGGGGAGTTCAGATTACACGCGAAAGGCGATATGGCACTTTGATTTGGATCAATGCACTAACGCTTCTAAACCGCCTTTCGCTAGTTCAAGTTACTCCAGAGCATGCCGTTCACACGCTCGACTTCCACATAACTATGAACAACAGGTTTAAGGCCACCTTCACCTTGCCAAGACTGAAAAGCAACATGAATAGTCCGCCTTCATAGAGAAGATACGAGCAATGAACAGAAGTACTCACTGAGAATTCAACCTAAGAAACGAGCATCTAAATAAATCTGAAATCGAATTCAACTAAAATTCGACATCTGACCGTATAGAATTTCAGGCAGCCGATTTGGGGAAGAATTCGAGCCTAACTCATAAGTACAATCTATATTACTTTTATAAGGCTTAGTTCGTAGTGTGAAAATCCTCTGGATTAAACTTAAACTCTGAAAGAAATTACTTCCTATCGTCAAAGATATTGATATTCTAGCTATGTGTAAAAAATGTAACAATACCAATAACTTTAAAGATCTGGCTCGCATTCATCATTCATATGAATGATGTCATAAATAGGATTAATGAACTACTTTTAAGCACTAGTAGTAGGTAAGGACACCAATGAAAGATAGGAAACAACCTTTATCCGGCTCTTCACAATTTCAATATACCGCGTTGGCAGTATTCCTAGCGCTATTCTTCATTGCCGTGAACGTCTGGTTTCGGCCAATCTTCCCCATAGACGAAACCCGCTATGTATCTGTCGCGTGGGAAATGTGGCTCAATAACGACTGGTTGGTACCACACCTGAACGGATTACCATACGATCACAAGCCACCGTTTATGTTTTGGCTTTTCAGCGTTGTCTGGTCTATGTTTGGTACGTCCGATACGGTGACACGCCTTGTCGTCCCTGTATTTTCTATGCTAAACCTCTATTTAGTCGGGAAGCTAGCAGAAAAAATATATCCTGACTCGCCAAAAGTGAAATGGTTATCTCCCCTTGTATTGATCAGTTTTCTCGGCTGGTTTCTGTATTCTGGCATGATCATGTTTGATTTACTGCTTGCAGTATTCATTCAGCTTGCCGTGCTGTACTTTTGGCAATCTACAGAATCCAACCGCCCAATATTGCCTTTACTGAGCGGGCTATGCCTCGGATTTGGGATGCTGACTAAAGGTCCCGTGGTTTTTGTCTATTTTATTCCATTCCTACTTTTAGCCCGTCTTTGGCACCCCGCACGCTTCCCCATCAATGTTACTTATTTCAAAGCCGTTTTTAAGACACTGGGCGTTGCTATCGGCATCATTTTGCTATGGGCGATACCTGCGGCATTTTCTGGCGGTGAAGAGTATGCGAAAGCGATTTTCTGGGGGCAATCTGCAGGAAGGGTACAGGACTCTTTTGCACATGCACGTCCTTTTTACTGGTACTTAGTACTATTACCAGCATTGCTCTTTCCTTGGCTGTTTCTGATTAGTTTCTGGCGCAGCCGCCCTTGGAAACTAACGGACCGACGAGATACATTCTGTTTTTCCCTGTTTGTGTTTGTGGTTGGGATATTCAGTTGTTTCAGTGGGAAGCAGATTCACTACTTGTTGCCCGCTTTTCCTTTTGCCGCACTTTGGATCGCCAACAGGGTCAATACAGAGAAGTTCAAAACTGAGCCGGTTGTCATTGCAATAGTGGCTCTGATTACTGCTGCAATCTTCAGTGCACCACTGTGGATCGAAAAAGCGTTTCGCAGCACAGAAATTAATGACGTTTATCTAAGTTGGGGGCTGCTACCCGCTCTGTTACTCGGATTACTTCTTTGGAGAAAAACGCTTCCTGTCGAGCGTCTTGTTCTTCACATCGGCGCACTAGTATTGAGTTTGTCAGCGTTAATGGCGAGTTTGTCCCCTGTGCTGAATAATGTCTATGACGTAACCGATACTGGCCGCCAGATCCACCAACTTCAATCCCAAGGATATAATGTTTCTTACGTCGGTAAATACCACAACACCTTCGGCTTTGCAGGCAGATTAGAGAAGCCTCTGAACTTAGTGCCCGCCTCCAAGCAAGAGAGGGACGCATTTTTAAGCACTGAGCCAGGTTATACCGTCTGGGTTCAACGTAAAAAAACGCAATCACTGACAACAAACGCCATCTACATGACGCCATTTCGTGGCAGGTGGCTGTTCATCATTGATAATCAAGTACTTGAAAAAGTACTACGAGAAGCAGATGACAGTAACACTACCTCTGCCCCTTAACAAAAGTACTATCTAAAACTCATCATTTAGGATACAAACCCGATAATAGAGAGTGAATAAACCGACTATTATTTAGAGTTTATCTTCGATACGACTTCGTGACTCCTGATCTGGGTAATGCCAGAACAGGAGTCACATCTGACTTTTCTTTGGGTAAAAGTGTTATTCTTTTCAAAAGATTCAAGTGAAAACAGGAGCTGTACATGCTTATTACATTTCGCTGCAAAAGCTATGCTAATGTCACAATGTTCGGTGACATTGGGTTGCAAATGATAAAAATGATGGGTCATAGTGGCACAGTACCCGGTGCTATTCTTGCCACAGATCTCCCTGAGGCACTTTCTAAATTAACATCGTCACTCGCGACAGAAAGTGTAGCGGCTCAAAAAGACACCTCTGCCACTAGAGATGTCGAAGATGATGAAGAGGAAGCGCTAGCTGAACAGGCAGTAAGTCTGAATCGCCGCGCCTTTCCACTAATAGAATTATTAAAGTCTGCGATAGATACTCAATGCGACGTAATGTGGGATACCCCATAACATTTGCGTCAGACATATCAGAGTATTTCGTAGCAGCTAATGTATTAAAGGCTTTCACAACTTCAAAGTAAAACACTTTTCCTTGAGCCGTAGGTATTAATCGGCCTTTGATTCTTTCAAAAAGCTGCAGTCCTACCCTATGCTCCATTGCCGCAATCAGTTTACTCGCGGCTGGGTGAGTCAGGTACAAACTATTCTCTGCGGCTGTTACTGTTCTTAATTCGTTAACGGCTTTGAAAGCATGGCGTTGCTGAAATTTCATTCAAGTTATCCTATCCGGCTTGCTCTTATTGCCATTCCGCTATTAACTATCAAGACAGCATATCGACGATAAGTTTTTAATCAATATGAAGTAATTAAAATAGAAGACGGGAAATTTACGACAATTTTTGTTGCAACAGATAACTTAAAAAAGGTCAAACAAAGCGAAGAAATCAGTTCCATACTTATAAAAAAATAATTTCTTCGGAGGGTATATGTCGCTGTCTTCTTACATTGATTCGTTGTCAATATTCCTCGTACTTCTCGTTATCTTTGTTTTGATCTGCCTAATTTTTGAAATTGGCTATCGTACAGCGCGAAAACTCTCCGACGAAACCTTTCATCAGTCAATTGGCCCTATGGCAACGGGATTAGCCAGTCTGCTTGCCTTTATATTAGCAATCACATTCAGTATGGCGGCGGTCAAATCTGCAGATCGCAAACAAATAGTTTTAACAGAATCTAATATCATCGGCACAACGGTATTGCGGACTTCACTTCTATCAGAACCTTACCGAAGTCGAAGCCGTGAGTTATTACGTGAATACGTGTCACTGCGAATTGTAAAAAATAAATCAGAAAATCAAGACTATATCCTGCAAGCTATCCAACGTAGTGAACAAATACACGTTGCTTTGTGGCAACAAGCCGTCGCGGCTCATGAAACGACGCCACCAGCGATGATAATGCTCTACATCGACTCACTGAATGAGTTGATAGACATTCACTCAGAACGCGTGAATAAAGGCATGCGAGGTCGCATACCTGTCAGTATATGGATCACGTTAGGAATACTAACCTTCTTGACCATTTCACTGAACGGAATTCAGGTAGGCACACAACACCAAGGCCGGGCGTTAATAGCTGCTATCCCATTTGCTTTAGCCTTTTCTTTAGTTCTGACATTGATTGTGGAATTGGATAGACCTAACCGCAGTATTATCGTTATTAGCCAACAGCCACTGATCGATCTGGAAAACAGTCTGGGAACCCTTATTCAACCTGTGGATTTAGAAGCAGTCCCCAGCGAGAACGAATAATGACCACAATGAATCGATGATAGCCTACCACACGATTACATTGGCAATATTTAGCATCGGGCATTGAGAGGAAGAAATCGATAAGAGGAGCTCAAGGTGCCTTCTGACATAAATTCAACTCAGAGATTGACAGTACGTTTATCGCGCAGCCCAGTAACCTAATCTACAGAACCCATTTCTGGTTAAAGACCATTTAGAAGTTCTTTAGCGAATGCACAGTTTATCTAGGATGAATACGCATTAAACGGAAAGTCAACTTCTAGGTTTTATGTTCAATTCAAACAGATCATGAATATTTCTCATGCAGCACATTACGTAAAAACATTGTTATTCACGTAGCCATCTGGTTATAAAAACACTCAGGAAATAACTATAAAACATACTTAAGTTAAAAGTCAGTTAGGTTATTTAATAAATAATTAAAGAAAGCCTGAGTGAAATCGCTCGGTATTAACTTGGGTTTTACCTCAAAAGTTGGATAGAAAGTACCATGAATAAAGACTTCACATTTACCATTAAGAGCATCTGTCTTGATGAAAATTATCATCCTTCAGACAACACGCGTTTAACCACCAACTTTGCTAATTTAGCGCGGGGAGAACATCGTCAAGCTAATTTACGTAATGCTTTAAAAATGGTTGATGATCGTTTTAATTCATTGGCGAATTGGGATAATCCGACCGGAGACCGCTATTCTGTCGAGCTTGAAATCATCTCTGCTGATATCAACCTTGATGGTAGTGGTCAGACTTTCCCGTCGATTGAAGTATTAAAAACAAATATTGTTGATCATAAAACTAACCAACGGATTGAAGGTATCGTAGGAAATAACTTTTCTTCTTATGTTCGTGATTATGATTTTAGTGTGTTACTGCTCGATCATAATAAGAATCAACCTAAATTCAGTATCCCGGATAATTTTGGTGATCTACACGGAAAAATCTTTAAGTCTTTTGTAAACTCAGAAGCTTATAAAGAAAATTTTAGTAAGCCACCCGTTATTTGTCTCAGTGTTTCAGATAGCAAAATCTATCATCGCACTGACAATCAGCATCCGGTGCTGGGTTTTGAATACCAGCCAAATGAATCTTCATTGACCGAGCAGTATTTCAAAAAAATGGGATTACAGGTTCGGTATTTTATGCCAGAAAATAGTGTGGCGCCTTTCGCTTTCTATTTCTTTGGTGATTTGCTCAATGACTACACTAACCTTGAGCTTATAAGCACGATAAGCACAATGGAAACATTTCAAAAGATTTACCGACCTGAAATTTATAATGCGCATACTACGGCGGGTAAATCCTATCAACCCAATTTGAAGAACCAAGATCATTCACTGACACAAATTATTTATGACCGTGAAGAACGCAGCCAATTGGCAATTGTGCAGGGCAAATTTGCTGAAGACCACTTCATCAAACCATACCAAACCGTTCTTGAGCAATGGTCTGCTAATTACGCTTAATAATTAACGAAATATACAACGGCTTATACTATGAAAAAACTATTCCCTACCTCAACTGCGGGCAGCTTACCTAAGCCCACATGGCTTGCACAACCGGAAGTACTCTGGTCACCTTGGAAATTGGAAGGCCAGGAACTCATTGACGGAAAACACGATGCATTAAGAGTAGCATTACAAGAACAGCAACAGGCGGGTATTGATATCGTTAGTGATGGTGAACAAACACGCCAGCATTTTGTGACGACATTTATTGAGCATCTAAACGGTGTGGATTTTGAGAACCGTAAAACCGTTAAAATTCGTGATCGTTATGATGCAAGTGTCCCAACGGTTGTTGGTGCGGTTTCTCGCCAAAAACCTGTTTTTGTTGAAGATGCCAAATTTTTACGTCAGCAAACCAACAAACCTATTAAATGGGCACTACCTGGCCCTATGACCATGATCGATACACTTTATGATGATCACTACAAAAGTCGTGAAAAACTAGCCTGGGAATTTGCCAAAATTCTGAACCAGGAAGCCAAAGAGTTAGAAGCTGCAGGTGTTGATATTATCCAATTCGATGAGCCGGCATTTAATGTCTTTTTTGACGAGGTCAATGACTGGGGAATCGCAACGTTAGAAAGAGCAATTGAAGGGCTAAAATGCGAAACAGCCGTGCATATTTGCTATGGCTACGGCATCAAAGCCAATACCGACTGGAAAAAGACGTTGGGCACTGAATGGAGACAATATGAAGAAGTGTTTCCTAAACTGCAAAAGTCTAATATCGATATCATCTCACTAGAATGTCACAACTCTCATGTGCCAATGGAACTACTCGAACTGATTCGAGGTAAAAAAGTGATGGTCGGAGCGATTGATGTAGCGAGCAATAGCATCGAAACTCCAGAAGACGTTGCCAACACCCTAAGAGAAGCGCTGAAGTATGTCGATGCAGATAAACTCTATCCTTGTACCAACTGTGGCATGGCACCTTTATCTCGCCAGGTAGCATCGGGCAAGCTGAACGCATTAAGTGCTGGTGTAGAAATCCTTAGAAAAGAACTCTCTGCTTAGTATTCACTGATTATATTCATCTATGACAGGGTTACGTTTTTCGGTTTGATTGGATTCAGCATCCATGATCAAACCCGTAACCCTTCATAGTTAGTTACACAGCTGGCAGATGCTTGTTGTCGCTTAGTTTTACGCAATTCCAAGTTGTCAATTACCGATTCAATCGATAATTGATAACTTTAAGTATCGCAACGTTGCTCTAATTTCACGACAAGCTAAAAACTCTAACTGACCATCCCAATAAAACAGGGATGGTTACAATATTCTCGAGTCAAGTGGAATTGAGCGGTATACCATCTAATTAATGATTTAGGGCAACCTGCTAGTTATTTGAGTTCGTGAAAGTTATTCAGGGCTCCATTAGCATCAATACTGCTTCTGAGTCCCATCAAACCGTAGAACGTTGTCTAAGTCGCTATACTGAAAAAAACCGGACAATTGAACTTTACTCGGTTTTGCTCAAAATAAAGGAAAAAAGGCGATGAATAAAAAGAGTTTTCGATTACCACTCTAAACAGATTTTTCCAAAATGGTTGCCTGTTTCTTGGTAACAAAACGCTTCCGCTAATTGCTCAAATTTGTAAACTTTATCGATCACTGGTCTGACATCGTTGGCTTCTAAGGCTGAAATATACTCTTTCTGCTGTTGGCGATTTCCTACGACTAAACCTTGCAGACGGGCTTGTTTTGCCATTAACAATGCTGTTGGCACCACTCCTTTCCCATCGGTCAGCTCCATAACTTTCTGTGACCAGTTTGGGTGAGTTCTATAGTTAATACCGTGTGCAACTCCTATTGCTTTAGCTCGCTCTAACTTTTCGTCAGAAGATGAAGTAACAATCACTTTCGCTCCCAACATATTGGCAATTTGAATGGCCGCAATTGAAACACCACCGGTACCTAGTGTCAAAATGGTATCACCAGCTTTAGTTTGCCCATCCCCCACAAGGGCACGCCATGCTGTAAGCCCTGCGGTTGTTATAGTGGCGGATTCGATATGTGACCAATCTTTAGGAGCATGAGTAAACGCACTTTTATCACGAATTACAACTTCACTTGCCATCCCGTCGATACCATCTCCTGGAGTATGGGAAAACTACCAACAGCCTCAAAAGCTGGTCCAGCAGGCCATTGAGGGAAAAAGCATGACACAACATTGTCGCCAATTTGAAACTCGGTAACGCCTTCGCCAACTTCCTCAACAACACCGGCACCATCAGACATTAATAGTCTGTTATCTGCTGTTGGGACGGTTCCGTTAGCAACAAGAAGGTCATGAAAGTTAAGTGAAGATTCCTTGATTGCCACTTTTATCTGACCCGGGCTAGGTTGGCCTGGAGTATCCGATTCCTTCACATAGATATTATCAAAGCCACCTGGCGATTTTAACAAAACAGATTTCATTTCCGTTTTCCTTTTAAGCTAATTGATGCATGCTATGACTCTCTAATAAGCTTGAAGTATTTTCTGTCATTAGAATTTTAATGGTTGAAGCAATGGTATTGATAAAACCCAGATCGTAATAGATTAGATTTCGTCAGTTATCTATGGTTATTGCTTCGATCATATAAAAAGATAGCCCCAATTGAGTTAACTTATATATTAAAATCGACGTTGAAGATAACACGATCCCCGTAGACATACGCGTCTGTACTATAGACCGCTTAATTAAATAAATGCTGTCAGCACCAAACTTGCTGACTCGCAGATGGACATTTATGAGTCACGACCACGGACTTGTTTCTATCTTTCAGATAACTTCTTGTATACCAAAAAGTCAAAAACCACCGTTGTCAGCGGTGGTCAATGTGCAAGGAACTGGACAAAACCTTTCACCTCGGTCAGGAGTATCAGATTTACTTTATGCAGTATTTGGTTAACAGTATTCAGTACCTCTACCGTGCCTGATACATTTTTGCCCCAAGACCACTAGATTAGTTGCTTGTCCATTTGCGCTTTTACTATTTAGTCCTAGCTAAAGTCATTCGAACGCCAGCATTTACTTAAGTGACTAGGCTCAAAATACCACATTTCCCAATGGTTCAGTTTTTCGAAAGCAATTAGTTGAGTATTGAATTAAGCTACTTTCAATACAACCAAGGTGTTATTCTCAATATTTGTGCTTTGGCATATCCGCTAATAACGAGGGCTAAAAATGTATAAGTTTCTGATCACGATAAAATTAAAACCGAATACTCTGGAAAAAATCCTTGAAAAAGCACCAGCGGTACAAGTGCTGACCCGTGCAGAGCCAGGCTGTATTCATTATGATTTTTTTACTTGCACAGATGATCCAAATAAGCTTGTTTTTATCGAGTGCTTTGAATCAAAAGAAGATCATGACTGGCACTGTGAACAGGCATACACCAAAGAATTCATAACTTTT
This sequence comes from Vibrio sp. YIC-376, assembly GCF_052353105.1. NCBI lineage: Bacteria > Pseudomonadati > Pseudomonadota > Gammaproteobacteria > Vibrionales > Vibrionaceae > Vibrio > Vibrio sp. YIC-376. The sequence continues at coordinate 83,940 of NZ_JBBWFK010000003.1, forward strand.
CACGAACAGTTCCATGAATCTCTGAGTTTTGAACAGGTCAACATCAGTGAATAAAAGAACTCATTAAAAATAATACGATTTTGACAAAGTTTCTGGTCCAGCTTTGCTCATGTGCTATCCGCAATCAGACATGAGCAAAATTTAGCCAGCCATCTCATTTTGCCCAGTTCCCTATCAGATAAGTACTTATGGACAGAACCGTTTCAGTGATTTTTCTAAATTATCAAGTAACGGATAACTTCAAGTATGGGAAAGTCACTTAGCGTACTTCAATTGAGGAGCACGGGGAGACATAATGATAAAAAAGTAGAGACACACTAATGCTTGTCTCTACTGTTGAAGAACCAGAGCGTTTAATTAATTATTTAAGGAGTAATTCGCGTTCAATTCTTTCCCTGGCTTCTATAGCTTGAGTTGCCATTTTTTCAGGGAAGCCGAAGTAAGACACGCAAGCAATCGCATCACCACCAACCTTGAACTTTTTATTAGCGAAGTCCATGTCACGCAGTGTTGAAAAAACAGCATCAAAATCTACGTCACCTTCTCCCATAGCCAGATGCTGGTGAACCGTTACATCAGCAGATCCTTTTCCATTTAGCCATGGTGGATTTAATATGTAACACGTGTCTAAGGTCTGATTAAATGTATCAGCAAAAAGTACATGGGATAAATCATCGCCAGCATACTGCAGCATCTGACGTACATCACCTTTGCCTTGGTCATAAAAAAATCCGTGTGCAGCTGAGTACACGTAGGTCAGGTTGTCTGAGCGAAATGATTTTACCAAATCACAAGTCTCATTATTCAACTCACAAAAATCATAAGGGTGCGATTGGATTTCAACACGTATACCTTCTTTTTCAAATAAAGGAAGGAGTTCTTCCATAGAACGAAACCACATTCCATTACAAATTTCTTTCTGATTTGGATCGCCAGAAAGTTCGGTATTAATCACCTGAACATCCATATCAACAGCAATTTCAATCAATCTTTTCCAATTTGCTACCGCATGTCGGCGTTGTTCTTCTGTCGGACCAGACCAACGATAGACACAAATAAAGGAAGAGATATCAACGCCAGCTTGTCTGAGGGCTTTCTTGTACTCTGCCTCACATTCTCGGGAGAACAGCGGATGTTTATAAAAAGGATTAATACGCGGGTGAGGAGACTGTTCAATATATTTATAACCCCAGTCTGCAACTTGGTGAACCATATCGGAAATACTCATCTGCTTTGCGAGTACATCTACATCAAATGCAATCTTCATCTTTACTCCAAATTTTAGTCAACAAATAACCACTCTTATAAATCTCATAATCTAACGAACATTAGATTATATATTTCACTAATGGTGTAAAGTGAAATATTTAATTCATTAGGACTATCTTTGGATTCCGTGATGACGCTTGAAAAATCAAAAGAAAGCCAAGCATACCGTTGCTTTTAACCATGCGCTAGTAGGTACTTTAGTCTTGATTAATACTGACGTTAACACTGTCCATCCTCACTATTCCACTGTACTATAGAATAACAGATTTAAGTATGAAGCAGCACAGTCTACGCACCAACGCTAGTACACTGCAAACAGAACTGACTCAAGAATCCAACGAACTCACATACTTAATACTCCGACTTAAATTGTAGACTCGTGGTTCTATGGAATTAGGGTCTATTGACCCATCCGTCAGCGAATAAAAACAGAGGAAAGAAGAAAAATGGAGAATATGTTGTATTTTTGCCTAGTAGTGGGCATTGGCTCAACCATCATTCTGGATTTATGGGTAACACTTGTTGAAAAATTGCTTGGCATTCCACAAACCAATTGGGGCATAGTCGGACGTTGGATTTTCGGAATACCAAAAGGGAACTGGGTTTTAGATACATCAATTGATAAAGCCCCAAATGCACAAGAAAAGACGCTAGGTTGGCTATTTCATTATGTCGTCGGTATTGGTTACGCTGTCCTGATCATTCTATTGTTTGGCGCTAGTTTTATTGATGAACCTAGTATAATGCCAATCATTGTTGTCGGATTGGTACTAAGCACCCTTGCTGGATTAGCCATTTTAATGCCTGCGTTAGGGGCTGGTTTTATGGGACGATTAGTACCAAACTGGTTTGCGATGTTTATCTATTTAGCCGTTGCACACGCGGTATTCGCAGCAGGCCAATACGGTTTCTCTATGTTGTATATTTCATAACGAGATAACAACGTGCTGAACACTTAAGGTGGCAGCTTGCTCTGTAGTCACCTCATTCAATTTTCCAATTTCAAACCTTTCTCGTACAACAGCACTTTTAACTTAAGCAATACTCACCACTGTTCTAAAAACACTTCACATGCCGCAAGTAGTTGCTCACGACCCATGCCATCTCTTGATTGAATAGAAAGGCCATTGATGAATGTATCAAGCATCATAACAAAACCTTCAGAATCTAGGCTTTGTGGCCACTCTCCGCCCCTTAACCCTCGTTGGACACAACTCATTAACGCACTTCGAATATCATTCCGTACTGAAAGTGCCATCTGCTCTATTTCTTTATTATCATCACAACAATTAAGCCCGGAAAGCACCGCCATACATCCTGTCGGTGTCATTGGGGAAGTTTGCATGTTAATGGTTTTAATCAGCATATTCTTAATCGCTGACTTTGCAGGGACACTTTCATTATTGAGTTCAGAAAGTGTCTCGCCACAGGTATGCGTGTAAAGCTCCAGACACTCTTGATACAGTGCTCGTTTAGAACCAAATGCGGCGTAAAAACTGGCAGCAGAAAGATTCCCCAAAACTGCTCGAAGTTCAGCCAGTGATGTACCTTCAAACCCTTTTTGCCAAAACAGATCCATTGCTTTTTTTACCGCTTCATCACGGTTAAATTCTCTGGGACGCCCTGTTCGAGCCATATCAATACCTCACAAAATAAAGGGAATACATTAATTCGTTGCCAGTTGAAGAACTGAATATTTTAACTGATTTAAAAGCAACAAGCCCGAAACATATACCATGTTTTCGGGCCTGATTTTTACTAAATGTAATCTATATAGCATCACTTAGAACACTATTTCACCCAATTAGTCACTTAAGCTTGCTAAGTATTGTTCAGCATCAAGTGCTGCCATACAAACGGTGCCCGCTGAAGTGATCGCCTGACGATAGTGACTGTCACTCACATCACCGGCAGCAAACACTCCCGGAATACTGGTCATAGTGGCGTTGCCATTCGTACCAGAATTCACTTTCAGATAGCCATTATTCATCTCTAACTGATCCTGAAAAATCCCCGTATTCGGTTTATGTCCAATGGCAATGAATACACCATCCAGCTCAAGATTTTCTGTCTCTTGCGTTGTGGTCGATTTGATTCGTAAACCGGTCACACCCATATCATCGCCCAACACTTCATCGAGTGTGGAATGCCATTTGATAGTGACTTTCCCTTGTTTTACTTTCTCAAACAATCGGTCTTGCAGTACCTTTTCCGACGTTAACTGGTCGCGTCGATGAATCAAGGTAACGTGTGAAGCGATATTGGAGAGATACAAGGCTTCCTCAACCGCAGTATTACCACCACCGACAACAGCAACCGGTTTATTTCTGTAGAAGAAACCATCGCAAGTTGCACAAGCAGAAACGCTACGCCCTTTAAAGGCTTCTTCACTCTCCAGACCCAAATACTTAGCGGTTGCACCAGTCGCTATAATCAGCGCGTCTGCCGTATAAGTGCTTTCACCTTTCAACACAAAAGGCTTCTGATTCAGGTCAACCTGAGTAATGTAGTCATACTCTATCTCAGTGTTAAACCTTTCAGCGTGTTCTTTTAGTTGCACCATTAACTCTGGTCCCTGAATGCCATCAGGGTAACCCGGCCAGTTTTCAACATCCGTTGTAGTCGTAAGCTGGCCACCAACTTCGATACCAGTGATTAATAGAGGCTCAAGGTTAGCCCGGGCGGCATAAATTGCAGCGGTATAACCGGCAGGACCAGAACCCAAGATGATTAATTTGCGATGTTTACTCATACTCTGACGCCTCTGCTTATTTTGCGCTTAGTACAAGTTCTTCCAGTTTTGGAGCTGGCATCATACCCGCAGAGCGAGTCACTTCTTTGCCATCTTTAAATACAACCACTGTAGGAATACTTCTTACGCCTAGTTGAGCTGCCACTGATGGAAATTCATCAATATTCACTTCACCCATAATTAATGAATCATCAGAAACACGGCTTGCCACTTCATCATAGATTGGTGACATCATGCGACAAGGCATACACCACTCCGCCCATAAGCGAACAGCAAATGTAGAACCATTTTGTAGGTTTTCCTGGAATGTAGTGTCATTTAGTGTAGTGACTTTGGATGTCATAATTTGTTCTCCTAATTATTATGGAATAACCAATCCATAATTCAGATGTGCAAAGTCGTCATTTAATCGTTACTTTGCCGCATTAATAAAATTGGTGTGTTACTTGATATATTTTTCAACCTGACGCTGAAGATCATCACTGAGGATCACACCATCGATTCTTTTTACTTCTTTACCATTCTTGTAGATGACGATAGTTGGGATACTTCTGATACGACACCGCTCAGTGAGTTCCTGATGTCTGTCAACATTCACATCATAAAATTCAGCTTTGCCACTGAGTTTCTTTTCTGTTTGTTGGTATACCCTAGTCATCATCCGGCAAGGAGGACACCAACTTGCCCAGAATCGAAACAGGGAAACTCCCTGTTTCTGCTTAACAACCTGATTAAATCGCTTGGTATTCGCATCTAAAACCGGCATGTGGATTTAACTTATTCAGCGAAAGTGACGTTTGCCTGTGCGGTCACTTCCACACCCGCTTTGCGTGCAAGGTTTCCGATCAGACAAATCTTGTCAGCCTTGGCTGTGTATTCTGTTGCCTTAGCAACGTCGTCTTGTGTTGCCGCTTTTGACAATACAATGTTTGCGATGTGATGAATGGTAAAATTATCACCTTCTTCCTGAGCTGTGGTTTCCACTTTCATAGAGTCCAGAGGAAGCTTTTTGTTATCAGAAATGGCTGTTAACGTAGAAAGAAAGCACGCAGCGGTAGACGATACATACAGCTCTTTTGGATTGCTGTATTCACCCAAACCACCGTAGACAGCTGGAATGCTGATTTTAGTCTCCATGCCTTCACTCTCGATCAAACCTGAACCTTTCATACCACCTTGCCAAGATAGATCTAATTTAATATCCATGATTTCTCCTCACTATATGTATCTAAAAATTTGAATTTACTTATTCTTGTGTTGCTAACTTTTTGCTGTCTTTTGACTCCAATACACCGCTGTAAACAATCAGCAATACACTGATAGCGACCACGGCCGCAGCGGCGGGTGCCGTTGCCAATAGGCCATATTTCGCAACAACGAAGCCACCAACCGAAGCGCCAACGGCAATACCAAGGTTGAACGCGGCGATATTCATACTGGATGAAGCATCAATCGCTTGCGGGAAATGCTTCTCTGCTTGCTGTACAACATACAACTGAAGAACCGGCACGCTACCAAATGCTGCTGCACCCCAAATCATAACTAACGGAATAACGTAGTATTTGTTAGTTGCAACGAAGCCAAACAGAAGCAGTGTCAGAGCCAACGAAATAAAAATGCCTGCTGATGCTTTCAACGGACCTTTTTTATCCGCCCATTTCGCCGCGTAAGTGTTGCCAAACACAACGGCGATACCGTAGAAAATCAGAATGGTGCCGATTGCTGACGTTGAAAATCCGGTAATTTTGCCCAGGATTTCTGACAGGTAGGTATACGCGATAAATGAACCGCCATAGCCTATCCCCGTGATCAGGAATACCAGTAGCATGCGTGGAACACCGATAACAGAAAGTTGTTTGAATACACTTGCTGGTTTAGGGCGCTTAAGGTTTGCGGGTAACAAGAACCAAAGTGAAACCATACTCACAAAACCCAGTACACTAATTAGCGCAAATGCCGCACGCCAGTTGAGCCATTCAGTGATAAAAGCCCCTGCCGGAACACCAGAAACAATCGCGACAGTCATACCAGAAAAGACAATACCGATCGCGCGGCCAGACTTATCTTTAGACACTAAATCCGCAGCAATCACTGTTGCGATGGAATAAAAAACACCTTGAACCACACCCGCTAAAACACGACCTAAAAGAAGTAACGAATAGCTTGGAGCAAGAGTCGTTAACAAGTTCGCCAGAGCAAACAGAAGCATCAACCCAACGGTTAATTTTCTGCGGTCATATTTGCTCGAAAGTGCAGTTAAAATCGGAGCTGCAACCGCAACACCTAACGCGTAGTAAGAAACAAGCAGTCCAGCCGTCGGAATGTCGACATTCATGTCACCTGCGATAACGGGCAAGATACCCACTACCACAAATTCTGCCATACCAATCCCGAACGCAGCTGCTGCGAGTGCATATAAAGCAACAGGCATAATTAAAAAAACCTCAATTGTAGAACGACTGATCTACAATTTATGATCGACAAAGATTTCTGTCAACACATTTAAAGATCGACCGTTCCACAATTAAGTAGAAAGTGATTATTCAGTAAAAACAACTTCAACCTAATTTATTGTTTTTAATAAAATTAGTGATTAATGACTGACGGGTGGATATTCTGAAAATTTTTAGCTTAGACGTTAAGCGAATAGAAAAAAGGACTTGGGTGAGGAATATATTTAACTTATCTCATATGCGCTATTGTTCGCCAATTATTAAGCAAAGCGACATCCATAATATGACGATACAAATCTAATATTTCTGTGGTGCTCACACGATAATACACTCGATTTCCCTCTCTACGAGTGGTTAATACACCATGAGTCCTCATGACACGTAAGTGAGCTGAAACAGATTTGACACCAATCCCCATTGCGTTGGATAAGTCTTCAACACACCTTTCATGCTCGCTGAGTAGATCAATTAACTGTAAACGCTTTTCGTGACCAAGTGCTCTCACAAAGTCACCCACATTTTCATACGTAGTAGAATCTAACAAAATCGGTTCCTCTAGATAAACGCATTTCGAACAGCGTTTACAAATAATCCCTCTGGATGAAAATCACTGACCAAAACTAAAAAAAGGGCTACCCGAATGGATAGCCCTATCAACAAGCTAATTATGGATATGCTTTATAAATCGCATGACCAAATACATCTTCCGCCGCCTCATGAACCCCTTCTGCAATGGTTGGGTGACCATGAATCGTTGAGATGATATCTTCAATGGTCGCACCCATCTTAATAGCCAGTGCGCCTTCGTGAATCATATCGCTCGCACGTGGACCAAGGATGTGCATGCCTAGTACTTTTTCAGTTTTAACATCAACAACAAACTTAACTGTACCGTGCTGTTGAACGATCATAGTTTTTGCATTACCTGCTAAATCAGATTTACCAAGTTTAATGTCGCCAACGGCTTCTTTAGCCGCTTTTTCTGACAAACCAACACTAGCAAATTCAGGGCTTGTATAAACACAAGCTGGAGTTGTTGAACCGTCAAACGCTACTTCACTACCTTTAACCATATTCTTCGCAGCAACGATGCCCTGTTCCATAGCAACGTGAGCTAGCATGTAACCACCAGTACAGTCACCTAATGCGTAGATATGAGGTACATTTGTTTGCATGTATTCATTAACAGCGATAGCACCTTTCTCTACAGCAACGCCGGTGTTTTCAAGGCCAAAACCAGTTACTAGTGGTTTACGGCCTACTGACATCAGCACAGTAGAAGCTGATAGTGATTCCTGACCATTTTCAGTTTCGAAGAATACTTGCACACCCTTATCTTGTTTCTCAATTGCAGAAACTTTAGCGTTCACACGGATATCAACACCTTCTGCAATCAAAGCTTGAGCAAGCTGTTCAGATAATTCGTCATCCATATGAGACAGAATTTTGTAGTGCGCTTCGATGATTGACACTTTAGAACCAAGACGAGCCATAAGCTGAGCAAACTCAACACCAATTACACCACCACCGATGATGACTAATTCTTCTGGAACTTCAGTCAGAGAAAGTGCTTCATTACTAGTGATAACCTCAGGTAAATCAGAGCCAGGAATATTGATCATGGTAGGAACAGAACCAGTTGCCAATACAAGCTTGTCGAATTCAATCTCCTGCTCTGTACCATCAGCGGCAACCACTTTTGCTCTATGATCAGAAATGATTTCAGCAGTACCGTATAGAACTTCTACGTTTTTGCTTTCAACTAACCCGTTTACGCCGGTAGTGATCGTATCAAGAATGTGACGTTTACGCTTTTGTAGTTGCTCCATATCTACTGAAGCAACTCCAACATTAATACCTAATTCTGCAGCATGCTTAATCTCATGAAGCACATCTGTAGTATGCAATAGCGTTTTAGTTGGGATACAACCCTGGTGTAAACAAGTACCACCTAGTTTGTATTTCTCAACAACGATAGCTTTCGCACCAAATTCAACTGCTTTAATTGCCGCTACATGACCACCAGGACCACCACCAATCACTAAAATGTCAGTTTTCATAAAAAGCCTCTATATCCAATATTCTAAAGATTTTAAGAATTAACTGACAGTGAGATTAGCATAAGGAAGGAAACAAAAATTGCTTCTGATCAATATTATTCTAGTAATCTAATGATTTTTAGAATTGTGAGTATCTGCTAGTAATTTGCAGAGCAAAAGAGACATTAACTCAATTGCTTTTGTCTTCCTATAGATAGGGGGGAAATAGATTACATGACACTATAATCTATTGATTAAAATGGCATTAAGTCGAATTACTTCGCAACTTCAAACCCTGACGCAGCCCATTCATCTAAGCCATTGCGATACATTTTTACGTTCAGCCCTTTGTCCTTAAGGATATTTGTCGCATCAATAGCTTGAATACAATAGTAGCCCTCGCAATAAACGACGATCATCTCATCTGAATTTTCATAGTTTTCGGCCCATTGTGTAAGTTCATCAACAGGAATAGAAATTGCGCTAGGAATATGACCTTCTTCGTACATATCGGATTCACGAACATCCAATAACACAGTTTTCTTCGACTCTAATGCACCAAGTAGGTCTTTAAGCGTAAGGCAAAAATCACTATTTTTGTCTAAAGGGGTGATATCTTTATTGGATAATGCCACTTCCCATAAAGACTGAAATAATTTCAATATGTTGTCGTTACGTAGTCGATAATAAACCCTAAGACCTTCTTTACGTGTAGTAAGGATTCCCTGAGTTCTCATGACCTTAAGGTGGGCAGAAACTGATTTAACGCCAATTCCCATAGCGGTAGCTAAGTCTTCAACACAACGCTCATGGCTACTAAGCAGCTCTATAATTAATAACCGCTTTTCATGCCCTAAAGCTTTTGCAAACTCACCAACATTTTCATACGCATAAGAATCAACCAAACTTCTGTCTCCAAACCCAATACTCGTGACTAGTCAGGTGAGTATACATTGGCAGGGTTTACAAATCATCATTAACAAATTCTATGTAACCACGTGAACAACTGCATTAGAAAGATGGGTCAAATGACCAGCCCACAAAATGTTGCGAGCAAATGATCTAAGTGGAAATGAGGCAAAATCAATTCAGTCATACGTGACTGAATTGAAGATGGATAAAAGTAAGGCAAGCAGATGGGAGTAGGAAAAAGTTGAATTGCGACTCGGTGTTAAACAGGTTTCTATCGCTACAATAAACGGCAACGACGGAGGTGCAGTGTGCCGCAGTGAGTTTGATAACCTTGCTAGGTGAGCTATGCCCAGCCGAGTTGTTGAAGACTGATAGTATCATTCCATATTTTAGTCATATGCCTGATAAGGTCACCTTCAAATTGAATCGCATAGACATAATCAGCTTCGACAGTATTCCCTGTAGGATCGACCGGTCCACCCGGACCAGTTTGTGTACCATGAAAGACAGCGAAAGCAGTAACAGTATTCCGCTCTTTGTCTTCTGAAAAACTTTTCAATTCGTACCGACCATCTGGAATAGGTGTTAATAACCCCTTCGTCCATGTTGTATAAGCTTCTAGGCTGTCAATATCTGCCAATGTGCCAGCCTGAGAGGAAAAAGTTGCACCAGAGTGACAATAAGATTTGCATGCATCCCAGCCTTTCCCTGTTTCACATGCGTCGAAAAATTTCATGGCGGTTTCTAATCTGTTGCTCATGAGTTATTTCTCCTTTGTTTATTACTGTCTACTCTTTGGTATAGCACTGTTTCCTTGTTATATCAGGCAACGGTACTTATTTAATACGTCATACTAAAACAATTGCTTCTTCAGCCATTAGAAAAATTCGGTCAGTGAATGACAGTAGAAGTGTATGAAAAAACTCAAACCAAATGATTTTTTGGCACTTTTGAGGTAGAAGGTACCCACCGGGCAGGAATGAGTCAGCCGATAGCTGACTGACTTTGCACAAGCCTCAAATAGCTTGAGTACTATAGAATCACTTCTTCATCATCTTTGCGAGATCAGCAAATGGATTGTATGTCGCCCCTTGGTGTTCATCTTCACCAGGCTTGATTTCACTACCATAACGTTCATGTTCTAGGTATTTACTATGCTCATGATCGTGGCAATAGAGACACAACAACTCCCAGTTACTGCCATCTTCTGGATTATTAGTGTGATCATGATCTTTGTGATGAACCGTTAATTCACGCAGATTTGAGTATACAAACTCTCGTGCACACCTTCCGCATACCCAAGGATAGAGTTTAAGTGCTTTCTCTCGATAACCAGCTTCTTTACGTGCATAACTGGCACTGGTTCCGTAATAATCTGATGACATATTTGTATCCCTATGTGTTACTTAATCTCGGATGCTAGCACGAGCACAAGTTGGAAAAAATGATTAAGGTTAAGCCTCACGCTGCTCTTCATAATCAGGTCATGAGGCGCGCAATGTCGAGCGAGAAGCCGAAATCAGGACATTACAAACCTATTTTAGTCCCGAGCTCTATCTTCCTCAATAGGGTAGGAACACCGGTGGAACAAAGTTGGTTAAATGAACAAGACTATTAAAATAAGTGCTAGTAAAGAGGATGCACTTAATCAGCTGGTGATTGAACTGTTGTTCTAAATGATTGGGGAGCGCTTTCGATTTATCAAACAGCTCCGTTAAAACGGAGCTGAACCTGGATGTGATAGCTTAACTATTGAGGCAGCTTCTCGCTAAATTCGAAAAATAAGACAGTTTGGTTATCGCTATTCTAATAAAAGTCAATTTAACGACAAACTCTTAAAGTCCACGCATTTGAATGCGACGCAAAAACTCGGTTACGATTCGGTCGTAGAGTAGGTCGCCTAAAAACGCATCTTCAACATGATGATCAATGCTTGGGTTGTCATTGACTTCAATAACATAGGCTTTATCGTCAATCTCTTTGACATCAACCCCATAGATTCCACTACCTATTAAATTCGCGGCCTTGATTGCGGCATCAATCACTGATTTAGGGGCATGTTTTATATCAAGAGTTTCAAAGCCGCCTGAAGTAACTTTGCCAGTATCATGATGTTTGTAAATCTGCCAGTGCCCACGGCTCATAAGGTATTTACACACAAAGATTGGTTGACGGTTTAGAACACCAATACGCCAATCAAAATCGGTTGGCAAATACTCCTGAGCTAATACTAACGTGCTTTTCTCAAATACTTTCTGACATTGTACGGCTAGCTCTTCGCGATTCTTAACTTTAACAACGCCAATGGAAAATGCACCATCTGGCACTTTTAAGACCATTGGAAAACCGATGCTGAGCGCCGCATCTTCCAGCATATTATCCGCACCCGCACGTAGAATCATACTGTTAGGAATTGGTACTTTATTTAAAGTAAGTAACTCGGTCAAAAATACCTTGTTTGTACATTTCATGATCGACTCAGGATCATCCATGACCACTAGACCGAGGTTTTCTGCAGCTTTAGCAAATTTGTAGGTAAAGTTGGAAATATTGGTCGTTGCACGAATAAAAAGACCATCAAACTCCCCTAGTTTTCCTATGTCATTTGGCCCAATAACTTCCATATTAATCCCTATGCGATTCGCTGCGCGTTGAAATCGTCGAATTGCTTTTGGATCGGAAGGTGGCATTTTCTCTTCTGGGTCAATAAGAACGGCAATATCGTAACGATATTTTTTGCTTTTCTTTCTATTGCGCCATACTTTGTGTGAAAACATCTCTAATGACTCGGCAAAGAAATCTTGCTCGCTATCATTCAATGACTGGAATGCGCACGCTTCTAATCGAGCCAATTGCCATTTTTTATTTATACGGATAAAGCTTGCATCAAGAACTGGCACCATAAAATGCTCAAATATCCGGTGAGCCGCATTTTCTAAGCCTTTTAATTCAGTGCGGCCAAAATAAATCTTCGCATCGATCTTATCCTGATTACCAAAATGACGTTCAAAATCGTTTTGTCTGAGGTTTAGCATGAACTGTTGGCTGAGGTCGTTAATCGTCATGACTCGTGGTATGACTCGATGGTTTCTTGCTTCGGCCATCAGCGAGCAATAATAGCCATTGCTCATGTAATCATAAGAACGACAGAGATTGATGAGCTGAATGTTTTTATTTTCAGTAAAAGCACCGCTAGTGAGGTAATCATTAATAGAAACAACATTTTCAGATGGAAAATACTGTTTCCAGTCGCTTAGTTCATCGGTAACAATAAGGATGTTTGCCATGCGTTAATTCCTATTGAGAGAATTCCGTTTTTACTCTTAAATAACAGCATTAAACCAACTTATCGAGGCTGCAATGAAATATAGCAACGCTCAACTCTGTGATTTAGATGCACTGCTCCACTTGGAGAATGAGGTATTCACCAGTGATAAAATCAGCCCTAGACAAATGAAACGATTTATTCAATCCGATCACAGCCAACTCTTTGTCGCGAAAGAGGGTGAGCAGCTCGCTGGATATGCCTTAGTGCTTTTTAACCAAGCGACACAACTTGCACGTCTCTACTCTATCGCCGTGTCTCCAGATTTTAGGGGCCAAGGCGTTGCAAACAAGTTAATTACACAATGCGAAGAAAGCACTGTTGGACGCGGATACATTACTCTAAGACTTGAAGTTAGAGAAGATAATTCATCAGCAATAAAACTGTATGAAAAGCATGGGTTCAAGCCATTAAAAACTTTAATTCATTACTATGATGATCTGGTTGACGGACTAAGGATGCAAAAGCGACTAGTGACGCTTGGTCCAAGGTTGACTCTGCCGATGCCACTCTATGTACAAACTCTTCCGTTCACTTGTGGGGCGGCTTGTTTGCTAATGAGCTTTGCTGCCCTCGGGGGAACCAAACAGCCGACTCGTAAGAAAGAAGTCCAGCTCTGGCGAGAAGCGACGACCATTTTTATGGCCGGAGGACATGGTGGCTGCAGTGGCCAGGGCTTAGCGCTTGCTGCTCATCGCCGAGGTTTCTCTGTTGAGTTGTGGTCACACTCGAAAGATACACCATTTATCCATTCCGTTCGTGACCCACTGAAAAAATCGGTCATTGAACTTGTCCATGCTGATTTTGTTGATCAAATCGCACAAACAGATATCCAAGTTCAGGAAGAGCCCCCAAAAATCAAGCAAATCGAGGAATGGATTGAAAAAGGAGCAGCGGTTTTATTGCTTATTAGTACCTATCGTTTCAACGGTTGCAAAGAGCCACACTGGATTGTTCTTAGCGGAATGAGTGAACAATTTTTTTATTTTCACGATCCATTAGTGGAAGACCCTAAAAACGTTGTGTCTGCCGCTTCTATCCCGGTAGGGAAAAGCGCTCTGGATCAGATAGTAGGATTTGGTAAACAAAAACATACTGCATGTGTGGTCATATTTCCCAAACGAAATGAAGCAACAGTTTTCTAAACTTAATCAGAAGGCAGAAACCCAAAAAAGAAAAAACGGACTAATAACACTGATGTTAGCGGCGAATATGTTGTCAACATAACGTTCGACGACTATGAATATTATAGTAAGAAGTGCAATTTAGGTTGACACTATGCTCAGTTCAAAATGGGTGGGAAAATGGCGTCGTCAAAGGAAATTAGGTTTTGTGAACAGTGTCTATGCGAAACGACACATACTATCGTGCATAAAAGACCATCTTTACAGGCAAAAATGGTAGAACGTTTTGCTGAAAAGGCGAAAGAGGGGGTGATTGAAAAATTGGATGAGGAGTTAGATCTTTCAACGAGTCATAGTATTTGTGAGAAGTGTGGAAAGATAACGTCCTACTGAGTTTGGAAATAGCGCTCATATATTTATAGTTGCGTACATGTATAACAACAACTAGTACGTGACTGCACCATAAAATGGCCTGATTTAGACAGTAAATCAGGCAAAATTCTACGAAATACCAAGAGTTACGAAACAATTTTAAACAGCTCAATGAGAGAAATAACTCTCAGATAAATGGCAAAAGTGACGGTCCGCCAAGTAACAGGATGGCTGCAAAGATCCATTTCCTATTTTTCATTAAACGTCCTTGTAAAGGATTGATACACATAACCTTCTGTTATAAAAAATAACGCGGGTTTTGAGTCTATCTAAACGCGCTGCTGTTTACTTTTTAAACCTTACAGCCGTTCCACTGACACTGACCATCATCATGCCACCTTGCTGACCTACTACTTCATAGTCAATATCAATACCAACAATACCATCAGCACCTAAACGCTTTGCTTGTTCTTCCATCTCGGCAAAAGCTATTCTTCGCGCTTTCCCCATTTCCTCTTCATAAGCGCCCGATCTACCGCCGACGACATCTCGGATTGCTCCAAAGATATCTTTGAATATGTTCGCACCTAAAATAGCCTCTCCAACAACTACATCTAAATAGTCTTGTATTTCTCTGCCATCCACTGATGACGTCGTCGTTTTTAACATGCTAATTCCTTCATTTGTAAGCCGATAACACTTATTCCGTGGCACTAGGCACTTGATTTGGTTCTATAATGCAGCCTTTCGTATTCAACCTCAAAATAAAATCAGAGAGTTAGATCGCACATTGCACGCTTAGCCTTCAATCAGCAACGTAGAGCCATAAGAACATTCCATTCCCCTCTACTTTCAAGCTTCAAACTGGAAAAGAGTAATAAGAACGATTGAAAATTGACTGCCGTATCATAACGACAATCTAGGTTGGATGAAGTCGATAAAAGCCGAGATTCGCCTTGAGACAGAAGACGACTTGTAATAAACAGCATTGACTTGCTCTCGTCCAATATCAGCAAACTGTTCAGACTCTAAAAGAGGGATTAGTCGTCCTTCTTCAATATCTTTTTTCACCATAAAACCCGATAAGCACGCAATACCATTGCCAGCTAAGACTAACTGACGAACCGTTTCACCATTGCTTGAGGTAAAAGTTGGCTTTAAGACATCAAACCCTTTTAATGGCCAGTGGTTAAGAATCTTAGGGCTAGAAAAACCGATAGTTTCGTATTGCGCTAAATCTGCGGTTAGCTTTGGAATCCCTCGCCGAGAAATGTAGTCCGGAGAAGCGACAATATAGAGTGGACTCTTACCCAGTGGACGGGCATGTAATGTTGAATCCGTTAATTTCCCGATACGAATAGCAAGATCAGTTCTTTTCTCGATGAGGTCAACAAAGCCTTCGTTGGATGTGAGCTCGAGCTGAATATCAGGGTAAGAGTCCTTAAATCCCTGAACAAGAGGGACTAACTGATGGAATATGAAAGGGCTAGCTGCGTCGACACGTAACGTGCCTTTAGGCAGCTCTCCTCGCGAAATGATCTCTTCCTCAGCCTTCTGGAGTTGCGCTAACCCGATTCGAACAGAAGCAACAAATTGTCGACCTTCATCCGTGAGTTCTACACGACGAGTGGTGCGATTCAATATCGACACGCCAAGTTGTTTTTCTATCTTGCTTACCGCGCGGGATACTCGTGCTAATTGGATATCTAGCACTTCTGCAGCTGCCGAAAAACCACCACTGTCAACAACTGCTAATAAAATTTCCAAGTCATCAGAACGCGTCAACATCACTTTCCCCACACAAGTCATACACCCAACCAATTATTGCACTTATAACAAATATCATTTGCCATAAACATCGTTTTTCACAATTAATGATTTACGCATAATCCAGCTCTCGAAAGAACAACAAAATATGACTCAATTAATAGGAAGAGAGATTATGCCTTTAGCACTTCTTGCATTGACGCTCAGCGCCTTTGCTATTGGAACAACGGAATTCGTTATTGTAGGGCTTATTCCAACCATGGCCTTAGACTTACAGGTATCCCTGCCCTCTGCAGGACTCTTAGTGAGCCTATATGCTCTTGGTGTTGCGGTTGGCGCACCAGTATTGACAGCCCTAACAGGCAATTGGAATCGAAAAAGTGTTTTACTTGCCGTCATGTCGCTATTTGTGGCGGGTAATGTATTGGCATGGCAAGCTCCGGGTTACAACACTCTGATTTTAGCGCGCATTCTTACTGGACTAGCACATGGTGTATTCTTTTCAATCGGTTCTACAATTGCTACAGGACTGGTTTCAAAAGAAAAAGCAGCTAGTGCCATCGCGATCATGTTTACAGGCTTAACAGTCGCGCTGGTAACAGGGGTGCCGCTAGGTACTTACATCGGGCAATCTTTTGGTTGGCAGGCGACGTTCTTGATAGTAGCGGTTCTTGGTTTGGTTGCTTTAATCGGAAGCGCGTTTTTGGTGCCAAGTAACCTCAAGCAACCTCCTGTGACTAAGTTGACGTCACAACTAAAAGTATTGACGCAACCTCGCTTGCTACTGGTCTACGCAATCACTGCTTTGGGCTATGGCGGCACATTTACTGCCTTTACTTTTTTAGCCCCGATTTTGGAAGAGGTATCGGGATTTGATTCAAGTGCGATTAGCTTGATCATGTTGGTGTACGGCGTTTCTGTCGCGGTGGGCAACATTTGGGGTGGAAAAATGGCTGATAAAATGGGGCCGATTAAAGCACTCAAAGTTATCTTTTCTGCTCTTGCTACTGTTCTGCTTGTATTTAACTTTTCTGCAGTCAACCCTGTAGCTGCTGTTGCCACCATTTTAGTTTGGGGAGCGTTTGCGTTCGGTAATGTTCCTGGCTTACAAGTTTATGTAGTGCAACTGGCAGAAAAGCACACACCTGACGCCATAGATGTCGCTTCAGGTCTGAACATTGCTGCATTTAACGTCGGTATAGCACTAGGCTCTTGGGGAGGCGGTATGATCGTTGCGAAAGCTGGCCTAATGAATACACCATGGATAGGAGCTGTTATCGTAGCTATCGCTCTAGCTCTCACTAGCTTGAGTGGTAAACTCGATAAACACGCCAAAGATAGCTCAGATTTTAATAATGTAACGCAGCGCATTTAGCGAAATTTTCCGAAGGATTTCGTTTGTTCTTAACCAGCTAAAGATTACTTTGGCTGGTTTTGCATTTTTAAAAGTCAGGCCAACAAAGTTTGAACTACCCTAAACCAAAAATTGCTTTCGACGGTAGTCGTCACATACTAACCGATCATTCGCTTTATAGAACATCGCAGCTCACTTTCACTCGCGAAGGGAAATCTAACTATTTTTTTGCAATAGCTCCAACAAGGCATAATCGTCTTTATCGAGTGGCATAGCAGCCATTCCGTGAGAAATTTTCTCACCAACGCTATGAAATTACAGCAAGGTAACCTAATCGCTGATCGTTGTTCTCTAAGATGGATGTTTCTAAGCGATCGACGGTCTCATTTAATATTAGTCCGTACTTTGTTGTATATAGAAGATCAAATTGTATAAGCTTGATATCAAGACAGTTTTACGAGTAAGGGAATCATGACAAATTTACGAGTTAGCGTACTTATTATGTCCGTGTTAATGTCATGTACGGCGAGCGCGGTAGTGGGCAACTACTGGCAGTTTGAAAACAATGATGACGGAATAACCATTTACACGCATGAGCATAAAAAAGGCTTGGTTGAGATTCGCGCTCAGATGTTCACTCCAACCACTTACGGCGCATTTTTAACGCTGCTGGAAGACAGTGACAATATTCCTAATTGGGTTGATAACGCCAGCCACAGTCGAGTTCTACAACAAATTTCAGCCACTGAAAACATCGTCTATACGCAATTTTCCGCTCCATGGCCGGCAAAAAATCGAGACATGGTTACGTATTCTAAGTATTGGCTTGATGAGCTAGGATTCACATTAAAAATCCAAGACGCGCCAGAATCAACGCTTGCAGAGCAAAGCGGCTATATTCGTATTCACTCCGTTGATGTCATGTGGAAATTACAGAAACTTACCAATGGCACTACGTTTATTGAGTACAAGGCATTTGCTGACCCAGGTGGAGTACTGCCAAATTGGTTAGTAAACAATCTCTCTAAACAGAGTGCCCGAACAACATTTACCAAATTAAGAGAGCAACTGCCCAGATACCAGCAATACTCTCACCCCCAAATAGCTGAGTGAGTTCAATACGTACTTAGGCAAAAATTGATTTAAGGTTGACCCAATAAGTTGTCTGGTTTGGATGATAACAAAGATGATTCAAAGTAAATAAGATAAGAACAACTCTGACTAAACACTTACTCCATATCGTCTTAGACAGCGAGTGATACGCTGTGCGGATAATGCTTGCTGAGAGAAGTATTTGGGACGTGGATGATGCTGTCGAGAACCAAAATTTAATAAATGCGATGCATATTAAATTTCGATTCCATATGAAGCTTGTTTAGGTAGTAAAAAACTCTACACGGTGACCTTGATCATCCGCTAACACCATGTGTTATGACTCAATTTGACTACTTACATTACACATTTTGAACGGAGCCAAACTATACTTACGAACCTATAGGCAATCTTTCTCTATCTACTTTAAAACCAAACCATAGATATCTTTCGAGCATCTTGCGTTAGCCATTTAGTACATTGAAGAGATTTACAGTTAACGTTCAGTATTGAAAAGATAGCTAGAAACGCGTTAGAGATGCGTCCCTAACGCGGGAATATTAGAATAGAAAAATACTTTTGAGTTTTTACACTTTCATGCATTTACTGATTATTTTTCTAAAATGACATCAAAACCACCATAGATAAGTCGCTTACCATCAAACGGCATTGGGTTATTGTCTGGACTCATTCGCGAATCTTCCATCACTCGCCGCCAGCCAGCATCTCGGACTTCTTTAGATGGCCAGATAACCCATGAGAACACGACGGTCTCATTATTCTCCGCTTTTACCGCCATTGGGAACGACGTTATTTTACCGTCAGGAACATCACTTCCCCAAGTTTCGACTACCTTTAATGCCCCGAATTCTATGAACATTCCCGCTGCTATTTCTGCGTGTTCAATATATTTTTCTTTGTTTACTGTTGGTACAGCAGCAACAAAGCCATCGACATATGACATAGCTGAACTCCTTTTTAGTGGAGTTATAACCATAGTCCAATGCAGTAAAAGCATCTAACCCTTTTGAGAAGACTGTGGACATTCAGATTATCTATGGTTAACAATGCCAGCCTAGAGCAGGTCACCTAGGTATTCTGCTGTATTTACACAATCAAGTAGCTTTGAGATGACCATGATAAACACACGAGTCAAGCAACTTTATTTCGGAAATCCGAAAGAGACATTGATGTTAGAAAATGTACCTTTAGACTCGCTTGAAAACGACAAAATCCGTGTCCAAATTGCAGCAACCAATATTAATCCAAGCGATCTATTGTCTATTCATGGAATTGGTCAGTATCGTCATAGTCATAAGCCTCCCAGAATCCCCGGATTTGAGGCTGTTGGACAAGTTATAGAGTCCAATCACGATGATTTTTCCGTGGGACAAAAAGTCGTCGTTGCAACAAAAGGTACATGGCAGAAGTACATTGATGTATCACCTGATAACCTTTTCCATATTCCTGATACCTTAGAAAATGGTTACGCTTGTCAATTGTATATTAATTCGTTAACGGCTTGGGTTATGACCACCGAGATAACAAAGTTGACGAACGATGACGTTCTCATCATCAATGCTGGCAATTCAGCCATTGGTAAAATATTTGCCCAGCTATCTTTATCACTTGGATACACACTTCTTGTCGTCACATCACAACCTGAAAATTATCGGTATGATTCAATCCAAGTGTTAAATGCAAAAGATGATTTAATCTATCAAATTCATAATCTTGGATTACCTAAACCTAATGTCGCATTTGATGCTATAGGTGGAAAAGCTGGCACAACGCTCATCCAAGTCCTTGGTGATAACGCGCGATTTATCAACTATGGCACTCTTTCAATGGAATTATATGAGCCTCGCTTTTTCGAATACGCGAAAACTTACAATATCGACTTCAGCACTTTTTTCTTACGTTACTGGGAAAACAAGGTTGGTAAGGATGTTCGGCGCGAAAAATTTACTATTATGTTGAACCACTTCATCCGCAATAAAATACAGCTAGATGTAGACCGATATCTTCCATTAGATGCAGTTCACACTGCTATCGATATTATTGAAGCTAAATCTTCGACTTTACACGGCAAGATTATTTTAACCCCCATGTAAATCCTAAATAACTTTTCCAAATGAAAAATGGCAGCTCATTCATATCTAGAGCTGCCACTGAAAATGTACTTATTCTGCTTTTGGTGGGGTACGTGGCAGTACAGTGAGCACTCGCACAATAAAAGCGTGTAACTCAGTCATGTAGTTGCTTAAGAACTGGGCAGTACCCTCGTCGGTGACTAAGCCATCTTCAGTTATGAGTCCCGGTTTAAACTGTACATACGCCTCAACGGTATTCATCAGTGGGGAGTTACAGAAACATAACACGCCACGTAGGCTTTGCTGCGCCAAAGCGGTTCCGATAGAACCCGGTGACGTTCCGATCACGCCTGACGGTTTAGCGGTAAACGAGTTCTGTCCCCACGGACGACTCGCCCAGTCGATGGCATTTTTCAGCCCGCCCGGTATTGAACGGTTATACTCCGGAGTCACAAAGAGTATGCCATCCATTTCGGCTATCGCCTGCTTAAATGCGCGTGCAACTGGAGGGAAATCTTCATCATAATCAGGGCTGTATAGAGGCAAATCTTTTATGGGAATTTCAATCAACTCAAGCTCAGGCGGTGCAAGGCGAGACAACGCTTTTGCGAGTAATCGGTTGATTGAGTTGGAAGATAAGCTACCGACGAAGTAGCCAACTTTATAAGTTGCCATACAATCTATCTCCTTCTCTGTTTTTTGGTACTCAAATTCTAATTGAGTCTTTCAGTAACAACTCAATGGCTAGTATTTTGAACCTCATAAAGTGTAGTTCAAACGTATGTAGAGCCAGTCGAAATAGTGACCTTTTATTAAAGAGATTGGGGGAGAGAGACAGAGGATTGTTGAAGCTTAAACAGAGTGGTTCAACAAGAGATTAAGTAAGTCCGCTAGCCCTAGTAGATAATTTAGATCATGTTTTGAGGCCGTGAATATATGATTAAGGCACTAAAGTCGTTGCTTATAGTGCCTTAAACAGAATCGTTTCTACGTTCGGTAAAGAACTTTTACCACATGCCAGCCAAATTTCGTCTTAACTAAGTGCGGGGTCAGAACTTCACCTGAAAAACAAACTTTGTCGAACTGTGGCACCATCTGACCACGACGAAACTCGCCAAGGTCACCGCCACGTTTGCCAGACGGACAAGTAGAGTATTTCTTTGCCAGTGTCTGAAACTTAGCCCCTTTTTTAAGTTGCTCGATGATATCTTCTGCTTGCTCTTTATGTTTCACAAGAATGTGTAATGCGGCTGCTGTATTTGCCATTTGTCTATCTCTCACTATTCTGGTGGCGCAAGTGTACCGAATACGTCCTA
Organism: Vibrio sp. YIC-376; assembly: GCF_052353105.1. Taxonomy (NCBI): domain Bacteria; kingdom Pseudomonadati; phylum Pseudomonadota; class Gammaproteobacteria; order Vibrionales; family Vibrionaceae; genus Vibrio; species Vibrio sp. YIC-376. Next base: position 105,808 of record NZ_JBBWFK010000003.1, read on the forward strand.
GGACGCCAAACATTTCTCTCGACACGCTTATGGCAGGAGAACCTGTTTACACTGTACCCTTACGAAAATAGTGCAAGGTTTAAGCAACCATAAGCATCCTAACTCCCTAAAAATAAATAGATTGTCTAAAAAGTTCACTTTTAAGTCTAAGTCAGTTGAAGCCATCGGTTTATACGATTAGATTAGACGCAAACAAGTGATATTCATAAGGTTATTTCATGGCAAAAGTCGTTAGTAAAGCGAATCAATCTCAGGGCATGTTGGTATTTAAACTCACCCTGCAACAACACTTCGCGATAGGTACACTGAAAGTCCGTGAAATAGTTCCTTATATGCCAACAACCAAGATCCCTTACTCGCATCATCATGTCATTGGCACCGTTACAATTCGTGATTTAACCGTACCAGTTATTGATATGTCCGCCGCCGTGGGATTCCGTCCAATTAGCAAAGAAGAGTATCAGAACTGTTATCTGATCGTGACGGACTGCTTACGAACCGTTGTTGCCTTTATGGTGCGCAGTATTGAAAAGATCATTGACTGCGACTGGAAAACCATAGAATCACCACCAGTGAGCGCTGGTAAAAACATTTTCGTAACTGGCATTTTCCGCTATGAAGATAAGATGGTTCAAATGCTGGATGTAGAATTGCTGCTATCAAAGATCTACCCGCAGTATGAGAACTCAAAAATTCCAATGCTTACCGATCTGGAGCGTGAGCGTCTCAAAGCGTTGAGCATTTTGTTGGTCGATGACTCATCGATTGCTCGTAAACAGCTTAGCGATGCGTTAGATAGCATTAACATTCCTTACCAAATTTGTAAAAATGGCTCTGACGCATTGCAATTGATGAAAAAGGAAGCGGAAGAACATCGCCCTGTTGATCTATTGGTGAGTGATATTGAAATGCCCGGTCTAGACGGTTATGAATTGGCATTTGAAGTACAAAACGATTCCGCGCTAAACCAATCTTACCGAATTCTGCACACTTCTCTTTCAAGTGAAATCTGTCTCGACCGAGCACACCAAGTCGGTGCTCATGAAGCTCTTGAAAAGTTCAATGCTGGCGAGTTAATTGAAGCCATGCTGCGTGGTGCAAAAGAGCTTGAAGCAAAAGCGATGGCTTCATAATAATCATTAAGCCTGAAGATTACTGATTACCGGGCATCTTATAGCTGCGTGAGACAAATTCTGTCTCTTTAACGTCATTAATATGATTGATGTAAGATGCCAAGCTATAGAGCGTATTAGCCAACAAGTTAGCATAGCGAAAGAGTATTGAATCTGGCTGCTTTTTGCCTGAGTGCTCGACAAGGACCAGAGCTCGTACTGTTTTCTTAGCCAGACAACGACATAAATGCAGTTGACTCGATACCGGGCCACCAGGCAGAACGAAACCTTTAAAGCCTCCATCAATCCGAGCTTTTATAGCTTCATAATCCGCTTTCAGTTCCTCCACCTCTGACTCAGAGATCGCTAACTTACCTCGAACCGAGCCATTTAAGTGATAAACGTTAGGCTGCATTCGGGTAAGAATATCGCGGCTGAACTCATCCAACTCCAGAGCTAATACCAAGCCTATTCGACTACAGAGCTCGTCGGCGGTGATCTCGAAATCACATACAGGGCTATCTTCGTAGATAAAGGGGTAACAAATCTCGCTCAGTTCCTTGCTTACTGGCTTCATGCTGTTTTTCCAATATGAAAAAAGGGAGCCAGTATAACTGAACTCCCAGATTTATTAATAAATTAGCGTAGAACGTTATAAACGTATCTTTAAGCGCTTTCGATTTTTTTGTGACCTTCCTGAAGGTGAACAAAATCAACAAGATCATCCCCAGAAACTTGGTATGCCTGTCCAAACCCTTTGACGAAAAGACCTTGTTCCGCTTTTAGATTAAACAGGACAAAATCTTCTAGTTGGCTCAAGCCGTCAATGATCTCACCGAAACGATCTTTCATCTGAGTAACAACTTGTTCCCATAGCTGTGTGTCGCGTTCAACAACCGTCGCAACCGCATCAAATGTCAGACGCTTACGCGCGAATAGCTGTTTAGACGTATCTTCATCTTCAATCATCATCAGCGACACATTTGGGTTTTCTAAAAGATTACGCGCGTGACGCGCTATCTGTGAGATAAGGACAAAGTAACCTTCCTGGTTTTGTACAAAAGGAGCGTAACTCACATTAGGTCTGCCTGCACCATCGACCGTCGCAAGCTGCAGTGTTCGACGCCCCTGACGAAACTCTTTGATTTCTGGTTCCAGACGACCTTGAAGACGTTCTTGTTTAACCTGTTGATCCATTTTTTATTCCTGACTTCTTTATATTCTTATCCCGACTTAAAATCGGTTATGTTTCGCTAAACCACCACTTTTAAGGGAGTTCACCTTAAAGATGGAGACTTACAAAGGTGTATTCACATTACTTGTTAAGCTCAGCTTGCATTGCTCGAAAAGCGGCAACTTGCTCTTCGATAAGCTCACGCTGCTTATTACGACCCAAGTACACCTTGAAGATATTGCTGCCGCATTCTGAGAAGAAACCAAAATAGTGGCTTTCCCGTCCCATAAATGGCTTGCTGACTAACGCGACATGCTTGATGTTCTCAAGCTTCAAGTGTCCATGCAGCTCACCCTCTCTACCCATTAGGTTGTAATAGCCTCGAGCAACTTTTCCTTTCGGAAATGGCGCTTTTACCTCAAAGATAGAACCGAACGAATGAACAATAGTCGTTACAGGGCCAAAACCAGCCAGGTATTCCAGAATGGTTTGAGCGTGTTCACCCGGTGCAATCGCCACCATGTTCTGTGGAAGAGCAGCGACCACTTCAAACTCTGATACACCCAACTTTTCCGCTATTGCTAACGGTAGTAGTTGAGGTTCTTGTTCTATCAGAGATTCAACCTGTTTCTTAATGGATTCCATTATTTTACCTTTTTAATTATTGGATACTTTTTGCATTGTGTCCTTCATATCCGAGGTCGATGTCTGATTCGTCAACTTATAAATATCGACAATCATTTAATCTCACTTCCCACCTACAAAACAACGAATAGACGTTATCCAAAAAACTGCAAGGATGATAATTCCACATCAAATGATAATGCAATTGATAATTGATCTTATTTGTAACATGGTTAATAATCTGCTCACATTTTCACAATCATGCTGAGATTTACCCGTGGACCTACAAAGATATGTAATAGCAGGAGGCGCTTCACTCGTCATTCATGCCGTACTTCTTTTTGTCTCTCAAGAGACGAAAGTGTTCGCGATGCCAGCAGGAAATAAAGCAAGTTCAGTAACTCTGAACCTCGTGGCAGCACCAAAGTTACTTTCAGCAGAGCCCGCCGCCAAAGAGATAGTTCAACAGTCAGAGCCAGAAATTAAAAAGCAGTTCGAGTCGAAACCAGTGCCTGAACCAGTAAAAAAGGCGGTTGAAAAACCAATCGTTAAAAAGGATGCGCTCAAGAAAAAACCCACTGAAAGCAAGCCGGAACCGATCAAAAAAACTAACGCGACTCAGCAACCAGAGGCGGTTGTAAATAAAGAACCCAAACCGACCAAAGAAAAAGAGAAATTAACCAAGAAAGAGGATTCTCAACCCAAATCATCACCGACAGAACAATCAAAAGGCGTGAGTTCTCAGCCAGTGTTGCTAGAAAAGCCGACATTTGTCTCACAGCCAATCCAACCACGCTACCCCCGCTCAGCTCGAACACGAGGAATCGAAGGCGTGGCAGTTTATGAAATTTGGTTAGATGAAAATGGCAATCAGCTAAAACAAGTACTTATAGAATCTTCTGGTGCTGACATGCTTGATAACTCAGCACTTAGTGCCATCAAACAATGGCAATTTTCACCACATATTTCTGGCGGTCTAAAAGTCGCCCACCGAGTACAAATCCCAGTTCGTTTTAAGTTGGATGGATAATGGAACAGTTACAACAATTACAATCTCAATTTGGTCTTATGACATGGCCTTTGATCACTTGCTCTACCCTGACAGTAATGATCATCGCCGAAAGACTATTCCAGATATTTATTAGCTTTGGGGTCGGTAAAGCAGCAATTCGACAACAATTAACTGGCCTTGAACCAACCAATCGCAAAGAGATCAAAGCTCTTGCAGAAAAACTCTCTGACAAGCGTCCGCTTTTATACCGTGGTGTCTCTATGCTGTTGGCACACCACTCTTTTTCTAAATCTCTGCGTGAAGACGCCGCGAATATTTGGCTGCAAGAAAAGCGTCATCAACTACATTCAGGGCTTCGTCTACTTACGCTCATTGGCGTGATCAGCCCATTGATTGGCTTGCTGGGCACCGTTTTAGGTCTCATCGATATGTTCAACAGCATTGCTATATCCACAGGAAACATTACCCCGAATGATCTGGCAGATGGACTTGGTTTAGCCATGCGTACTACTGCTGCAGGTTTGATTATTGCACTTCCGGCCATTTCAGGTGCTCAGCTTATAGGCTTATGGGCGGACAGAGTCATCGCAAAACTCGAACATACACTGAACTACGTTAACTTGTGGCTGGAAGGCATTTCTCTGCAACATGTCTCTGCGGACAACGCCAAAGTAACCTCTATAGCATCGCGCTCAATTGAGGTGAGCACGCCATGATAAAAGCTAATCAAGACAGTCGTCATCACGGCCTTACCCCAGACCTAACGCCATTGTTAGACATCATTTTTATCGTAATGGTGTTTCTCATGCTGACCACAGCAGTCAAGCTTGATTCGCTGGATGTCAATTTACCAAGCTCTGATTCACAAGCCGTGTCGAATATCGACCAACAGTCCATCACGGTCAATATCCTCAAGGAAGCGCCGTATTGGGCTATCAACAGCCAAACCTATATTGATTGGAATAACTTTACGCTCGCATTACTCGAAGAGAGCAAATCAACCGACAAACCTATCGTAATTGGTGCTGAAAAGACTGCGGACATTCAGTCACTCGTTCAGCTTCTCGGCTTTTTACAGGAAAACGGAATTCACGCGACCCAGCTCATTACTGAAGAGTCGCGATAACAAAAACATAAGATAGAGATTATTTTAATGAAGAAAACTTTGTCACCAACTCGAACTGTACTTACTGCTGCTGTAACGCTATTAGCAAGTTCGAACCTCTTTGCCAATGAAGCCCCTTCAAAACACATTGTTAGCGCAGGAAGTGCCGTTACTGAGTTATTGATAGCATTAGATGCAAAAGAGAGTCTGGTTGCCGTTGATGTAACCAGCGATTTACCTCACGGTATGACTCTTCCAACCGTTGGTTACCACCGCCAACTTTCGGCAGAAGGATTACTCTCACTAAACCCGACCACACTGATCGGTTCAGATGAAATGGGGCCAGAGACAACGTTAAATCAGTTAAAATCAGCAGGAATTGAGGTAGAAGTCGTCAATACGGAACCCACCATCGAAGGCCTCTATCAACGTATCGAAGAAGTAGCCGGCATCATGAAACGCAAATCACAAGCTGCTGCTCTTAAAAAAGAAGTCTCAGAACAAATGGCGTTATTAGAAAGTAATCAGCCAGCAAATAAAGACAAAAAGAAGGTGTTGTTTCTGCTGATTCTTGAAGGTCGCCCAGCCAACGTGGCGGGGTTAGATACAACTCCTGATGCCATCATCAAGCTGGCAGGTGGGAAAAACCCAGTGGCAGAAAAGCTTTCCTCTTACAAACCGTTATCAACAGAAGCGATAGTTGAAATGCAACCTGACGTCATTTTGGTAAGTGGCCGAAGTTACGAAAACATGGGTGGCGCTGACGCTATCTTAAAAGCGATGCCACTACTCGCAGCAACACCGGCAGGTATGAACAAAAACATAATAACGATTGACGGGCACGCCTTAGTGGGCGGATTGGGTCTAAAAAGCCTTTCTGAAGCAAAACGCCTAAATAGACTGCTTTACCCATAGAGAAATTCCATGCTGTTAAGACGTATTCCCCTATCAACTACCCTACTCGGACTGTCTGGTTTTTTAGCAATTATAGCAATGACCTCCATTACCGTCGGTCCGATGAACATCAGCTTCGCAGAAAGTCTGCGGGGCTTGACGGGGCACCATTCAGAACTAGCTCCCCACATCCAAGTCGTCATCAATGAAATTCGTCTACCGAGAACCATCTTGTGCATGTTCATTGGTGCTATTTTGGCGATTTGTGGCGTCGTCATGCAGGGGTTATTTCGAAATCCACTGGCAGAGCCTGGAATCATTGGTGTCTCAGCTGGTGCCGCTTTAGGTGGCGCATTTGCTATTGTAGTTTTTGCTGATTTTAGTCAGAACAATCCGCAGTTAATGAATTTGGCTGCTCTGCCGTTATTTGCTTTTCTTGGCGGTGCTTTGACCACCATCCTCGTATATAAGCTTGGTACTGGTAAATTCGGTACGTCGGTCACCATTATGCTGCTTGCTGGTGTTGCGATTAGTGCAATCTCAGGGGCTGCAATTGGTTATATGAATTTCATCGCCGATGATCAAATGCTACGTGATTTGACACTATGGTCGATGGGATCGCTAGCTGGTGCAAACTGGTCTGGTATTGGACTAGCGGCCATTACTCTGGCGGTACTCATCTTTTTCTTTCATAAAAAGGCGATGGCGTTAAACGCACTATTGCTGGGTGAATCTGAAGCAAGACACCTTGGTATTCCAGTTCAGAAGTTAAAACGACAGTTGATTTTGCTCTCTGCAGTGGGCGTTGGTGTGACTGTGAGTATCTGCGGCGCAATAGGTTTTATTGGCCTTGTGATTCCTCATCTTGGTCGGATGCTTTCAGGACCGGATCACCGTAATTTGTTGCCTATTTCTGCATTGCTCGGCGCATTACTTCTGACTAGCGCAGACATGTTAGCCCGAAGGCTGGCAGCTCCAGCGGAGTTACCAGTGGGAATAGTAACGGCTTTACTGGGCGCACCGTTCTTTATTTATCTTTTGTTTCAACAAAAAGGGAAGATACTGTAATGAAGCAGGTTGTCTTGTCAGGCCGACATATTTCGATGAAGTACGGCAATCGCATTGTGCTTGATGACATCAGTATCGACATTCGAGCAGGTGAGGTCACCGCATTATTAGGACCAAACGGCGCAGGTAAAAGTACACTACTGAAGCTACTTTGCGGCGAAATACCTTCGACTAACGACATCACGTACTTCGAGACCAGCAAAGAACAGTGGCAACCGGAGCAACGCGCCAAGCATCTGGCTATGCTGCCTCAACACAGTACGTTAACTTTTCCGTTTCTTGCCCGTGAAGTAGTGGAACTTGGTGCGATTCCGCTTTCGTTATCTAACAAAGAAACCTGTGAGTTAGCGCTACATTACATGGAACAGACCGATGTGCTGCATCTGGCAGACAGGTTATACCCAGCACTATCCGGAGGTGAGAAACAGCGTTTGCACCTTGCTCGAGTGTTGACCCAATTACACCAGTCCGGCGACAAGAAAATTTTGATGTTGGACGAACCTACTTCAGCATTAGATCTTGCCCACCAGCATAATACGCTGAGAATAGCCCGCGAGGCAGCTAAAGCGAATAATGCAGCGGTTGTGATCGTATTACATGATCTGAACTTAGCCGCCCAATACGCCGACCGACTGGTTATCCTGCACAACGGAACATTGGTTTGTGATGCCAGCCCTTGGGATGCGCTTACAACAGAACGTATAGAGCAAGTGTATGGATATCGCTCTATCGTTACCAAACACCCGAGTTTAGACTTTCCTCAAGTGCATTCTGCGGCTTAACAAGAAGCACTTGCAGCAAGTATCACTTTGTTCTGTTACGAAAAACAAAGTCCCCGCTCGTATAGCGGGGCTTTTCTGTATTTCTATCAGTTACTTGCTCATTTGAATCAGCGAGCGACCAATTAACCATTCGAGCTCTTTATCACCACCAGCACCGAATTGGCTATCTACCATCTTATACAGACGATCAATACCATTAGCTGCAAACTCATGAGCATTTTCGGTCGTCACAATATGATGGAAAAGAAGTTTTAAAATGGCTAAGAATTCAGTGTCTTCTAGCGCTTTCATCCAACTTTCAGAAAAGGCATCTAAACCTTTATCGAATTTCAGATGGTCGACAAACATTTTGAAGATACGTGCATCAAGTGCTGCAGTAAAATCCGTTTTTTTAGGGAAGTGATGACTGATACCCGTACGTGATACACCAGTCTGCTGGCTCAACGTAGTGTATGACATTTTGTCATAACCAAGTCTAAGCAGCTGATCAACCACGGCATCCATAATCTTTTGGATAGTAATTTCGGTATCTTCTTTACTACGCTTTGGCATATTTTAAGCTCTTCTCTTTTAAATCCATCTAACTCACAACCGAACGAGGCGAGAATGAAATCTTCCTCAATCTTACATGTAGCACTTCCCAACCTAAGCCCAGATCGCCAATTAGAGCGGAAAGATGCTTCGCAATAACCCACTTATCATAGCCGTTTTGCCAAAACATACCATTTTTCAGAGGACGAAAAGTGAATAGCATCAGCACGTTGCACCAAACCGTCTATCAAAGCTTGCGGGAAGTTAAGAATGATAATCATGTAGAATTATTCATGTCACAAATACTCTTATAAATCGTTCTCTAGTTCAACTGACCAAACACAAATCGCATTCTTAATTAGGGTAATTACTCTTAAATATTGATACATATCACATTAAGTGCATGTCTGGTTGGGGTTCCCTCCTCATAATTCAATAAGAAACAATCTATCGCTAAGTGCTTTTTTATGCAAAATCATTCATTTCAGTAGATAGAGATCAAATACCTGCTAAAATACCCTTAGTTTTTACAAGAGGATTCGTTATGAGTGTCGAATTAGAAGGAAACCAAGTCTGTGAAGCGTGTGGCTGTGCGGGCGAAATTGGCTTTGTCATCAGAGAAGGCGACGAAGTTGCTGACGTAACGATTTTCGCAGATTCTAAAGCTGCATTAGAATCTGAATTAGCGGCATACATTGAGTTGGCTAAATCAGTTTGCGCTAACGTTGAATATAATGTCACTGAAATCACCGAAGAGTCTAAAGAAGTTTCGGCTCGATTCCAGTTTGAAGTAAGTGCAGAAAAACTTATCTTTGAATTAAAAACTCGCACATTAGCGCGTTAATTCAATAAAAAGCGAGCATTCAGCTCGCTTTTTATTTTTTATTTAAAACCACCCACTTGAGTGAGCCGTTCATTTCAAAATCATTTTCAGCAGCGCATTCAATCAATACATCATCGACCTTAATGACCGCACCTACTGTATACGCCTTATCCTCGTAGTAGCAAAGTCGTTGCCCTAGTTTTCCATCCGCCACTACTAAAGCTTTGCTTTCTGCCGTGCTATATGACTTCGAGAAAACTTGTCCTGACAATAACGCCATAGTGGCACAAACAGTAATAGTAGAAACGCTTTTTAGCTTCATGAATATCTCCCCCCTATGCATTAGTGATACTAACAGGGACGCTTTTCAAATTCTTGGCAGAGTCTCATATTCTCGCTATGTCATTAAGTTACTGAAACACTTGCTGTAACCTGTTTTTTGAAGCGACTCATCGCCTAACGAGCTAAGGTCTAGCCCGCTTTGACTCTTTGAGATATGCTTTTCGCAGGTTCTCTTGGGTAAATTAATGGCTATGCGTATTATTTCTCTGCTTTTTTCGTTAGTAGTATTAAGCACACCTTCCATCGCATATGAACTGGATTACTATTCCAAACTCGGCCATATGGATAACTATGGCAACCTTGACCTTCGTAACAAGCCCTACTCCCAGTTACCATCTGGTTTAACAATTAAGGGAAACTTGAACATCTCCCAAACTCCAATCACTAAGTTGCCCAATGGGCTTGATGTCGGTGGTAGTTTAGAAGCGATGAACAGCGCACTAAAGGTTGTCGCACCCGGAACCAAGATAAAAGGCTACGCAAACCTACTAGGCAGCCAAATCGAAAGTTGGCCGAAAGGTGTAAAACTCGGTGGCTATTTAAACCTTACCGACACTCCGCTAAAAGCACTACCAGCCAAACTGCGCGTTAGTGGTGACTTAAGCGTTATCCGTACTCCATTAGTCGCACTTCCTGAAGGATTGGTAGTGGATGGAAATCTTTATGTTGGCGGGTCTGCGCTCAAGGAGTTTCCCGATACCATGACCGTAAAAGGAAATATCTTCTTAGGAGGAAATCAGATCACTAAATGGCCAAGCAATTTGACCTTAGGTGGGGCTGTCGCACCTTAAAAAGAGATAAAAACCTCGGGACAGAGCCCGAGGCGTTTTGAATCAGTGATACCTATCGATTAGCGAAATGGCTTAATAGCCAAAATACGTATTACTCTTGGTTGTTAACCGGGTTCGCATAACTCGCTACAAGGAATGGACGCGCACCTTCAGGCAGTTGCTCTAACTTATCAGCCAAGTGGCGTTTCACTTCGTCAGAAATACCTTCATCTTCACGACCTGCCGCCAATAAGTTTATCGGGTAGAGTCTATAGTTATTGTGAATTTGACGATCGATTTCCCCAGCCAGAGATTCTGGCGTTTCAAACTCTTCTTCAATCACATCACCGAAAGCAACGTGGATTCGTCCTTTGTAGCCAACGATACCTTGAATGATGCTTTCTATGTCTTCAAATTCACCTTTCTCATAACGACCGCTTTCCGCTTTCGCAAATAACTCTTTGGCTTTCGCAATATCGCAAGGATCGTTCTCGTAAGAGATAGAAACGGGCACAATCTTCAATGAACGAGTGTACTCGCCAAAGCTGATTTTTTGCTTACGGCCTTCTACATGAAACATTTTCAGAATCGCAGGATCGGTAAAGTCATTACCGTCTTTTGCTCGGCCTTCCTTCTGTGCAATCCAAATAGAGTTGCCGGTATCTAGCGAGTGTTTGATGTAGCTGGACAGTTGTCCCAGCGCTTTCATCATTTCACGCGGTGCTTTCGCTGAACGCTTAACGATAAAGCTCTTGTTTAAGCGCATAAGTTCTGTCGTACATGACTTCTTAAGCAAATTGTCACCAATGGCAATGCGCACGGTGCGGTGGTCACTTTCGTGCAAACCATAGTTAACCAATGCAGGGTCCATTGCGATATCGCGGTGATTAGATACGAACAAGTAAGAGGTGTTCTCATCCAGCTTATCCAAGCCAGAGAAAGTGACGCCATCCGTTGTCTTTTTCAGCATATCTTCAAGATATTTCTTCACTTCACCCTGAATCGCTTCTACAGAGTTAAGTTTGGTCCATTTCGCTTTCAGGTAGATGCGAACGATTGGGCTCATTAACGTTTTGAACCACCCGGCTTTGTTCGCAAAACGGTGGTCAAGAATCGCAGTGATAAATTCATCATCTTGGATAAGACGATCCAGCGCGGCTGGAATTTCTTCGTCATTATAAGGACGAATTTCAATATAAGGGTCTGTATTGGCAGTCATTGTTCATTACATATCTAAAAAAGCTGGCACATTTTACGCATAGTTTTGCTGCATCGCAGCATTTCAACCCATACTTTTAACATGGTCATACCAGTTAAGCTATATTTTGCTTAGCTAAAAATTTCTTTCAACCGGTTGGAATCCTATAGGTTTAGCGTTACGCTTAGCGCCCCAAAAATATTGGTAATAATAATGAACTACGCAATTGAATTTCACGACGCTAATTACCCTTTTCTTAATGTTGCTGCGCGCAAAAAAGCGCTGAAACACAGCCTACTATCTGTGGTTGAAGGGTTAGCGATCATTAAATTGGGTAAGCAGGAGTATGCCATTGAACCGGGTCAATATTTTTGGATTCCTCAGGGATGTTTGAGCTCCCTCACCTTTTTACCGAATACTCGCGTGCATCGTTGTGATTTTTCTGTTCGTTTGAGTGACAACTTTTCTCATCAAGCAGGATTTGTCAAACCCTCAGCTCTTCTGAATGCCTTGATGTACAAGTTGCCATCAGCAGAAACACGTTCGGATATTCAACTGGATTTACTAGCTGTCGTTAAGCACGAAGTACTAACAGTACGTCCTACACTCTCCAGCTCAGCATTAAGCAAGGCGATCAATCTGTGGAAGCCAGAATGCGAAGTAAGTATTTCAAGAGAGCTGTGTTTAGTGTTGACGCTTCGTGAAGCGAGAAAAATGAAGCTGTCTGGGAAAAAGGATACGGATATTGTCGAGGAGCTTTTCGCGGGAAATAGCGAAGAATATGAACAACTCTGTTTCTTAGTCTTTGGCGACGCTTTATAAAGATAAGTAGACGAAAAAAGCGTATATCATCAGAGGTGCGCTTTTTTTAATTTCAGAATGGCACTTCAATTTGCATCATCCAGTCGGCATCGTAATATTCATGCCAACGATAATCCAGACGCATCCTTGGTTGACCATCACCTTTGTCTCCAAAGCCAATACTAAACATCAATCCATGGTTACGTATCCACTCTTCAGTGGTCATCTCACTTTCTTCTTTTACGAGCTCGTCTGGCATCCAGATGCCCAATCCGAAGTAGTTCTTTTCTAGATTTTGAGTGAGGATCGGCGTGTCATGCGGCTTGAATGCCCACTCTTCCCAATAATTTTCCGTAGGTCCATCCAATACGACTTCGGAAATATGCCAATTCAAAGTATCGGTACTCAGCACACCAAAGCTGTCAAACATCTCTTCACAAACAGGCATGGTGTTATCAGCAAATACGACAGAACGATCAGAAAAATAGTTACATGCTTCACTGGCTTGCGATAACACAAGCAGCGCGCATGCACTAAATACAGCGACTCTGACCATGAAATGTTAACCTCTCAGTTACCAGATAAAGTTTCTCGATATAAGCCTTCGTTGAGCAATAATTCACTGACTGTCTTTGTTGTAAAAGCGCTGATGTCTTTCCCTTCCAACAACGCATTACGAATGTCTGTACTTCTAATTTTTATTTTTTCAGGACACGCCATAACGGCCCAGCGCTCGGTAATTTCTTGCGCTCTATAAAATTTAGCAAATTTGAAGAAATTGTCAGGACCAATGACAAAAGTTATATCGTCTGTCGGATGAATTTCTTGAATTTTGTCTAATAACGCATAAGTCGTCACATTTTGTCCTGGTTGGTATAAAGCTTGCTCAACGTCCGAGCGTTGAACATTAGAAAGCCCGATATCTTTGATAAATGCATCCACCAACTTGCACCGGGTTGGGTAATCCAACATTTCCTTGCCCCATGCATGTGCAATGCTGGGTTCAAGTAGCACAAGATCGAAGTGGCTCAGAGACTCGATAACACTTTTGTGACCTAAGCTGGGTGGATTAAATGCGCTACCAAAAATGGCGATTTTTTTCATATCCGGTGATTACCTGGTTGAAGAGAGTTTTCTAATCTGATGATTTAGGTATGATACTACTAATCTTTAAAGCTTTTTGACACTAAAGCGTTGTTTGTGAACCTCAACTGGATAGATTGTCACCGTTTGTGTGCGTTCTACTGACCTTTCGTTGAGATATGAGTTAATAACCAACTCTTTTTTGTGTCTGACATACTTGCAGGAAAAGGAACCCTAAATGGAACAATCCATCCGTGATGAAATGCGTGTACTACCTTCTATTGACCCGCATTTCGAAATTGAACGCCGTGTTGCTTTTATAAAGCGTAAGCTACAAGAAGCAGGTTGTAAGTCACTCGTGCTAGGCATCAGTGGTGGTGTTGACTCAACCACGTGTGGTCGCCTTGCCCAGCTTGCGGTGGAGCAACTAAATGACCAGCACGGTAGTAATGACTACCAATTCATTGCTGTTCGCCTGCCTTACGGTGAGCAAAAAGATGAGGATGAAGCACAACTTGCCCTCTCTTTTATTAAGCCGACGCATTCAGTGTCTGTGAACATTAAACAAGGTGTAGACGGAATGCACGCGGCTTCTAGCTTTGCACTGGAAGGCACTGGTCTTCTTCCGGCAGATGCAGCAAAACTAGATTTCATTAAAGGCAACGTAAAGGCGCGAGCTCGAATGGTCGCACAATACGAAATCGCAGGTTACGTGGGTGGCTTGGTGCTAGGTACGGATCACTCTGCAGAAAACATCACCGGTTTCTACACTAAGTTTGGTGATGGTGCATGTGACCTTGCGCCTCTGTTCGGCTTGAGCAAACGCCAAGTACGCGAAGTAGCGGCAACGTTGGGTGCACCAGAGTTGCTGGTGAAAAAGACACCAACAGCAGACTTGGAAGAGCTTGCTCCGCAAAAAGCCGACGAAGATGCGCTGAACTTGACTTACGAACAAATAGATGACTTCCTTGAAGGCAAATCTGTTTCACAACAAGTCAGTGACCGCCTGGTTGGTATCTACAAAGCAACCCAGCATAAGCGTCAGCCAATCCCTACGATTTACGACTAATTAACAAGGCCCTAGGATCTAGTATCCTAGGGCCTTGAAGTGACTCGCTTTCAATCCATAGATCCTTTTAGCGATAAACATCAGCAAAGGCAGCGGATTCCTATCTGGCTAGTCAGTCACTGTTACATCGGTTTCTGGGACTGCACAGCACGCTAATACTGTCCCCATGGCACGCTCTTCAGCACTTAATGTCGGCACGTCAGGATGGTGAACCTGCCCTGATTTCAATTGCACCTTACAAGCACCACACAAGCCAGCACGGCAACTATTGCTGATATCCTTTCCGGCATCTTCAAGTTGATCTAAAAGCGTCTTCTGATTATTACCCTTAATTTTTAAACCATTAAACTCGATTTCTACGCTTTTCTCTGGTTTTGCAGTGATAGGAGAGACGCCAAATGCTTCCTGATGGTAACTCTCCTCTGGAAGACCCTTTTTCAGTAATAAGTTCTTCGCTTTCTGCATAAAGCCATCAGGGCCGCAAACAAAAACCTGTCGCTGTTCTGCATCTTTAATCTGCTTGATGTGGGAAAGGCTTAGTCTGCCTTTCAATCCAAACCAATCTATCGCAGGCTGAGTCAGGCAGAATTTTACTTCAAGCCCTGGATGCTCTCGCTTCAGTTGTTCCAGTTCAGCTCGGCAAGGAATGTCTTTTTCTGTGCGGCACTGATGGTAGAACACAACATCATCTAATTGATTGTGATCGGCTAGATAACGCACCATCGACAGCATCGGTGTGACGCCACTTCCTGCTGAAAGTAATAACAGACGTTGTGTATGATGCGGTTTAAGATGAAACTCTCCATCTGGGTTTTCCGCTTCTAGTACGTCTCCAACCTGAAGATTATCCAGCAATGCGTTAGACACGCGTCCGCCAGAAATTCTTTTCACTGAAATCGCATAGCGTCCAAGGCGAGAAGGACTGGAAGAGAGCGTATAACGTCTGCCAATCTTTTTACCATCCACTTCAACGTCTATCGGCAAATGCTGACCCGGTAAATAATTAGGTAGCTGACCTTTGCTCGGCTCTAGCCAAAACGTCACGAAATCTTGCGCGATCTCTTCACGTTCAACACAAGTTAACGTCATTCGCGCTGGAGAGTTGTCCGGATAGAACTCAGGCTCTTTGTATTCAAGTACTTCGACTTTATCGCCTTGGCGAATAATGCCTTCATTACGCGCCACCAGATTCTGTCCGAAGAAGACACCGCCTCGCTCATTGGCACGGAACTGCTGTAACGTTTTCAGCGGCTCTTTACTCTCACGGAACGTACCTCTTTGCGTGTTAACGGTTGTAAGAATACAACGCTCACAAGGCTTAAGTGATTCAAATTCCACCTCACCGATACGAATGCGTTTCCAAGAGTCCTCTTCAAACGGCTTCGTGTCCGCCACAACCAGATTGGTACGAAACTGATCCATCGAGTGCTGCTCAGAGCTTCTCTTATTTAACTCATCAAGAGAAGCCTGACTTATTACCAGAACTGGATATCCATCAGCAAAACTCACATTGTGACCAAACTTATCCCGAACACGGTTCGATTGTTCACCACAGAAAAGCAGCTCCACTCTCAGCCCCAAAACACTCGTAAACCAGTCATCAGCTGCGTCTGTTGTGGTATACGCAGTGAACGTGTCATTCCAAACGGTTGCTGGCGTTTCCTGCATTTTGAAATCCTGATAACGGATCTTAAGCGGTTCCATACCCAAGGAGCTAAACACAACACCATCAGCGAGCAATGCTGATTTCACGGTAACCATTTGGGGAAATTTCCGTGCTGTAATCATAGAGCCATCAGCTTTGGCTATCATGAAACGGCGATCAAAGCTCAGGCCTTGCTTTTCTACCCAAGCAGACGACAGAGATACGCCTCCGACTGATTTAACCGGAAAGACATTTATTTGAGATAAGTTGGGTTGTGACATGACCTTCTTCCTGCGGTGCTTTTTATTTATTGCGCTATTGTAAGGAGAAGTCTTAACTAATGTAAGGCGTTGACTTAACTAAATCTAACCATTGCGTTTTTAACAACACGCTGACCAAACGCTGAGTGATTGAATGTGATACTAGACACATAATTTGCCATTCTTTTGACAGCAACGATAAATTGACTAGAGGCTTATCATGGATACAAGAAAACTCATTCTAATTTTACTGTGTATCTTTCTTCCACCTGTCGCGGTGTACATGGAAAGAGGTTTAAATAAAGACTTCTTCATCAACTTGATTCTGACCTTTTTCTTCTTCCTGCCGGGTACAATTCATGCTCTTTGGTTAACCATGAAATGATTCACTGAGCTTCCACAATCGTAGAAAAGTGAAAAATGGGATGAAATGTGGAGTCAATTCCTCTATCATCCTGTCGCCTAAGCGCAAGCGTTTGCTATCACGGTAAATGCAGTGCTTAGGCTCCAATCAGACAACTTTTTAATGGTGGGAGCAATTAATGACAACACTGACTATTACTCGTCCTGACGACTGGCACGTTCACTTACGCGATGGGGAAGTTCTGAAAGACACCGTTCGCGATATCAGCCGCTACAACGGCCGTGCGCTGATCATGCCAAACACCGTCCCACCTGTTACCAATACCGATATGGCTCTGGCCTACCGCGATAGAATCCTTAACGAACAACACGGTGAGCAATTTGAACCATTAATGTCGCTATACCTTACCGATAACACGACACCGGATGAAATTCGCACAGCAAAAGCGACAGGAAAAATCGTTGCAGCAAAACTTTACCCAGCAGGTGCAACAACTAACTCAGACTCTGGAGTAACCAATGCTAAGAACATCTACCACGTTCTTGAAGCAATGGAAGAAGTAGGTATGCTACTTTTGGTTCACGGTGAAGTAACGCATAACCATGTTGATATCTTTGACCGCGAAAAAGAGTTCTTGGATACTGTTCTGGCACCAATCGTCAATGATTTCCCAAATCTAAAAATCGTTCTGGAACACATCACCACCGCTGACGCTGCCAACTTTGTTAAAAATGCTTCTGATAACGTTGCCGCTACCATCACTGCTCATCACCTTCTTTTCAACCGTAACCACATGCTTGTCGGTGGCATTAAGCCACACTTCTACTGCTTGCCAATTCTTAAGCGCAATACCCATCAGCTAGCGCTGATTGAAGCAGCAACAAGTGGTAGTAAGAAATTCTTCCTGGGTACAGATTCAGCACCACACGCAAAAGGCGCTAAAGAGTCTGCTTGTGGTTGTGCAGGTTCATATACAGCACACGCAGCGCTTGAGCTATATGCTGAAGTATTCGACAAAGAAGGAAAACTGGAAAATCTGGAAGCATTTGCAAGCTTCAATGGTCCAGACTTTTACGGTATTGCTCGCAACGAAGATACAGTAACGCTAGAAAAAGCATCTTGGGATGTACCTGAATCAATGCCTTTTGGTAAAGACATCGTAGTACCTATCCGCGCTAACGAACAAATTGAGTGGAAAGTGAAATAAGCTCTTCGCTCAATCAATGTCTATAAACAAAAAAGCGTCATGACTTCGTTTATTCATAGAAAGTCATGACGCTTTTTTGTTGTTATTGATTATTTTCCGCGTACTTTTTCCACCAATGTCCAGGCACCAACAACAATCAGGCCTGCGACAAACCCGATAAGACCATTAAGCAAAATTGGCAGAACAGCGGTGGCGAATGAATGACCACCAAAATTCATGATAATCGGTTCTACGAAGTGATGAATAGCAGGGACATTGTGAACAATGATGCCACCACCAACTAAAAACATCGCTGCCGTACCCACTATCGTCAGCAATCTCATGAGCTTTGGAGCAAAGGTAACCAGTGCGCTACCCACTTTCGCCATGAAGCCTTCTCCCTTAGCACGAAGCTCAAGGTAAAGGCCCAAATCATCCAATTTAACAATACCTGCGACTAAACCATAAACGCCAATGGTCATCACAATCGCTATCAGGCTGACGACGATGACTTGTGTGACAAAACTGGCTTCCGACACCGTACCTAACGCAATCACAATAATCTCGGCGGATAGAATAAAATCAGTTCGAATCGCACCGTTCACCTTTCGCTTCTCAAACTCTTCAACCGACTCCCCTATATCCACCACTTCTTCTTTTTCTTCGTTTGAATGAGAGTGCGGGAAGAGCTTTTCTAACACTTTCTCCGTGCCTTCAAAACAGAGGAACAATCCCCCAAGTAAAAGCAATGGCATGATCAACCAAGGAATAATGGCACTTATGATCAGTGCAGAAGGCACTAAAATCAGCTTGTTTTTGAATGACCCCTTAGCCACAGCCCATACCACAGGGATTTCACGTTCAGAGGCAACGCCTTGCACCTGCTGGGCATTCAACGCTAAATCATCTCCCAGTACACCTGCCGTTTTTTTCGCTGCCACTTTTGACATCACCGCAATGTCATCCAATACCGTGGCAATATCATCCAACAGTGTAAGTAAACTTGCTCCAGCCATTCTTTATCTCTTTATATAAAATTAGTCGCCTAAATTCAGGTTAAAACAAATGTAGCACCATAAATCTGCTCAGCAAAGTGATGATCTGGCAAAGATTTTGGTAACGAACGATATTTTATATTGCCGTTGAGATAAGACACGTCTAGGCTTGTCTTACCTTTGAGTACACAAAAGAAAAAGTATAGATGAAAAGCGGATACACTTACCCGATTGGTACCCCGGGACAACCTTGGGGCGATGCAGAACGTAAAGCTTGGCTAGTACAGCGCGATGTAAAACGTAGCTACCAGAAAGAGGTCGTCAGCAAAATTGACGCGCTTCGAAACCGTTTCGATGTTGAGCAATACGGTGCACTCTCTTACGACGAAGAGCGTTTCCCACTATTTTGCATCAAAACCCGCAACTGGGATTCTGCAAAGCCAACGGTTCTGGTCACTGGTGGTGTGCACGGTTACGAAACCAGTGGTGTACATGGTGCACTAAAATTCGTGGACACAGAAGCTGAGCGCTACGCCGAGCACTTCAATATCGTCGTTGCACCCTGTGTTAGCCCATGGGGTTATGAAGTTATTAACCGCTGGAATCCAAATGCGATTGATCCGAACCGCTCTTTCTACGCAGACAGTCCAGCAGAAGAATCAGCCAACCTAATTAAACTGGTTGCTACGCTGGGTGAAGTGTTGATGCACATTGATCTTCACGAAACGACTGACTCAGATGAAACTGAATTCCGCCCAGCTCTTGCGGCTCGTGATGGTATTGAATACATCGAAGGTATGATCCCGGACGGCTTCTACACCGTCGGCGACACAGAGAACCCGCAACCAGAGTTCCAAAAAGCGGTGATTGAGTCAGTAGCGAAAGTGACGCACATTGCTCCTGCGGACGAGAAAGGCGAAATCATCGGTTCATCTGTTGTGCAATTTGGCGTGATCAACTATCCAATGGTGAAACTTGGACTATGTGGTGGCGTCACTAACTGCCAATATGGCACCACGACGGAAGTCTACCCAGACAGCCCGAAAGTCACTGACGAAGAGTGTAACGACGCTCAGGTCGCTGCGGTTGTCGGCGGTCTGGATTACGTTCTGTCGCGACTATCATCTCTATAACAAGCGATTCTTGTATTGCTCCGGTGTCATGCCGGAGTATTTTTTAAACATTGCAATAAAAGGACTGGCCTGATTGTAACCCAGTGTCAGTGCGACTTCTTTTACTGTTTGCCCTTTACGCAGTAGTTCCATAGAGTGCAGATACCGTACGCGCAAGCGCCATTCGGTAAAGCTCATCCCCAACTCACTCTGGCAATGACGCGCCAATGTTCTCTCTGTGGTATGCACTTTTGCGGCCCATTCAGCCAAACTGATCTCATCTGTCGGAGATTCCTCAACCGCTTTAAGAATTGGTTCCAAATATTTGTTGTCGGTCGTCGGTAAGAAATGATGCTCCACTTCTTGCTTTGCCAGTTGATCAAGCAGGACCTTCACCAATCTCTTGTCTTCATCGCTTTTCGCTACATTGATGTCACGCTGACGAAAGTCCTCAATAATGGCAGCAATAATCGGCGTAACCTTAATCAAGCTTGTTTTGGTTGGGAAGTGTTCCGTTAAGTCTGGGGAAATATTTAAAGAACAGTATTCGATCGGTTTGCGGTTATAACTGGTATGTCGAATACCTGCTGGCACCCAGATAGCCAAATGTGGTGGTGCTAAAAATCGGGTATCTTCTGCATCCATTTCCAAAATGCCGCCGCTGATCAATTGCACTTGTCCCCAGGGATGGCTATGAATTCGAGTTTCGGTATTTGACAGGAACGCTTCAAAATTCATAAACACATCTGATGGTGCCCTGTCGATTGATAATGATGGATGAAGGTTTCGAGAACTCTTTTTCAAAATTGTCTTCCTATCGCTCGCTATGTCTTTCTGGAGATACTTTTCATTATAAAGACCTGCCAGACTATCATCATCCGTTAGCGTGCGATAGGGTTCTCATGGTTTATTTACTTCCGTTTTTTACTGTCATGATTTGGGGCGGAAATGCTATCGTCAACAAAATGGCCTCTAGCACTATTGAACCAAGTGCCATGAGCTTCTATCGCTGGTTCGTAGCGATGCTGATCCTGACACCATTCTGTCTTCCTGCCGTGATTAAGCAACGACAATTAATTCGACCTTATCTGCCAAAACTGGCTTGTCTTGCTCTGCTTGGCATGGTTTTAAACCAATCTCTGGGTTACTACGCGGGGTTAACGACCTCTGTTTCCAATATGGCACTGATTACTTCGTTGGTACCTCTAATCAGCGTGTTTTTAAGCGTACCTTTGCTTGGTAAATCGATTTCTAAATTGAGTATTGTTGGCGGCTTGATTTCATTGTTCGGGTTGGCCTTTATGCTTGGTCAAGGAGATATCACCTACTTTTTTCATCAGGACATCACTCAAGGTGACAGCTTAATGCTACTCGCGGCATTAGTTTACGCTGCTTACTGTGTACTATTAAAACGATGGAAGATGCCATTCAACAGCCTCACACTGGTTTACATGCAAGGTTTCTTCTCTGTGGCGATGCTGGTGCCTTTATGGCTGACGAGTGAGCAACTTTTACCAAGCCAAGAAGCGCTACCATTAATTGCTTACGCCGGCATTGCTGCGTCGATTTTCGCGCCACTCATGTGGGTAAAAGCAATAGATCTCATCGGTGCCGATTCCAGCGCAATGTTTATGAACCTGTTGCCAGTCATTTCTGTATTATTGGCATCAACACTGCTGGGCGAACAGATCCACCTCTACCACATTATTGGTGGCATGTTTGTCGTGTCCGGCGTTATTCTTTCTCAAATAAGAGTACGTAAAAAGGGCCACAATCTACCCCAAAAGCTACCCTCAGCTACCGCTTAATGAAAAAACTTGATGACACTCCGGTTAAGTCACTGTGTTATCGATAATTTTTCAAAGATTTTAACGACTAAAACAAGTGATATGCATCACAATTAATAAAATAACCAAGACAAATATAACTGATTGTTATAAAAAGACTTTCACTCATAAAGCACGTATTTTAAACGTGAAAGTGCTAATGACTAGCAAGAAAGTCCTACATGCCGTTTTGTAGTCGTTAAACGTGATCTCTATTCTAAATTTTGGCGAATATGTACTTCGGTCAACAAGTTAAGTGGAACCGGTATTAGCAACACAGTGCCAAGGACGAAGAACAGTAACGGACACTCTTCGTATCAACTTATTTAGAATGGATTTAATCATGACTAAATTAAAAAAAATAATATTAATTAATATGTTACTTGGGATGACGTCGGTAGCCAATGCAGCAAATGACAAGCTACCCAACGGAAAACCGTTTGTAATTTTGAATAATCAAGTCATTGAAGTTGAGAATTCGATTCAAGCGTTAGAAGAAAAATATGATGAGATCATTGCAGACATATACAGTTCCATCAGTGAGTTAGATGGTAAGGTTGCTGCAATTAACCTAAAAATCAATGAATTGGAAGAGACTGATACTCAGCTGAAAGAGAAAATCGCGCAAATTGTTTCTGATTTAGAAAGCCAAGGCACTGATATAAGCACTCTTATTGAACAGTACCAAACACTGAATGCGCAACTTGAGGCTCTCAAAGCATCTGCCGTAACAAAATCAGAGCTAGATGCACTTGTGGCTGAAATTGAAACGGTCAGAGGTAGTATCGCAGGTGTGGACGAACAAGTCGCAAGTTTACTTTCTGATATAACAGATAATGCAGCTTTGATTGAGTTGCTCCAAAGAGAGATGGAAAACCTGAAAGTGGTTATGGAAAACGCCATTCCGCAAGGTGAGTGTCCACAAGGACAGTTCCTCAGGGCCATTAATGACGATGGAAGTATAGTATGCGTAAGCAGCAATGCTGGTACTAGTCCACAAATTACGACAAAAATTAGTTCCGAGTTTACTATAGACAAAAACGCCTTACGTTTTGAAACCTTAGAGTGTGAATCTGGCCAAGAGCCAATAAGTGGTGGATTTAGAATTGTAGCATCTGCAGCTTCATCCTATGACGATGTACATGCTGTCGAGTCTTTTCCTTGGGGTGAAAGTTGGCAAGTAACGGTAAAAGCCAATAATAGCTGGAAAGGTGGTTCGTTCTTCATCCATGTAACGTGCTTGGAGAATTAAACCCAATAAAAGTTAGTTAATCCTCTGCCCCCGAGATATCCCAATTAGACTGTCAGATTGAGCTCTCGGGGTCACTGTTTAATACTCTTCCCCCCCCCTCCCCTCAAATCGCAAATAGTTAACCAAATGTAATTCTATTAACATTTAAACAACAATGAGTGTGTTTTTATTATTCCTGAATCCACAAGTAGGACAAAAGAATGAAGAAACATGACGCAACGTTAGCGAGTTTCACTCATATGGAAGATGGAACCGCACAAGACTGGCAGATCATTGCTGAAAACTTTATTGGTTATGCAGCGGAGTTACCGGATCGAATTATCAAGCACCTAGAGCTGCTTGATGGAGATTTTGGTGGTTTCCCAATCGATCGACTCACGCACAGCTTACAATGTGCAACGCTAGCGCATCGAGATGGCAAAGACGACGAATATGTGGTTTGCGCTCTTTTGCATGATATTGGCGATACGCTAGGTTCTTACAACCATCCGGACATTGCAGCAACGATTCTTGAGCCATTTGTGAGCGATGAAAATCACTGGATGATCAAACATCACGGCATTTTCCAGGGGTATTATTTCTTCCATCATCTGAATATGGATCGAGATATGCACAAAACTTACATCGATCATCCCTGCTACGAGCGTACTGTCGAGTTTGTCAGCCAATATGATGCGCCAGCGTTCGATCCTCAATTAGATACTCTACCGTTAGAGTTCTTTGAGCCAATGATCCGCAAAGTGTTCACACAACCCGTTCGTTCTATCTACAAGCAAGCACAAGACAAACTCACCACTGAATAACAGAGAAGTATTATGAACTCATCCATTAGAAATCAAGTTTCAGAACAAGAGTGGCAATTGCGAGTTGAGTTGGCAGCCTGCTATAGATTAGTTGCTGAATTTGGCTGGGACGACTTAATTTTTACCCATATCAGTGTGAGAATTCCGGGAGCTGAAAATCACTTTCTTATCAACCCTTACGGAATGATGTTTGATGAAATCACCGCTTCTGATCTCATCAAAATCGACCAAAACGGTAACATACTGCAAGACACCCCGCATTCAGTCAATCACGCTGGATTTATCATTCACAGCTGCATACATGAGGTTCGTCACGACGTTGGCTGTATCATCCACACTCATACTCGAGCGGGTGTCGCAGTCAGTGCACAGAAAGAAGGTATTCTACCCATAAGTCAGCAATCGACCTATGTTCTCTCTTCTTTGGCTTATCATGATTATGAAGGTGTAGCCGTTAGAGAAGATGAACAACCGCGTTTACAACGAGATTTAGGAGATGCCAATTTCCTGATATTACGTAATCACGGCTTGTTAACTGTAGGCAAAACCGTGGCCGATGCCTTTTTGTCCATGTATGCCCTGGAAACCACCTGCCAAATTCAGTTAGCGGCGCAATCCGGAGGAAGTAAGCTCATTCATATAGAACCTAAGATTGTCAGCTCAATAACAGAGGCGGTAAAAACACAAGGCGTCGATGGTTCAATCGTATGGCCCGCGCTGCTGCGTAAACTCGACCGCATCGACCCGCGTTATAAAGACTAGGTTCGCAGATCAACGAAAGCGCCCAATCACAACCTTAGTGGGCGCTTAAATCTGTGTAAGCAGCGACTTTGTTGACGCACGAAAAGGAACACGCGAAATCAAACCACGACTTAGTCTGATATAAAGTCGTAGAGCCTATTTTTTAGTACCTAATAATCCCCCTACGGATATTTGATTTTTATCAAACAGACTCGTAATTTTTCCTGAAATTTTTCACACCCGAATTACACTTATAGTGATGTTAGGAAAGAGTGAATTAGGAGGTACTTATGAGCTTGGTTCCTCGTGATAGCTGGGCAGATTTCTCCCGGTTCTTTGACAATTCATTTCCTGCATTGCGGACACGATTCGAGGAAGGTACTTTTTCTCCACGAGTAGATATCGTCGAAAAAGACCAAGCCTTTGAAGTCACTGCCGATTTGCCGGGAGTGAAAAAAGAAGATATCAAACTTAGTTGTCAGCAAGGTGTGTTATCCATCGAAGCAAGTATCGAAACTAAAAAAGAGACAGAAAAAGAAGGTAAGGTAGTCCACAGTGAACGTTACAGTGGCAAAATGTCTCGAAGTTTTACGCTCGGTAACAACATCAATGTCGAAGAAATTAGCGCTGATTTTTCCGACGGTGTTTTGACTGTCGTGGTACCTAAATTAGCTGGCCGCAGCGAAGAAGAACATCACATTCCAATTCGCTAGCTAAGATGAAATAAAATGCCCTCCGCATTTGGGAGGGCATTTTTTATAAGTACGATTCAAAGTCAAAGGTACTATCGACGTCACGCTGCCATGTTTATTTGATCATCAAGCCAGTTGAAAATGGCAGAAGTCACTTGAGATAAATTGCTTCCTCCGATCGTCCAGTGACATACGTCTGATAATTCAACCAGATTGGCCTGTTTCCCATACTTTTTCGCGATAGCACGTTGCACTTTAATAGGCGTAATACGATCTGCCGTGCCTCCAATCACGAGTATTGGACAGCTAACCCGTTTGGCATCAACTCGTGAAAAACCACTCTTGAGCATACCTCCAACTCCAATCTGAAAAGTTACCATACCCGATTCGTAAGACAGCTTCTCCAGAATCTGTTTCTGAACAGAGGCACTTTGTGAGTTGGCAATACCATATCGAACATTGTTCTCTCCAACTTTAGTGACTTTTCGCCACAGAGGAAATATCAGCAAGTTATGCCCAAACGTGCGAATTACCGACCAACTCCAGCCATTAATTCCACCGGGAGCAGCTGATGAGAGCAGAACTAACTTACAGACTGGTACTCTTGAGGCAACGATTTGCGCCAACAAACCGCCCATTGAATGTCCAACTACAATAGGAGCAACATCATACGCCTTTACTTTGGCAACGATGAACTCTACATAGTCTTGCAGGGAAGTCTTTGCAAGCCGATTCTTATCCGCTTGCTGGAAATCGGCCATATTCTTGTGATTCGGCAGGCAAAGCGCATCCACCTCATAACCTTGTGCTTCAAAAGCCTGCTGTAGTTCTGATAGGGTTTTTCCCGTACTCCACATGCCGGGGATGAGCACCACTGGTGGCCTAGTATTATCAGGTCGTTCCATCTTTATATCCTTCGCTTCTGACAAGCAGAGTTACGCTGTCGCTTCACAATCGTGAATCAGTGATTTCTCTTGATTCATTCTAGAAGAGAACTGCAAAACACCATCTTCTATTGGCTCTTCAGTCAGGGCTTTTTTATCTTTTCCATAATGCATGGTCACAACCCAAGGTCCCTCTTTCCCCTGTCTCGGCATTCTCTCTTTTGCTCGCTCCATGTAACCCGGAGCAAAGCCATCAAGCATACTGATACCAGTGCTAGAACCATCATTGTCCACTGCTCGAACAACCGTAAACCCATTCTGATCCATATGCGTGAATAAGTTACATAAATAACGACCACCGATATCTGCTTTTAGCGTCCATGGCGCGTTCGTATAGCCAAAAATCCAACCGTAATTTGGCACCCCCTCAATCATGATCCCTTTATAAATCATTCTATCCGGAACATTGATTGGCTCACCATTAAACAGGAACTCCATTCCTCCCATTAACTGTACGTCTAATCCCGTAGCAGTAACAATCACATCAGCATCCAGGTGCTGCCCTGATTTCAGCATGATGCCTTTTTCCGTAAAGTGATCGATATGATCAGTCACAATATCGGCTTTACCTGAACGTAACGTTTTGAAAAAGTCACCATCCGGAGCTGCACACAAGCGTTGCTCCCACGGATTGTAATTTGGAGTTAAATGGGTCATATCAAAATCAGGGCCGAGTTGCTTGCGCACATGAGACAACAAGACCTTGCGCATCCTGCTTGGCCATTTCCTGCATGCCAGATACATTCCTCGCTGCATCAAAATATTGCGTTTTCTAATTAGGTTAAACACCCATTTTTTTGGAAGGAATCGATTGAGAAGTATCGAAATTTTATCCGTGTTTGGAACCGACATGATGTAGCTTGGCGAGCGTTGAAGCATAGTCACTCCAGCGGCTTTTACCGCCATGCTAGGAAGGAGAGTAATCGCTGTCGCGCCGCTGCCAATCACCACGACTTTCTTACCTGAATAATCAAATTCCTCTGGCCAAAACTGAGGATGAACAATATCACCTTTAAACGATTCTTCCCCTTCAAAGTGAGGTCGATATCCTTTATCAAAATTGTAGTAGCCAGCACAATTGACTAAAAAGGCACAAGTAAATGTTTTCTCTTCACCAGTCGACTCTTCGGTCGCAATCACTGTCCAACGCTGCTTGGCATCAGACCAGTCTGCGCAGGTGATAACCATTCCATATTGCACTTTATCTTCAAAGCCAAACTCTTGAGCAGTTTCGACAACGTATTCCCTGATACTTTTGCCTTCAGCCAAAACTTTATCGGAATACCAAGGTTTAAAATCGAATCCAAAACTCGCCATATCAGAATCAGAACGGATACCGGGATAACGAAACAAGTCCCAGGTACCGCCCATGCGTGCTCTACGTTCAAGTATGGCAAGCGTTTTATCAGGATGTTCTGACGTTAGGTGGCAAGCAGTTCCTATCCCTGAAAGTCCGGCTCCGATGATAATAGTGTCGTAGTGTGCAGCGATCATAACGTTTTCCTTTTTATCGTTATTTTTGACTAAACATTGTTCAATATTTCAGAAAGGGTTGATGACAATATTGATGAATGACGACTATTTTTTGATAAAACGCGACAATGTTATTAAAATGTTAATTCTGTATGTTTCGCTGATAGGTTACGGCGATAAAATAGACGAAATAAGCAAGGGAGACATCGTGCATATTTTAATTAGAGCAACGAACCTTCGCGGGTACGACAAACTGACGCAATCTTTGGGCGGAAATCCACACGACCAACTCTCGAAGTATCACATACCCTCTGAAGATAAGCGCAATGATGATTCGTTTCTTATCTTTCGGAACATGATTGCTCTACTTGAAGATACCGTCGCAGCACTTGATTGTGCAGACTTTGGACTTAGACTCGCGGAGTTTCAAGGCATGGGTATTCTCGGCCCCATTTCGGTCATTGCTCGCAGCTCTGCCACTGTCGGAGATGCGCTTGAAAATATTTCCGACTATCTGCACTGGCATTGTTCCGCTTTAACAACAAAACACATCATTCAAACAGATGGCTCCGAGAGAACGATTAGGTTGGAGTACAGCGTTCAAGGCCGTGGTATCGATTACTCGGTACAGTGCTACGAGCTGGGCTTGGCGAATGCGATGCAGGTGATTAAATTATTATGTGGTCACGACTTTAAGCCCATTTCTGCGCACTTTATGCACACTAGGTTGGGGGCGGAAGACTCATATAAAAAGGTGTTCGGCTGTCCGATTAAGTTCAATCAGGACTGGTGTGGATTTGTCCTTCCTGAATCAGCCTTCTCCAAACCGCTTTCTAGTGAAGATGAACAAACCTGTAAACTGGCGAGGCACTATTTAGATTCGCAGCCAAGTCCTTCTTCACACTCGGTTTCTGATGATGTCAAAAGGCTGATTCGTGGCCTTCTTCCTACTGGCCATTGCAGCAACGAAGCCATCGCCTCACACCTTTCTATGCACAAAAGAACCCTGCAACGAAAACTCGCACAAGAGAGTACAACTTACGAGCAAATCTTAATGAACGAAAGACAAGTTATTGTTCGGAAGTATCTGAAAGATCCGAACCTGAAACTAAGCCAAATTAGCGGGCTATTAGGATATTCTGAACAAGCCACCTTTAATAGAGCCTGCCGGACTTGGTTCGGTGTTACGCCACGGGCTTACCGTGCACAGCTAATAGAAGAAATTGATTTTAATTAAATCGTTGAACACAAGAAGTAAAGTCACCCAACACATTTGTTGAATGACTTGGTATTTATTTTAGCTAAATATCTAATTAGTCTCAGCCTCAGCACTTGCATTCGCGCTAGCCGAAGCTTGAGAACAGTCTAAACCCAGGCTACCACTTCCCACTATCTCCAGTAGGTCCTCAGTTCCAGGTAAATTCTCATAATGAACCATCATACTCATCGTAACGGAAGAACCACCTAAGGCGCTTGCGGAAGAGGTAGCGGCAGCTTGCGCATATGAAGCGATGGATTGAGCGGCATTGGCTATTTGTTGCGCGGCATTAGCCGCAGAGTCAAAATCTGTCACAATAGGTAACGAACCTGACCCTAAAATAGGTAAATCCCATTCAAACGTTAGCTGACCCGCTGCTTGAGCTTCAGCGGATGCTTCTGCCATAGCATAGGCTAACGATGTAGCCATAGCGTCAGCGTATACTTGAGCAAGAGCAGAGGTTTGAACATTAAATACGGTCCCGCTTGCAGCACTCATTTGTGTTGTGAACTCCTCTATATTCGCACCTTGTACGTAAAATGAAGAGCCACTCGAAGAGATACCTCCCCCTACTGCACTTGCAGAAGCAGAACTATCACTATCTGCATTAGCATCAGACTCTGCGCTCGCCGAACTCTCCGTCGAGCCTTCTACCCCGGCAACGGCTGAAGCAATCGCTTCGGTACCAATCTTAACGTCGATCTCTGTTACTACGAGGTCAATATGCTCATCAATGCCTTGGAATACACTCATATAGGCTTGTGCTATCATCTCAGCAGCAGCTTGCGCTTCAGCACTAACATAGGACCAAGCATCCGAATTCCCCTCTGCATTAGATGAAGCCACTTGAGCAAAAAGTGTACCACTTCCCATACTCGCGTTTAGCTCGACCTGATGAACAGCACCATTATTCCCGTGCCTTGTTAGGTCAAGAGACACACCACCGGAATAACTCATGTCTATATAAGACAACGCTTCAGACATCGCGTAAGCTAAAGCATTAGCTGAAACATCGCTATCAGAATCGTTTGCGGTGGCGGATGCTGGAGTCAAACACGTATCCGCACCAAGAATACTATCTGATACCGAAATCGTTGTACTACCATGTGTATTTTCTCCTGGTGGACCAGCCCATGCGCCAGCGCTCAACAGAGAACTTACTAAAACAAAAAGCATTGTCTTATTCATTGTGGCTCTTCCTTGTTTTTTCGTGGTGACTAAAATGGCTCGACATTGAGCCAATTAGATTATCAATTGTTTGTAACAGTATAGTGACCGGTGAACATATGCATCAGATCAAATAGTAATAACAATATGCAACTCGTAGCTTTACAGGCAATTAATCGTGTTGATATGACATTCGAGATAGGAGGTTCGCGTCAAAAC
Organism: Vibrio sp. YIC-376; assembly: GCF_052353105.1. NCBI lineage: Bacteria > Pseudomonadati > Pseudomonadota > Gammaproteobacteria > Vibrionales > Vibrionaceae > Vibrio > Vibrio sp. YIC-376. The sequence continues at coordinate 136,133 of NZ_JBBWFK010000003.1, forward strand.
TGACAAGGCAAGAACACTAAGAGGAAATTGTCAGAAGTATCAAGTCAAAGTAGTCTTTGGAACGGACGAGGACGACACCTTGTTCAGATTCACCTTTATCTGCAAAAGGTTAATGACACATTAATCAATAAAAAGCTGAGTAGACAACGATAAAGTCGGACCTCAGGAGAGCGGGTGTTCAACTGATTGAGAAAGGTTTTGGGCTCTAAATTTTTAGACTTTTTAATCTAATAGTAATTATTCTTTTTGGCTATATAGTAGTGGCATATTGCTGTTTGAATGGTATGCGAGAACGGCAAGAGAAACTCATTCTCTCCCGTTCATTTTATTCGATCATCAGGCAACTATTCTTCCAACGTGTTAGCGATATCATCCCAGTCGGCAATCTTGAAGTTCTGATTATCATACTCATAACCCGCATCTACATTAAAGCCATCCTGAGCAATGAAATAACCGTTAGGAAATACGTCGCTTCTCTAAGCTGATACCGCGTGGATCCCGTTGCACGTACAAAAAAAAACTAGTGCTCACACTAGGGTTTTATAATGATGCTTAATTTAACTCTTCATTAAACAGCAGCGAATGCTTTCGCTACTCGTTCAACATTCTGCTCGTTTAGTCCCGCAAGACACATACGGCCACTGTTGATTAGATAGATACCGTGTTCCTCACGAAGCTTCTCAACAGTTTCTTGAGAGAAACCGGTGTAGCTGAACATGCCTTTTTGCTTAACTAAGAAGCTAAAGTCTTTTTCAGGACACAGATTGATTAGCTGTTCATGTAGGGTTTCACGCATAGTCAGAATTCGACTACGCATGCCTTCAACTTCGCCAATCCACTGAGCCTTAAGCTCTTGCGTATTCAGAACGTTCGAAACGACGACTGCACCGTGTTTAGCCGGGCTTGAGTAGTTACGACGAACCGTTGCTTTTAGCTGACCAAGAACGCGAGACGCTTCTTCATCGTTGCCACATACTACAGACAGGCCACCAACACGCTCACCATAAAGTGAGAAAGTTTTAGAGAATGAGTTACTTACGAAGCTCACTACTTCTTTTTCTAGCGCAATTTTGCGAATAACGTACGCATCAGGGGCAATACCTTCACCATAACCTTGATAAGCCATGTCAAAGAATGGGATCAGTTTTTGTGCTTTCACAACATCGATCACTGTGTCCCATTGCTCGTCGGTGAGATCTACACCGGTTGGGTTATGACAACAAGGGTGAAGCAAAACGATGCTTTGTTCTTGCAGAGCTTTTAACGCTGATACCATGCCATCAAAATCTAGCATCTTCGTTTCAGGATTAAAGTAAGGGTAAGCACCTACTTCAAACCCAGCGCCAGCAAAAATGGCATTGTGGTTTTCCCAAGTCGGGTTACTTACCCATACTTTCGAATTCGGGAAATAGTTGTGTAGGAAATCTGCGCCGATCATCAACGCGCCAGATCCGCCTAATGACTGAATCGTTGCTACTCGCTTTTCTTCTAATGCCGGGTGATTTTCACCAAACACTAAATCTTGAACCGCTGCACGGTATGGTGCCAGACCTTCCATTGGCAGGTAAATACAAGGCTGACTTTCTTCTTCCGCTAACTGCTTCTGAGATGCCGCAACAGATGGAAGCGTTGGAATTTTGCCATTTTCATCGTAGTACAGGCCGATACTTAGATTCACTTTTTCAGAACGTTCATCTGCCATAAATTTTTCCATTAGAGACAGAATAGGGTCTCCAGCATAGGCTGTTACATGATTAAGCACTGAAATTCTCCTTGTTACTTATTAACTTGATAACGGTCTGCACGGTGATTTAAACCAATAATAAAGTTCAATATAACACCACATAGTATTGATAGAGCCAGTTCGACGTAACCGACAACGGATAGAGACACTAACATAATTGTTATGTCTACGCCCATCAAGAACCAACCCGCTCGTAAACCAATTTTATCTTGCAGGTATAAAGCCAAGATATTGAAGCCACCAAGACTGGCTTTGTGACGGAATAAAATGATAAACCCGGTTCCAAATAGAAAGCCGCCAAAAATAGCACCATAAAGCGGATGTACATCGCTGATTTGTACAAATTGGGATTGAGTATTGGTAATGAACGAGACCAAACCTACCGCTGTAAAAGTCTTAAGACAGAACAGCCAACCCATCCGACGGATAGCCAGATAATAAAATGGCAGGTTGACCAGAAAGAATATGGTGCCAAACTCCAGGTGGAAGTTGTAACTGAGGAAGAGTGATAAACCAGCTGTTCCGCCTGTTACCATACCCACTTGCTTTAAAAACAACACCCCAAATGAAACCAAGCTTGTTCCCATTAAAAGTGCGAACACGTCTTCAAACCATTTATGATCTGTGTTCGTTAACGTCGCATCTGACATTTTCTTAATCCCTTAACTAATACTTCTTTCCAGCAATCGACCTATTGCTGGCACACTCACTTCGCAAACAGATATGCGACATTCGTGCATCATTAATAACACAACGAACACATTGTGCAATTAAAAACTTAAAAATGATTTTTTTGTGCATAAAAAGGCATTTCATTGCACCAAACGTGTAACCTGAGTAACCATTTTGGTGCAATAATTTATTAAGAATGGAGTGTCGTTCCGTACTCTTTGACGCGCTCAAGCACTATAGAAGTTTTGATATGGGAAATGAGTTTGGTGGTAAAAATGCGGTTGATTAAGTCGTTGAGTGTATTCAAATCAGAGACTAAACATTTTATTAAATAATCTGCCTCACCTGTGGTTTTAAATACCTCAACGATAGACACTTCATTATCTATAAAATTCAGAAACTTATTTGTCTTCTCTTCTTCATGATTAAGCAGTTTAACTTCTATCATTGCAATCACTTCTTGCTGTAAAGCATGCGGTGACAAACGGGCATGGTACCCAAGTATCAAATTATTGTTTTCCAGCGTAATTCGCCGACGGGAGCATTGCGAAGCCGAAAGCCCTACAAGTTGACTAAGCTCTTGATTTGTAAGGCGTCCATTCTCTTGCAGTAACCGCAGTATTTTTACGTCGTAATCGTCCAATTCACTAGCCATGTATCGCTTATCTCCTTTTTAGCTGGTCGTGAGTGTAACAACTCCTCGAAATCTCGACTACTTTTCGATTCTAAATTGTCAATATTTCTGTTTGGCATAGGAATTGCCTTTCGGGGTTAAGTTACGTGTTTACTGTCTATTCAGTAGGACTACTTACCGTCAAAGTCGTTATGAATAACGTGGGAAATTTTATGAAAGGACACTCAAATCCCGACAATCTACATCGCGGGTTAAAAAATCGTCACATCCAGCTAATTGCGCTTGGTGGCGCAATTGGAACGGGGTTGTTTCTGGGGATCGCTCAGACGATTCAAAGTGCGGGGCCTTCAGTTCTGTTAGGCTATGCATTAGCAGGATTTATCGCTTTTCTTATCATGCGACAGCTAGGTGAAATGGTGGTAGATGAACCAGTCGCAGGCACATTTAGCCATTTTGCGAACCGATACTGGGGAGATTTTGCCGGTTTCATGTCTGGCTGGAACTACTGGGTTCTGTACATTCTGGTCGGTATGGCAGAGCTAACGGCGGTTGGTATTTATGTTCAATATTGGTGGCCTGAAATTCCGAGCTGGGTATCGGCACTGGTGTTCTTTATCCTGATTAATGCCATCAACTTAACCAATGTGAAAATGTTTGGCGAGGTAGAGTTCTGGTTCTCTTTAATCAAGGTCGCCGCCATTATCTGTATGATCGGATTTGGCATTTATTTGTTAACCACCGACAGTGGAAACCCTGAGTCATCCATCACTAACCTATGGGATCAGGGCGGCTTTATGCCAAACGGAATTTCTGGCCTGACGATGGCAATGGCGGCGATTATGTTCTCGTTTGGTGGTTTAGAGCTTATCGGCATCACAGCTGCTGAAGCAGAAAACCCAGAGAAAAGTATTCCAAAAGCTACGAATCAGGTTATCTACCGTATTTTGATCTTTTACATCGGCTCTTTGGTTGTATTGTTGTCTCTTTATCCTTGGCAGAAAGTAGCTGAAGGAGGGAGCCCGTTTGTCATGATTTTCCATGCTCTTAACAGCGAGTGGGTAGCAAACATTCTGAATATCATCATCTTAACTGCTGCTTTGTCTGTATATAACAGCTGTGTGTACTCAAATAGCCGTATGCTATTTGGTCTGGCAAAACAAAAGAATGCGCCACAAGCATTACTGAACGTGAACAAGCGTGGCGTGCCATTTATTGCGTTGGCAGTTTCTGCTATTTCAACCGGGATGAGTGTCGTGGTTAACTACTTCATGCCTCACGAAGCCTTTGGGTTCCTGATGGCATTGGTAGTTTCTGCGCTGGTTCTGAACTGGGTCATTATCTCTATTACTCATATGAAATTCAGACTGAGCAAAATTAAGCAACGTGAGAAAACCTTATTCCCGTCTTGGGGATATCCGATCACAAACTGGATTTGTCTGGTATTTCTATGTGGGATCCTGGTGGTGATGTATATGACACCGGGCATGCGTTTGTCAGTTTATCTGCTACCTGTCTGGCTAGTAGTAATGGCGGTAGCCTATCAATTCAAGAAACGTTATGTAGCGAAGGTAGAAGAACCTTTGGTCACCGCAGAAACCTCAGTGTAATGTAATTTATACATAACAAAACAAAGCCGCTGGTGCTTAATGGGAGGCAAACAGCGGCTTTCCTTATCTATGCTGAAACGTTATGCTACGACGAAAATGGGTAGTCTAGGTAACCCACCTCATTCCCGCCATACAACTTTTCTCCATGCAATTTGTTAAGCTTAATTTCGTTCGCTAAACGATACGGCAAATCAGGCTTTGCAATATACGAACGGCAAAAGCGACTAAGTCAACATATACTTCTGGTTGCCCTAAACTCTTTATCAGTTGCGTAATTTTTTCTTGCACTTGTTGGCGCTCGACTGACACATCTAACGTGATGATAAACACACCATTTGGCTTCATTTGACTAGAGATTTCACTTAATCCGGTAATCATGCTTTGTGACTGCATCTAGAGAAATTGAACCTCACTGCTAGAAAGTTCCAATTACATCTCAAGGGAAAGGATGGTCATTACACCATCGTTGATTATAACTTTGAAGAATAAACTGTGTTTGTCAGACGAGATAGGGATGCGGTTGCAAGCCAGATACCTTATGTTTCAAGCTAAGAGCATAAAACCGCTGTTCGTGCCTATAGTGGTATTGGAAATACTGGGCTTCATTGTTGATACGTTCTATGTAGAATTCTTTGTTAATAAAGGCGAGATTGCAGTTTATGATCTTATATTTGAAGCTTAGGATACCAATGAGCTTACAGCGGTATCCGCTGGAGACAACAGCGTACTCCGTAACCTAAAACTCACTCCACTTAAGTTTGACCTGGTTAAACGCTACAACGCTGATGTTTTTACTAAATTAGCTTCTAACTTGACAGGGACAACGGGATTGATAACGCTCTTTTAACGAGGTATATGCCCCTCTAAATAAAAGCCAGAAAAAGACTTAGACCACTTCTAAATCTAAGTCTTTGATAAATATGAACCCTACTTTTCGTTCCAACTGTTTAATGCGGACTTCGTCCACGCACCGTAACTCGCGTTTGGCAAAACGAACCAATCGACTCCAAGATGCTGAGCGTTTTTCTCAACAAGCTCGCGGTTATAAGCCGTGTCTTTCTTATTTTTAAATTCACTAGCCAAATCTGGAAGGCTATCTCCAAGTAACATAACGATTTGGTGTTCTTTTGCTATCGTTTGGCGACGAGCTTCCTTCGGCGTTCCATAAAGTAGCACGTGACTTTCTTCGACCTGAGGGAGCCCTAGTGATTTTAACGTCTTGATAGTAGATGGTTTGTTTTCATTATACCGATCAGATACATAGTAAATGTTAAAGCCAGCTTTGTTCGCTTCGTCGATAAAAGCCTTCGAGCCTGGAATCAGTGTTGGATGACCTTTAATTTCCCAATTCGACCATGTATCCCACGTTGTGTAGTCTTCACAATTTTCCATGTCTCTTACCAACAGAGCGGAATTGTCGACTACGGTTTCATCCAGATCTAAAACAATGGCTAAGTCTTGTGGCCTATCTTTTCCTTGTTTAGCGAGTGTATGAAGCCTGTCCGTCGCGAATCGATACGTCTGCAACTGAATTGCCTTAATTTCAGCAGATTGTTGTTGATAACGCAGTGCCATTTCATACCCTTTGGCTCTACAAATATCATCGTTCGCAACAGCCATTGCCGGGCCAGTAGTTAAGACTAACATAGACATGAGTTGATTGATTTTCATAGCACATTTCCTTTGTTAACTATTTGAATGAATTGATACGGTGTAGATAATAGGAACAGCCTTAGATAACTTTCAGAGTCAGTCATCGTTCCTTTCACATACCACGAACGAACATACTGCGAGCTAACAAATAAGTGTTGCTCGACAACGAACAAAAGAGGTGGTTGTGCGACAGATTTAACGCCTAAATAAACAATTTATAGAAACCAAGTTACTCATCGGTGCAAACAAGAGAGTTACGCTAATCACTATTATTTATTTGTTAACCTTAACTCAGGATAAAAATAGAGTGGTGTAAACTTAATCAGTTAGTTATCGAAGGATAGTTATATAGTGGATGTAAAGATAACGACTAATATCCTTAAATTAATTTTCCTGAAAAATGAAATCTAGCGACACAATAAGAAACTTCGTAATAGGATAACCTCTGGTATCGTAAAGTTGCATTCACTCGATTTTATTGAGTGAATGTACTAAGAAACAATGAGGCATTTTTGAGTTGGTGAAGCGGATCCACGGTGTGTGAGCAGCATAACAAATAAGAATAGCAGTCGGTTGCGCACAGCTATTGTTATTTATTAGTGACTTTCGCTACATTAGCAAAGTGTGGATTAGGTGGCTATTCATGAAGAAGTGATACCAATTTTATGGTTGTATAGAATATAAATTTATGGTTTTAATTATCACTTTATGGTTGCATCAACAACTCACAAAAGGATGACAGATGAGCAGTGGTCAAAGAAATATTACTCTTCGTTTTTTAGCAGAGCCTGGCGACGTTAATTTTGGTGGTAAAGTCCACGGCGGTGCCGTGATGAAATGGATCGACTTAGCGGCTTATGCCTGTTCTGCAGCATGGAGTGGTAAGTACTGCATTACCGCGTATGCGGGTGGAATTCGTTTTGTTGCTCCTATTCATGTCGGCAACTTGGTCGAAGTGAGCGCAAAAGTCATTTATACCGGACGCACTTCTATGCACATCGCAATTGATGTACAAGCCAGCGATCCAAAAGAGATGAAAAACCGTTTAACCACTCACTGCATTGTGATCATGGTAGCCGTGGATGAAGAAGGTAAACCAACAGATATTCCGAAATGGATTCCTGAATCGGATGAAGATAAAGCGTTAGAACGCTCTGCTATTACACTTATGAACATGAGGAAAGAAATCGGCGAAGAAATGGAAGCGCACGTGAAATACCTCAAATAACTTTTATCTCTTATCAAAAGGATAACCATCTCTGTTGATGTGTGAAGCAATGTCAAGATTCCGCTATTTGTTTCGCACTCAACTTTAATTGTCATAAATCCTTCACCTTGTTTTGTTTAAATTCCCGCACTAATTTGGCAATAAATGAGTTTGGATCTTGGGACCAGTAAAAACCACCTTAAGTGAAGAGACACTGACCAATTTAAAGGCGGTCGAGTATCAATGGGTTAGAACAATGTATGTCGAGGGTTATAGCGAGACTGAAATTAACCATTATATTCAGAAGTGCTTTGGTGGTGATGTTACATTCGCAAATCTATTTCGTCGTGTCGCACTTAAGCAGGAGAGCTTATACACGCTACTCCAATACCTTGGATGTGCCCCTTCCAGTCGTGAGTTTTAAGTCTGCTTTTCTCTTCTTAGTCGTTTAGAAAATCACCCCTAGCTATTTATGTGAAGTGCTACGCACAGCATTTCTACGCAACTATGTAATCCATTACAAAATCGCTAAGCTTGGCCTGCTCACCAATAAGTAGGCTAAATCTATCGCTTCAACTCAATGTCGTGTGCATAACACTCCTCGGTCTGGCGAAAGCTCCTATGAAAGCTTGATCGACTAGGTACAGATATAAAAAAACCTGAGCTTAAGCTCAGGTTATGGTTACAAGAAACTGTTAGTTATTGAATCGTAAGGAACTAAGCTAACAGCCAGCTATGCGTAACGCCAATATAAGCACGATATTACTGATCGGCGGCCAAACCAAAAGTGTAATATCAATGCCAAGTGTAAGGGCGACCATGTGGTCGCCCTTTTCTAGTTATTCTTTTCAATCTCAAAGACCAATTGAGATTATCCTTTCACACCACCAGCGGTTAGACCACCAACCAACCAGCGCTGCGCTAGTAAGAATACTGCAGTGATTGGAACTGCCGAAAGTACAGCAGCAGCCGCAAAGTCACCCCACAAGTAGTTTTGTGGGTATAGGTATTGCTGCATGCCTACTGCAAGAGTGTAAGAGTTTACATCAGAAAGCAGGAGTGATGCTACAGGAACTTCACCGATCACCATGATGAACGACAGGATAAATACTACCGCCAAGATTGGCACAGACAATGGTAGCAGTACCAAACGGAACGCTTGCCAAGGTGTAGCACCGTCCAGTGCCGCCGCTTCTTCCAGAGACGAATCGATACTTTCAAAGTAACCTTTGATTGTCCATACGTGCAGTGCGATACCACCCAAGTAAGCGAAGATCAAACCACCGTGAGTGTTCAAACCCAGGAACGGAATGTACTGACCAAGCTTATCGAACAGAGCGTAAAGGGCAACCAGTGCCAACACTGCTGGGAACATTTGGAAGATCATCATCGCTTTAAGGATGGTGTTCTTACCCTTGAACTTCATACGAGCAAACGCGTAAGCAGAGGTCGTCGATAGCGCTACAATCAGGATTGCAGAGATACCACCCACTTTGACAGAGTTCCATAACCATGTCATCACCGGGAATGGAGGCGGTGTTACGCTGCCGTCTGCGTTCGTAATTGAGAAACCTAGAGCCAGCTTCCAGTGATCCAATGTTGGGTTATCTGGAATCAGGCTACCTGTTGCAAAGTTACCTTCACGGAATGAAATCGCGATGATCATCAGCAAAGGGAAAATAATTAGTGCTAAGAATGCCCACATTGCGATATGAGTAGCCCAAACACGATACTTTAATGACTGACCTTGTACCATTGCCATTGTAATGTCTCCTTAGTCTTGAGCTACTTTAGTTACACGTAGGTTTAGTAGTGCCAACGCGCCAACCAATAGGAAGATAAGTGTTGCTACAGCACTTGCCAGACCAAAGTCTTGACCACCAGCACCTTCAAACGCGATTCGGTAGGTGTAGCTTACCAATAGGTCGGTGTAACCTGCAGGTTCAGATGTACCAATCATGTTTGGACCACCGCCTGTCAACAACTGGATTAGAACGAAGTTGTTGAAGTTAAACGCAAAGCTTGCAATCAATAGCGGAGTCAACGGCTTAAGCATCATTGGCATGGTAATGCGCGTAAAGTTAGAGACGAAGTTTGCACCGTCAATAGCAGACGCCTCGTAAAGGTCATCCGGAATCGCTTTAAGCAGACCCATACATAGAATCATCATGTAAGGAAAACCTAGCCATGTGTTTACAATCAAGATCATGGTTTTCGCCAAGAATGGGTCAGAGAACCAAGCAGGGCTGATACCAAACAGACCTTGAAGCAACATGTTAATCTCACCAAAGCTTTGGTTAAACAAACCTTTAAAGATCAGGATAGAGATAAACGCTGGTACCGCATAAGGCAGGATCAGAAGTAGACGGTAAACAGAGCGGCCTTTTAACTCTTCCCACTGAACCACACTCGCAAGAACTAATCCGATGATTAGCGTGAACAATACTGTGAGTGCTGAGAAAACAATTGTCCAGATGAAGATGCTGATAAACGGTTCTTTGATACCATCGTCTTTCCAAACACGTTCAAAGTTGTGCGAGCCAATACCCACCACGAAACCCGGAGACACTGTGCTACCAACAAACTGACCATTGTCATCTACTGGCTGGTAGTAACCTGTTTCCATATTAGGGCGAAGTGTTTCTTCGGTGCGGTTGTCAAATAGCGTCTCACCATCTTCTTGAAGCGTGTACAGAGGAACGACTGCTGCAAACTTACGCAAACCGCTCATGCGGATGTCATCACCATTTGGCAGGTGAAGATCGACACTGCTTAGCGCATCGCGATTACCAACAATTGTTTTGATTTGTTCTTTTTCACCAGTCGCTTCCTGGATTGGTGTAAGATCTAAATCCGTTGCAGAAAAACCTTGCAGCTGGAAAGTTGGAGTAGCAAGTAACTCACCATCTTTCTCAACTACAATTTGATGCCCCTCATCAGTCTTGTATAGAGTGAACGGGTAGCTATCACCGCTTTGATACGTTCTGTCCAAAAGTACAGTTTGAGCACGCTCAAAGGAGAGCTGGTTTTTCGCACTGTAGTTAGTAAATGCCAAGCCTACCGTATACGCCAACGGGAATAGAATGAATAAGATCATCCCTGCGATACCAGGATAAATATAACGGTGAGCGTAAGTCTTTTTACTACCAAAAATGTACAGAGCTAAAGCGGTAAGAATGATCGTAAGTAGTGCAAACGCAATCTCTCCGCGCGAATACATAAGAATTGTTGCGTAACCATTAATAATGCCGACTGTGCCTAAAAGCGCCCATTTGATAAACACTTTTTTGCTGCTCGGAAGATTGGCTGCTGGTGCTGTCATAGCTTTTGTACCTTGAACTGACTGCATAGGGAACCTGCTAGCGAATATAGAATAAATATAGAAAAGTAAGGAGGAGTTGCCCCCTCCTTAAAAAGTACTACTGAATTATTTAGTCATTTGTTTTTCTGCATCTGCAAGCGCTGCATCTACAGTTTGACGGCCATCAACAACGTTTATGATTGCGTTCTTAGCCGCACCCCAGAATGCGTTCATTTGTGGGATGTTTGGCATGATTTCGCCGTTCATTGCGTTATCCATTGTCGCTGCGATTCGTGCATCTGAATCTAGCTCACGTTGGAATGAGTTAAGCGCTACTGCACCTAGTGGCTTGTCGTCGTTAACTTTGCGTAGACCGTCGTTTGTTAGTAGGTAGTTCTCTAGGAATTCTACCGCTAAGTCTTTGTTAGGAGACGCAGTGCTGATACCAGCAGTTAGAACACCAACGAATGGCTTAGAAGACTGTCCTTGGAACTTAGGTAGCGTTGTTACACCGTAGTTGATACCTGACTTCTCGATGTTACCCCAAGACCATGGGCCATTGATTGTCATCGCTGTCTCACCTTGGTTGAACGCTGACTCAGATACTGAGTAGTCCATATCTGGAGAGATGATACCTTTATCAACAAGACCTTTGACAAAGTTCATTGAATCTTTAACACCTTGCTTCGCGATGCCAGCGTCTTTAATGTCATAACCTGCAGAAGTGTATTTGAATGCGTAGCCGCCATCAGCCGCCATTAGTGGCCATGTGAAGTACGGTTCTTTTAGGTTCCACATGATTGCAGACTTGCCATCTTTCTTCAGCTTCGCGTCAAGTTCTGCAACTTCTTCCCAGTTTTTAGGTGGGTTTGGAACAAGATCTTTGTTGTAAATTAGAGATAGAGACTCAACCGCTACAGGGTAGCCGATTAGTTTGCCGTCGTAACGCACTGCATCCCACGCGAAATCAACGATACCTTCCTGGATTTCTTTAGAAGGTTTGATTTCAGCCAGAAGGCCTGCTTCTGCGTAACCACCGAAACGGTCGTGAGCCCAGAATACGATATCAGGACCATCGCCTGTAGCAGCTGTTTGAGGGAATCGGTCTTGAAGACCGTCTGGGTGAGCCACTGTTACTTTAATACCAGTGTCTTCTTCAAACTTCTTACCAACTTCTGCAAGGCCGTTATAACCTTTATCACCGTTGATCCAGATAGTTAGTTGTCCTTCTTCGATGGCAGCATGAGCACCAAAAGACCCCAAAGCAACAAGAGTACCTAGTGCTACAGCGCTTAACTTTTTCATGTTCGTATCCTTTGTTATATTTTTGATGTAGGGCTAGTCCATTGAGGTTCAGCCGTATTTCGACATATATCATCTGAAATAATCCAATATGTCTCATCCTCCTAATCCCTACGCCCTAACAATTATGGCGTATTTTCGTGATCTTCATCGCCATGCATTAGAGACTTAAATCACAAAAAAGGTATTTGTCGTGATCCACTTCAAGTTTGAGCCGTGCAATTATGTGATTTCCGCCCAACTCCTTCATTACTACTCCTTTTTTACTCCTCCCCATCTACTCCCCCTGCAATTATTTCGATTAGGAGGATGTGACAACTACAACAATCTTAGAAACTGCACCCATCCAAGAGTGGATGGTAAGAACCCTTTCCCAGCAATACCTAAAGTTAGGTTTAAAGAGTTGCTGGTTTTGCATCGCCATACGAGTGGAATGTCATTAATAGTTGTTGTTTGTGGTTATTATTTTCACGGGGGAGACAACACTATTAATGTGGGGGAAAGAAACTCGTACTTGGCTATGATGGGTAGCACTTCTTTTAGGACGATTTATTGAAGTGCTACCCTACTTTTCTTATCAACCACCATTACTTACCAATTCCTACAGTTACTGCTCGCTAGATAATTCATATAATTGAGTGGTGAATAATAAAAATTTGATCGAGGACGAGCTACATGGCGAGTGTCACGTTAAAAAATGTTTGTAAAGCGTATGGCGACGTACTGATTTCTAAAAACGTAGACCTGGAAATCAACGAAGGCGAATTTGTTGTTTTCGTAGGTCCATCAGGTTGTGGTAAATCTACCCTTTTACGTTGTATTGCTGGTCTTGAAGACATCACTTCAGGTGATCTATACATCGGTGACCAACGCATGAATGATGTTGAACCATCCAAACGTGGTGTTGGTATGGTCTTCCAGTCTTACGCTCTATACCCACACTTGAACCTCTACGACAACATGTCTTTTGGTCTAAAACTGGCAAAAGCAGACAAATCTGAAATCGATAAACGTGTTGAGCACGCAGCAGAAATCCTACAGTTGGGTCACCTTCTTGAACGTCAACCAAAAGCTCTTTCTGGTGGTCAGCGTCAACGAGTTGCGATTGGTCGTACGCTGGTATCACAGCCTGACGTATTCCTATTAGATGAACCTTTGTCAAACCTTGATGCAGCACTGCGTGTAAACATGCGTTCTCAAATCACCAAGCTACAGCGCCAGTTGGGTTGCACCATGATTTACGTAACGCACGATCAGGTAGAAGCGATGACAATGGCTGATAAGATCGTCGTTCTGGACGGAGGCTATGTCTCTCAGGTTGGTAAGCCTCTGGAGCTGTATCACTACCCTCAAAACCGTTTCGTTGCAGGTTTCATTGGCTCGCCGAAAATGAACTTCATGAGTGTTTTCATTGAAGAAGTCGAAGCAGAACGCGTAAAAGTTCAGCTTTCTAACGGCGTGTCATTCTGGATTCCTGTTGATGGCACGACTGTTAACCGCGGCGATCGTATGTCTTTAGGCATTCGTCCGGAGCATCTACTGTCAGCGACCGAAGCGGACGCAAGCATTCACGGTGAAGTGATGATTGTTGAAAAGTTAGGTAACGAAACTCAGGTATACCTAAACCTTGAAGGTGCAGATGCCGACGTTATCTTCCGCCAACCAGATACGCTAGCTGTCGAACTGGGTGATAAATTAGAAATTGGTATCCCGGCACACCGTTGTCACCTATTCCACAGTGATGGTCGAGCATGTCGTCGCCTATTTAAAGAAAATGGCGTAGACGTCGATTAATTTATTCATCTTTATTACTTATCAATCCCTCTCAATCGAGAGGGATTTTTATATCTAGCCCAATAACGGGGCAGGAGTAATTACAAGTTTCCCACTGAGACATTCCTGGTCAAATATAATCCCCCCACAACTAATCCATTATCTGCTCGCTCAAAATTTAGTTCATTAGGTAACTACCAGACTAAACCTTAGTCTAAATATTCAGCCCTAACCCATAATACTTTTACTCATCCCTTTATTCTAAGTACCAGCTTTTTCCTAAACAAGAAACTTAGACCTGGGTCCAAATTTCATTCTTAATTCCACTTACCTCGCGAACATGAATTTTTAAACTTAATTCGGAATTTATGTGTTAGAGCAGCACAAAAAATTCATTGGGGAATCTGCTCACTAATTAAAACGTTTACAAAACAGCTATTGGGCAATAATCCCAATGGCGGTAGCGTGTCAGAAGGGAATTTAGGTAATGAAACACAAAGGGCTTATTCGTTCTCATGAAGCGGAGTTCGCTTTTTTATACCGAATCGCTGATCTTGCAGTCATTGTCTCCTTTATGTTGTTCTTGGTATTCAAAAATATGAGTACCTTCATCGGTAAGGACTACCTCCTATTGTCTTTTGTCGGAGGTATCTCATTCGTGATTATGGCTGAAAGCGGGAGTCTTTATCGTTCTTGGCGAACCAGTTCATTCCGAGAGCAAGTGCTTATCGCATGTTTGTCCTGGTTAATCACAGTCGCATTGCTGTTTGTCGTTCTTTATTTCTCTGAAGTCTACCCACTGTTTGATCGCAGTACTTTGGCTTTATGGGTAACCATTACTCCGATTTTACTTTTGGCATGGAGAATTACGTTCCGTACGGGTTTAGCTTACTTAAGAAAAATGGGCTTTAACACGCGTACAGCAATCATTATTGGTCAAACGGCTCACGGCATTACCCTAGCCAACGAGATACAAAACCATGCCGAGCATGGTGTCCTGTTTGATGGTTTTTATGACGAGCGTACTACAGGTCGAGAGCCAAACTCTGAATACCCTATCAAGGGGGGAGTGAGTCAGGCATTAGAACGAGCCAAACGAGGAGAAGTGGATTACGTTTATATTGCGATGCCAATGCACGCAAAAGAGCGTATCGCGTCGCTTCTTAATCAGTTCTCTGATACGACAGCGAATACATATTTAATCCCGGATTTCTTTACCTACAACTTACTGCATTCGCGCTGGGATCAGATTGGTCACGTACAAACACTGAGTGTTTTCGATACGCCATTTGCCGGGATTTCTTCTTGGATTAAACGAATGGAAGATATCATTTTCTCTAGCATCATCTTGGTGTTGATCTCCCCTATCCTGATCGCTATCGCCGTTGGCATTAAGCTGACGTCAAAAGGACCAGTGATCTTTAAGCAGCACCGCTATGGCTTAGATGGACGCAAGATTGACGTATGGAAATTTCGCTCCATGACCACAATGGATCAAGGTTCTCACATCAAACAGGCGACAAAAAACGATCCCAGAATTACACCATTTGGTGGCTTTCTACGTCGTACATCATTAGACGAATTACCGCAGTTTTTTAACGTCTTACAAGGCACCATGTCCATCGTCGGACCTCGACCTCACGCCGTTGCACACAACGAAGAATACCGCCAAATAGTCGATCGCTATATGTTGCGACACAAAGTCAAGCCAGGCATCACCGGTTGGGCTCAGATCAATGGCTATCGTGGTGAGACTGACACCTTAGATAAGATGGAAAAGCGCGTCGAGTTTGACTTGGAATACATACATCAATGGTCGGTTTGGATGGATATAAAAATTATCTTCCTTACCGTGTTTAAAGGCTTCACAGGTTCTAATGCTTACTAAGGTCAAGACAATGAAGAAGGCAACTCCAATCATTGCACTCGCGTTTTGGTCTTCGTTCTCTATAGCTGAACCAATGGCAGTTACAACCGAGTCAGGTATTGAATTTATTCCGCAAATTAAAGCCTTTTACGAAGGCGATGACAACGTGAATAAAGATGAAGAAAATGCCAAATCCATCAATATCTGGGGGTTTGAGCCAAGCCTGCTTGCGCGTATCGGACGAAACCAATACCGAGCAAATCTTTTTTACAAATTGAAGGCAGGCTTCTCTTCAGATGACCAAAACGATTTCGATGATCATACGTTTCAATTTACCAATTTCTTCGAGTTTAACCGTCGCAATCATCTGGTTGTAGATTATCAATTCCGAGCCCAACACGAAGTGAGGGGTGAAAATATTACAGAAGGTAATGGTGATGCAATCGATTCACCGATTAGATTCCACCGTAATGATTTAAAAACTAATTACATTTTTGGTTCCGAAGGGGCAAAAGGTCGGCTTGAGTTCGGTATCGACTACAGTGACAAAACCTATCAAAACTATCGTGAAGGTTTACCACAAACCGTTAACGCTAAAACCAAGTACAACGACTTCTGTTCCCCTAGTGCTCATTTTGAGTTTTATTTAAGAGCCACCCCAAGGACTTACTGGTTAATTGGTAGCCAACAAATAAAAACGGATTATCAACACATCAATCCGGCCGCGTCTTCCAGGGACAATACGACTGGTTTTTATTACACCGGGGCTCAGTGGGAAGTCACCGGAAAAACTCATGGTATTGCTCGACTTGGCTACCAAGTTAAAGACTTTGACAGCAATCAAAGAGAGACCTTTAAGGGTTTCAGTTGGGATATTGGCTTCGAATGGTTACCCCAAGAACAGACTCTTATCAAGGTGCAAACCACGCAATCTGCGGTCAATCCGGATCAAGATGGCGATTACAACCTACAAACACGCTATCGCCTCGATGTTAAGCATGATTGGAACAGTTACCTCGCGACCCAGTTAGGAGCGTTATACCAGGAAGATGATTATACCGGAGTATTAACAGGGAATACCTCAAGAGACAGTGAACGTTACTCTCTGTCTGCGGGTATCGATTATCAAATTAAGCGTTGGATATTGTTACAGGCCAACTGGCAATACCAAGACAAAACTTCGGACCGACCAGGTTATAGCTTCAACCAAAATATTTGGACATTGAGCGCTCAATTTTCGTTATAACAAGGATTTTTAATGAACCCATTAATTAAGTTTATTAGCTTGGTGTTTTTGCTATTTAGCACGCTTGCTACTGCCAGTTCTAATGAACAAGACTATTTACTCGACACCGGAGATACCATTTCGGTACAAGTTTATGGAGAAGACGACCTCTCGATCAAAAACATCCTGATCACTTCAGATGGTTACTTTGATTACCCTTACCTAGGCCGAATTAAAGCCATCCAGAAAACACCTAAGCAGATCAAAGATGAGATAGAAACTGGACTGAAAGGTGATTACCTCATCAATCCCAAGGTGATGGTAACGATCAATACCTTTCGTCTTTTTTTCGTCAATGGCGAAGTACGCAAACCTGGTGGTTTCGAATATCGTCCCGGCTTGACGATTGAAAAAGCCATCGCATTGGCGGGTGGGCTTACGGACAGAGCATCACGCAAGGGAGTTAATCTCACCAAACATAAAACCGGCAAAACAGTGGAGAGCGTCAGCATGGACCTTAATGTTGAGCCTGGTGACATTGTATTTATTGATCAAAGTTTCTTCTAAGTGATAGGTGCTCAAATGAACGGAACTCATCCAAACAACTTCCAGATGAACAAAGTAGAATTGATTCGTTTTGGCCATCACTATAATACGCTCAAAAAGAACTGGTTAAGCATTGCTGCATTTACTTTGATCTTCTCTTTTGCATTCACTTGGTACATATATTCGAAAACGTCTATATACCAAGCGTCGGCGACGCTTTTGATTCAAGAAGAACAAAAAAGCGCCCTCTCTATAGAAGAAGTCTATGGCGTAGATACCACCAAAAAAGAGTACTTCCAAACTCAAGTGGCGATATTACAGTCCAATCATATTGCCGATAAAGTCATTCAGAACCTGAATCTGACTCAGTACCCTGAGTTCTCAAGTACTGGGGGGCTAAAGCAAAAGATTGATGAGTTAAAATCAGTCCCGCTGGTACAGGACTTACTTAACGTCGCGCCACACCCAAAAGAAACCGCACAGTACTCACAGTCTTACTATCGGGCGTTACAAGTATTTAGAGAACAGCTCGAGATTGAGCCAGTGCGTAATACTCAGATGGTAAAAATCAGCTTCCGCTCTGCTGACCCGATACTTGCAACCAAAATCGCCAATGCAGTAGGACAAGCCTATATCGACGCTAATTTTGAAGCGAAATTGGTGGTAACACAAAATGCAGCAACTTGGCTTACAAACAACTCTCAAAAGCTTGAAGAGCTTTTAAGAACTTCAGAGCAAGTTCTACAAGAGTTTCTGTTACAAGAAGGTCTGATTGATATCAACGGTATCGATGACATCTATGCGACTGAACTGGAAGAACTCAATCGTAAGCTCAATACCGCAGTTAATAACCGCATTGAAGCTCAAAGCTTGATTGAGCTGCTTAAACGCAAATCATCGCAAAGCTTAGATAGCCTTCTCTCTATTGAAGAGTTCGCCAATCAAGCACAGATTCGTGATCTAAAACTCTCAGAAGCTCAGGCGCAAAAGAACTTATCTGAGCTGGCTCAGCGTTACGGTCCTAAACACGATCGTATGGTCCAGGCGAAAGCGCAATTAAATTCTATCCAAACAAGAACCCAGCAATTGATTCGTGAAATCTCGTTTAGTAAACAACAAGACTTACTTGCGGCGAAATCTCAAGAAGACATGCTACGAGCAGAATTAGAGCGCAAAAAAGTTGAGTTTCAATCCTTGGGTTCCAAAAAGGCACGCTATGATCAACTCAAACGTGAAGTTGAGTCAAACAGAGATCTTTACGAAGCGTTCTTAAGCCGCGAGAAAGAAACCAGTGCAACCAGTGACTACAAAAATGTCACCGCTCGTTTTACAGACAAAGCTATTATCCCTCTGTTTCCAATTGCTCCGCAAAGAATGAAGCTCGTTCTTATCGCTACAATCTTCGGCTTTGCTATTGGATGCGCACTGGTAATCATTTTAGAAACACTAAACGAAGTAATCAGAAGCGATTCTGATGTTCAGGAAAAACTTGGCGTTACCTGTTTAGGCATGATTCCTACTGTAAAAAAACGCAGTTTAAGAAGAGATGGGCTTAGCCACACCGCGTATTTAGATAAAGATGAAAAAATGTTTAGCGAAGCCTGTCGCTCCGTTAGGACGTCTTTGCTACTAAGATTAACCAACTCTAAACAAAAGGTTTTACCTTTTACTTCAGCGATTCCTAAAGAGGGAAAAACCTCCACCAGCATTAATATTGCGGTGTCATTCTCTACCATGGAGAAAGTACTGATTATCGACTGCGATCTTCGTCGGCCATCGCTGGCAAAGCGATTCAATATTCCAGAATCTAATCCAGGGCTAACCAACATACTCAGTATGGATACTGCGATTAAAGACTGTGTGGTACGAATAGAAGAGGCAAACCTCGATGTACTGCCAGCAGGAATAATACCGCCGAATCCCCAAGAGTTATTGGCTTCTGATCGCTTCAACAAACTCCTCGATTATCTCACGAGTAAATACGATCGAATCATTATTGATACTCCACCCCTGCTGTCGGTTAGCGATGCACTAATCCTCGGGAAGTATGCGAACGGTTTGATTACCGTAATCCGCTCTGAGTCAACTAAAGCCTCGCTGGTTAACTTAGCGTTATCCAAGCAAATTCAACATTCGATACCTTCACTTGGCGTCCTGCTTACTCAGACGAAATCCAAGACAGGAGAGACAGCTTATGTCCAAAAATACGCTTACTGATCAAAAAACGTCGTGGTACAAAACCATACAGCGCACTAAGTGCCCAGTATTGATTTATCAAATGGGTAAAGTGGGTTCGAGTGCGCTTGAGAAATCGATTCCCAACTCGATCCACCTGCATGATCTAATGTCAATTCAAGCTCATAAGCAGATATCTCCGGTGAGGGCAAATCTACATAAGCCCAAAACCAACTACATAAAACGCATGCTCAAACGCTCGATTATGTCCAGAATGCTCAAGCGTAAAGAGCACGTACGTATTATCTCACTGGTAAGGGAACCCATTGGTAGAAACATCTCAATGTTATTTCAATCCCTACCTTTTTGGGTAGCAGATAAGTATCTGAAAGACGACAGTGCTGTGCGCTCAGAACGTCCTCAGTTACTTCATGAGACATTTGAAAATCATGTTAATCATCACTATCCACTTGAGTGGTTTGACAATGAGATCAAAGCGTTGACAGGAATTGATGTATTTATTCAGCCGTTTGACCATGAGCGCGGTTATCAAACTTACCAAAAAGATAATTTTTCTCTGATGGTGATCAGAACCGATAAGTTGGATCCATCACAGCAAGCCATCAGTGAATTTTTGGATCAAGAAATCCAAGTGGTTCATGGTAACCAATCTGAAAACAAATGGTATTCACCACTTGCCAATGAGTTCAAACGTTCATATCGACTGAAACCAGATTTTATTGAGGAAATGCTCTCGGCAAAGCTGACTAAGCATTTTTTTACTGCTTCTGAAATTAACAACATTAAGAACAAGTATTCAAACTAATAACTTGGTATAGAAATGAAAATACTCCATATAATTAATGACTTGTCTAATAATGGGGGAGCTCAACGCTTTCTGGTTGATCTCGTCGTTAAGCACAAACCATATTACAAAATAAAAATACTGGTTCTAAATCAAGATAATGATTTCGAGGCACTGTTAAAAGAGAACGGAGTTAACTTCTTTTACTGGCCATCA
Source organism: Vibrio sp. YIC-376 (assembly GCF_052353105.1). Taxonomy (NCBI): domain Bacteria; kingdom Pseudomonadati; phylum Pseudomonadota; class Gammaproteobacteria; order Vibrionales; family Vibrionaceae; genus Vibrio; species Vibrio sp. YIC-376. The sequence continues at coordinate 156,860 of NZ_JBBWFK010000003.1, forward strand.
CTTTCACTAAAAGAAAAGTGGCATATATTACGCTGGCCAGACTTAATTCACAGTCACTTATTCCCTTCGATATATATCGCTTTACTAGCAATTGGAAAAAAGCGGGTACAAACAGAACACAACACGACTAATAGGCGCAGAGATTACCCTGCCTTGAAGTTTATGGAGTACCTTATGTACCAAAGGCACGAAAAAACAATCTGTATAACCAATAAAGTTAAAGAAGAATTAATCAGATTTCTGCCTAGATATAAAGAACGATATGACGTTATCTATAACGGTGTAGACTTAAATCGCTTTTCTAGAAAAGCAAAACTATATAAGAGTTCCAGACTGGGTAGCCCTATTAATATCGGTATGGCAGGTAGACTTCATGGTTATAAAGATCACCCAACTCTCCTACGAGCTATAGCGAGACTACCAGAACATTACCACCTTCATTTGGCAGGTGATGGTGATAAGAAACAAGAGCTTCAAACTTTGGCTGCGCAATTAAATTGTGACCATCGAGTTCATTGGCATGGTGTCATCTCTGACGTGCCAACTTTCTTATCTAATCTTGATGTGTATGTTCAATCTTCAATAATTGAAGGCTTTGGACTTGCAGCCGTTGAAGCGATGGCAGAAGGACTACCCGTATTGGGCTCAGATGTTCCAGGGTTAGATGAAGTTATCGGTAATGACTCATATTTATTTGAACTAGGCAACACTCAGGAATTAGCCGATAAAATTGAGTTAATCTGCAACAACCAATCCCACTATGAAATGGCCACCCGCTATTTTGTAGAGCGTTGCAAATCTTTTACTCTGGAACAATTCAGAGATAGCTACTACAAAACTTATGATGAACTCTATGCCAGTAAGTAATCGCATCTCTTCGCTGGCAGCAATTGCCTTAGCATTATTCTTTGTGCCGGTAAAAATTCAAGCCGGAGGCATAGCATTAGCACCTAGCGACATCGTGAGTCTTCTCTCGCTTGGATTGAGCATTCTTGTCGTTTTAGAGAGTAAAGCCCGCAAGTTGCTCCATCCGTGCATTGGATTCGTGTTGTTGTTTACTGGCTATGTGTTTATCAGCGGCGTGTTCAATCGTGTGCCACTTATGCCTTTAGTGACCGAAACCGTTCAATGGGCTGCGATTCTTAGTTTACTCGGTATTTTGTATGCATACGGTGCTTTTGATGATGACCGAATCATGGTGTATTTATCTTACGCTCTGTTTGTCATCTGTTCTCTGGTAGCTGTATGGCACTTCTCTCAGGGGTACCAAAACGGCTTTAAGCTTCTTGGCGTGAGTAAATATGCTTTCGGAGTGCTCTGTTCGATACTTTATCTTTATCGAGACAAGATCCGCGCTTATCCAGTATTAATGCTCATCGCGTTGGTTTTACTGGTGTTATCACAAGAACGAAAAGCACTACTTGGCTTCTGCTTACTGTTCTTATTAGACCAGCTCTACGTCAAACATTTGATAAAGCAAACGCTCAATGAAACCTACACGTGGGTTATTGTGTTCGTGCTCTCTTTGGTGATTTTAGCCGCGGTTTCCACCACACTCTATGTCGGTTTTGATACGTTAGCTGACCAGTTAGAAATTACCCAAGCTGACATTTTGTTCGCTAATCAAAGTGAAGCAAGATGGGTATCGAATCTGCACCGAAAACTGCTACTCTCCAATGGCATCGATATCCTGCTGCAGCACCCTATTCTAGGCGTCGGAGCCAAAATGTTACCCAACTTCATGCTCAGTTATTTTAACTATGATGAATTGGCTATTTATACCCATAACTTCGTTCTTGATACTGCAATCGAATATGGGTTACTTGGAATTACGCTGTTGTTCGGCGGGTACTTTTTCTTCATTAAGTTTTGTTTCCGCAGCCTAAACGAAAACAGAAAAAGCCTATTACTCGCGGTTTACGCGCTTATCATGGTGTTTTTCGTCGCCGTCAACACCACCATTATTTTAATACTATTACTGCCAGTAATGATCAGCATAAAACGAACTCATATTACCAGAAACATTATTTCGCAAAAACAATATCAACAGCAGTAGTTACACAACATTAATAATCAAGGATTTGATAAATGAAATATTCCATCGCTCGACAATTTGAAAAAAACCGAGAACTTAGGGATGATAATTTTGTCTTGGTGTACCAAATGGGCAAAGTAGGCTCTTCTTCCATTGAACACACCTTAGGGGAACGTAATATACCGAGTTACCACATTCATACCTTTGATGATCATGAAGAGTTTCACATGTATCACAATAAAAAAGATGTGAGTAAATTCTTTGACTTTAAAAATCGTGCTATTTACCGTCTGGTTCTCAACCAGAGAAAACGTATTTTACAAAAACGTAAACAGATAAAAATAATAACGTTGGTTCGCGATCCTATCGCAACGGTCTTCTCACGTTTTTTCCAGGATCTTCACTTACAGTTCATTGAAGGTAAAAAAAATGAAGCCATTCATAACGATTTAGGAGCCACTTACCAACATCTTGAGCACTGCTTCGATAACTATATCAACCTTAATTACTTTGCAGACTGGTTCGATAACGAACTAAAACGTAACTTTAATATTGATGTCATGCGTCAAGAGCTTGATAACACTCTACCCTTCTTTACGTTTAGTAATGATCAGGCAGAGGTCATTTTAATTAAATGCGAGCAGCTTAGCTCTCTAGATAAAGAAATTGGTGAGTTTCTCAACTTAGACGATTTTGTTCTCAAGAACAGCAATGAGGCAAAAAACAAATGGTACTCTCACATTTATCAATACTTTAAGCAGCAGTACAACTTTTCCAAATTATTTTATATGTATGATTTACCTCTTTACCGCCATGTATATTCGGATCAGGAGCGAGAAGCATTTAAATCAAAATGGCAGCAAACACCGGGAACCAGGTCATTATGAAAAAAGTGCTTCATATAACAGAGTCCTTTGGTGGTGGCGTTCAAACTGCGCTGTATAGCTACGTTCACTCCTCTCGTAATGAACCATACAGCCATTTTTTAGTAGCCAGAGCACGCCAAAATGATTTAACCAATGACAGTAATCACAATGTTTTTGTTGAGACGCGTTGGGTGGAAGGTGGTTTACTGCAATTTATGCGAGACGCAAATCAGGCCATTGCGAAAATCAAACCAGATATTGTGCACTTACACTCGAGCAAAGCAGGCTTCTTAGGACGCTTCTTGAAACTCAATAACGCGCTATTAGTCTATACACCTCACTGCTATGCATTTGAAAGAGAGGATATTTCAGGCTTAGCTCAACAACTCTACAAAACGTTAGAAAAAGTGAAGTTAAATAAGATCGATGTGGTCGCCGGCTGCAGTCAGCGTGAGTGTGATTTAGCGATAAGCATCGGGGCAAAGCGTGCAGAGCTTCTCAACAACTATGTCTCGTACCAAACGGAAGAGCGCGAAGCTATTAATCAATACGTGGCATTGAAGGTAGTGGTACTAGGCCGCGTTGCGCCTCAGAAAGATCCTCAGTTCCTGATTAGCACCCTTTCACATCTCGACTTGGTTGGGCTCAATCGTCAGTTGGAAATCAAATGGATAGGCGGCGGTGACAGAGACCTCGAGCTGCGTTTAAAAGATGCAGGGGTGCAAGTCACAGGCATGCTACCGCGTGATGAAGTTGTGAAACAATTAAAAGCATCGGATATCTATCTGCATACCGCAGCCTGGGAAGGCATGCCTTTAACGATCCTCGAAGCGGCTAAATTGCATCTTCCCATGGTCATCCGTTCGATAGGTGCTACCAAAGACCTGAATTATCCATTTTTGGCACAAACACCCGAAGATATGGCCAAACATATGACGCACTGTATCAATCATTATAGTGATATTGATTTTTACCAATACACAACTGAATTGAATGAAACGTTTAGTGAAGAAAAGCAGCGTCTCGCTCTAAACAGCATCTACAGCTAGAGAAAATACATGTTTCAAACCATTCAACAAAAATTGCAGTCAAAACCTCGTGGGCAAAACAGCTTGCTTTCTCTTGGCTTAAAAGCCGCAATAACCAGAGTATTTGGTGCGCTGTTTGCTTTTCTGCTCACACTGTCCGTTTCTCGCATTACAGACGCATCTACAGCAGGGCAGTTTTTCTTCCTTTTTAATCTGGTCTCTCTCACCGCCATTATTTCACAAATGGGTTTCGACGTGGCACTGGTGCGATACAATGCGATTGCGTTTAATAACGGCGAAGCTCAGCAACAAAGTGATAATTACCGAACAGCCCTCTCACGAAGCCTAACATTTTGTTGCGTAGCGGCAGTGGTACTATTTGCCGGGTTTTATCTCTTCCCAGACCAAGTTAATCAGACCAATGCTCCTATCGTGGCAGTAACGCTCGCCCTATTCTGTGTACCTTTTCTTGTTCTCGGACAGACAAATAGTCGAGTCCTGCAAGCGAGTAAAAAAGTCGTATCGTCTCTGTTTGCACTCCAATTAGGTGTAAGTTTGCTGATGGTGATTTTTATTTTTGCAATCGGTACCTCTGGCAAGCAAAGCATCACTTATTTAATGACCGCCTTATTGCTGGCGACAATTATTGTTGCAACATCATCAACTTTCAACTGGCGTAGTTCAGGTCAATACAAGAAACCTTCCTCTACACCTAACCTAAATCTGGTCGCTTCTGCTAAGCAAGTCTGGATAGGTAGTATATTCAACAACATCCTTCAGTGGGGAAGTTTGGTTATTGCTGGTTTTTTCATTTCAGCGGCAGAGATGGGATTACTAGCCGCTGCTCAGCGAACGTCACTGCTGATTGGGTTTGTTCTCATTACGATTAATTTTATCATTGCTCCAACGTTTGCGTCGCTCTACAAAGAAGGTGAGATGACTAAACTACGTAAGCTAAGCAGGTTGGCTTGTCGTCTGAATATCGCTGCAGCCTTAATTCCAGTATTAATCTGCACGCTATTCCCTACATTTGTGATGGCGCTTTTTGGCGAAGAGTTTGTTTCCGCTGCGCCGCTTTTGGTTGCACTCTCTCTCGGCCAATTGATAAATGTGGCAACGGGTTCTGTCGGCTTCTTGTTACTAATGAGTGGCCATGAACGAACCATGAAATACATCACTATCTGTTCTGGGACGATTTCCATTTTTCTGCTGATAATTCTGTGTCAAAGCCACGGCGTCTTAGGTGCTGCTTGTGCGATGGCGACCGGTATGGCGATTCAAAATCTTGCCGCGCTTTACTTTGTTAAACGTTATTTAGGGTTCTTCCCTGTAGGCTAGCTATGTCATCTAAGATTGCACGCATTAGTTTTGTTTTCATTTCGCTTCTGACTGCCAGTCTCTCTATATGGAAGAGTTCTGAAATAAACCATTCCACCTATATATCGATGGAGAATTATGTCGGCGGCTCAACGACACTTCACTTTACCTTCAGTTTAATGATTGGCTTTTTTTCAGTTTTCACGTTTCCTAAAAGTGCACACCCAACTGAAACCGACGTTTTGGGTATTCGATTACTGCTCTGCTTATTGCTGATAATTTCTGCTGAGGAATTTAGTCAGTTGTTTATTGCTCATCGCACATTTAGCTTCGATGACTTAAATACCAATTGGATTGGTATGTTGCTTGGCTACTTTGCAGCCAAAATACTTAAGGTTGTTCGTCAACATTCGTTTTTTGGTAGGGGAAATACAAATTAACAGCATGTGTAGGAGTTTATATTCAACATAACTTTTTAAACTACACCCACAATCCGGCCGAGATGGAATACTTGCTTATATGTTCCAAAAGAAAGGAGCAACGATCTGCTGCTCCCGTTTCACACTGCGTGGCGGTAACACATTTACCTATTTTAGATTCATTCCATTATTTGATTATTCACACCTTCTTTATAAAGCGATAATTGCGCCTTGGCCTGCCTCCGGTGTTGTAGTTTAAAACCAGTTCGACTAGGCCTTCAGATTCCATAAATTCCAGATAGCGTCTTGCAGTTACTCGGCTTACGTTCATACGTTTACCTATTTCCTCAGCAGAAAACTCGCCAGTATCATCCGACTGAAGGATATTTTTAAGCGAGGTAAGCGTAGAAGAGTCGATACCTTTCGGCGTTTGACGCATCATCTTTGTCGGCGTCTTTTTAAGAATGTTATCAATATCCATCTGATCAACTATCGATGACTGAGACAAATGCTCTTTATAAAGTTTATAGTCGTTAAGAGCCTGAATAACCCGCGACATACGAATCGGTTTAACGAGATAATCCATTACCCCTAATTGAATCGCTTTTTCGACTGTTGCCGTTTCTCTTTCAGCTGTGGTCATTATAAAGTCGCAAGTCGCGTGTTTTTCATGCAATTTACGGATAATATCTATACCGTTTCCATCCGGAAGTGTTATGTCTACAAACACTAACATTGGCTTATAGGCTTCAAATTGCACTAAGGCATCGGCATATCCTTCACTCGTGGCAATAACTTCAAAGTTGGGATGCTGGTTTATGGTTAGCTCAAGCGTATAACTGGCTCTTATATCGTCTTCAATTAACATCACTGTGGTCTTACTCATGCCCTAATACCTCTTTTTTATTTAGATACACGCTAAACACTGTAGTGTTATTTTCTGAGCGTTCCCAGTCGATACTTCCTTGGAAATAATCAATAATCTGTTTAACCAAGTATAATCCAATTCCACTTTGTTCATCACCAGACTTTGAGCTGACTCCCAGATCAAAAATATATTCATTCAATTTATCAGGCACACCACTACCACTATCCTCAACTTCAATAATGATGTGATTACTTCTGTCACTTAAATATATCTGTACCTCAGGCTTGACAACTGATTTGTTTTGCCATGCTGCAAGAAGAGCGTTATCAATTAGGTTTCCTATGATGGTAATCAGTTTGTTAGATATATCTTTTTCATAGCAGGATAACGTAGTATCAGCATCAACTGTGAATTTTACACCCATATCACTCGCTTTATTAAACTTAGCGAGAATAAGACCAGCAATAGCACTATCATTTATCGTCATAACTATATTTCGAACAATAGATTGATAATTATCCGTCTCAAGCTGAATAAAATTAATAGCTTCTTTATAATTCCCAATTTGCAGCATACCTGAAAGTACATTAAGTTTATTGGAATATTCATGTGTCTTGCTTCGGAGCAGCTGAGAATAATTTTTCAAATATGTGAGTTCTTTTTCCAACTCATTGTGTTCGAGATTGGCAAAAAATACGATTACATGACCATTTAACCCTCTTCCGGTCTTTATAGGATAAATATTTGCTTTATAGCTGAACTTACCTATATCAAATTCACCCTGACTATACTTCCCCAAATGAGAGAGTATCAGATGACTCAGAGGCTTTGAATAACATGAAATAGGATGGTTCATATAGTCATATCGCCCCAGAACTCCCATAGATAATTTGTCTATGGCACTTTCGTTGATAAACGTAATGTTCATATCGTTATCGACAGCAATAATTGAGTCGCGGATACTGTCTAACATAAGTTCATTCTCTTTGAACTTATTAACAATGAATTCAGGTTCGAGTTCAAGAAAAGTCCGCTTTATTTTATACACTACTGTAACTGTCGTACCTATCCCTAAAAGATATACCAGACCGATTAATAACCCTATCTGATTCTCCCTTTTTATAATTAGGTCAAACGCGGTCTCATAGAGATAACCGATACAAACGGCACCAATTACTTCACCATTTAGAAAAATCGGCGCAAAGTTCCGTATTGCTTTTCCTAGAGAGCCAATAGCAACGCTGCTGTATTCATCTCCTGTACTCAGAACGGTTTCGACATCTTCTCCTATAAATTTTTGCCCAACTTTCTCCTGAGTTGGATGACTGAGACGAAGCGCATTTTTGTCCAAAATAACAATGTAGGATGTATCTGTCCGCGTTCTCAAATCTTCAATATATTCCTGTAAATCTCCCTGGCTGTTTCGGTTATGTTTCTCAACGGCAGAAATAACTGTAGGATCATGCGCAATCACTCTTGCCAACTCTCTCCCTCTTTCTTCTATACCCTCCTGGTAAGTGCCTTTTAACAAAAAGAGAATGGCGATAGTAACAGTCACTACGATAGAAGAAGTCGTTAGGATGGTCGATAAAGCAAGGTAATTCTTTAATTTCATCGTGATAGAAACATTTAAGTTAGTTTATGTAAATAATAAATGGCTGACCTTGAAAAGGACAGCCACTGCCAAATTTTTTAGGCTAATCATTAGCCGCCAAAATCATCTAATAAAATATTTTCGTCTTCCACCCCAAGGCCTTTCAGCATATCAATAACAGCGGCGTTCATCATTGGAGGACCACACATGTAGTACTCACAATCTTCCGGTGCTTCATGATCCTTCAGGTAGTTTTCATAAATCACGTTATGAATAAAGCCAGTGTAACCATCCCAGTTATCTTCAGGCAGAGGATCCGAAAGCGCGACGTGCCATTCAAAATTATCATTATCCTCTGACAACTTGTCGAAATCTTCTACATAGAACATTTCTCTTTTGGAACGGGCGCCATACCAATAAGTCATCTTACGCTTAGATTTCAGGCGTAGCAGTTGGTCAAAAATATGCGAGCGCATCGGAGCCATACCGGCCCCCCCACCGATAAATACCATTTCGTTATCGGTTTCTTTGGCAAAGAACTCACCAAACGGGCCTGAAATAATGCATTTATCACCCGGCTTTAGAGACCAGATATAAGAGGACATAATGCCCGGTGGCACATCTGGATTTTGAGGTGGTGGAGTTGCAATGCGGACGTTCAGCTTGATCAAGCCTTTTTCCTCCGGATATGAAGCCATGGAATAGGCGCGGATAGTATGCTCCTTTACGACAGACTCATAACGGAACAGATTAAATTTATCCCAGTCCCCACGGTATTCTTCCGGTATATCGAAGTCAGAGTATTTAATATGGTGAGGTGCTGCTTCAATTTGAATATAACCACCAGCACGGAATGGTACTTCTTCCCCATCAGGAATCTTAAGAACCAGCTCTTTGATAAAGGTGGCTTCGTTGTTATTCGAAATAACTTCGCATTCCCACTTCTTCACACCAAAGATCTCTTCCGGCAGCTGTATGTCCATATCGCTCTTTACAGCAACCTGACAGGCGAGTCGCTCACCTTCGCGCGCTTCACCTTTGGTGATGTGATCCAGTTCAGTCGGCAGGATATCGCCTCCGCCTGATTTTACTTTTACCCGGCACTGGCCACAGGAACCACCACCACCACAGGCAGAAGATACAAAAATGCCATTTCCAGCCAGGGCTCCAAGGAGCTTATCGCCCGGAGAAGTTACGAAACTTTTTTCCGGGTCCCCATTAACCGTGATTGTAACGTCACCTGATGGTACAAGCTTCGATTTAGCCATAAGTATGATTAAAACGAGAGCAAGCACGATCACGGTAAACATCACTACACCAAGAATAATGCTTTGCATATTCTATTCCTTATATATTGTGTCGTTTACCCACTTACAATTGAACACCAGAGAAAGACATAAAGCCCAACGCCATTAAACCAGCAGTGATAAAGGTAATACCCAGACCACGTAACCCCGGAGGAACATCGGAATATTTCATTTTCTCGCGTATCCCTGCCAATGCAACAATAGCCAGCATCCAGCCTAAACCAGAACCAAAACCATAGAACACAGACTCTACGAAGTTGTAGTCACGCTGTACCATAAACGACACTCCACCGAATATTGCACAGTTCACCGTGATAAGCGGAAGAAAAATACCCAGTGCGTGATATAGAGGCGGGAAGAAACGATCGAGAATCATCTCCAAAATCTGTACCAGAGCCGCAATAACGCCGATGAAGGTGATGAAGTTCAGGAAGCTTAAATCCACACCGTCAACCAGGACACTTTCTTTCAGCACCAGGTTATAAAGCAGATTGTTTACCGGAACCGCAATAGTTAGAACAACGGTAACGGCGATACCCAGACCAAGTGAGGTTTTAACTTTCTTAGATACCGCAAGGAATGTGCACATACCTAAGAAGAACGAAAGTGCTAAATTCTCGATAAACACCGAACGAACCAGCAAACTAATATAATGTTCCACTCTCGCTTACTCCTTAGCTTCAATTTGTTCTGGTTTAAACACCCGGATAGCCCAGATCATAAAACCAATCAAGAAGAACGCTGATGGAGCCAACAGCATCAGACCGTTTGGCTTATACCACCCACCATCTGATATGAGAGGAAACACCTCCATACCGAACAATTTGCCGGAACCAAACAACTCACGGAAAAAACCAACCGTGATAAGAACAAAACCATAGCCTAGTCCATTACCAACACCATCAATAAAAGACGCTATTGGTTCAGATTTCATGGCGTAAGCTTCAGCACGTCCCATTACGATACAGTTGGTAATAATCAGACCGACAAAAACCGAAAGTTGTTTTGAAATATCGTAAAGAAAAGCTTTCAGAACCTGGTCAACGACGATTACTAACGAAGCGATGATCGCCATCTGCACGATAATACGGACACTATTAGGAATGTGGTGACGAATTAATGAAACAAAAAAGTTCGAAAACGCAGTTACAAACATCACCGCCAGAGTCATTACAAATGCCGTTTCCAGCTTGGTTGTCACAGCCAGAGCAGAACAGACACCCAGTACTTGCAGCGCGATTGGGTTGTTATCCAATACAGGAACAAGAAGATGGTTTTTCATCTCTTTCACATCAACAGCCATCAATTGAGCCCTCCATCAGAGACTTTAGCCAGGAAAGGACCGAATCCCATCTCGCCCAACCAGAAATCAAACGTGCGTTGTACGCCATTTGAAGTAAGAGTCGCGCCAGAAAGACCATCTACGCCATGCTCGCTTCCTTGGGGAGCTCCGCCTTTAACAATCTTAATCGCAGGTTTGTGGTTTTCATCGAAAAGCTTCTTACCGACAAACTGTGCACGCCAGCCTGGGTTTTCGACCTCCCCGCCCAGCCCCGGAGTCTCTCCTTGTTCATAGTAGGTAATACCAGAAACCGTATTTCCATCCGTCTCAACTGCAATAAATGCGTACATCATCGACCATAAACCGTTGCCATGAATAGGCAGAATCACTCTCGATATTTTGTTGTCATCCCTAACCAGATAAACCAGACCAATGTTGGCTCGACGTAGGATTTTTGCTTCATCCTGCTCTCCTGAAAGTTTGATGGACTCCTTAGGATCTTTAGCCGCTTTGCGCTGGTTATACACAGCCGCATCACCTTCAACAAAGTCACCAGATTTAAAATCCACCAAACGGGGCTCAATATACTGAGCAAACAGTTCAGGCGTTGAACCATCTTTAGCTCCCAGCCCGGCAACGGCTAAAATGTTTTTCTGTTTATCAAGAACTGCATTCGTTTGTTGTCTGTCACGTAGCAATACAGCAGCAGCCGAAACAACGACTGAGCACACTAAACATATTGAGATAACAACCAACAGAGTCTTCTTAATACTATCGTTATTACTTGCCATAACGTGCTTGCCTCCGTTTAACATTTTTCTCAACGACAAAATAATCGAACAAAGGTGCAAACAAGTTTGCGAATAGAATTGCCAGCATCATACCTTCCGGATATGCCGGATTCACTACACGAACAAGTACACACATCAGGCCAATTAAAATTCCGTATGCCCATTTACCTTTCTCGGTAAAAGAGGCAGATACCGGGTCCGTAGCCATAAAGAACATACCGAACGCAAATCCACCTAAAACAAGGTGCCAGTACCACGGCATTGAGAACATAGGGTTAGTATCAGAACCGATGATATTGAACAGCAAAGAGGTAACTATCATTCCCGTCAACACACCGGCAATAATTCTCCAGGACGCGATGCCGGTATAGACAATAATGGCTGCGCCAACCATCAGTGCCAGTGTTGACACTTCACCAATTGAGCCGGGGATATTGCCAAGGAAGGCGTTGAGCCAGGTTATTTGTTCTCCAGTCACATTGTGAATCAGGGCCCCTTTACCACCCTGAGCCCACTGACTCAGTGCAGTTGCACCGGAAAAACCGTCAGCAGCAGTCCAGACCATATCACCTGAAATCTCCCCTGGATAAGCAAAAAACAAGAACGCGCGCCCAGCCAGTGCAGGGTTAAGAAAGTTGCGACCAGTACCACCGAATATCTCTTTTGCAACGACTACCCCAAAAGTAATACCCAGCGCAGCCTGCCAAAGCGGCAGTGTCGGCGGAACGATAAGTGCAAACAGAATGGAGCTGACGAAGAAGCCTTCGTTAACTTCATGTTTACGTACTACACAGAACAATACTTCCCAGAAAGCACCAACGGCAAAAACGACTGCATATATAGGCAAAAAATAGCTAGCACCAAGTAACATCTGGGAGCCCCAGCCTGCATCGCTAGTTAAACTGCCCCCAATGGCTACCGTTAGCCAGTAATGCCAGTTTGCGGAAATAACTTCTGCAAGCTGAGCCCCTTCATACATATAGTTAAGTGCAGCAATAGCCTGATGACCTGCGTTGTACATCCCCCAGAACATGGCAGGAAGTACCGCAAACCACACCACGATCATAATACGCTTAAGGTCAACGCAATCACGGACGTGGGCACTTTTTTGGGTTACTGTTCCCGGGGTATAAAACAGGGTTGCCGTAGCTTCATAAACCGGAAACCACTTTTCCAATTTACCGCCTGCTTCAAAATGGGGCTCTATATCCTCTAAGATCTTTTTAAGCATGGATTAGCCCTCCTTCTCTATCGTGTTCAGGCATTCACGCAGCATATCGCCATACTCATATTTACTTGGGCATACGTAGGTACACAATGCCAGGTCTTCTTCATCAAGCTCAAGGCAACCCAAACGTAGAGCACTGTCTGAATCTCCTGAGCAGAGATCGCGAAGCAGCAGTGTTGGCTCCATATCTAATGGCATCACTTTTTCGTAACTACCAATAGGCACCATTGCACGTACACCTCCATTAAGAGCGGTAGTCATATTAAATATCTGGCCTTTGAACAGGTGACTAAGAAAGGATTTGGTTACCGAGAATTTGTTTTTACCCGGCATAGCCCAGCCAAACAGTTCCTTCTCGCGACCTTCACGCAGTACTGAAATTTGCTGATGGTATCGACCAAGGTATGCATTTACACCGTTTGCCTGCACACCGGAAAGAACGGAACCCGAAATAACCCGGACTTCACCCGGCATGACTTCATTATCAATAATCTCATTGATCGATGCGCCAAGTTGAGTACGAATAAGACGAGGAGAGACCACCACAGGGCCAGCCAGAGACACTACCCGGTCTGTATAGATTTCACCGGTAAGGAATAACATACCGAATGCAATCACGTCCTGATAGTTAATACTCCACGCTACATGCTCTATGTTGACCGGGTAGAGATAATGCATATGTGTACCTGCCAGACCCGCAGGATGCGGGCCATGGAAAACATGCTCTTCAACGTTAGGTTGCTCACTACGTGGAAGACTCGTACCTTTCTTGCAGACATAAACTTTACCGTCAGTAAGATTGGCCAGCAGATCTAAGCCTGCAATGAAGGCTTGAGGTTGTTCTCTGATGATGACATCTGGATTCGCAGCCAGCGGATTAGTATCCGTTGCGGTAACGAAAATAGCCTCAGTCGTTGAGTCCACCGCCGGAACCTTGCTGAATGGTCGTGTACGAAAAGCGGTCCACATACCAGATTCAATTAACTGCTTCCTGACCAGAGCCCGGTCAAGACAAGCCAGTTCTTCGGGATCAAACTTATCGAATGTAACCTGATCCTCTCCTGCCACTTCAACCACAACGGATTGCAAGACACGTTTGGCACCACGGTTCACTTCTATGACGGTACCACTGGCAGGAGAAGTGAATACCACGCCCGGATTCTTTTTATCTGCAAAAAGAACCTGACCTTTCTTCACTTTATCTCCAACGCGAACATACATCGTAGGTCGCATCCCAACGTACTCTTCGCCCAGCAAGGCGACTTTTGTAATGGCTTTACCACCATTAATTATCTGGGAAGGAACTCCCGAAATTGGAAGGTCCAACCCTTTGTTGATTGTTATCATAACTCATCACTACCTAACAATTGGCTGTCAGACTTTCCTGCATTTCACCGATTTTTATTTTCCAGACATCCGGTCCGGTCTGATGGACATTGACACCTTGAGAGTCAACAGCCACGGTAACTGGCATATCTTCCACTTCAAATTCGTAAATCGCTTCCATACCAAGATCCTCAAAAGCGACAACCCGCGCTTTTTTAATTGCTTTTGCAACTAAATAAGCGGCACCACCAACGGCAGCCAAATAAACGGATTGATGAGCTTTAATAGCGTCGATGGCAGCTGGGCCTCGTTCAGCTTTTCCTATCATTCCCATAAGACCAGCTTCACTCAGCATCATGTCCGTAAACTTATCCATTCTTGTAGACGTCGTTGGGCCAGCAGGTCCAACGACTTCACCTTCGATAGCGTCAACCGGGCCTACGTAATAAATAAATCGGTTAGTAAAATCTACCGGAAACGATTCACCCTTATTTAACATATCCTGAAGACGCTTATGTGCAGCATCCCGGCCTGTAAGAATCTTCCCGGATAACAATAGGGTTTCTCCGGATTGCCACTCCTGAATGTCGTTTTTTGTCAGCTCATCAACATTCACTCTGCGAACGCTTTCTCCAACCTCCCATGTAACGTCTGGCCACTCTTCCAGCCGGGGTGGAGTCAGTTCTGCAGGGCCGGTACCATCGAGAGTAAAGTGAATATGGCGAGTCGCAGCACAGTTAGGAATGAGACAAACTGGTTTGGATGCTGCGTGAGTCGGTGCTTCTTTGATTTTTACATCCAAAACCGTTGTTAACCCGCCTAGCCCCTGAGCTCCGACACCGAGATTGTTTACACGGTTAAAAATATCCAGACGCAACGCATCAATATCATTTTGTGGCCCGCTTTCCTGCAGGTCATGAATATCGACCGGATCCATCAAGGACTCTTTCGCTAAAACAGCGGCTTTCTCAGCCGTACCACCGATACCAATGCCAAGCATGCCCGGAGGACACCAGCCTGCTCCCATCTGACATACCGCTTTTTCTACCCATTCGGCTATATCGTCTGAAGGATTTAGCATCACCATCTTAGTTTTGTTTTCTGAGCCGCCACCTTTAGCTGCAATCATGAACTCCAGCTTATCTCCCGCTACCATTTCGACATGCACCACTGCCGGAGAGTTATCGCGGGTGTTGAGCCGGTTGCCAGAAGGGTTTTCAACCACAGAAGCCCGGAGTGGATTAGCAGGGTTGTTATAGGCAAGACGAACGCCCTGATTAACCATCTCCTGTAACGTGGAATTACCTTCCCAACGCACATTCATCCCTACTTTTACGATACAGGTCACTATCCCCGTATCCTGACAAATAGGTCTTCTCCCTTCAGCTGCCATACGTGAATTAATTAGAATCTGTGCAATAGCGTCTTTAGCCGCCTTACTCTGCTCCTTTTTGTAGGCTTTTTCTAAAGCCTGCACAAAATCTATAGGATGGTAATAAGAAATATACTGCAACGCATCAGCGACACTGCTTATTACATCTTCTTCTTTTATAAGCGCCATAATCAACCCCTAATATTTTAGTTATCAGACAATATTTCAATTAATAAAATTTTCTCTTGGATATTTTGTTATATTAAATAACTTACTGCATAGGCATTAAATTATTTAACAATATATTTTACAATTTGTTATGTATTGTGTAATTTAGTAAAAACAAACAATTGGTAAATTAAGCGGCCTTATTAATAGACCGCTAAGAAAAATTAATTATTCAAAAAAAATGGTGAGAACACGACATTTGTAATCATTAATATAAGCCGATAATTTTCCACCAGACTCCACCTAAAACAGTCCAGATAAGTATTTGCATCAAACTCATAATAAATCCGATACTCCACCATTTTGGCAACGAAACATGTCCTGAACCGAATAATATAGGTGCTGGTCCGGTTCCGTAATGTGTCGTCCCGCCATATAGGTTAGAGGCGATGCCCAACACCATCGCAGCCAGCATTCCAGGTGCACCTAACTGTACAGCTACTGTCAAGAATACGCTGTAAAGTGCAGCCACTTGGGCAGTGGCTGAAGCAAAGGCGTAGTGGACATAAAAATATGCCAATGTGAGACATAAAAGTGCCACAGGCCATTCAAATGCGGATAGATAAGTGGCAACATTCGCACCAAACCAACTAATCAATCCTAGTTTATTAAGGTAAGTGGCCATCATTACCAACGCCGAAAACCACACCAATGTGTTCCATGCCCCATTCTCATTAATAATATCGTCCCAACTCAGAACTTCCGTCAGCAGTAAGATAACCATGCCTACCAACGCAGCTGTGGTACCAGCAACGCCAATAACTTCACCGCCGATCCAGAGAACAATAAGGAGAATAAAAGTAAATAAAGTGGTCCATTCAGCACGCGACATTTTACCCATTTTAGCTAAAGCTTCTGCTGCTATTACCGATGCCTGAGGTGTAGATGTAATGCTGGGTTTATTTAGCAGATACGCCAGAATTGGCATAAGAACTAATGCGGCCACTCCCGGAACCAATGCAGCCCATGCCCACATACCCCAACTTATGTCAATGCCCATATCAGCAGCCAGTTTGGCCGCTAACGGGTTCGCAGCCATACCTGTCAGGAACATCGCTCCGGTAATCGTCGTGCCGTGAAAAACAGTGGTCATGAGGAAACTACCAAGCTTACCTGAAGTACCCTCTTCTGCTTTCGATCCATAAGCTTCGGAAACTGAATTTGCCAAAGGATATACAATCCCACCAGTACGCGCAGTATTAGAAGGAATTGCCGGAGCTAAAAGAAAATCGGTTATAAGCAGACCATACGACAAAGAGAGTGTTTTTTGCCCAAGTAACTTCATAAAAATATAGCCGATGCGGGAACCCAGACCACTCTTAATAAACGCACGGGAAATAAAAAATGCTAGAACTATCAACCAAATAACGTGATTGGAAAAACCCGTCAATGACTCTGTTATAGACAGAGTATCGGTTAATGCGGTTACTGCTATCCCCATAAATGCCACAGCTCCCATAGGCATAGGCTCCAGAATTAAGCCCAGTACCGTAGCAATAAAGATGGCTAACAAGTGCCAGGCATTTGGATCGACACCTGCCGGAACTGGGCTAAACCAAATCCCTCCCCCTACAAATAAAATAATTAATAGGGACAAAAATTTATTACTCATTCCACTAAAACCTCTCGCAGTTTTTTACAAAAATTTAATACCTCCAGATAGTAATAAATATTTAAATTGCGTTTTCTGACCTGAACACTTATGTAATTTATTTCAGTTTTGTAACTTTTGTTCACGCCATATACCTGTTCAGACCTTAGGTTACAAAAGTTACAAAAGCACTAGTTAGTTACATAAATGGTAAGCGCAAAAATCAAATTTTTATCTCTTGCTAGACTCAACTCGAATTACCCTACAAATCAAAACACATATAAAGGTCGATTATGCTTAGTAACTTAATAACGCGGAGTGACAACAGCGCCGCAAACAACAAAAGGATGATTAATATTCTATTCATTCTTTCCGCTGCTGTAATTTTTCTTGCAACTATTAAAAATATCATGCCATCGGGAATTATTGGTGCCATAGGTATAATGGCAGTTATCGGATATGTTTTAAATCTTATCGGCGATAACACTCCGATTATCAATCAGTTCTTTGGTGGTGGTGCAATTACCATCATTTTTGGCTCATCTTATATTTTCCAAAGCGGATTAATTCCACATGAAGCAACAGAAACCATCACTACGTTCGTAAAAAGCGGTGGTTTTCTTTCATTTTTCATCGCCAGTTTGGTAACAGGATCCATTCTGGGTATGGATACTGATGTACTTAAAAAAGCGGCTCTGAAATACATTCCAGTCATTCTGGCTGGCGTTGCTTGTGCCTTCTTATTCGCAGGAATAGTGGGAGCTGCACTTGGCCATGGCTTTTTTGAGTCGGTTATGTTGATTGCTCTTCCAATCATGGGGGGCGGTATGGGTGCCGGAGCTGTTCCTCTGGTTGAAATCATGTCAGGTAATACTGGGATGAGTGCGGAAATACTGATGTCTAAGATGGTTCCGGCTCTGGCTATTGGTAATGCACTCTCTATTGTTGTTGCCGGGCTTCTGGACAAATTAGGCAAAGTATATCCGTCGCTAACTGGTAACGGCCAGTTGATGCGTAACTCTAAAGCAGTAGCTGATCAAAAAGAAGAATCAATGCCAATAACTATCAATGTTCTTGGGATTGGTGCTCTGATTGCTATTACCATGTTCTTTGTCGGGAACTTGCTGAGCAGCGTGATTAGCATGCATACCTACGCTCTGATGATCCTGTCTGTCGCTTTTGTAAAAGTTATGGGGCTTATCCCTCGTGAATTAGAACAAGCTGCACACGCCTGGTACAAATTCGTTGTCAACAATCTAACTCCGGCATTGCTTGTAGGTATTGGTGTTGCCTATACAGACGTCAACCAGATCATTGCATCTCTTAACCTGGTCTACTTCTTAATGGTATTGGCAACGGTTCTTGGAGCTGTTGTAGGTACCGCCATCGTTGGGCGCCTGATGGGCTTTAATCCAATTGAAGCGTCAATCACTGCCGGTCTGTGCATGGCCAACATGGGTGGAACTGGTGACGTTGCCGTACTAGCTGCCAGTAAACGTATGGAACTCATGCCTTTCGCTCAAATCTCGTCCCGTATCGGTGGGGCGTTTATGTTGATTCTAGCCACACTAATCATTGAAATTCTCTAAGAAGGTACACCATGTCTGACCTACAATTACAAGCCGTCATGCCGAATCAGTTGTCAACCGGAACCCATATACCAACACATTTTGCTAGCCTGGATAATAAAACGACCCAAATCCAGTTTTCTCTTGATGTTGCCGGAAACAATTTGTCTAAATATCTGACGTTAAGACATGTACAGGATCAGGATGAACATCTGTTTTTCCACTATATTCGTAACAATATCAAAGACAGTTTGCCATACATTTACACGCCTTCTGTCGGTGATGCATGCCAGAAATACAGCTATCTGAACATCATGCCCCGGGGCATCTATTTTTCCTATCGATCGATCGAATCCGTAACAGACGTCCTGAAACACATAACAGATGATATCGATATCATCGTAATCACCGATGGCTCCAGAGTTCTGGGTTTAGGCGATCAAGGGATTGGCGGAATGGGTATCTCTGTAGGGAAATTATCCCTTTATACTGCCGTGGGCGGTATTTCCCCAGATAGAACCCTCCCTGTTTGTATTGATGTAGGAACAAACAATCCAGAGCTGAAAAATGACCCTCATTATCTGGGAGACAAAGAAGATCGTATTAATGATCAAGAATTTTATGCCTACCTGGATGAAATTATGCAGGCCTTATCTGAGAAATGGCCAAACGCCATAATACAGTTTGAGGATTTTAGTAATAACCATGCGTATCCCCTACTCGATAAATACCGTGACCAATATCGCTGCTTCAATGATGATATTCAGGGAACTGCGACAGTTAGTTCTGCAACAATAAAACGTGCATTAATGAAATTAGGTAAAAAACCTGAAACATCTCGAGTTTTCATCGTTGGTGCAGGATCGGCAGGCTGTGGTATCGCAGATCTTATCCAGCAAAGTTTTGGGTTCCAAAGTGATTATGGTGTTTATGTCTTTGACCGTGATGGTCTGCTATTTGACGATACCCCGAACTTGTCACCAGCTCAGAAATGGTTGACAAGACCGTCCTCTGAACGACCAAGCCCTAGTGAATCATTATGTCTTCAGGATGCAATTAAGCACTATCAGCCAGATGTACTAGTTGGTGTCACTGGAGTATCAGGTCTGTTTGATGAAAAAATAGTTAAAGCTATGGCTGCCAATACTCAGACTCCAGTAATAATGCCTTTATCAAATCCAACGAGTGCCTGTGAGGTAACACCTCAACAAGTTTATGAATGGTCCAATGGTGATGCATTCGTCGCAACTGGAAGTCCATTCCTGCCAATTAGCTATGAGGGTGAGCGCCACACCATCTCCCAATGCAATAATGTTTATGTTTTTCCTGGCATTGGGCTAGGCGCGAAAGCGGTTAATGCAAAAGTAATCACGAATGGAATGCTCTTAGCCGCCGTTGAAGCCTTGTCTGTCTTTGAGTGTCATCTTTGTTCACAAAATGAAGTCCTGCCTGCCATTGAAAACAGCGTGGAAGTATCGAAAGCCATAGCCATTGCCGTAGCCAAACAAGCGATAGAAGAAGGTGTCTCTGAGTTAACACAACATCCAAATTCTGAAGAGATAACTCAGATGATAACTCAATCTTTTTGGAGTCCCCAAATCAACACTTTTATGGCTTAAAAGAATGTCTGAATAAAGAACCGCTTATTAAACAGTGGTTCTCTATCAAAAATATTTTTATTTGTATTACTTGGGAGAAACAATGTGAAGACTATAACCACAGATATAGCAGTTATTGGTGCCGGAGGTGCTGGACTAAGGACTGCAATCGCTGCGGCAGAGGATAATCCTGAACTGGAAATTGCTCTGATTTCTAAAGTCTACCCTATGCGTTCACATACTGTAGCTGCAGAAGGTGGTTCAGCCGCAGTCATTAAAGATGAAGACACACTGGATAACCACTTTAATGATACGGTTGGGGGTGGAGACTGGCTTTGTGACCAAAACGTTGTCGAATACTTCGTTGAGAATTCAACTCGTGAAATGATCCAGATGGAGCAATGGGGATGTCCATGGAGCCGCAAAGAAAACGGTGAAATAAACGTAAGACGTTTTGGTGGAATGAAAGTTGAACGCACCTGGTTCGCTGCTGATAAAACGGGTTTCCATATGCTGCATACCCTATTCCAAACATCGTTAAAATATGAACAGATCAAACGATTCGACGAGTATTTCGTTGTTGACCTTCTGGTGGATGATGGTGAAGTTCAGGGTTTAGTCGCTATTCATATGTCAGAAGGAGAACTTGTCACCATTAAAGCGAAATCCGTTGTACTCGCCACAGGCGGTGCTGGCCGTGTGTACAACACCAACACTAACGGCGGTATCGTAACCGGTGACGGCATGGCTATGGCTTATCGTCACGGTGTGGCACTACGTGATATGGAATTTGTACAGTATCACCCAACCGGACTACCGGGTACAGGTATCCTGATGACAGAAGGATGTAGAGGTGAAGGCGGGATTATCCTGAACAAAAATGGCTATCGCTACCTTCAGGATTACGGTATGGGTCCGGAAACACCGGTTGGTAATCCTAAGAACAAATACATGGAGTTAGGACCTCGCGACAAGCTATCGCAGGCATTCTGGCACGAACAGCAAAAAGGCAACACCATCAAACATCCTCTGGGTGATGTAGTACACCTTGACCTGACTCATCTGGGGGAAGAATACCTTCAGGAGCGCTTACCGTTCATTTGCGAACTGTCAAAAGCGTACGTAAACGTCGATCCGGCCAAAGAGCCTATCCCAATACGTCCTACTGTCCACTACACCATGGGAGGTATTGAATGTGATCCTAACTGTGAAACCAAAATCAAGGGATTGTTCGCCGTAGGTGAATGTGCTTCATCTGGCTTACATGGGGCTAACCGCCTTGGTTCTAACTCCCTGGCTGAGTTTGTAGTGTTTGGCCGTGTTGCCGGTGAAAATGCAGTAAAACGGGCAGAAGAATTTAAAGGCTGGAATGAAGAATCAATCAACAGCCAGGTAAAAGCGGTTGCAGAACGTATACAAAAACTTCTGACTCAGGAAGGCGATGAAAACTGGTCAACCATACGAACTGAAATGGGTGCAACCATGGAGTCCGGTTGTGGTATTTACCGCCGTCAGGATCTGATAGAAGAAACCATCGCTAAACTTGCAGAGCTTAAAGAGCGCTACAAGAACATTTGTATAAAAGACAAAGGCAAAGTATTCAATACTGACCTGCTTTATGCGATTGAAGTAGGCTACGGTCTGGAAGTCGCTGAAGCAATGGCTCACTCAGCACTCCTTCGCCGGGAATCCCGTGGTGCTCACCAGCGACTGGATGAAGGTTGCACTGAGCGTGACGATAAGAATTATCTGAAACACTCACTCGCGTTCTATCAGCAAGATCTTGCTCCGACCATCGACTATAGCGATGTCATTATTACTAAATCACAGCCAAAAGCCCGCTTGTATGGTGCTGCTGCAGAAGAGTCAGCCGCAAATGAAGCGCAGACAACACAGGAGCTAAAAAAATGTCTATAAGAGTTCAAAAAGTCGACATTCTGCGCTACGACCCTAAGATAAGTGCAGAACCTTATAAGCAGACATTTGAGGTTCCGGCCGATGACACATCATCTGTCCTTGATGCTCTTATGTACATTAAAGATCACCTGGATAAAGATCTTTCTTTCCGCTGGTCCTGCCGGATGGCCATTTGCGGCTCCTGCGGCATGATGATCAACAACTATCCGAAACTAGCATGTAAGACATTCCTACGTGACTATCCGGACGGACTTTTGATCGAACCTCTAGCCAATTTCCCGATAGAGAAAGACCTGATTGTCGACATGACGCCGTTTGTCGAACGTCTGGAAGCGCTTAAGCCATATATAATCGGAAATGACCGCAAACCCGAAGACGGACCGAACAATCAGACACCTGAACAGATGGCTAAGTACAAACAGTTTGCGGCCTGTATTAACTGTGGTCTTTGCTACGCGGCTTGCCCGCAATTTGGTCTGAACCCCGAGTTCCTTGGCCCAGCAGCAATTACCCTTGCTCACCGCTATAACCTGGATAGTCGTGATAATGGTAAAAGTGAACGAATGAAACTGCTTAATGGCGAAAAAGGTGTCTGGGGCTGTACTTTTGTAGGCTTCTGCTCTGAAGTTTGCCCTAAGAATGTCGATCCTGCTGCAGCTGTTAATCAGGGAAAAATCGAGTCTTCTAAAGATTTTATGATTGCAATGTTAAAACCACAGGAGGCTTAAAGATGAGTAATCGTAAACCATACGTTCGTCCAATGAACGCAACATGGTGGAATAAGAGTAGCTACTATCGCATGTATATGTTGAGAGAGGCCACTGTTTTACCGTTAATATTCTTCTCTCTTTTTCTCCTCATTGGTCTTGGAACACTGGCCAAAGGACCTGAAAGCTGGCAAAGCTGGCTAAGTTTTATGACTAACCCTGTTGTCGTAATAATTAATATTATCGCTCTGTTGGGAAGCCTTTTTCATGCACAAACATTCTTCAGCATGATGCCTCAGGTGATGCCGATTCGTTTTAAAGGCAAGCTTATTGACAAGAAAACGATTGTTTTTGCTCAGTGGGGTGCTGTTGCCGTGATTTCCCTTTTTGTTCTCATAATCGTATAAGGAGTTACTTGTGGTTAATAAAAATCCAACACGTTCAGACGAACCGGTATGGTGGGGACTATTTGGGGCCGGTGGAACGTGGTTTGCTATGATAACCCCTGTCACCATTCTGATTATGGGGATTCTGGTCCCATTTGGAATAATTTCCTCTGAAAATATGTCTTATGAAAAGGCATCAGAATTTGCTACCAGCGTTATCGGGTCCCTTTTTATCGTTGGCACTCTTTCCCTTCCAATGTGGCACGCGATGCACCGAATCCATCATGGTATGCATGACCTAAAAATCCATGTCGGACTTTTTGGAAAAGTACTTTGTTATGCTATAGCGCTTGCTATTACGATTTTGGCAATTGTTCTGGTAATTAGCATTTAACGCCATATTAAGCCTTGCTATAATCAACAAACCAAGAGAAGCTTTCTCTCTTCTTAGCCCGTATCATAAATACGGGCTTTATTGCTTTTAGGTTGGGACAAATAACTAACGATCTCAAAGTTGCATGCGATATGACAACAGAAATCAAATTCTAAGACAGACATAGTTCGTATAAGAAAGTCATTCTGTAAATGATCCCCCTGCTCGCGAACCAAACATCTCAAGGTTATTTGAGGTTATAATCAAATCCCATAACCTTGATAAACGAGTTCACCATGTCATCCCATCCAACAACGATCACTTTCTTTGAATTTCTGACTCCGTTGATTACATCGGGTAAAAAGACCATCACGATTCGAGATGAATCAGAAAGTCATTACGTACCCAATACCGAAGTAGAGGTGTTTACCTTAGAAACGAATCGTAAAGTCTGCGATATCAAAATCCTGTCCGTAGAACCACTGAGTTTCGATGACATCAATGAGTTTCATGCGGAACAAGAAGCCATTGAACTGCCGAAATTAAAGCAACTGATCCGCGAAATTTATCCAGACACGGACACCCTTTTTGTTATCGAATATGAACTGATCAAAAACAACTAGACGACTGGTCTAATTTAAAATAAAGTACGCTTCATGAACGCAAAGACTAACGACACACGCCAACATATTCTAGACGTCGGATACGAGCTTATCGTAACCCGAGGGTTTACCAGTGTTGGACTTTCAGAGCTCCTAAAAACGGCAGCGGTGCCGAAAGGCTCGTTTTATCATTACTTCAAATCCAAAGAGCAGTTTGGTGAAGCCTTGATCCAGGATTACTTTCATAAGTATTTTGATGGATTGAATAAACGCTTTGCGAATAAAGAGCTGAATGGCTACCAACGACTGATGAGCTACTTTGAAGAGTTAGTGAAAGTAGATCAAAATGTGTGTAATGCGAACAAATGTCTGTTAGTGAAACTTAGTGCTGAAGTCTCTGATCTTTCCGAGCCGATGCGTATTGCACTGCGTCGTGGAGCAGATAAAACCATTCAAGCCATCGCGGAATGCATTGAGATTGGAATCCAGGACGGTTCTATTGCAGATGGGAATAGCGCTTTATTGGCAAGGCAACTCTACTATCTTTGGAATGGCGCAAGTTTACTTAACAAACTGTATCAAGATCAGGCAGCGCTAACAGAGAGCCTGACCTATACTCAACATATCTTGAAAAATACACGTAATTTGTCTTAAGTGAACGTAAAAACAGCAAGATAGTTACCCTACAAGTGTCCGATTAAGAATCACTTCTTTTGTGACACAAAAATCCTTCCCGCCCTGAAAGCGGGATATTTTGAAATAAAAACTAGACGACCGGTCTAATTTAAGTGAGAAATAACATGACAAACGCTTTCAACCGTAGAATCGTACTTGCATCACGTCCACACGGTGCACCAAAAACCGAAAACTTTCGTCTGGAAGAAGTAACAAAACCAGTCCCACAAGATGGTGAAATGTTGTTAAGAGCAGTTTACTTATCACTAGACCCTTATATGCGCGGTCGTATGAGTGATGCGGAATCTTACGCAGAACCAGTTGCGATTGACGACGTAATGGTTGCTGGTACCGTATCTCAGGTAGAAGTTTCTAATCACCCAGATTATGAAGTTGGTGAGTGGGTGCTTGCTTACACTGGCTGGCAAGACTACGCAATTTCAACCGGCGAAATGGTCATTAAACTGGGTAAAAATCCACAAAACCCTTCGTACGCATTAGGCGTATCAGGTATGCCAGGCTTCACGGCATACATGGGATTGCTTGATATCGGCCAGCCAAAACCAGGTGAGACTATCGTCGTTGCTTCAGCTACTGGACCAGTGGGTTCGACGGTTGGTCAAATTGGTAAGCTTAAAGGCTGTCGCGTTGTCGGTATTGCAGGTGGTGCAGAGAAGTGTCGCTACGCAAAAGAAGTACTTGGCTTCGATGAGTGTATTGATCATAAAGCCGATGATTTCGCGCAACAATTGAAAAATGCATGTGACAAAGGCATTGACGTCTACTTCGAAAACGTAGGCGGCAAGGTATTCGATGCGGTACTCCCGCTGCTTAACACAAGCGCGCGTATTCCTGTATGTGGTTTGATTTCTCAATACAATGCGACAGAGCTTCCACAGGGTACAGACCACCTGCCACTACTGATGGTTAAAATTCTGACTAAGAGAATCAAAGTACAAGGTTTCATCATTTTTGATGACTACGGACACCGTTACGATGAATTTGCGCAAGACATGAACCAGTGGTTGGCGGAAGGAAAGATCCAATACCGTGAACAACTCGTTCAGGGACTAGAGAACGCACCAGAGGCGTTTATGGGTCTACTAGAAGGCAAAAACTTCGGCAAACTTGTTGTACAGGTAAACGACCCTCTATAACGCAAACATACATTCCTTAAATTAGATAAGCCCTTTGGTATAACAAAATACCAGAGGGCTTGTTTATTTATTTCAATAAAATTGAAGTGCTTAAAAGGACGAAAAATCAACAAGTTTTACGTAGTACTTTTCTGATTTCATCTAGTTCTGGAGCATAGTCACCGACTATCAATTCAATAAGTACAATCAGCTTTCCACCGAATTCTATCCGTAATAATCTTCCCTACAGACCCTGTTGGTTTAAGGTTGCAGAAAAAGAGAACTGTAAGGCAGAAATGCAAACCTCCCCCTAGGTTAAGACAAATAAAAAGAGGCACATTACGCACCTCTTATTTAGAAGGAAATAGGTATGATTAGCTTCGACTTTTTTAAACTATTCGATACTCAAGAATTGTTTATCTACTACTAACTTTTGGCTACTGCTTTAATTAATACTGAGGTATCCATACGACCTAAACCTTCACGTTGTAGGTCCGCATATTGCTCATCAACCATTTTGGTTAAAGGAAGCTCTAGTCCAACACGCTTTGCTTCATCCAGGCAGAAACCAAGGTCTTTGCGCATCCAGTCAATCGCAAAACCGAAATCGAATTTGTCTTGCGCCATGGTCGTGGCACGATTTTCCATTTGCCATGACCCGGCGGCACCATGCTTTAATGTTTCGACAACTTGTTCAATATCCAGACCAGATTTTTGAGCAAGTAGCAATGCCTCACTCAGACCTTGTAAAACACCCGCAATACAAATTTGGTTTACCATTTTACAACGTTGGCCCTGGCCATTCTCACCCAGCAAGGTGATTTGTTTGGCGTACACGTCCATGACAGGAGCAACCAACTTGAACACTTCAGGCTCGCCGCCACACATGATGGTGAGCACACCATTTTCCGCGCCCGCCTGACCTCCAGAAACCGGAGCATCAATAAAGTGGTTTCCAACCTTGCTACATGCATCTGCCAGTTCAACAGCCAGATCTGCAGAAGTCGTAGTGTGATCGACTAAAACCGCGCCTGGTTTCAGTCCAACAAGGATTCCTTCTTCGCCATAAACAACACCGCGGACATCATCATCATTGCCTACACAGGTGAAAACAATATCGCATCCTTCAGCGGCTTCAAATGGAGTGTCACATGCGACGCCTTTATATTCTTGTGCCCATTTATCCGCTTTTGCTTTAGTACGGTTGTATACTTTCGTTTCAAAGCCTGCTTGACTTAAATAGCCTGCCATTGGGTAACCCATTACACCCAAACCGATAAATGCCACGCGTAGTTTTTCCATTGCTTGCTTCCCTAATCAACTGAGCTGAGATGTTTTGTAACATGCTACTAAAGAATTGATATCATTACTCGCAATTTATCCCTCAAATAACTTCTCGATGGCTAAATGGTTCAGACTGTCTTGGTTATTTCAACAAATCACATCCGAGGCGCGAGTACTCCTATATTATGCTCAGTGATTTTCCCGAGAAAAAAAATGCGACTTGTGTCAAAATACACCTTCCATTCAACAACCCTGTAAAGTAATGAATTACCAAGCTGCTATTTTCGACATGGACGGTTTACTTCTGGATACCGAACGCGTTTGTATGCGTGTATTCCAGGAAGCCTGTGAAGTACAAGAGCTTCCGTTTTATAAAGAGGTTTATCTGTCAATCATTGGACGCAATGCGGCGGGTATCGAGACTATTTTTCGCAAAGCTTATGGAAATGATCTGGATCGCTTACATCAAGAGTGGCGTACTCGCTACAACGCAGTAGTTAAGCATCAGGCCATTCCAGTAAAAGACGGGGTTGTCGAGCTATTAGAGTGGATGAAAGAGCAAAACTTACCCACCGCTGTAGCGACATCAACAGCGAAAGACGTGGCGAAGATTAAGCTCGAATTAGCAGGGTTAAGTAAGTACTTCGATAATCTCACTACCGGCTGCGAAGTGAACAATGGTAAACCCGACCCTGAAATCTACCTGCTCGCAGCAAACCGTTTAAATGTTGATCCGACAAAATGCTTAGCTTTTGAAGATTCAAATAATGGCGTAAAGGCTGCAGTCGCTGCTCAGATGTCGACTTATCAAATTCCGGATTTGGTTGAACCATGTGAAGAAGTGCGCCAATTTGGTCATTCAATTGTGCCATCGCTACACGATGTACTAAGAGAACTAAAACTCTCGCGTTAACACGCTACCCTATTGCAATAAGCTCAGCCTCTGGTTGAGCTTTTTCATTTTTAGCCTAATACCCAATCGCCTGCTATTTTTTATCTGTCTCTTCTTTTGTGCATCTACCACGCACAGCTTCGTGTGATCAATAAGAGAGATGAACTAGTATAAGTTTGCAACAAAGTGTCAACGTACCGCTCACAGCACAGTTTTGCAGTAGTAACTCGTTGATAATGAGAACTATTGGTTCAGCGAAACCAGTCAGCCAAAAATATAAAATGGAGAGTGTTATATGTCTTTACGTTTATTAGCAGCAACCTTTGCACTTGTTGGTCTAAGCTTTGGCGCACAAGCCAGTGCCGAGTGTGAAGTGTCATTGGATGCTAACGATATGATGCAGTATTCTACGAAAACTCTGAGTGTTCCAGCAACATGTAGCGAAGTAACGTTGACGTTGAACCACACCGGTAAAATGCCTGCTCAGTCTATGGGTCACAACGTAGTGATTGCGGATACAGCCAACATCCAAGCAGTTGGGACTGATGGGATGTCTGCCGGAGCAGAAAATAACTACGTAAAACCAGAAGATGACCGAGTGTATGCACATACTGACGTCGTTGGTGGTGGAGAAAGTACCACTATTACCTTCAGTACAGAAAAAATGACAGCAGGCGGTGACTACTCATTCTTCTGCTCGTTCCCAGGTCATTGGGCTATCATGCAAGGTAAGTTTGAGTTCAAATAACAATCTCGGTCTATCTAAAAACGAGCGACATAAAGGAAGTTTAGGCTTCCTTTTTTAATTGAAACTCTTTCTGTTAGTAACCTTAAGCATAAAAGCCATACCAAGAAACCTCAGTATGGCTTGTATTCTTTATCGCTTAATGCATTATTAAACATGATAAAACGTAGGTTTTTTCATTACCTACAATCCACTCAATATAAGAGCTCAGTCAATGCCGTGCAGTTCTTTCCAATTCCCCGGATGAACTACATAACCAAATAATGCGTGTCCGCCATATACCAGCTCTGTACCTTCTGGAATCCACAGCATCTGTCCAGGGTGAACAAAATGGGTTTCTCCATTCGCGGTCAGTTCAAAACACCCTTCGATGACGAAAAGTACTTCATCGTAAAGTACCGTCCACGCAACCTCTGCGCCTTCCCACTTGGCAAAGCCAACACCGATATTAGGTGAAATTTCTGGACTAAGCGCTCGAGCTACGTAAGCCATACCCGGAGTATCACCACGTACGCTAAAGTCGAGCTTTTTGCTATCAACGAGTTTTACTTGCTTCATAATTCACTCCGGCTTTGCCATTTGGCTAATTGAATACGGCTTCTCACGCCCATCCCTAAGAACGGCTCTGGAGGATTCAAGCTAGGCATACCTGTTACCTGTCGTATGTCATCCAACGATTTGGAGGTTGCCCCTACCACATAATCCGCGAGCAACGTGCCGGAAACGGTTCCCCATGCAGCTCCAACGCCGTTATCGCAAGCACTGGCGTAAACACCTTTGTCTAGTTGACCAAAGAAGTTAGTGAAGTTGCGAGAGATGGCATATACACCGCCCCATGTGTGAGTAAAAGGCACGTCAGCAAGTTCTGGATAGCGGGCTAAGAACACCTGACGATGATCTTCTTGAATTTTCTGCCTCATTTTGTCACTGACACTCGAGCCGTACTTAGGTACGTGCTTATAGGTATTGCGAATCAGTATCCGGCGATCAGCTGTCATACGAAGCGTCGTTCCAGCATGGTCAGCGGGGGTCAGCCCCCAATTCAACTCACCACCATAACGCTGCATTTCGGCATCCGTCAGCGGGCGCGTCCAACTAGCGAACGTCATTACAGGAAGCAGTCTATTTTTCAGGTAACCAAACTCCCGAGTAAAAATACTGGTTCCAAGCAGCAATTCTGGCGTGCGGACTGAGCCAGCATCGCCATGCAAAACCCAATTACCATTCTCTTTACTCAGGCGACGAATTGGAGAATTTTCTAGTACTTCTACGTTATCAGGTAAGCTGTCACCCAAACCACGAACTAATGCTGCAGGCTGCATTAAATAGCCACCAGGTGTGTAGATTGCTCGGCTGTAGTGATTCGTACCCAAGACTTTTGAAAGTTCAGCTCGACCCACATGGAAATACGGTTCACCAAGGTCTTTCATCAAGTGCTCGAAGTGATCGAGATAAGCCTCACCTCTTTCCCCAACCGCTCCTTGATACTTGCCTTTTGCAGACCACTGGCAATCAATATTGTATTTGCTTATCAAAGTATCTAACTGACCGATCGCAGAACGGTTTAACGCCAGTAACTTCTGCTTGTGAGCAGGATCCGGATGCTCGAGAGAAAACTTGTGCGGCAGGTCGATCACAAAGCCAGAATTTCTTCCGGATGCCCCCTGACCAATGCGCTGAGCATCAATCAAGATAATTCGTGCATCGGGCTCATGCTCTGCTAAACGTCTCGCCATCGCAAGACCCGCAAATCCAGCGCCTAACACCGCGTAATCTGTGTTCACTTGCCCCTTCAACGAAGGCTTTTCTGGAGTTTTAGTTAACGCATGATACCAGCCACATGTTGCATCATCGTTTGGTAAATGAATCATTGTCTGCCTCCGTTACGCCGCAGATTGTTTTAGTGATAATTGTTCGAGCCATGGCAAGCGCAAGGACTGGACTTTTCTACCTAATAGTGCGAATCCAATCATTGAACCCTCCAACGAGTAATACGCAGCGGTTAATTCCTCACCCTGCTTTTCTATGTACCACTGTCCTTGTGCATTGGGTGCGACAGGGAAAATTGTCAGCGGGAGAATTGGTGTTTTCACAATCACTGGCGTCGAAGTTAAAGTAATAGGCGTCAGCTCACCTAATAAGCTCTTCGCCAGAGACGGGATCATTTGGTTGATAGGTGCAATATATGGCTGCCAACCTTGTTCGGTTTCAACACAATCCCCTAACGAGTAAATGTTTTCATCACTTGTCTGGGCAAATTGGTTTACTTTGATACCACGGCCAATATCTAGGCCTGCTTGCTCAGCCAGAGAAACATTAGGTTTGAGTCCGACTGCACTGAGAACCAAATCAGCTGCAATCTTTTTCCCGCTAGTCAGGTGGAGTTGAGCACTAGAGTCAGTCATTGGTTCAATCTTCGCAATGCTGTCTTGCAGCAACCATTGTACGCCACGTTCGCTTAGTGCATTTTGTAGTGATTCGCCCAACTGCTGCGGGATCATGCGCTCCATTGGCCACTGCCCAAGACCAATGACACTGACTTCAAAACCACTTTCAATCAGGTCGTTAGCAAACTCGCAGCCAATTAAGCCATCGCCTAGAATAGCGATGCGCTTTTTACCTTGCAGTTGAGATCTAAAGTGACGGTAATCGACCAGGTCATTAACGCTAACCACGAACGAACGATCACCTTCAATTGGAATTTCGATTGGTGATGCTCCCGTTGCTAACACCAGGCGGCTATAACGGTACTGCCCAATCGATGTGTGTAATGTTGAGTTCGTGCGATCAATATGCTCTACACGAGTATGTGCGTAAACTCGGATGTTTAAACGACGCTCCCACTCCAACGCGCTTTCCGTTTGTAGTGCATCGCCATTTTTTCCCATTGCCAGAGCGTTCGAAAGCGCTGGTTTACTGTACAGAGCACCATCGTCACAGGTAAAGACAGTGATTGGAACATTGGCAGACTGAGCACGAAGCGCTGAAGCCAACTGATAACCACTATGTCCACTGCCAATAATGACAATAGGATCAGTTGAAAATATAGGCTGGCTAACTGAAGGAGGAAGTGGTTGATCCAATGTCGATGAATCCATATCCGTCAAAACAGGCGCAACAGCCTCTTCTTCAATGTCATCACCCGTGATTTCAATCATTTCGAAATCCGCTTTTCCAACCAAGCAATCTGGGCATAACCAATCATCTGGCACATCTTCCCATGCCGTCCCTGGTGCAATCCCATCAGATGGCCAACCTTGAGCTTCATCATAGATTAAGCCGCAAATAATACAGAGCCACTTTTTCATCACTTTTTCTCCAACTACCTTGTTCCAATTTCCCGTGCAGATTCACGACTTGCTCTTAGAAATGTGAAAGTTTCATCGCACTCACACCACCTTGTAGTCTGAAATCCAAGAAGGCGTGAGGCGAAGAAATTTGTTACACGGTGGCTAAACGTTGCTCTATTGCTGCAAACGGATAGCAATGTTGCGCGTGTGGACATAGCTATAAATCGCTTCTTGTCCTTTTTCTCGTCCAAAGCCGGACAGCCCAACACCACCAAATGGGGTTTCGATACCACCAGCAAACCACTCATTAATGAACACTTGTCCACCACGTAGCTGTTGAGCAACGCGTAAGGTTTGGTTCATGCTCTCACCAAATACACCGGCAACTAAGCCAAACTCTGTACCATTGGCAATCGCCACGGCTTCTTGTTCGGTTTCAAATGGCATAATGACGAGTACAGGACCAAACACTTCTTCCTGCGCGATACGCATGTCTGGGGTAGCTTCAATGACTGTCGGTGCTACAAAGTAGCCAGACAAATCCGGTGCATAACCACCAGTGAGGATGTTCGCTCCTTCTGCTCGGGCTTGCTCTATCATTTCAAGCACTCGTGCTTGCTGCTCAGCAGAAATCAACGGTGTGATATCTGGCTGGCTTTCGCCCTGACCAATTGAAAGGCCTTCCGCCATTGAGACCACAGCAGCCTTTACTTCTTCGTAGCGGTCTTTTTGAACCAGTAAGCGAGACATAGCAGAACAAACCTGACCTGCATTAAAGAAGATCCCAACTTGGACGCTTTTCAGTAGTGGGTCCAGATTTAAGTCTTTAAGCGCGATAGCGGCAGATTTACCACCCAGTTCCATTACCGATGGTGTTGCCCTGTGTGCCGAATCTTTTAGGATGCGCTGACCTGTTGATACCGAACCAGTAAAGACGATTTGGTCGACTTCCTGATGCTGCACCAAATGACTGCCAACCACTGAGCCCTTACCACAAAGCAAGTTGATAGCACCTTTCGGAAAGCCTGCTTTTTCAATTGCTTTAATCAGTAAGGTCATTGCCAGTGGTGAAATCTCTGGCGATTTAATCACTACAGCGTTACCTGCTGCTAACGCTGGCGCGAGTGAGCGTGCGCAAATTGATACAGGGAAGTTCCAAGGAACAATCTGTACTGATATGCCAAACGGTACATACTGAGTGAAGTCGACATAATCTTTCCCCAATGGGATTGAAGTGCCTTCCAGTTTGTCCGCCATGCCGGCGTAGTATTCGAAGTAACGTGCCGATTCGATAAACTCATCTTTCGCGTTTTGTAATGACTTGCCATTTTCACGACACGCCACTAGTCCGCCTTCATCGACCATTTCACGAATAGCCGCAGCTGCTTTTAGCATCCACTCGGTTCTTACTGCTGGACGAACATCTGACAGGAGCCCTTGATTCACGACTCGACGGGCCGCTGCCATTGCACGATCTGCGTCAGCAATGCTTGCTTCAGCTATCGTTGCGTACGACTCGGCTGTACCTGGGTTGATGACCGTGAGTGACTGCTCTGAATCACACCACTCACCATCAATGTAATTGAGGTAATGAGTCATATTACTGCTCCATTGCCGACTTAACTTGTTTTGCTAACCACATTTGGAAGAAGTGGGTTGGGACATCCATTTCCGGAGAGAACACGCCACCAGCAAAGCCAGGTGAATGACGACCTTTCTGCATGCCTTCGACAGCACTGATGTCCTCGCCAAATACCACACGCCATGATTCAACAGTGGCAGTACGACAAGCTGCAAATTCGTCTTTCGTTGCATCGTCGCCGACATAGAAAACACGTAGGTGTTCAATGCTCTTCTCAGCACTAATCGGTTCAATCATCATCGCGAACGCGTGGTCAGCCTGAATTCCAAGTAACACGTTCGGGAACAGTGCTACGTACTCAGCGTGGCGTAGCTTATCTTCTGGCCAGCTTGGGAACTTTGGCAGATGCGTGCCAGCAGTGTCAGACAGGTTGTAAGCAAGACTCCCTTGACCTGCAAATCGCTCTTCAAACATGATGTTGTAGTGATCTTCCAGACGGGAGTAGCTGTTCAGGCTCGGGTGAACCCAAGGTAAATGGTAGGCTTCACAGTAGTTTTCTACTGCCAGCTTCCAGTTACTGTTTACTTCAATCTCCAGATTGCCGCCCATGTTCACACGACGTAGAAGACTAATACCATCTTCGCCTAAAAATGGCTTCCAACGTTCCTCTAACGGAGCAATATGTTCTTCAAAACTTGGCGCATCACCTGAAAGGTTAACGAACACCATATCCATCCAAATAGCTGAACGCAGTGGCTTCAATCCATGCTTTTCGCATTTAAAGCGGTCATCTTTGTGCTTCGCGATACCACCGATATGCGGCGTACCTTTCAGGTTACCGTCAAGATCGTAAGTCCATGAGTGGTAAGGACAACGAACCATGCCCTGCACTTCACCAGCTTCATGCACCAGTTTCATGCCGCGGTGACTACACACATTATGGAAGACCTGAACTTCGCCCTGACGATTTCTCATCATTAATAGCGGTAGGTTCATAAAGTCGATAGGCATCACATAACCGTCTTTAAGAAGGTCAGAGGCAAAACCAATACATACCCATGTGTTACCAAATACCTCATCACGTTCAAACGTAAAGTAGTCTGCATTTGTGTAGGCTTCGTTTGGCATCCCAGTCGCTTCACTGATTGGGTTAAGAACCTTATCAACGAGTTCAACAGGAATAAGGGTTTGGTTGACATTGCTCATATTCTTATCTCCGAAAGTCGAGTTGCATCCTGTGCGGACAACATCGTGTTTTATTAATGGCGTCGATTCTGATTAACAAACCAGCAACAAACAAACGACTTTTTTGGAGGGTGCGGATGAGTTTTTGTCATTCATGCATTGATCTAGAACAAATGCACGACTTAAAAAATTACAAAAATATTAATAGCATGACTAAATCTCATTAATTGATGAGTATTAATCAGTTGAAACAACGCATAGCACTCTCTAACCTCCCTAAAAATTAACAATAAGACAACAAGCAATAACACTGAATACAAAAACACTGTGAGGGATGCCTATGAGAGCAACATCAGGAATACTAAAAGGACTTAATCCGACTGTAACGATCGCATCTAAGATCATCGTTATCGGTTTTGTACTGTTCTGCGCCATTCTAGCCAACCAAGCGGGCCAATATTTCGAAACTGTTTCCGGTATTCTGCTGCAGAATATGAAGTGGTTTTATATCGGACTCGTTTCTTTGGTTGTCGGTTTTCTTCTCTATTTGATGATTAGCCGCTACGGACACATTCGTTTAAGTAAGGATGACGAAAAGCCGGAGTTCAGTTACCTATCATGGATATCCATGCTGTTTTCTGGCGGTATGGGGATTGGTTTGATCTTCTGGTCCGTCGCTGAACCAATGTGGCACTACGCTGACAACCCGTTCACGCAAGGTTTAACGAATGAGGCTGCAACGACAGCAATGCAACTGACTTTCTTCCATTGGGGACTGCACCCTTGGTCAGTTTTCATTATTGTTGCGCTTGCTCTAGCCTACTTTTCGTACCGTAAAGATCTTCCATTTACCCTGCGATCTATTCTGTATCCCCTTATTGGCAATCGTATTTATGGACCCATCGGTCATACTGTCGATATTCTCACTGTTGCGGTAACCGCCTTTGGTATATCCCAGACACTTGGGATGGGTGTAATTCAGATTAACTCTGGGCTGAATCAAACATTTGGCTTAAACATCAGCTTGGGAACACAGCTAGTCATTATCGTTTCTTTGTGTACTTGCGCTGTTGCATCTGTTCTATCTGGGGTAGATAAAGGGATTCGTCGCCTTTCAGAGTGGAATATGCTGTTATCACTTATGCTAGTTCTTGTCGTACTTTACATTGGACCAACACGCTATATTCTGAATACGCTTCTTGAGAGCACTGGACTATATGCACAAAACATAATTGGTATGAGCCTATGGAGTGACGCACAAAAAGACTCGGGTTGGCAAAACTGGTGGACAGCATACTACTGGCCATGGTGGATGACGTGGGCACCATTTGTTGGCATGTTCATCGCGCGAATTTCAAAAGGTCGTACGATTCGCGAACTGATAGGTGGCGCTTTAATAGTACCAACACTGATCACTTTCCTATGGATGTCGGTTTTCGGCGGAACCGCGCTTAAAGTTGAGCAAGATGCTCGCGTTGCGTATGAAACTCAAGTGGTTGCCGCTCAGGAAGCAGGCCAAACGCCACCACCAGCATTTACCGGAGGGGCTATTCTGGAAGCGACCAAAGCAGATACGACTCGTGCATTATTTACATTATTCAATCATATAGAGACTGGTCTGTTCGGCAAAATGCTAAGCGTATTGGCGTGTTTACTGCTAGGCACCTACTTCATTACATCAGCGGATTCGGGAACCTTAGTTCTCTGCACGTTAGATGCTGCAGGTGACAGTGAGCCTCCAAAATCCATTCGGGTACTTTGGGGGATCATGATCGCGGCAATCGCTGGTGTGTTGTTGTATGCGGGTGGTCTAAAGGCGATGCAAACCGCTTCAATCATTGCAGGCTTCCCAATCGCGATCTTTATTGCTGTAATGAGTTTGACCTTATTCCATAGCATTCGACGTGAACCAAAACCTTGGGCTATGTTGCCAGAGCACGTTCACCCCGACCAAGAGAAGCTCGATGGTCCTGTAGAACCGCTCGTCGAAAGCAAGTCCATAGTTGCGCAACCTATAACAGCTGAATCCAAGGTCGAGCAAAGTTCGACGCTCGATCAGAAACCGGCGTTAACGTAGTGAAAATAAAGTAAAAACGAAAAAGCGGGAGTTTTTAACTCCCGCTTTTTTGTGTCTACTCATCAGAGGATTCGACCATTTCAGCTAAACCACGATCACCGACTTCATCGGGTAATTGTTGCAATAACCATTCACGGAAGCGTTTTACACTTGCTGGGATAATTCCTCTCCCCTTAGGCTCCAACATGCAAAATTTCGATGGCGTGGATAACACATGCTCGACTGGCCGAACCAAAGCACCACTTTGTAGATAATCATCAACCAACGAGCCCCAAGCTAACGCAATGCCTTGACCATTAATCGCAGCTTGTAACAACATCGGATAGTTGTTTATGTTCATACGATTACGCGGCACGATATTAGGCAAATCAACACTAGCAAACCACTCTTCCCAGTTTATCCAATCCCGTTGTGACTCTTCCAGATAGAGAAGTGTCTTGTTAAAAATCTCTTCAATTTGGGTTGGGTTGCCAATTCTTTCTAAATAGAGTGGACTGCAGACAGGAAAAACTTCCTCTGAAAAGAGGGTCGTCACTTCCATTTCAGCAGGCGGTGTCCGGCAATAAAACAGTGCGATGTCACAATCCAAACGTCTTAAATCAAGCACGTTGTCAGACGCCAGAATGCGGATATCAATATCATCATGTTTATTTTGAAACTCGGCCACTTTAGGCAGTAGCCACAAGGCAGCCATCGCGTTGGTTGTGGCGACGGTAATTTTTTGCTCTCCTTGCCACTTTTTCACTTCTCCGGTGATTTGAGCAATATCGAGCAAAGACTTGCTTATCGACTGGTAATACTGCAGACCTGTTGGCGTTAGGTTGATGCTACGA
This sequence comes from Vibrio sp. YIC-376, assembly GCF_052353105.1. NCBI lineage: Bacteria > Pseudomonadati > Pseudomonadota > Gammaproteobacteria > Vibrionales > Vibrionaceae > Vibrio > Vibrio sp. YIC-376. Next base: position 194,962 of record NZ_JBBWFK010000003.1, read on the forward strand.
TTTGCGCGCGTAAACAGTTCCTTACCTAAGTAGTCTTCTAACTGTCTAATTTGACGGCTGATTGCACCCTGGGTTACGTTGAGCTCATCAGCCGCGAGCGTAAAGCTCAAATGCCGAGCCGACGATTCAAACGCAACGAGGCTGTTTAAAGGCGGTAGGGGTTTGATTTTCATGTTTCTTCCAATATGGCAACATTGTAATTATTGTTATTCCCGGCAATCTTGTGTCGCGCGTGGTTGACTGCCATTGTGGCTCCCCCCTGAAAAACGACAATTTATTATTAATAAAAAAGAGAGGTGAATCATAAATTGCTGCACATGGGAGAAATATAGGTTGCCAATTTGCTTTCATTCAATATGTAAAAAGGGGAGCTTTCGCTCCCCCTTATAAAACCGCCACAATGGTTATGACTTATAAAGCACCTAATTCTATTCGGACAAAAAGCCGCCGGTCTGATGCTTCCATAACTGCGCATAAATACCGTTCAGTTTCAGAAGTTCCTGATGAGAGCCCTGCTCGATGACTTGACCATCATCCATCACGATCAAACGATCCATCGCTGCGATAGTCGACAGTCGGTGAGCAATTGCGATCACGGTCTTTCCTTCCATCAGTATTTCAAGGTTTTCCTGAATGGCTGATTCCACTTCAGAATCCAACGCTGACGTCGCTTCATCCATTATCAAAATAGGCGCATTTTTAAGTAGAACACGGGCGATAGCAACACGTTGGCGTTGACCACCAGACAGTTTCACACCACGCTCACCCACTTCTACATCGTAACCAACATTACCTTGCTCGTCTTTCAGCGTTTGAATAAATTCATGCGCATGCGCTTTCTCAGCGGCTGCAATCACATCCTCCATAGAGGCATCTGGATCGCCATACAAAATGTTTTCCTTGATAGAACGATGCAGCAATGAAGTGTCCTGAGTGATCATACCGATATGTTGACGTAATGACTCTTGTTCTACTTGAGATATATCCTGATCATCAATGGAGATTTTACCTGAGTTCACGTCATAGAAACGCAGCAACAAGTTCACCAATGTTGACTTACCCGCACCTGAACGACCAACAATGCCAACTTTCTCACCCGGCTTAATCGTCAGGTTTAGATTTTCAAATACCGCTTTTTCTTCACTGTAATTGAAGCCCACCTGATCAAAGCAGATTGCACCCTGTTTGATTTGCAATGGTTTAGCGTTAGGGACATCTTTTACTTCTACATCGTTAGAAACAGTACTGATACCATCAACAACCGTACCAATGTTTTCAAACAACGCACTCACTTCCCACATGATCCACTTCGACATGCCTTGAACACGCAGCGCAATACTGATCGCAATAGCAATTGCACCAATCGTAACCGCAGAGCCCAGCCACAAATAAACGGAAATCACACCGATAGAAAGTAGCAATAGGTAGTTAATGGCATCCACACTAAACAACAAGTAAGTCACCATACGCATTTGGCGGTAAACGGTGACCAAAAACTGCTTCATGCTGCTTTCTGCATATTCAAGTTCACGTTGTGAATGGGCAAACAGCTTTACTGTAGAGATGTTCGTGTAAGAGTCGACAATACGTCCGGTCATGACTGAGCGCGCATCTGCTTGTTCGGTCGCGACTCGCTTCATTTTTGGAATAAAGTAAAGCTGAATTAGCACGTACAGAGCCAACCAAATAACGATAGGCAGCATTAATAAGCCGTCAGCCTCACCCATCATCCATATCATCGAAAGAAAATAGACGCTGATGTAGACCAAAACGTCCAATAGCTTCATCACGGTTTCTCGCACCGCCAATGCACTTTGCATTACTTTCGTAGCAACACGTCCGGCAAAGTCTCGCTGAAAAAATCCCACCGCTTGTTTAAGTAAGTAACGATGAATCAGCCAGCGAATCGACATCGGGTAGTTACCCAGTAATGTCTGATGCATAACCATAGAATGGATAAAGCCAAGTACAGGCATTACAACCACAACCAGAAACAGCATCATCATCATTTGATCGCCCTGATCTTGCCAGAAAGTCGCGCGTTCTTGATTAGACAAGATGTCAACCAGCTCACCCATGTATCTCAACAAAGTCACTTCAGTGATTGCAATTAACGCACTAAATACCGCCATAACAATAAGCGGCACTTCAAACCCGCGAGTGTAAAAGCGGCAAAACCCAAATAGCGTCTTTGGCGGTTTTTCCGTTTCGTGTTGGGGAAAAGGTTGGGTTAGTTTTTCAAACCAATTAAACATAACAATTACTTTGGCTACATCGATAAATTTGCTGACGTTTTACTATCTTTTGATGCAAAAGTCAGTAAAATGCACAAACAAAAGTTCAAATGATAATAATTACGATTTAGTTTTTTATTAAGCATAATTGTCGGGAATGTATTTATGACAAATAATAACTCTCTCACCATCGCGGTCCGCAAAGCGTTGGTTTGTGCTCTTGCGCCAGCAGCAGTGGTTTCTTTTATGGCACACGCACAGGAAGAGACAACTGAAATGGAAACCATCACAGTCACAGCACAAGCACTAAAAGTTGAAACACCAGCAAAAGAAACACCACGCAGTGTTTCTATCATCTCTGAAGATGAGCTGCGTGTTCGTGCTCCACAAAAGTTGGACGAGGCATTACGCTACACTCCTGGTGTGACTTCCCAACCTTATGGCTCAGACAATGATACCGACTGGTTCAAAGTACGTGGTTTTGATGCGGCAACTTACCTAAACGGCAACCGCTTATTCCGCGATGGATACTACACTTGGTTGGTTGAGCCATATGGCTTAGAGAGTGTAGAAGTTGTGAAAGGCCCATCAGCCATTCTGTTTGGTGAATCAGCTCCGGGTGGCGTAGTAAACGCCGTTCAGAAAAAACCTACGTTTACACCACAAGGTGAAATCAAAGTCGAAGTCGGTAACAACAACCACCAGTCGATTGGATTTGATATTGCTGATCAAGCGAATGACACTGGTACCATGCGCTACCGTCTGGTTGGCTTGATGACCAGTCAAGATGGTGAACTGGACGACACTGAAAATGATCGTTTCTACATCGCACCAAGTCTTGAGATCGACATTTCTGAACGCACCATGCTTACTTTATTGGCAACTTACCTTCATGATGATGGCGTGCCAACAAACCCATTCTTCCCGGCGGCAGGAACACTGACTAGCTCTAACTACGGTAAAATTGATCCATCAACGAACCTAGGACAGCCAGACTACGACAAATACGAGCGTACGCAATTCTCTTTGGGTTATTTGCTTGAGCACGACATCAACGACATTTGGACGTTCTCACAAAACTTGAACTATGGTTCAAACAAACTATACCTGAGAAGTTCTTACGTTTTCCCAAACAGCGATGCAGCGACTGAAGAATTAACACAGGGCGTTGTGTTCCGTGACGGCAAAAACCAAAGTTTCACCTTCGACAACAATGCAGTCGGTAACTGGATGACAGATAACGCCGAGCATACCTTATTGGTCGGCGTGGATTTGCAATACCACAAAACAGATGGTGATGAGCAAGACAACTACGCTTTCGGTACGATCAATCCATTCAACCCTGTTTACGGCAACTACACACCACTGGATTCAGCCAATAACATCAAGCGTGAAATCGAAAAGTCTCAAGCTAGCTTGTACTCCCAGTACCAACTCAAATTCCACGAGCAGTGGATTGGTAATGTGGGCGCACGCTACGACTGGGTCAAAACCGAGAATACAGGAAAAAGTGCAAGCGTAGATCAGAGTGAGTCTCGAAACGATAGCGAGCTATCGCTAAGCGCTGGCGTGATGTACGTTGCAGACAACGGCCTTTCTCCGTACGCAAACTACTCTCAATCGTTTGAAGTGATCAGTACCATCGACGCCGCGACAAATGAGCTATACAAGCCGCTAGAAGGCGAACAAATAGAAGTTGGTGTTAAGTATGAACCGAGCTTTATGGATGGCTTCGTTAATATCGCATGGTTTGATATCACTCAGAAAAATGCGTTGGTGACCAATCCATCAACTTGGATTGCCACCCAAGCGGGTGAAGTGACATCAACAGGTGTTGAAGTTGAAGGTGCTGCTCAGTTAACCGAAGACCTTAAACTGAAGGCAAGTTACACCTACACTAAAGCGGAAACTGACGAGACTTACGGCAAGGGAACTCAACAAGCAGGCCTTATTCCAAAACACCAAGCATCAGCATGGTTGGATTACAGCGCTTACAACTTGATCCCAGGTCTGAACGTGGGTACTGGCGTACGTTATGTAGGCGAATCAAAAGACAACCCGGCGAGTTCAGATCTGAAAGTACCATCCGTAACGCTATGGGATGCATCCGTAACATATGACATCACATCACAATGGCAGGCACAGCTAAATGTGAACAACATCTTAGACAAAGAGTTTATCTCTGGCTGCGATTACTACTGTTACTACGGTCAGTCCCGCTCTGTGATGCTAAACGCTAACTACCGCTGGTAAATGTTCCTCTTACTCCCCTCGGCAATGAGGGGAGTTTTCTCTTGAGCCCTATCCATGTTTCAACTATCTAATATCCAGATTGTTCGCGGTGGTCGTCAAATCCTCGCTATCGAACAACTCAACATCCCAACTAACGAGCTCACAGTCGTACTCGGTCACAACGGTTCCGGGAAATCTACCTTAGTGAATTTGCTCTCAGGGCAAATGGCACCAGACAAAGGCACGGTTGAACTCAACGGCCAATCTCTCGCGTCCCTAAAAACCAAAGAGTTGGCAAAGCAAATTGCGTATTTACCGCAGAAACTGCCCTCTTCAGCGGGCTTAACGGTGGAAGAACTAGTGCGTTTGGGTCGTTTTCCTTGGCGCGGAGCCCTAGGACGTTGGAATTCCGAAGATAAGCAGATTATTGCACAGGCAATGCAGCGTACCGGCGTTACACCGTTCTCTCAATCTCTGGCTGATGACTTATCTGGCGGCGAACGACAAAGAGCTTGGGTGTCCATGTTACTTGCTCAACAATCACCTATTCTCATCCTGGATGAGCCGACTTCAGCACTAGATGTTCACCATCAGTTTCAACTTATGGCATTACTTGCTGAACTCAATAAAACCGAGAACGTTGGTATCATCGTTATCCTTCACGATCTGAACTTGGCATTACGCTATGCAACCCACATTGTGGCTCTCAAAAAAGGTCAAATCGCTTTTGAAGGCAATGCCGAAATTCTTCTCGACGAACAACGTTTGTCCGCACTTTATGAGTCGCCAATTACTCTGATTGACCACCCTGCTCCGGCTGATACGCTTGCCAGTCGTAAGGTAGCGGTTGTATGTGCCTAGTTCTTCGTCTACTGAAGTACCTTAGCGGTACGGCGATCCTTGTGGGAGTGATGCTCTCTCAGTCTCAAGCCGCGATAACCATTACCGACGCCTATGGCACCCACACATTTGAGCAAGCGCCCCAACGTGTGATCGCCTTAAACTGGGATATTCTCGAACAGGTTCTTGCGCTAGACGTAGAACCAGTAGCAGCACCGAATTTGCCGGGATACCGCCAGTGGGTCGTTAACCCATATGCTCCAGAGTCGATTGAAGATATTGGCACACGAGCAGAGCCTAACTTAGAGAAAATTGCCAGTTTGAACCCAGATGTGATTTTAGCGGCATCTCCACAGCAGGACTTAATCCCACTGCTTAAGCAAATCGCTCCCGTGATCTACCTACCAAACTTTTCGGGAAAGGAAGAGGCAGCAGACACCGCTATTCGCCACTTTCGTACACTGGGCAAACTGTTTGAAAAGCAGCCCCTTGCGGAAGAGAAGTTAACGGCTTTATTTCGCTCGTTTGAACAGATGCGTTCTCGAATCTACCAGCATTACCCAGAACAATTAGAAGTACTAGTGATGCGTTTTTCTACTCCTAATTCGGTGTTTCTTGCTACAGAAAACTCAACCACTGACTATGTGGTTGAACAATTGGGCTTAAATAGCCCAATAAAAGAACCTGCACGCGCTTGGGGTATAAAACAAGATCGTATTAACCGTCTTCAGGATCTCAAAGATAGTTACATTCTTTACGTGCAGCCTTTTCCGCAAGAAAAAAAATTGAAAGACTCACCACTTTGGCAAGCGATGCCATTTGTGAAAGAGCAACGCGTTAATTCCGTGAGAGCCGTTTGGGCATATGGTGGTGCAATGTCTCTGCAGTATATGGCCGAAGCTATCACCGACAGTTTGATTGAGTTGGCACCAAAACAATGAGAATAAAACAATACATCGGATACCTAACGCTGATTTTATTGCTTAGCGTTTTGAGCCTGCAACTCGATACGAGCTTAACAACAACTGAACAGTGGAATTTGTTAACACAACAACATACTGCGAGCGAATTTCGTGACGTATTCTTCATGCAGTCTCAGTTGCCTCGGCTGTGTATTACTTTACTGGTAGGCGCAATGCTTGGTTTAACCGGTAGTTTGATGCAGCAATTAACGCAGAACAACTTAACCTCGCCGCTCACATTAGGCACCTCATCCGGCGCTTGGCTCGCGTTGGTCGTAGTCAACATCTGGTTTGTTGACTGGGTTGCTGATTACTCGGCTCTGGCTGCAATGACTGGTGCACTTATCGCGTTTGGATTGATCGTTTCTATTGCTGGCATTCGTAATATGACCGGATTGCCTCTCGTCGTATCGGGAATGGTAATTAACATCCTGCTTGGCTCAATCGCCACAGCCATTGTCATCCTTAACGCACAATACGCACAAAATATCTTCATGTGGGGTGCCGGTGACCTGACTCAATACAACTGGGACTGGTTTGAATGGCTATTGCCACGCTCAGCAATCGCGCTAATTATTTTTCTTATTGCCCCGCGTATACTCACGCTCCTTAAACTCGGGCAGGAAGGTGCTGCAGCAAGAGGCTTAGCCGTACTTCCAGCCTTTGGCGCACTAATAGTTATGGGAATCTGGCTGGTCTCTGCCTCAATTACGGCAGTGGGTATCATCAGCTTTATTGGTTTGTTAACACCAAATATCGCTCGTGCTATGGGGGCAAGAACGCCTCGCGATGAATTGATAAGTAGTTTGCTACTTGGAGCTGTATTGCTGCTCGTGACAGACTCTGTCGCCATCACGTTGAGCCTCTGGTTGGAAGAGACAATCCCTAGTGGCGTTGCAGCCGCTGTCATTGGAGCCCCTGCATTGATATGGTTTACCCGTAAAAAGCTTACTGCGACCGATCAGCTCAATCTTTCGATGAGCCAAGGCAAGGTTCAGATATCAAAACTGACGATTTGGAGCATTATCGCGCTAAGCGTCGCTGGCATGCTTGTCTATACATTGGTTACTCATGGCTCTAATGGTATCCAGATAGCACTGCCAGGTGAATTTCAGTGGCAGCTACGTTGGCCACGTATGATGACTGCACTATCAGTCGGCATCGCACTTTCTGTAGCGGGGAGCATTTTGCAGCGTATTGTTTATAACCCTTTAGCCAGTCCAGATATTCTTGGTGTCTCCTCTGGCGCAACATTCGCCATCATTATCACCGGAGTTATTTCTGGATCTATACTGTCTTCCTTTAGCTGGGGGGTTGCTTTTGCCGGTAGCTTGGCGGTATTGATACTCCTTCTGATTATCGGTAAACGAAGCCAGTTCAATCCTTCCAACTTCGTCTTATCCGGAATTGCGCTATCCGCACTTCTGGACGCGTTAGTCCAATTTGCCCTAGCTCAGGGATCAGGTGACAGCTATAAAATCCTTTTGTGGTTAACTGGTTCAATTTATCGAGTAACGTCCCAAACAGCAATTATGCTGATGATTTCAGTATGCGTACTGGTTATCGGCGTGCTAGCTATTTCGCGATGGCTGACCTTAATTTCTATTGGACGTACATTTTCAAGTGCACGAGGTTTAAACCCTTCGAATGCCAACACCGTGATGCTGACTATCGTTGCCTTGTTGTGTGCATGTTCTACCGCAACAGTAGGCCCAATTTCATTTGTGGGCCTAGTTGCTCCTCACATGGCAATAATGCTGGGCGCGAGAAAAGTAGAAGAACAACTTTTGGTTGGCAGTTTAATCGGTGCGACACTCATGCTTTGGGCTGATTGGCTAGGTCAGATGGCCATTTATCCAAGCCAGGTCGCGGCAGGTACCTTAGTCGCAATTTTAGGTAGTACTTACTTCCTATTCCTGATGCTAAAAAGTAAGTTTAACTAAACAAAACCCGCTATCGATCATAGCGGGTTTCTTTTTCGTGGAGACCGTCTACGACGGGTCTTTAACGCCTCTATTCACCTCTAGAGGAAAACGCTGCTCATAAAGATCCATAAAGTCTTTACGAATCAAGTGCTCCAAGTGATTGGCTTTATCTGTTGGGCAGAAGATCATCATGTGAACTATCTGTTCACCAGTCGCGTTGCTAGATATATGAATGTGTGGCTCTGCGCCAGGTAGATCGACACCAGCGTGCTTTTCAATCATAGCGTTATAACGATGAGCAACATCACTGAAGTAGTGACAATGCTCCTCAATTTTCTCGGTTAACGGCGTCAACAACGGATACAAGTTCACAAAGTCCCTGACCACAACAGAAAAGTTGTGGTAGACGTAGCGCTTCATAAAATTGAGATTTTTCACTGGATAAGTGAAAAACATGCTATTTGGTAAAGTAGCGGTTTTACCTGTGTAATGATATTGACCATGGTGTAGATCGATTTCTTGAATCACAGTTGCCATCATGTTGTGCTCAATCACTTCACCACATAACTTGCCCACTTCAATCCAGTCACCTACTCGGAAAGATCGTGAACTTGCTCTTTGAATGGAGCCCGTAAAACAAAGAATAATTTCTTTTGAAGCCACCACTATGGCAACAGCAATCGCTGTAACACTTAACGCGAATTCGCTAATTTCAGATTGCCAAAGCACAAAGAGAATCAGCAGAGTGATTGTAAAGGTGCCATTTTTCGTCCTCGACATCCAACTACGCTGTTTTTCGGTAAGTAACGCATGCTCCCCACGGATCATGGCGAGAATAGAACGACGAACAAACCACGCCGCTACAAGAATTAACGTGGTAAATAACATTTTATGGGTGAGCAGAAAATCAACAACCAACAGTACTTTCTCCATTACCCAGCTCCCTTTTGATTAGATTATTATTTTTTGATTAGGTACATACCCGTGGAGAAAGCAACCATAGCAAATTATCTGGTTGGTTGTCCGTGCTAACGCACTTTAAATTAAAGAAATTTTTACTCAAATGAGGTCAATGAGTTTGATTCACGGTAAATATTTGAAGTGGTGTGGTTTTGAAGAAAATTAGATATTAAGGGGGAAGACAGCCCCCTTGATGGTTACTCTTCTCGAAACGCTCGGTTCATACTTTCTGTCAGTGGTTTTAGCAAATAACTCAGCGGTGTTCGGGGCTCTGACAGAATAAGAACTTCGGCATTCATTCCTGAAGTGAGGCGATATCTTGCAGTATCCTCTTCAGAAATAGCAATTCTGGCCAAATAGAAATCTTCTCGATTCTCATCAGAAAGCTTATCAGCTGAAATGGTCAGCACAGTACCCTCCAATGGAGCCAGACTACGAGCGTTAAAAGCGGTGAGTCGAATATGCGCTTGTTGGCCAACATTGACCAAATCGATATCTTGAGGATTCACTCTAGCTTCCACCAATAGCTTGTCATCTTGTGGAACCAGTTCTAATAAGGTCTGTCCCGAACCAATAACGCCTCTTTCAGTAAAAACCTGCATATTAACAATACGACCAGAAATAGGAGCTTTGATCGAAGTCCTCGCCACAATATCCTGAGCCGAATGGTATTCCTCACGAACAGCCACCATACCTGTTTGGGTATCTCTTAGCTGTTCAACAATTTCATTAAGTCTCTCAAGTTTCAACTCTTCTATCTGGGCCTGATTCTCATCAAGTCTTTTACTGACCGTCAACGATTGTCTATCTAGTTGACTAAGATCGCTCCTGACTTCAGCCGCAAGACGCTTAAGTTGTAACAAGGTTGATTTACCTGAAAAACCTTTTTGAACCAATGCTTGGTTACTGTCTATTTCCTCTTCAATAAAAGTAAGTCTTTCTCTTTCAATGATTTTAGTTTGCTTCAAGTTTTCTAGCTCTAGGTTCGCTCCGGTTATACTCTGCTCAATAATACTTAGCTTGCTATCAAAGAAACGTTTTCTGGCCTCAAATATATTGTTTTGTACCAATTGTGCTTCGCGCACAACTTCCGTTCGAGTGATGGTATCAAAGTCATCTGACCAAATGATCGTCGGCAGATCATCTAACTCTGAACTTAAACGATTTTCTTTGGCTAGTGTATGGATGAACTGCCCACTTAGCGCATCCAATTTAGCCACAGGTTGACGCTTGGAGAGTTGAATAAGCAGTTGGCCTTTCTCTACCAGATCCCCTTCTTGCACATAGAGTTTGTCTATAATCCCACCTTCCAGATGCTGGATTTCTTGCCGTTTAGACAGAACGGATAAATCACCGTATGCTATTGCTGCACTTTCTAACTTTGCGGTCGCAGCCCAATAACCTAACCCACCCATAAAGAGAATAGTAGCCACCACGACAAGCAAAATAGGTTTTCTGAAACTTAGCAGGGGTTCGGGGCTATAGCGATACACTCTTTCAGTAGATAGCTTACTGACTGCTGGCAGTTGATTGCTCATTTGTCACCCTTGGTATATCTGTTTTATCTTTACCCATTAAACGTTTCAGCACTTCATCACGTGCGCCATATAACTGAACGCGACCATCTGCCAAATAAAGTAACCTATCCATCTGTCTTAGAGTGCTCGCGTTATGCGCTATTACAATAATGGTTGAACCTTGTTCTTTTAAATGCTTAATCAGGCGCTGAAACGCAGCCTCACCTTCACCATCAAGGTTGGCATTTGCCTCATCGAACACCACTACTGATGGTTCACCATATACCGCACGTGCCAGAGCAATTCTCTGTCGTTCTCCTCCAGATAAGCCCCTGCCATTTTCTCGAATAGCAAAGTCGTAACCTTTATTTTTTTTGAGGATTAACTCATGGCACCCAGCCAGCTGCGCGGCTCGAATCACTTTTTCTGGATCCTCTTCTTTAAACCGGGCGATGTTCTCTCTAATCGTGCCCGGGAAAAGTTCTACTTCTTGCGCAAGATAGCCAAAATGAGCACCACGATCTTCAGGAGCCCAGGTCGAAACTTCCATACCATCCAACGTCACTTTTCCCGCAGAAGGTTTAATATTTCCGAGTAGCAACCGCGCTAATGTTGATTTGCCTGTACCCGAAGGACCGATAAGTCCAATCGAAGATCCAGCCGGAATAGATAATGAAATTGACGAAAGTACGGGTTCTGTTGAGCCAAAATGTCGATAAGTGAGTCCTGTCAGCTCATACTGTCCCTGAGGTTTAGGTAACGGCATATCAGACTCATCTGGTCGAACAATTTCATCAATCTCCATTAAGCGTTGATATGAATGCCTGGCTGACATCGCGCCTCGCCACGTACCGATCGCTTGTTCCATAGGGGATAACGCTCTGCTCATAAGAATTGAACTGGCGATCATGGCACCAGCGGAGATTTCATGTTGAATAACCAACCATGCTCCGCCACCAAGTAAAAAAACCTGCAGTGTACTGCGAACAAATTTAGACAAATTGGTGATATAAATAGTTTTCCCTGCCACCTTTTCTTCAAGTAAATTGACTTGGCCAGAACGCGATTGCCACCTTTCCAGAAACGCATTCATCATTCCCATTGCAAGAATAGAGTTGGAGTTTTGAGTAGCGAGTTCAGCGTCATTTATTTGGGATAAAGCTTTAACTTCACTTTCTCGGATTGTTTTTTTGGCCATAAACTCATTGAGTATACCCAAACCGAAAAGAACGATTGAGCCCAACAAAGCGATATGCCCCAACGAAGGGTGAAGCAAGTATACGAAAAATATAAACAACGGCGTCCAGGGTGCGTCCAGCAAAGGGTAAGGAGCTTGGCTACTTAAAAAACCTTTGATGTTTTGGATGTCTCTAAGCACTTGAGAAGTGAAGCTTTTGCCAGTATGAGATTGATGTTGAATGCTGCGTTTAAGCATAAACACTGAGAGTGTCGTATCCATCCAGTACCCAAACGACTTGCTCATCTGGGCTCGAGCAATATCAACGACGGACATAGTAAACAGAGCCGCTACTACAATAACAGTAAGCACAGCTAATGTGTCAATAGAGTAGGATGAGAGAACTCGGTTGTACACTTGCATCATGTACAACGGAATAGAAAGAATGAGCAAATTGATGAAAAGACTGAAGCCAATTAGCAAGCTAATCAGTGCGAATAGTTTATGTCGAACTGCTTTGAAAACCGTTTTCTGCACGATATTTTCCGTATATATCGAAAATACAGAGCGCTAGAATACCTAGCACTCTGCCAAACATCCTAGATAACAAATAAATCAGCGCCGTAGGTGTCGATATCTGTCTCTGTAATACCAATAAGTTTCACGGTTAAGTCTGCACCGTCAGTAAACACTGCATTACCAGCCGCATCGTAGCTAAAACTTAAGTCAGCAAAATCAGTTACTGTGGAACTGTTAATACGAATGGTATCTTCACCGATGGTAAAGTCAGCGATTTTGGCTTCGCCATGGCCACCAAATTTATCAGTAAAAACAAATACGTCATTACCAACTCCACCAACCATAAAGTTGTCACCGGAACCAGCAACCAGTATATCGTCACCGACACTGCCATTTAGCGTATTGTTACCAAGTAGCCCTAGCAATATATCATCGCCAAAGCCTCCGCCCAGATAATCATCACCGGTGCCACCTTTTAGAATATCGTTGCCAGCACCACCTATTAGGCGATCATTACCAGCACCACCTATCAATAAGTCGTTACCACCGCCGCCTACAAAAACGTCATCACCGCCGAATCCAATAAACAGATCATTACCACCCTCGAAGTCAGAGATTTCATCTACTCCTGGTGTACCTATATAAATGCTCATTTGTCACTCCCTTTGCCTAGGCTCAATAATTGATTAGACCTTTTTCTCTGTCTGATTAGGATTATTTACAGACATGTGAAGTCTAGTAGGCAAGTGAATGTGCACGAGTTTGAATAAGGAATGAATTTTAAAGCTAATACTAATTTAATGATTTACAAAACGTAGTACTTTATTTCTCTCTTATAATACTACTGTTTCTAATACTACAAATTCCGTTTTGCCCAACTCGTTGCTTGAGTTCTATTCTTTACTTCTAATTTTCTAAATATGTTATATAAATGTGATTTAATTGTGTGCTCGCTTATAAATAATGAATCAGCAATCTCCATATTAGAACCGCCATCTTTTAACATTTTCAGTACTTGTATCTCCCGTCTCGTCAGTTCTACTTCTACTGCCGGTTCAACAATAGGATCTGTTTCTTTTCCTTTATAATAACTCACCAACTGCTCTAGAAGCTTACGAGGAAGCCAGTTGTCGCCTTGGATAATAGCGCTCAAACCTTGGCATACTCTGCCCATGGAATCTTTGGGACCGAAAATACCTTTAACATTAGGCCAAGAGACTAATTCTTCAATAGCGAGATCATAGCCAAGATTAAACATGACCGTTCCTAATGCTTTATTACTATTTTTTACATAAACTAAAGTTTCAGAATTCATATCAACAGAAAAATCGACCAATAGAAAATAACGTTCTGGAATACGTTCCTGATAACTAGGGCTTTTAGAATCTAAGATTGTTATTTTTGTCGCAATATTTTTAGAAAGCATTACTTTGAAGTTTTCACTCTGTAAGCTCTGTTGGGTTATCATTAGGACTTCAGGCTTTTCCGTTTGCTGTTCCATAATGTGTCTCATACTTTCATTGACTTAATATCCATGAATTAGTAGTAAATCATTAGCTACCTAATTCCTCTAAGTAATATGATGGATAGAGTAAAGTTATTTCGTTTGGTTTAAAATTCAAAAAATATTAAAAGTAGAAACAAAAAAAGCGTTTCTCATAAAAGAAACACTTTTTCATTACATAATGAACCACCAAACATAAGTCAACTCTAATTTAGCATTATGATAATTTTGTAAATTTAGACTGACATCGAATATTCTGAAATATTTTCTTTTGCCCAAATAAGTGCCTGAACTCGATTTTTAACTTCAATTTTCTTAAAAATATTGTGTAAGTGCGTCTTCACTGTGTTCTCACTAACAAATAACTGCTCGGCAATTTGCTGATTCGATGCTCCCATCGAAAGAAAAGTAATTATCTGACGTTCTCTTTTTGTCAAAATCGTTGGGGCATTTTTGTTAAGGGGTCTGCTGTTCTGGCGTAAGTGAGTTATGTATTGCTGAGAAAATTCGCGACTGAACCACATATCCCCTCTTAGAATCTTGTCGATACCTGTTTGCAAGGTTTGGATATCATCTGACGTATAAAAAATACCCGCTAAAGTATTCCAGATAAACAGATCATCGGTAGAAATGGATTTGTCACAGTTTATGAGAATTTCCCGAATCCCTTTCACTTCAGACTCCTTAAAATCCATATAACGAGAGTGCGTATCTTCGGTAACAATACTGAAGTCTAAAATGATGGCAGATATATGTTGACCCTTGACGGATCGGTTAGCAAGGTTTTCTGGAGTTATCAAAATAACGTTTATACCAAGTTTCGTTTCTAAAACATCTTTCAACAAAGACGACTGCAAACTTCCCTCAGTAATTAAAATGATATTCCTAATATTATGACGCTCCATCCCGCTTGCATTCCTTAGTCATTTAGATTGAATTTGTGTAATAGATTTGGGTAGAGCGCTAATATTGTCAAGTATGAAAACAACTAGTACTTGTTATTAATAGGTTGATACTTCTATGGTTTTTATTTAGTTGGCGATATTGATAAAATTCAAAAAAAGGGAGTTAACACTCCCTTTTTATCAATGGATTGGCACTGCGTTCTTCTGATTGAACTGACCAAAATGTTGCTCTAGAACCTCCGGCGTCAGTTTACCTTCAGCTTCAAGTTTCTTAAGCTCAGCTACGATCGCCTTTTGCTCTTCTAGTGAAGGGAGCTTTACTTCTTCTTCCTGAGCAACTTCTTGAGAAATTTGCTCGAGCTCTTGTTCGAAGTCATTCATAATACTTACCTAAATTTAGTCATTGAACTTTTAACTTTGTCTATTCTATCCAAGTCTGGCGGCTGACGCTACCAAGCATCCAGACGACATGAGCTGAAATGACGGAATAGTCAGATTGTCTCTTCCCAACTACCTGAATACCAACCTCTCTTGTCACCGCCTACAATTCTCTATTCAAAAACCAGAGTCATAGCCCATTATTAGATGAAACAGATACAACACATTGTCATTCTGAGCATTTCCTTGATCTTTTCGGCTTGCAATCTTTTGTAGCAACCCAATATTGAAAAGATAGTTTTCATCCTCGCTCTGGAACTTTTTCCTGATGGCGAATGACCAATACTGACAACCAAAATCAAAATCAAATGGATATCGAGAGTCCACAACATGCATAAATCTAACTTCGAAACTCTTCAACGATACCTAGAGTCTCAAATCATTGGCCAGCAGGATCTGGTCAAGCAATTATTGATTGCCCTACTTGCTGACGGGCATATTTTGGTCGAAGGTCCTCCTGGATTAGCAAAAACACGTGCCGTTAAATCATTGTCAGACTGTGTTGAAGGTGACTTCCACCGCATTCAGTTCACTCCCGATTTGTTACCAGCCGATTTAACTGGTACAGATATTTACCGACCAGAAACAGGCAAATTCACTTTTCAGTCAGGTCCTATTTTCAACTCGCTCATTCTCGCTGATGAAATAAACCGAGCGCCAGCGAAAGTTCAGGCTGCCATGCTTGAAGCCATGGCAGAGAAACAGGTGACTGCAGGACGACATACCTATCCGCTGCCGGATTTATTCCTAGTTATGGCGACTCAGAACCCCATTGAGCAGGAAGGTACTTACCCGCTTCCAGAAGCACAACTCGACCGATTCTTGCTGCACTTAGAAGTGAATTACCCTGACGCAGAGCATGAATTAGCAATTTTGCGCATCAACCGTGGCGAAGCAAAAGGCGAAGCAGCGCCCGAACGTCCTAGCATTAGTCAACAAGATATCTTTACAGCACGAGAAGAGGTGCTCGATATTCATATGGCTGAGACAATTGAGCAGTACATCGTACGTCTCGTGATGGCTACTCGCCAAGCCAGTGGCTATGACAGCGAATTAGATAAATGGTTGGCAATGGGTGTCAGCCCTCGCGCTACCATTGCCCTCGATCGTTGTGCTCGCGCTCATGCCTGGTTAAAGGGACGTGATTTTGTTTCACCAGAAGACGTGCAGACGATGGCTTATCCAGTGTTGCGTCATCGCCTGTTATTGAGTTATCACGCTCAAGCTGAGGGCATTACCGCGAATCAAGTCATCGACAAGCTACTTAACCTTGTAGGAAGTGCGTAAACAGGTAAGTGATATGTCTGTAATAGATCCATTGCCACCTCATGCAAATGGGGTGACATTAACACTCGAAGAACTGCTGCATTACCGAACTCAATCGGTACGCTGGTTACCACCCGCACAAAGCATTTGGTCACAAATGAGTGGCAACCATACCAGCCGCCAAAAGGGTCGCGGTATGGACTTTATGGAAGTACGTCAATATCAAGCCGGAGATGATATTCGCAGTATCGATTGGCGAGTAACCGCACGTACAGGTAAAGCACACACTAAACTGTTTGCCGAGGATAAAGAGCAAGCCGTGATTTTGTACATAGACCTGAGCCCCAGCCTGCACTTTGGTTCACGTTATGTCCTAAAGTCTGTACAACTGGCTCATTTTGCCAGTGTGTTAATTTGGCTCACCCTAGCGAAAAAAGACCGTATCGGCGCAGTCATCGATGATGGTCAGCAATGTTTGGAATTTCGCCCCTCTTCACTGCAAAAGCAGGGACTTCGTATTCTCAATGCCATACTCAGCACACACAATGCGCAATTCTCTGCTAGTGAAAAAACTGACGAACGCTCTATGCCGTATTCAGTGGTATTCGAAGCACTTCATACGTTAACACCAAAAGGCAGCGAGCTGATCTTGCTCAGCGATTTTGCACAGACGGGCGAAAAAGAGTTAGCGCAATTGCGCCGACTCAAGCAACACAACAGCGTGAGAGCCATTCAATTTTATGATCCTTTAGAACGAGGAGAAACAAACTTCCGAGGACAAGTAAAAGCATCTGACGGTCACCGGAGCCAATGGTTTAATTTCGGCTCAAAAGGACAAAGGAAAGAGCTCGAATCGCACTTTACAAATCACCAAAAATCCATCAAGCATCTATGTCATTCGATGGCGATTCCATTTAACAGCTTGTCCAGTGGCTCTCCATTGATTCAACAATTAAGCTAGCAAGCCATAATTAACTTAAGCAGTAACAACAATGACAACAAATACCCAAAGCCTAAACCTTGAACCATTGATATTGCCTAACGCCCCAGAGTGGTTCCCACTTGCATGGGGTTGGTGGGCTGTATTAGCGGGCATCTGTATTATCGTTTTGAGCTTATACCTTTACTTTAAATGGCGAACCAAGCGCCTGCTTGCCAAAAGAACCGCTTTAAAGCTTTTAACGCATTCTGTAACACCCCATACGCCTTCTTCCGCTTTGGAGATCTTACGTCAGGCTGCGTTGAGCTACTTCCCTCGTGAGGATATCGCCCCGCTGACTGGATCAGCATGGTATGAATTCCTTGATAATCATACTGACGAAACCCGATTTGTAGACAAACAACAACAGTGGCAAGCCGCGTTGTATCAGAAATCCCCTTTAGGGCAGCATCAAGATCTCATTGATGATTGTGCTTTCTGGATTAGCCACGCATTGCCGCCGAAGAAAAAGGCCAACACCCGTGACTGAAGCCTCATTCATGACGGACATTAACCATTGGTTGAATATTGAGCTTGTCTGGTGGTGGGCACTCTTTTTGTTGCCCTTACCACTGCTGATATATAAGCTTTTGCCACAAGAAAGCCATCAAGCAGAAATTAAGCTGGCTTATCTGCCTGGCAACACACACCACGGTAAGCCCAAACAATTACTGCAAAAATCCTTGTCCATTGGTATTTGGACTCTGATGGTTATCGCCTGTGCACGTCCCGTGTGGTTTGGTGAACCCGTAGAGTTTCAACCAAAATACCGTGACTTGATGTTGGTCGTAGACCTTTCGGGTTCAATGCAAAAAGAGGACATGAACGTTGACGGTGAGTACACCGACCGACTCAGCGCCGTGAAAAAAGTCTTGTCTGATTTTGTTGAGAAACGTAAAGGCGATCGCTTAGGTGTTGTATTGTTCGGTGACCACGCCTATCTTCAAACTCCCCTGACGGCAGACAGGGAAACGGTCATACAGCAAATCAACCAAACAGTTATAGGTTTAGTAGGCCAAAGAACGGCAATGGGCGACGGTATTGGCTTAGGAACCAAAACTTTTGTCGATAGCAATGCACCTCAGCGTGTCATGATTTTACTTAGCGATGGTAGCAACACGGCAGGCGTGCTTGATCCGGTTGAAGCTGCAGAAATTGCGAAAAAATATAACACCACCATTTATACCGTTGGCGTTGGTGCCGGTGAAATGATGGTGAAAGACTTTTTCATGACTCGTAAAGTCGATACTGCTGCCGATCTTGATGAACAAACCTTAACCAAGATTGCCGAACTAACTGGAGGTCAATACTTCCGTGCAAGAGATACAGACCAACTTGAAAGTATCTACGAGACCATTAACCAATTAGAACCCGTCTCGAGCGACACACAAACATGGCGACCTCAATCCGAGTGGTTCCCATATCCATTGGGCAGTGCTCTGTTGCTTTCTGTATTGTTATTCTTCCTAAGGAGAAAACATGGCTGAGTTTATCTTCCTCAATCCATATTGGCTCATTGGACTTATTGTGATACCTATTGGGCTGACTTTAAATAGCAAGTTCGCAGCCAAAAAGTCTTCCCTGATTGCACCGCATTTAGCCAAAATACTCGGACATTCAGTGCAATCGAAGCACTACTTTATCATTTGGGGAATCTCATGGTCCTTGGCCTGTATTGCACTGGCAGGACCAAGTTGGCAATCCAATGAACGTCCGAGCTTTAAATTGAGTCAAAATCGTATGTTGGTGCTTGATATGTCACGCTCAATGTACGCTACGGATATAAAACCGAGTCGACTCGCGCAAACACGTTATAAAGCTCTGGACTTACTGCCAAACTGGAAAGAAGGCTCAACAGGTCTTGTCGCTTATGCAGGTGATGCATACAGCTTGAGTCCGCTCACGACAGACTCAAACACATTAGCAGGAATGATAGAGAACCTATCACCTGAGTTGATGCCTTTTCAGGGCTCAAATCTTCCCGCAGCAATTGCGTTAGTGTTAAATCAGTTCTCTCAGGCAGGAACCAATCAAGGTGACATCATTCTTTTGGCTGATGATCTCGACGATTCAGAACTGGATAGCGCACTGGAGTTATTAAAAAATAAACGTTTCCGAGTGTCTGTACTTGCGATCGGGACAGCAAACGGAGCACCGATCGCGTTGCCAGATGGCTCTCTGCTCAAAAATAATCAAGGCACAACTGTCGTCGCTAAAACAAACCTGAAAAACTTACAGAAGTTAGCCAATAACACAGGCGGGCTATTTGTCCCGATTCAATATAGCAATCGTGACGTCGAAAGCATCGCCGCTTTTACCAATAATTCGAGTAGCCTTGCAGCCAAGCAAAACGACGAAGTGAAAACTGGCTCTCGAATGAACGACGGGTTCTGGCTATTGCCATTGTTATTGCTGCCTGCCGCGCTGCTATTTCGACGTGGTGTAATTTGGCTATTTATCGCAGGACTCACTCCTATGACTTGGACAGCTAAAGTTGAAGCAAATCCATTCCTAAATGGAAACCAACAAGGTTCGCAGCTCTATCAGCAGGGGGACTTTGAAAAAGCACAAAGCCTTTTTACTGACCCAAATTGGAAAGGGGCTGCGAGTTATCAGGTCGGTGACTACGAGTCTGCTATCAAAGCATTTGCTGATAATCCATCCATTGAAGGCCGCTATAACCTTGCTAATGCTCTGGCACAAAATGGTAATATCGAAGAAGCCGGAGACTTATACAAAGCCTTAATTAAAGAAAAGCCTGATTTCGACGCTGCAAAGAAAAACCTCTCAGTTGTAGAGGAGAAACTGAAGCAACAGCAGCAACAGCAGCAACAGCAGCAACAGCAGCAACAGCAGCAACAGCAGCAACAGCAGCAACAGCAGCAACAGCAGCAACAGCAGCAACAGCAGCAACAGCAGCAACAGCAGCAACAGCAGCAACAGCAGCAACAGCAGCAACAGCAGCAACAGCAGCAACAGTCTCAAAGTGACAAAAACCAAGAGCAAGGTCAGCAGTCACAAAAACAGCATGACACTGAAAATAAAAAAGAAAACCAACAAGCCGAGCCCAAACCCGTCAAGCCAAATGAAGACAAATCTACTGAGCAAGACGGCCAAGCGATGAAGGTACAAGCTGGACAACAAAAGTCGCATCAGGATGATCCTGAATTCCGTCGTTTAGAATCGGTGGAGAGTGCCCGAGATCCAAGCTTTTTGATTCGTGCACAAATGCAGCTGCAAGCACAGCAAAAACAACGTCCGCAACAATCTCAGAAGGAGTGGTAAGCCAGTGATGAAAAAAGGCGTAAAACTGGTCTTTGTTCTTTTGGCCAGCCTATTATCTAGCGTTTCAGTTATGGCTCAAAGTCTGGAAGCGAGTGTTAATAAAACTCAAGCCGTTAAAAACGAAGTGATCAATCTAAGAGTGATGGCCGACACAGAACTAAGCTCCGATGCGATCGATTTCAGTGTATTAGAAAAAGATTTTTTCTTAGGGCAACCTCGTTATGGACGCTCTAGCAATAATATAAACGGCCGTAAATTTTTGCGTACTGAATGGAGTATTGCTATTGCACCGATGAAGGAAGGCATCTTAACCATTCCAAGCTTTTCAGTAGATGGCATGAGTACGGAGCCGATAAAGCTGCACGTTACCGCAAGTCAAGCGGAACCGGATCTCGAGGATCTCTTTAGCTTCACAATGAGCGTAGACAGCCATACTTTGTACCCGCAGCAATCCGCGAATTTACGTATGCAGCTCATTATCAAGGCGGATACCCGACGTTTAGATA
The DNA here is from genome assembly GCF_052353105.1 of Vibrio sp. YIC-376. Lineage (NCBI taxonomy): Bacteria > Pseudomonadati > Pseudomonadota > Gammaproteobacteria > Vibrionales > Vibrionaceae > Vibrio > Vibrio sp. YIC-376. The sequence goes on from NZ_JBBWFK010000003.1 coordinate 216,211, forward strand.
ATCCTAAGATCGTTCCCCCTAGCATTGAAGGCGTGAAGCTTGAACCCGTTGGTGAAATGCAGCAAGGTCAACGTGTCATGGATGGCCTTGAAGTAACAGTTGTAGAGCAATCTTTTCGTTTAACCGCCGAAAACGCGGGATCTTACACACTAAACGGGCCTCAACTCACAGGTTCGTACATTTATGGAGATAGTTTGTCTGGCTCCACCAAGATCATGCCTATCAAAACCACAGTAGAGCAAATGCCTATTACGGTAAAAGCTATTCCGAGTGAGTTCCAAGGCAAATGGTTACCCGCGTCAGCGTTAGAGATGACGCAAAGCTGGCAGGACGACAAAGGCAACAAGTTGACACCAAATGCGTTGAACAAGGTAAAACAAGGCTCATCGGTTACACGTACTATTCAAATCAAAGCACGAGGTACCCAGGCAGAGTACTTACCTAGGGTTGTAATGGAGTATCCAAGTTCACTGCGTGTATACCCAGAGCAGCCGAAGTTTGAAACAACAACAGATGGTATGGTCGTAATGACACTTAAGCACGTCATCATACCAACCGAAGCAGGCTCGTATACGCTGCCAGGCTATACGCTTCAATGGTGGAACAGTAACCTAGACGAAGCCAAAACAACAACGCTCGATTCTCTCAAGCTCGATGTTGAACAAAGTGATATTGGCTTGATTACGTTGCCAGAAGCCTCAATACTTCAAACGCCAGCATCGGATGCACTCCCTACTCCGCAATATGGCGTCAGTGAGAGTTGGAAAGTCCTCACTTTTGTCTTTGCCGGACTATGGGCAGTGACATCCATCTTCATGGTTGCGGTTTGGAAAAAGCGCCCCGTTGCCACTCATGCAAAAGAGGTACAACTACCAAATTCGCTTAGCGTAGAAGGGCTCAAGAAAACCATCAGGGAAGGCGATGCTGCAAAAATTGATCGGGTCATTAACGAGTACTTAGATGCCAACCGTGAATCGTTGAATTCAGAAGTCGTGGAAGCGGTTAAACGGGATCTTGAAGTAATGAATCAAGATCGTTTCAGTGCTAAACAACAACCCTGGAGCCCCGAGTCTCTTTTAGCCAATGTCCAGCGTCTAGCGAAAGGCAAAAGAGCGAAATCTACCCCTCAGCTCGAAAAGCTATAAACGAAAAAAGGCAGCTGATTTAAGCTGCCTTTTGTCAAAGTGCTAATATACCCAATCGACTTCAGGATGCAGGATTCAGAGCGTTGTTTGGGTATAACGATTACTTAGCGATAACCCTTTGAAATAGGCCTTCCATATCATCAAGCATTCTGGTCAGACTGCAACGCTCTATCGCCACTTTATATGCTCGTTCCGCATAGGTTGTACGTAGGTTTGGATTCTCAATGAGTGTCTCGATAGCCTGTTTAAGGTCGTCACTGTCTTTGATGTTTACAATCAATCCATTCTGTTCATGCTTGATCAAGTCTGTAGTACTGCCCACATCGGTAGTAATAACAGGAAGTCTACACAACATTGCTTGCATCATTGCCTGCGGTAAACCTTCGAATCCATAAGATGGAAGGCAGAAAATATCCATTGCGCGGAGGTAGTCACCAACGTTATTGACTTCACCAGTAAAAGTTACTTTATAGGGAAGTTCAGGGACGATAGGCTCCAATTCATCTCGTTTAGGACCGTCTCCAACAATTAACAAGTGAACATCATTCCGACCGAGTTTTCTCAGGGCTTCAACTAAACAGTCATGTCCTTTCCATGCGCGCATTTTTGCCACTATGCCGATGATGATTTGATCTGTAGGAAGGTTAACTAATTCTTTGCTTTTCATGCTATCCGTCGTTGGAACGAATAGAGCTTCGTCACTTCCTGTGGGAATCGACTTCATTTTTTCTAGTGGAATATTATTCTCTCGGTTGAGTTGTTCTCTTAGTCTTTCTCCAGCAGTAACAATGAAATCACAGCCTCTACTATAGAGCCATAATGTTGCTACATCGTTTCTTATCGCAGTTGAGATGTGTCTAGTTCTGACTACTTTGGGGCGGTTGCGACTAAATAAAAGGCTAACGGCAACTAACCAACTGTCTGTTGAACTATGGGTATTGATGACGTCAAATCTCTGAGCAGAGAGGTATTTGCGCATGCTTAACATGCCGGTAAGCGTTTTCTTATTAATTGGTAACGGTTGTACAGGAATCCCAGCTTCAGACGCCTTTTTAGCCAGCATTGAATTTCCTGGGCATGCAATAATGACATTGTGGCCTTTTGCGATCATTCCAAGGGATTCATTCAAAACACGAATTCCTTGCCCTCCCCAGCCTTTAACTGATTCAGTGTGCAGTATTTTCATCTAGTTACTCTTATTATTTTTTAAACTACTAACGTTCACATTGTTACAAGCGAAATATTTTCAATTTAATTTCTATATTTTTAATAGCTTAGTTCACTATTCTTGCAGGACAAATTTTAAGACTTAGACAAAAGTCTGAGTCTTTGACAAAAATCCGTCTCAATGGGCTCTAAAACTCTAATAGAGTAAATAAGTGATTCAGAAATAAATTGGCTATTGTCGACCAGGTAAAAAAGGGGGAAATGACGTATATGCAGGCGAAAGAGAGGTATGTACAGAGCAAAAAAAGCCCCTCATATAGAGGGGCAAAGTTACCATCGCTTATAGTTATGTTGTTATGTCAGTAGATGCCTTCGATTAACCGAAGTCACCGTTTACGTAGCCTTGAGTTCGGTCGTCTTGTGGGTTGTTGAAGATAACTTGCGTATCGTTATGCTCAACCAATTCACCCATCAGGAAGAACGCTGTTCGATCTGAGATACGACGCGCCTGCTGCATTGAGTGAGTTACGATAACGATGGTGTAGTTCTTCTTCAACTCTTCCATCAGTTCTTCAATTTTATGCGTCGCAATTGGGTCAAGTGCCGAAGTTGGCTCATCCATTAGGATCACATCAGGTTCCATCGCGATCGTACGTGCGATACACAGACGCTGTTGCTGGCCACCAGAAAGACCAAAAGCATGCGATTTCAGACGATCTTTCACTTCATCCCAAAGAGCAGCACCACGAAGTGAACGCTCTACCACTTCATCAATGTACTTTTTGTCTTTTACACCTTGAGCGCGCAGGCCGTAAGCCACGTTCTCATAGATGCTCATTGGGAATGGGTTCGGCTTCTGGAAAACCATACCTACTTTGATACGAAGATCCGCGACATCAATGTTGCCGTAGATGTCTGCACCATCCATTGCCAATTTACCCGTGATCTTAACGCCCTCGATAAGATCGTTCATACGGTTCAAACAACGTAGAAGTGTTGACTTACCACAACCTGACGGGCCAATTAGCGCCGTTACCTGACGAGTTGGAATAGGCAGGTTGATCGATTTCAGTGCTTGGTTTTCGCCGTAAAATAGGTCTAGGTTTTCAATATCAAACTTGTTCATGTTCTTAATCTCTTAAATCTTGAATTCGTGTCTTTTAACGTGCGTTCTTAATTTGTTTTGTTAGTAAGTTGCAGTGTTAAAACGTCTTGCAATCAGTTTAGTCACCATGTTGATCAAAAGAACAACGACGATTAGCACTGTTGCCGTACCGTAAGCCTGATTCCATTCCTCAACGGTAAACAGTTCGGTAGTGAGTTTGTAAAGGTGAACGGTTAGCGTACGACCTGAATCTAATAGAGAATCAGGAATACGAGCCACCATACCTGCTGTCAGGAATACTGGAGCAGACTCACCAATGACACGACCAATACTTAGAATGACCGAGGTTAAGATACCTGGCATTGCACTTGGTAGAATCAAACGCCAGATAGTGTAAATTTTAGAAGCACCAAGGCCATATGAGCCTTCACGGTATGTTTGTGGTACTGCCATTAATGCTTCTTCCGTTGTACGGATGATAACTGGCAGAATCAGAATACTTAGCGTTAGTGCACCCGATAGAATCGAGAAGCCGAGGCCAAGAATTGCCACGAAGAAAGTCATACCAAACAGACCGAAGATGATCGACGGTATACCTGCCAGAGATTCAGTACAGAATCGAATCACTTTCACCAAACGGCTACCCACTTTTGCGTATTCAGTCAGGTAGATTGCTGTCATGATACCCAGCGGTGCAGCCACTGAGATAGAAGCGATAACCATGTAAATGGTAGACACGATCATAGGGAAGATACCGTGTTCGTCACCAGTACGAGTGTAGTTATCAGAAATAAACTTCCAGTCTACGTGTTGTAGACCGTTCGATAGGACGTACCAGATGATCCAGAATAGGAAACCTACCGTTAGTGCTGCCGAAATCCAAACCAAAGCGCTGAAGACGTTATCTTTGAACTGGCGAGCTTGTTTTAATTTTGCGCGATCCATAATAGTCACCTTTAACGAGCGATTACTTCGCTTTTTCTCGGTTTAGGTAAAGAAGTACAGCGTTTAACGACATGATAAAGACCAGAAGTACCACACCAGTTGCGTACAGTGCGTTCGCGTGAACACCACTTGCGTAAGACATTTCAATCGCAATGTTAGCAGTTAGCGTACGAGCTGAATCTAGAATGCCTTCAGGCATCGCTGGTGCGTTACCCATCACCATGATGATTGCCATCGTCTCACCCAAAGCACGACCGATACCAAGAATCACACCAGTCATAATGCCTGAACGAGCTGCAGGAACGAGCAGTTTGAAAATTGTGTAAATTTTTGAAGCGCCTAGTGCCAGTGAGCCTTCTTTGTATGCGCGAGGCACAGCACGAATAGACGTTTCAGATACCGTAATTACGGTCGGTAGAATCATAACCCCAAGAACGATAATACCTGCCAGAATCGTGTTACCCGCTGGCACGTCGAAAATATTCTGAATTAACGGAACGATAATCACCAAACCGAAAAAGCCGTATACCACTGAAGGGATACCAGCTAATAGTTCAACCGCTGGACGGATAACGTCAGCCAAACGCTTAGGAGCGATTTCAGCGATAAAGATTGCAGTCAATACACCGACAGGAACACCCACCATAACTGCACCAGCGGTAGAGACCACAGAAGCGACAATCATGGTTGCCACGCCATAAAGCGCAGGTGGCAGCCAGTTTTGGCCAAATACAATGCCCGAAATCCCTGCTTCTTGGAACGCAGGAATGCTCTCTCGAATGATGAAGTATGCGATTACCGCTAACGATACGATACCGATAACAGCACTGGTTAGGAACAAGCCGTGGAAGATACGCTCTTTCCAGTCTACACGACGTTTTTCGCGTAGTCCCGGCTTGCTGATAGCTTTGGCGTCAGTATTCATAAGCTTTTCACTATTTGTTGCGATGGTCATTTAAAAATCTCACGGTTCTGGTCTTTAGCCGATGAACGCTATGGATGAAAAGGCTCAGCCCTAAATGGCGGGCTGAGCAAACTTAAGAGTCCCGATAGGATTAGTGAACTGAGATGTAACCGTTTTGGTCAACTAGTTTTTGAGCATCTTCAGTAAGCATCCAATCTAGGAATTTTTGAGTTTCAGCAGATGGCTTGCCTTCTTTGTAAAGAACTAGGAATGGACGTGCTACTTTGTAAGAACCGTTCTTAACGTTAGCAACTGTTGCATCAACATTGTCGATTGCTAGTGCGTGAACTGTGTTGTCAACAGTACCTAGAGAGATGTAGCCGATTGCGTATGGGTTAGAAGCAACCATAGTTTTTAGCGCACCGTTACCGTTAGCAACTTGAGCACGTTGAGAGATAGCAGAAACTTCCTTATCAGATACTTTCATTTTAAGAGACATGATGTCTTCGAATGCACCACGAGTACCAGACGCTGTGTCACGAGTGATTGCTACGATTGGCTTGTCTTCACCACCAACTTCTTTCCAGTTAGATACTTCGCCTTTGTAAATTGCAGTTACTTGCTCAGCTGTTAAGCCTTTTAGATTGTTTTGTGGGTTAACAACCACTGCGATACCGTCACGCGCAACAACTTCTTCGATAAGAGTTGGCTCTTTTTCAGAATCTTTTAGGTCGCGAGAAGACATGCCTAGATCTGCAGAACCGTTTTTAGCCGCTTTAACACCAGCTGATGAACCAGGGCCTTGAACCTCGATAAATACTTCAGGGTTCTTTTTCATGTATGTTTCAGAGAAAACTTCCATCAGTGGAGTTACGCTGCTAGAACCCACAGCAGAGATAGTTTCTTTAGCAGAAACAGAAGTCACTGCCATTGCGCCTAGAAGTGCGATTGCACCGATTACTGTCTTTTTCATCACAATTTCCTTAAAGTGGCTTTATTGCCGTTGTGTTTCACTTGAACGGTGCCCACTTTAGAACCCAAATGTGACAGTTGTGTTTCACTTAATTGAAGCCTCTATGACACATTGCAATCTCTGGCTGTTAATTCAGCAATATATCTGACTCCATAATTTATCCTCTTTTCTCTTCTACTATGTCCCAATTCAACAACGCAAAATCGCAATCGAGTCCAACGTATAACAATTAGTTATAGTCATAATAAAACTAATCCATTGATATTAAACACAAAATAACTACAATTTATCGATTAATAATAAAATACAAATTAATCAATCAGTTTGAGGTCAATTATGCGTCAATTTTTTAGTGCGCTGTCGATTAAGCTACAGGTATTTTTGCCTGTGTTGTTTACTGTCGTGTTACTCGTTATCGGGTTAAGTGTTGGAATAAATAAGTTAGATCAAGCATTTAATAAGGTTTCGACATCCACTCACAGTCTGGTCGTTCATAAAGATGAACTCAGTGCTGTAGTCGATAACACCTATGCGATGCGCATCAAAGCCATCTACAGTCTGTTTCAAGCAGAAGATGTGCAGACTCTTAATCAAGAGTTATCCAAACGACAAACAGAAAACCGCGAGTTCTTAGATTCCATTAATGATCTGTCTGGTGTACAGGCTGAAGTAGACGCCATGCGTGAAGCAATGAACTACTATGTTGATTTCACACGATCAACTATTACGCCATTACTCAGCCAAAAACACGCCTTGGAGTACAATACTTCTGACTTCGACCAGAAGTTTGCAGCCGCGATGGAGCAATATAGAATCGCGGGTGAGGCGATGATCACCGCCATCGATGACCTATCCGAAAAACTCAATCAGACAGTGATAGATGACGTTGAAGCTAACGGAAAAGAGCACTCCGATACCCTGACTCATAGTGCTGTTTCAATCGCGGTTATATTGATAATAGCGTCATTGATTAGCTGGGTTTTAGCGAACTATATTGTTACACCAATTCGTAATCTCCAGCTCACCATGCGAGAAGTGGCTAAAGGAAACCTATCAGTCAAAGCAGAAGAGTTCGGGAAAAACGAAGTATCACAACTCTCTCATGACGTGAATCAGACCATCGAACAGCTACGTAAAACGATGGGCTCACTAGTACGAATTAGTGAAGATGTTGCTTCCGCCTCGACCGAACTTGCGACGGTCATGACACAAAGTACTGTCAATTCAGATCAAGAAAAGCTCGAAGTGGAACAAGTCGCATCGGCTATCAACCAGTTAGAGTCAGCCGCAACTGAAGTTTCCAGCAACGCACAATTGGCTGACAGAGCTTCCACTGAGGCAAGCAGACTAACATCTCAAAGTTTAAGCATGTTTGAAGACAGCACCCGAGCAAGCGCGAAAATGGCTGACCAACTGAATGCGGCCGCAGTGGTAGTTACTTCGCTAAAAGAGCAGTCAGAACAGATTGGACGCGTTATTGAGGTGATTGAAGGTATTTCTGAACAGACGAATCTGCTGGCACTCAACGCAGCAATTGAAGCAGCGCGCGCTGGCGAAAGTGGTCGCGGGTTTGCAGTGGTGGCCGATGAAGTGCGTATGCTAGCCGCGAGAACGCAGGAATCGACGAAAGAGATTCAGGTTATCATTGAAGAACTTCAGCAACAGTCAGGCACTGCGAACGAAAGTATGCATTCTAGCTTGGCAATGTTGCAGGACAATCAAGCGATGGCCGAAGAAGTCAGTCTCTCACTTAGTAACATCAGTAATGCGATTTCAGATTTAAATGCAATTAATGCACAAGTAGCAACCGCCTCTGAAGAACAGAAACAGGTCACGACTGACATCAATAACAACCTATCTAACATCTACGAATTAGTGAGCCAAAACGTCGCTGGTATTACGCAGTCCGCTGCGGCGGCTCAAGAACTTTCTGGCTTGGCTGAAAAACAACAGCAAGAGCTCAAGCAGTTCCACATTTAGGGCTTATACCCAGATAAACGTTACATTCCAGATGCCCATAACGTTTGAACTGACCCGTCCTGATATGGGTTGGAAAGTGTCAACCTTATTTAGGACGGTACAAACATCATGAAAAAAGCTCCGCATTTGCGGAGCTTTTTAATTTGAGCTATTTCAGTATCAACGACCAGCAATCAATCTTCTGAGCTTGGTTCAACTGGCTTCTTCTTAGGAATGAAAACGTCGTCACCCACAGACACGTTTTTGTAGAAGCTCTTGTCACGCTTAACTGGTGCCTTCGCTGCTTTCTTCGCTTGAGGACGCGCTTTCTTCGCTGCAACGTTCTTGTTACGGAAATCCGGTTTGCGTGGTTTCAGGCCTTTGAACTTACCTTTAAGATCTTCGAATTCAGAGAAAGCCAGGTCTTGTTGTAAGTAAGCTTCTACACGTTTAAAGCTATCCCAGTCCTTTGGACCAACAAGTGAAACCGCATCACCCTTGTTTCCAGCACGGCCTGTTCGACCCACCCGGTGAACGTATTCTTCTGTGTGCTTAGGCATGTCAAAGTTAATCACGTGAGTCACTGTCGCAATGTCCAAACCACGAGAAGCAACATCCGTGGTTACAAGGATCTTAAACACCGCTCGCTCAAACTGGCTCATGATGGTGTTACGTTGAGTCTGGTTTAAGTTCCCGCTAAGCGCTACCGCCTTGAGTTTTTTCTCGTTCAGTTTTGTCGTCAGGCGTTCGGTATCATCACGAGTCGCCGTAAAGATAATCACCTGACGGTAGTCTGCTTCTGATAGCACACGTTCAAGAATCGCTTCTTTATGATCAAGGTGATCGCACAAGTAGAACTTCTGTGTGATGTCTTTGTGTTCTTCGTTAGATACGCCGATAGCAATACGTTTTGGTGCGTTTAGCATTTCTGCCGCAATCTCATTTACTTCCGCATGATCCAAGGTTGCAGAGAACATCAACGTCTGACGACGACGGTGTTTAGCCGCGTTGTGAATACGACGTAGTTCAGGCGCAAAACCAAGGTCTAGCATACGATCGGCTTCATCCAGGATTAGCGTTTCTAAACCATCAAGGTATAGAGAGCGGTGCTCTAAGTGGTCAGCTAAGCGCCCTGGTGTTGCCACAATGAATTTCGGGTAACGGCGCAGTGCTTTCACTTGATCGTTAAAGTTCTCACCGCCAAGAATCAGAGCAGCTTCGTAAGACAGGCCTGCAAGCATTGAACGAAGTTCACCGTATACCTGTTTAGCCAACTCTCGTGTTGGAGCCAAAATCACAGCTCGAGGGTCTTTCGCGGTAAACGATTTTGTCTTAAGTGATTTATGAAGCATTGGCAATACAAACGCCAGAGTCTTGCCTGAGCCAGTTTTCGAAGACGCTAATAGATCCTTGCCTGCAATCGCAACAGGAATCGCCTGCTGCTGAATGTCAGTCGCTTTTTTAAAATCGTAGTGTTTTAGGTTCTTCAATAATCGGTTGTCTAGGCCTAGATCTTTAAATTGCAAAGTATTCTCCAATAAATCAGTCAGTATAATTGCTCAGTGATGCCGTTTTCGCTCTAAATATGGCAAAAAATAAAAGCCCGATATAATAGCGCAAATCATAGGAGTATAGATAGAGATCACACAAACTAATTCTTGCAGAAAAAATAAAGTTACTTTTGAGACTGAAGCAACTTTAAAAACACACCGGCCATCTATGCCCTAAACTTAAAGGCGTCAATACATAGCTGCCGTGTCATTAGCCCAAATTGTTCTGATTTATCAAAGCGTATTACGGTTATTTGCGAGCAGAAGCTTCCATTTACGTCAATATCGTCTAAATTATTGATATCAGGAACGTGGCAAAAATACCTGCTATGAAGACGGTAGTGGAGTAAATGAAAGCAGAAGTGTTGTCTTTTGTTAGGCTCAGGTAAAAGTTAATGTCAGGTACTCCATGAAATTCTTGGATTTTTTTGACTTTTGCTACATCATGTACTGATACAATGTGTCCACATTTAACCTCGCTTCACAAAAAAAATAATGGAGCGGGACTTTCACTATAAGCAAGGAGTTCTTATATGAACAAAACGTTGATCGCAGCTGCAGCAGCTTCAGTACTTCTACTAGCAGGTTGTGCATCTTCTGATGATGCAACTTCAGCTAAACTAGACGATCTAAGTAATCAAGTTAGCCAACTAAGCCAAGACGTACAAGCTCTTCAATCTGACGTTCAAAAGTCAAATGACGCAGCAATGGCTGCTCAAGAAGAAGCTGCACGTGCTAATGAGCGTATCGATAACATCGCTCAATCTTACACTAAGTAATTCATAGTGTTATGCCGCGCCTCACGGCGCGGTTATTTCTACTGGAACGCCATTCTGCGCAGCAATAACTGCTTTAGCCTTCACATCTTTCATTCCAAATTCACTCAGCCACCAGCCTAACTCTTTCGGCAATTCTAGGTCGTCTTTCTTACCATTACTGCGAGTTAACGGCTCATGAGCTTCAATAAAGACACTTCGATCTGGTTCAAGTGCCACTTTAACCGGTTGGTTTATGACTCTCACTTGTTCACCGCGGCGAACTTGCTCAAACAGCCATTCGATATCACTTGGATCCATACGGATACAACCCGAACTTACGCGCATGCCTATCCCGAAATCTTTATTGGTACCGTGAATCAGATATTCGCCGTTTCCAAAGGCTAAGCGAAGCGCAAACATGCCGAGTGGGTTATCAGGCCCGGACGGAACGACCGCAGGCAGATCAATACCTTTCGCTCTGTACTCGGCACGGATTGAAGCAGGTGGTGTCCACGTAGGGTTAGGACGTTTTTGGCTAATACTTGTCGTCATCTCTGGTGTATCTCGTCCGATACGTCCAATACCAACTGGAAATACGTGTACTATCCCACCTTCTGACGGAAAGTAGTACAGACGTAACTCAGCCAAGTTAATGACAATACCTTGGTGCGGGACATCCGGCAGAATAAGCTGGGTTGGAACAGTAAGAACATGTCCGGCTTGAGGAAGGAAAGGATCTACACCTTTATTCGCCGCCATTAAAGCGAGCATACCAACATCATAGTGCTTAGCAATGTTAGCCATCGTTTCGCCGTCTTGCACCACGTGGTTCTCAATACGACCAATAAGACGACTGCTGTCTGTCGGCAACTCGTACATCTTAGCAAATGACAATCCACTAACTAATGACAACGATACTGATAACAGGGTTCGTTTCGCGATACTCATTGATCGCTTTTTGCTAAGCATTTCACTTTATTCCTTGGCACTTTTGAAGAGCCGTAAGGTTATCTCTCTTTCCACTTTGTGATCAACCACTGGAGTGTGATAATCCAGTAAAGAAAATCCCTCCCACGTCCATGGTTTGTGGATGAACTTGTTTGGCACACTCTTAATTTCCGGAACCCAATGACGCACAAAGGAACCATCTCCATCAAACTTTTCGCCTTGGCTGACTGAATTGAAAATTCGGAAGTAAGGCTGACCGTCACAACCGGTCGATGCAGACCATTGCCATCCCCCATTATTGGCCGCAAAATCACCATCGACAAGTTTGCTCATAAAGTAGACTTCACCCCATCGCCAATCAATGTGCAGATCTTTAGTCAAAAAGCTCGCCACTATCATACGTAAACGGTTATGCATCCAGCCAGTTTGATTAAGCTGACGCATGGCTGCATCAACGATAGGAAAACCTGTTGTGCCAGTTTTCCAACGCTCGAACGCTTGCTCGTCGTAAGACCACTGAATCTTTTCTTCCCAATCAATAAAGCCTTTTCCTTTCACCAGTTTTGGTTCGAAGACCAGCAAATGTTGGTAGAACTCACGCCAAATGATTTCGCTTAACCATGTTGCTTTTCCTTCAGACAAGTCCGGATGTGCACTCTCAGCAAACAACCGCGCAAGACACTGTCTTGGTGACAAAGCACCAATCGCTAAGTAAGGAGATAACTGGCTCGTTCCGGCTACCGAAGGAAAATCACGTTCATTACGATACTCATCACTACACTCACGAACGAACATTCTCAGCTGTTTCAGAATGTCATTCGTTGACGCAAACCAATGATCACTGGACTCTCGCGGATAACTGAATGTGAAACAGTCATCGAAGCACTTTCCCTCCAGAACTCGCAACACTTTGTTCGAAAGCTCTTCCTGAACCTGAGGTTTCGAGACTATAGGTATTTGGAACTTTTGCAACCAGGCTCTTTTAAAAGGGGTAAATACCTTAAAGTAGTCACCTTGCTTATTAAGAACGGTCGTTGGTGCGTGAACACACTTATCATGAAAGAGCTCAAAACTGATGCCAGATTGATTTAACGTCTGTGAAACTTGACGATCAAGTGCTTGCTCATTGACTTCATAATGAATATTCGCCATCACGCTGGTCACGTTCAATAATTCTGCCCAGCCACTAATCACATCAGTGCAGTCATCGAACTGTTCGACTTCAGCATACAGAAACGGAATATTGAGTTCGTGAAGTTCTCTGTTAAGGTGCTCTAACCGACGGGCGACGAGATCCGCTTGCATTGGAGCCATGTGATGCTCTCGCCACTGCTGCGGCGTTGCAATAAAACACGCGACAACAGGCTGCCCGGAATCCAGAGCCGCCTTTAGTGCTGTGTGGTCTAACGTTCTTAGATCACGTCGAAACCAGACCAGAACCATACTGACTCCTTAACTACTCTGCGTGTGGCCTAGGTGGAGTTTTTCGATCACCTCTGAGCACTGAATTTGATTCGGGAATTGAGTCTGTAACGCTTTTAACGCTTCTACTTGTTTGATTGGTAGTGCTTTGTTGGAGAACAGAAATACTTGCTGATAACGCTCAATTACCTCGTGTTCAATTAAGCCAGAAATGTCGTTTACTTTGTCAATTAAGGTGACGTGATATCCCAGTTCACAAAGCTTCGCCGCTTGAATCCAGCTTTCCGATTCCCGAAGCTGTTCAAAACTGACGAGCAAACACTTCCCTTTCGAGGCAGCCTTATTTTCAGAATCAATCACGAGTGCGAGTCGTTTAATAAGACAGGTTTGAAAGAGCCCCTTCTGCAAGGATCGAAGCGACCCTTTGACTAACTCCAATGCATCAAACACCGGATTAATAAATTGCTCAACGACTAAGTTAAAAGGATACTCCTTCATCACTGACGTCAAAACACTCTCTATCTTAGCGCTATTGAGTTGAGACAGTGCGGACAACAAGGTCTCAACTTCTTCTAATACGTACGGTTCCGAGCTGATTTCTACATCATCAGCTTTTCCCAGCAAGCCTTTTACTTTGCCGATAGCGATGCCTTTCACCAACCAGCTTTGTATTTCTCGAATCGTGTCAATATCCTGCTGGCGATATAAGCGATGACCTTTTTCTGTCCGTTGCGGTTGAATAAGGTTATATCTTCTCTGCCAAGCTCTCAGCGTGACGGGTTTTACGCCCGTCAACTCTGCGACATCTCTAATTGCGTACAGTTTTTCTTCTGAACTACAAGCCATAACGTAATCTCATCTCCTGCGGGTGCGGCTCTAAGTATTTTTGTTTTTGTAAATACTCGTCCGGATAAGTATTTAGATAGTGCTTAATCAGTGTTAGCGGAGCAAGCAACGGCAACAAACCGGTACGATAATCATGGATGACGGTCACCAGCTCTTCCTTTTCACCTTTATTCAAGGATCGTTTGAAATACCCTTGAAGATGCATCAGTACATTGGTGTTATTTTTGCGGCTGGCTCGGTTTGAGAGGGCTTTCATTAATCCTGAGCGATATGCTGCATAAAAGTCTTCAATGTTGTAACTTGCAACATCAGCCACCAAACGCCCCAATGAACGGTACGATTCAGGATGATGCGCCATTAGCGTTAATTTATAGCGGGAGTGGAAATCAATGATTTTGCCTCGGGTTGGTTCTCCTGACATTGACTCATAAAAGTCATTAAGGCAGTACACGCGAGTAATAAAGTTCTCTTTAAGAACCGGGTCATTCAGACGTCCATCTTCCTCAACCGGTAACCAGGGCATTTTCTGCATTAGTGTTTGAGTGTACAAACCTACCCCTTCTTTTGAAGCATTATGATTGCTGTACACTTTGACACGCTCCATACCACAGGTTGGCGATTTGGCACAGACGATGTAGCCACATAGATTCTGCTTCTCAAGCTCATCAACTTTGTTCTCAGAGTATGCCAACATGTTGTCAGTGTGGTCATTCTCAGGATTTTTTGTTTCCACCAGTGCCAGACGTTCTTCATTAGAGATCAAACGAATAGTAGGTCGAGGAACTGGCATACCAACACCGACCTCGGGGCAAACAGAAACAAAGTCGAAGTAATTACTGAGCTCTTTAGTCACGAAATTACTCACCTTATGACCAGAGTCGAAACGGACACGTTCACCTAAAACACAAGAACTGATACCTACTTTGATTGAAGATTCCATGATTACGCCATCCCTATACAAAAGGTTTTATTGTATAACTTATAGCAAGCTTGCTTAGGTTATACAAGAAATTAAATTGTACAATTTAATCGTTTTACACGCTCGAACTGCACTTAGATCACCGCGAATACAAAAAAGTAATGTCGCCTCAATCTTTGATTTTGCGTGCGACATCAACAAATCGCCTCCGAGCAAATCGATTGCCTTTCGGCTTTCAACATATTTCGTTATAATCATAAAGCTTGGTTTCTATAAGGGTTGTTTTTGTGACCAACCTCTCAAGGATGTAGCTTGCTCCCCGATATTATTGCCTCAACGAAAACGAACGAATTCAACAGAATTGGTAACAGCCATCTATACTAGATGCGTTTTATCAAACAAGACTTTGGAGAGCACTTATGGCAACCCCACACATCAACGCACAACCAGGTGATTTCGCTGAAACAGTTCTAATGCCTGGCGATCCTTTGCGAGCTAAGTACATTGCAGAAACGTTCCTGGAAGATGTGAAGCAAGTTTGTGATGTTCGAAACATGTTCGGCTTCACTGGCACTTACAAAGACAAGAAAGTATCTGTAATGGGTCACGGTATGGGTATCCCTTCATGCTGTATCTACGTACACGAGTTGATCGCTGAATACGGCGTGAAAAACGTTATCCGCGTAGGTAGCTGTGGCGCTGTACGTGACGATGTCAATCTGATGGACGTTGTGATCGGTATGGGTGCTTCTACTGACTCAAAAGTTAACCGTATCCGTTTTAACAACCACGACTTCGCGGCAATTGCTGACTACGACCTTTTAGAAGAAGCAGTAAAACAAGCACGCCTGCAAGAAGTACCAGTAAAAGTGGGTAACGTATTCTCAGCTGATCTGTTCTACACACCTGAAACCGACCTGTTCGCGAAGATGGAAAAACTAGGCATCCTAGGTGTAGATATGGAAGCGGCTGGTATCTACGGTGTCGCTGCAGACCTAGGTGCAAAAGCGCTGACTATCCTGACAGTTTCTGACCACATCATCCGTGGTGAAAAACTAAGCTCAGAAGAACGTCAAAAATCGTTCAACGACATGATGAAAGTTGCACTAGAAACCGCAATTAACATCTAATTAATCATTTGCAGCCGGTGCCTGACCGGCTGCCTGAATTACCCAGAGGGGGTGATCGTGTCTAACGGCGAACTGCCAAAAGATGCAGATGGGTTACAACTCAACTTTTGTAAAACATTGGCGTGTGACAACTTTGGATTGAGCGATGCAAAACGTTACGTTCTGCAACATGCTAACCCTAAGCGTCCAGCGATGGTTTGTCGTGAATGTGGAGCTTTCCCCCCTTTACTTAACAACCGCGATGTAGTGAACGAACTTCATCGTCTGCGGCACGTCCATAGTGACGGTTTGCCTGCCTGTCGTAATAATGAATGCGACAACTTTGGACTCTCTGTCCACACTCACAAACACCTATACCACGCTTTTGGTTACAGTGGCGATCGCCAACGTTACCGCTGCAAAGCGTGTCAAAGTACTTTCGTCGATAAATGGTCCGGTGCGAATAAAAAGCTTCAGTTCCAAGAGAACTTAATGGGTTTGCTGTTCACTGGTTATTCCGTGCGCGAAATCTGTCGTAAGCTCAGCATCAACCCTAAAACGTTTTACGATCACGTAGATCACATTGCTAGTCGCTGTCGCAGAAAACTTGCGACCATTGATGCTCGCTGGGTAAACCACGCTAATCATTATGAATTAGCATCGAATTACATCGCTCTGCAGCCAAAGAGTAATAATGGCGTATACTGGATTGTCTCCGGTGAAGCACATTCCGGTTATATTCTCTGTCAGCACGTGAACTACTCATCTGACGAAGAGCCGATTGGCACGGTTGATCATAACCCGTACGATCAGGTTTCTCGGTTTGTTTCTCAAGAATACACAGCAGAAGCCAGCGAACCACCAGCAGAGCCTTCAAGCAAGCTTCGTGAACGCATCGACCAGAAATATCAGACCATTTTGGCTCGGGCTAATGTCGAAGACCCGCTAGGGAATCTTTCTGTATTCCACTACCCGTCAAAAGGTGCACTCATTCGTCCACCTTACACGTCGTACGCTCATTATCTGCACGTACTTGATATGTGCGGGTCAAATAAGCACGTTGCTATTTACATGCCTCAAGATCCTCTCCTCCGTTCGGCAGCGTTGAGTGTCTGCTTGTCTCGCATTAAAAACAAAAGTGTCGATTTAATGTATGTGGAAGAAGATCCAGCCTGGGACATGAACTTACCATTTGGCAAAATTGATATTGCTTACATGAGTTGGTGGCGTGACCGTTGGGCTATCTCAAATCAAGGGACTATTTCAAATCAAGGGGATAGAAGTTCAAACCAAGGAGATAGAAGCAAAGGCATTTGTTACCTTGCTGGTAGTAACAATGAGCCGGAAAAATGGTTCAATGTCGCGACGACACGTCATGTACAGTTCTACCAGAATCGATTCCAGCTACTGTTTGAAGGCTTCATTAACGAACCACGTCGAAAATTAAGACCAGGTGGTATTTTACCACTTCTGGATATATTCAGAGCGTGGCATAACTTGTGCTATCAAGATAAAAAAGGCCTCACAGCAGCTCAAAGACTGGAAGTTACAGACGCGCCTTTGACGATTAAGCAGCTTCTATCCTAACTACTGACTGTTGTGATGTAGAAATTAAGAACCAACCAGTCAGGATCAGTGAGTACAAAAAAGCCTACCTTGCTGAGCGAGATAGGCTTAGTGTTTTTGATTGAAGCTTACAGCTCTTCGCCATAGATATCGAAGGAGAAGTATTTCGCAGCGATCTTATCGTAGGTGCCATTCGCGCGAATCGTCTTAATAGCTTGGTTAAACTTCTCTGCTAATTCTTTATCGTTTTGACGCAGTGCCAAAGCGGTACCCTCACCGATGTAGGCTTTATCAGTAACCGCTTCACCAACAAATTCATGGCCTTGGCCAATTTCTTTCTCCAGGAACGCCAAAGCAAGCTGATCTGAGTTACCAAAGGTAGCATCCAAACGACCGTTCGCCATATCCAGATACACTTCATCCTGACCTGAGTAGCGCTTGATTGTTGCAACTGAACCAAATTTATCTGTCACGTAAAGATCATGAATCGTACCGCTTTGCACACCAATCACTTTATCTTTTAAACCAGCTTCACTAATTTCAATATTGCTGCCTTCTTTAGCAACAAAACGCGCTGGAGTCTGGTAGTACTTATTAGTAAATAGTACGCGTTTTTTACGATCATCCGTAATACGCATTGAAGCCATAATCACGTCTGACTTACGTGCAAGCAAACTAGGAATCAGAGAATCCCATCCCTGTGAAACCCAGGTACATTCTAACTTTGCCTCTTGGCATAAGGCATCAGCAATTTCGATATCAAAACCGACTGGCGAACCGTTGGCATCCATGTAATTAAATGGTGGGTAAGTAAAGTCAGAAGCCAGACGAACTTCTTTCGCCATCAAAGGTGTGGATAGTAGTGCAGCGGTACAAGCTAATGCGCTCAGCATTTTCTTCATGTGTAATGTCCTTATTATATTTCAGTTGATGGTGTCAGTTGATTGCTCTAGTTGCAAGTTACATATAGTTTCCGCCACTTCCTGCATGCTCTTTTCCGATCCAATCGTGATTCGAACGCAATTCTGCAGGCTTGGCTCATGAGTTTGGTTACGAGTCACAATTCCTTGTTGACGCAAGTATTCAAAAAGATTGACGTGCGGTTTAGTGCGAATCAATACGAAGTTAGTCGCTGACGGATAAATGGTTTCTATCCAGTCCACATTTTTAATACGCTCTATAAAACTTTGACGAGATTCAATTAAGGTACGGGTATGCTCCACTACCTTTTTTAATCCTTCCGCGCTTAACGCTTGTAATACGATTTCCGCTGAACTATCAGGCATCGGATAAGGGGGAATAAGTTTACACACAAAATCCATTATCGATTGCTGGGCAATAATAAATCCGCATCGTACCGCTGCTAGTCCAAAAGCTTTGGACAAGGTGCGAATCACAACCAGATTCGGATAACGGTCAATTAGTTCAACCACGCTGTGGTCAATCTCAAATTCAATATATGCCTCGTCGACAACCACTATTGCGCTCTGTTGTGTTTGTTCCAATACATCAACGATCTTTTCGTAGCTCAGAAGCTGACCAGTTGGATTGTTTGGTGAACACAAAAACACGAGGTTAGCCTGTTCTGCTGCTTTTACAACGCTCTCAACGTCAAGGTCAAAGTTTGGCAGAAGTAGTGGGCTATCTATCACGTCAATAGCGAGTGACCCGGCACAAAACTCGTACATCGCATAGGTCGGAGTGCAAATAGCGATGCTGTCTTTTCCTGGTTGGCAAAAGGTACGGATAAGTAAATCGATCGCTTCGTCCGCGCCACGTACCGCTAGGATAGGTTGCGACGTAGAGCAATAAGCTTGATACGCAGCCGCAATGTCGTGAGGTAGAAAATCTGGATAGCGATGCAGTGGTGACTGGTGTTCTTTGTAAAGCAACGGCTCTTCAAGTTCGTTGGCGTTAAGCCATAATCTTCCTGACCCACCAATACGTCTTGCCGATTGATATGGTATTAACTTTTTTATGCTCTCAGGAGCTAACTTCTCAGCTAATGACATTATAATTATTATCCCAATATGAATACATAATCAGTTTTATCCGATTAAATTAAATTAAATTTCTTTATTGGTAATAAATTAGTCAAGAATCGCTTTCGGTTAAATCGAAATAAAGGCATACTAGCCATGCAAAAAAATCATGGATAGATGACATGCAAAGCAGACTTCCTTCGACAAAAAACCTACAAGCTTTTCTGGCCACAGCCCAGCACCTGAATTTCACTCATGCGGCAGAAGCCCTTAATATGACGCAGGGCGCGATAAGTCGTCAGATTCAGTCAATAGAGAGTTTGATGGGTGTCGCACTGTTTTATCGTCAGGCTCGAGGTTTAGCCTTAACTCCGGAAGGCGCAAAGTTTATTCCACTGGCAGAAGAGATCATCCTGCTCTTACAGTCCTCGATTCGAGAAGTGGTTGATAGTGCGAACCGAATCAAGCTAAACGCGCCTAGTTGTATTACTTCATGGCTGTTAGGTCACATCGCCAATTTTCAACAAGCCTACCCCGATGCAAACGTAGAACTGACCTCGACAACCAAACATCAGGCGATACCCAACTTTGATAGTTTCGACTTAGTCATCTCTTACGGGAAGCCTATTCGCAGTAAAACCATTGATCAGGTGTTGCTCTTCGATGAGATTTTGGCTCCAGTCTGCGCTCCACAGCTATGGGATACGATAGCTCCACAAGGTTCGGACAACGAGCTGGATGAATTGAACCTCCTCAAGCGCTGCACATGGCTTCACGCCAATACGGAGCAATCAGACTGGTCGATGTGGCTGGCATCGAGAGGTCATAGCAATATTCAGGGTAGAGGTAATCAAACCTTCGCCACATTGGATCAGGCGGTGAACGCGGCTCAACAAGGGTTTGGAATGGCGATAGGTGATATTACGCTGGCCGCACAAGACTTGAAGTCAAAGCGATTAATTCGGCCATTCGACAGCTATGTGGCCTCGGGCAATGGTTATCATCTGATTAACCCAACACAAGAAAACAATGTCATGGTTGGCAAATTAGTCGACTGGTTAGTCGAACAAAGCAGAGATACTTAATCATTGCGTCACAGTAGCTAATACCGTCTGAAACTTATTACTTCATTTCATGCGGTTCAGGCAACGATTCGAAGATCTCGCCCTAGCGGTGACACTGGGCGAGACCATTCTTGTTAACCATAAATGGCTATCGTAAATTTAATTCTCACACACTATAAAGCGTGAGGATTTTTGTCACTTCATCAATGCGGCGAGTAAAGCTCGTTTTTAATGCACGCTCATGGTGAGTATGATCGCCATCGCCAAACGGGCCAAAGCCATCTAAAGTAGCAACGCCCATTCCAGCGACGACATTAGCATCACTCACCCCACCACGCTGCTCGGTCAGTAACGAATACCCCAGCGCAGCTTCAATCTGTGCCAGAAACTCAGCTTGAGCAGCAGTTGGAGACATGACATCGCGCTGCAGGCCCCCGCTGAGTTCAGTTTTCACGCCGTTCACTTGAGGATGCTGAACTATGCTTTCAATACTTTCAAGTACACGCAATTGCTCTTCAAGCGAAGTAAATCTAGCCTCTACCGTAAGGTGGGCTTGTGGCGAGATGGTATTAGCGCCAATACCGCCTTCAATTTTACCGACATTTACCGTAGTACCTGCAGCTAAATCAGTTAATTCACTTAGCGTAATCATCATCTTAGCTGCGGCAAGGTTTGCGTCACATCCCTGTGCGTAGCAATTACCCGCATGGGCAGCTTTACCGATTAGATCAATATGGTAAGTCGCCACGCCTTTGCGACCAATCACCACTTCGTGGTTCTCACCTGCCGCTTCAAAATCAATACACGCTGCATAATTAGTCGAAAGTGCTTTAGTCAATTCACGGCTGTCATCACTGCCTATCTCTTCATCACTGACGAGCAGAAAGTCAACATTGCTGATCTCCCCTCTCTGTGCAAACACACTGCGCAGAGCTTGCAGAGCAACAAAGTTTCCACCTTTCATGTCACACACACCAGGGCCGTAGACCCAAGATTGATCTTGACTAAAACCTTCGAACGTCCCTGGTGCGAAAACCGTATCTAAATGGCCTAATAACAACAATTTTGGTGCATTTTCGCTACTATTAGTACTAAGTAGCAAATGATCCCCAATATGTTGACGCTGATAGCGCTCACAACCAAACCCCAATTCTCCCAGCCACTGTTCCATAAGTTGGCCTGTCTGATCTACTCCGGATTTGTTATGTGTCCAGGAGTTTATTTCTACCAATTGCTTCAAATCACCAAAGTCAAACATGCGTAAACGACCTTCCATGTGTCTAGAAGTTATAGCTTGTCCAGAGCCTATAACATTCGATTAATGTGTAATAAATATTCAATGAAAGGATGTAAACATATAGCCCTATTGTGACAAAGGCATTAATAAGCAAAGCAGAAGAAACAAACAATTAACATAAATCCCACCCCGAAATAGCGAGCTCAACTGGCTCAAATATGAAGGGAAATATCAAATAACGGAGCTATACATGACACGGAAACAAGTTGGCATTTGGATGTATGAAAATAGCGGTGGTAGCCAAATTCAGCAAAAAATGGTGGATCAACTGCGCGAACGCGAAATCGAGTCTGTTTGTGGTCTGAACCTTGCGCAAGCGAGCGCCAAAGACGGAACCGTTTTCTGTCAAGGCAAGGATCTGTCTGAACTGGAACTGTTTTTCTCTTACAACGCTGGAGAACAAACTCCCTACCAGGTTTACCTCTACCAAACGATCGACAGCATGATGCCGATGATCAACAACTACACGTCGTTTGCATTGACGGAAGACAAATTCCGTACCGCTCATAAACTTAAGCAAGCGGGGGTGAACACGACCGATTACGTCGTATGTAACCGCGACAACGTTGATCAGATTCGAGATCAGTTAATCGCATGGGGCGGCCAAGCCATTTGTAAACCCGTTGATGGTTGGGGTGGCAATGGCATCATCAAGCTCGAACAAGCGCGAGACATTGATCTGCTGGCGCCGTTTTTAAAAACTCACCCTAGTCATCAGTTTTATCTTGAACGTGTCATTCAAAACGATTTTTCTGATTATCGCGTTGATATTGTTGATGGTAAATTTGTCGCCTGCTACGGCCGCAAAGCAGCCGCAGGTAGCTGGAAAACCAATATTTCCAGCGGTGGCCATGTCATCCTACGTGAACCTTTGCCAGAAGTGGTTGGACTCGCTCAACAAGCTGCATTCGTAACCGGACTCGAAGTCGCTGGCGTTGATATTATTTATGACATTGAAAAACAACGTTATGTCGTTATTGAAGTCAACGGTATTCCTGCTTTTGCTACACCAGATCAAGAAGCCTTCGGCCTGAATTTCAATGATACAAAAATCAACTACATCGTGGATCTGATTGAACGCAACGTTAATCCGACCCAAAGTCAGTCTATCGCGGCAACTTTAGATACCAGCTTCATTCATTTAAATGCAAATCACTCTAACACTCAGCAGGTAGAAATCTCATTATGACATCTCATGGCTCCACTCGCCCCAAGCTTGGCTTGCTCTATCTAGATCACGTATTACGCTTTTTTGATCGTTCAAACTTCAAAGGTTGGCCCGATAAAATTGAACAAGTTGTTTATCATTGGGGAAATGACAAGCAGCGCTTTATTGATGAAATCAAACGCAAAAAGATCGACGTACTGGTCGGCAATATCCCTGCCACCGCGTACGAAACCTTCCGTGAGATCAGCCGCGCCTTGCCTGAAGTGCAATTTGTGCCGTCACTCGACAGCCAGTTTTGTAATAAATCGAAAGAGAATGTCACTCACTTTTGTCATAAACATTCCCTGCCGATCCCGCGTACTGAAATCTTTTATCAAGTCGATGAAGCACTGGATTATTTAAGCCATACCACTTATCCCAAAATTGTGAAGCGCTCATATGGTCCTTCCAATTATGGTGGCTATTTTGTGCACAAAGTGGACTCAGAAGCCGAAGCTTTACGCCTGTTTGCGCAAAAGCAATATTATCCCGCTTATATTCAAGACTTTGTACCAATGAAAGCCGACATTCGCGTAATGTTAGTGGGCCACCAACCAGTGTGTGCGTTTTGGCGCCGTCCACCGGAAGGAGAATGGCTCACCAATACCAGCCAGGGCGGCAGCATGGATTACCAAGCCGTACCAGAAAAGGTACTCGACCTTGCAGTGAAGGCATCTAAAGCAGCCAATGCTGAGTATTGGGCGTGTGATATCGCAGTCAGCATGGATGATGATTACACCATTTTAGAATGTGCCAGTGCATTTGCTGCTTTCCCTTACATCCGTGACTGGATCGGTCAATATCTGATGTGGTTATTGGCACCAGAGTGCTTTAAAAAGCCGTATTTCGCGCATCGGAACTGGGAAGAGTTGGGGAAAATTCATTCATCTTTGCTCCGCACTATGCGCCATCTAAGCTTTGGTGAAACCAGTATTTCTACCGATACAGGCGAATACGCGCCACACAACTCAGCTTATCCACTTGTTCGCACATACCAAGAAAATGGCGAAGAGTGGCCAAGTGAAGTCTGGAATCGACAGGGCTTACTCGCTCATCAGTTAATCGCTCCATCCGCACCGCAGATGTGTGAGCAATCTCGCCTTGAAGCGATTGATACTGGTATTGAAAGCTTAGACAGCCTTGATTCAGAAGCGCAAAGTGCAAGTGAACACTTACTTAATTCATCAGAGCGAAAGCCTATTGGTGCAATGAATCAAGCACAATTGGTAACGTTTTTCACTAG
This sequence comes from Vibrio sp. YIC-376, assembly GCF_052353105.1. NCBI lineage: Bacteria > Pseudomonadati > Pseudomonadota > Gammaproteobacteria > Vibrionales > Vibrionaceae > Vibrio > Vibrio sp. YIC-376. The sequence goes on from NZ_JBBWFK010000003.1 coordinate 240,320, forward strand.
TATTAAAGGCATAGGCTTAGATCAAGCGAACAAAATCATCACTCATCTGGGCGTTGAGCAAACCTTAACCGCGCTAAATTCTGCCCCAAATCTGTTGATGACAGTCCCAGGGATTAAGCAGAAAAAATGCGATGCGATTAGTCTGCACTGGAATTTACACTGCAAAGCATTGGCTTGAGCAGAGGTAAACGAATGAAAAAACAATACCTTTGCTATGAGCAAACCCAAAAGTTTCTCGAGCAAGCGATGGCGAAGCACCCGGATTTGATCCGTCTCGAAAGTATTGGGGAGACCCATGAGGGACGGCCAATCCTACTGGCCACCATTTCTCAAAATGTGGCCTATGCTAACCTCAAGCCGGCACTGCTCTACACGGGTACCATCCATGCACGAGAATGGATAGGAAATGAGTTGGCTGTTAGCTTTATCCAATACTTGCTGGATAACCACCAAACCAATCCAGATGTAATTGAGGCATTAAGTCGCAATACCTTGTATATGGTGCCTTGCCTCAATCCTGATGGGTTTGAGTATTCGCATAAACACTTTTCTTTCTGGCGCAAAAATCGCCGTGACAATGGTGACGGCACTTTTGGCGTGGATTTAAACCGTAACTTTGGGGTGAATTTCCGCCATACCAGTCAAACCAGCTCTAATATTTATGGTGGTCCAGAAGCGTTTTCAGAGCCAGAAACCCGCGCGATCAAACATTTTGTCGAGCAGCATGACAATATCTGCATCGCGCTCGATTACCATTCACAAGGTAACGTGTTTTTCCCAGCGCATAAGTTTCACCACGAGGCCGAAATTGAAGGCACCGATCTTAATGTGTTGTGTGCCAATATGGCGCAGGAGATCTATAAGGTTACCAAGCGCCAATATGGTATCCACCGAGGTAAGCCACCAGCCAACTTAATCCACGGAAGCGGACGCGAGTGGTATTACAGCCGTGGCATTCTTGCGACGGTGGTGGAAGTGGGCAGCCGTAATATCCCAGATTACCTGATCAACATGTCGCAAAGTGTGGATGAAAACATCCCTGCGCTACTTTATGCCTTGCGCAGCACGATTAATTATTCGGATCTAGCTCCGAAAAGACCCGAGTATTTTTCGGTAAAACGCGTCGATGCCACCCAAGCAGAATTAGTGTGGCAAGAAGCGGATGATAGTGACGGCGGTTGTCACTATCAGGTTTACCGAAGTGAAAACCCAAAAGCTTCTTGTACCAAAGAAAATCTGATTGCTATCACTTCGCAAACCGAATTCACCGATAAGCAACTTAAAGCTGGTAAGCGATATTTTTATTACCTGCGCCGCGTAGATAAGTTCAAGAACATTGCCTCCCCTTTTGCGCCAGAAATCCGCATCAAAACGCCGCTGGATAAAGCCGATTGTTCCTTTACGTTGTTCCCGACACCAGAAAAAATAGGCTATGTTGGCGAGCTCACCAAGAGCAATAGCGAACATTTTGGTCATAATTCTCTGTTTGTTGGCGTAAATAGCACCAAAGGCATTTGCTATGGCGTGATCGATTATGATCTCAGCCGCTTGTCGGAAGACTCGCATATTAGTTTGGCTGAGTTTTCACTTTACCCAATGAACCGCGTTGGCGCTAAAATTGAAAATTATGGCGAGTGGTCGGTGTCAATCCTCAACCCTGCTGACATCACCGACATCAGCAACTTTGAGCAAATTCACCAAGCCACTCCAATCCAAACCTTGGGAGAGACCATAGATTCCGATCGTTTAACACAAGGCATTTGGCATAGTTGGCAATTTAGTGCGATAGAAAAGCGCATCCTTGAAGAGCAGTTAAAACGTGGGCGTTTGCTACTGCGCATTCAAGGCCCTGATAAATTACCCCTCGGTAATGACTCTCAAATGATGCAATTTGATATTGGATATGGCCGCTTTGGCGGTGGTATTCACTATCGCCCAAGCTTGTATGTGATTTACCGACGTAAAACCACCACGCTCCAGTTGTCTGCGGCTCAATGCCAAACCTTCCAACACAGTGAATTGATCGATAATCGACTTACTACTGGCTATGACAGCCATGGTAACGCTGAAATTGGTCAAATGGTGTTTGAGCTACCGCAACTAACCAATCCAAAAGAGCTGGTGATCACCGAAGCAGCCATCATCCTTGATATGGAGAGCTCGCATGGCTTGAATCACTCGATGCGCTTTAGTGTGGCTCTGGTGGACAGTGAGACTGAGCTTGATGATTTGCCACAAGATTTTTCTCAATTGGAATACGTAGGCTACGAAGTGAGTTCACAAGATCTCAACCGTAACCCACGCCAGACCTTCCTATTTGATAGCTCAGCGCGTCAATATGTTGAAGACTTGCACGACCAGGGGCGTTCAATTCGTCTGATCATCATCCCTACGTCAGAATCCGACACCATGGATAGCCGTGTGACGTGGAAAACTCAGGTTAATGATGAATCAGTCACCCCAACACTGATGCTCACCTATGTCGAACGACGTAAAGAAGCATTAGCCGCACCAACCAATCTGCAAGCCAATGTGGAAAATGGCGTTGTCAAACTCACTTGGGATAACCCGGATCACCCAGTTTGGGTTGGCAGCTATGTCGTACGTAACAGCTTCCACCCACCCAGAAACTCACTGGATGGTGTAAAACTTTACGCCGGTAAAGACGATTTCACTTACGATCGCTTTGGCAACGCCAACCTCGCCAAATACTACTCAGTATTCAGCTACGATGACGTACCAAACTACTCGTTACCCACGACAGTCAGCTACACCAGCAAAGAAGTCACTGAAGTTATTCATCAAGAGTTTGAAGCTCAGGATGAAGTGGAACAACGCTACCGTGACGGGGATTAGCACTCGCGTTTTCAGAGCATTTACAGTGTAAAAAAACAATGCCGCAACTGCGTTTGCGGCATTGTTCAACTATCTACACAGCATTCGTGATTCATGTATAAAATCGGCAACGACTTCACCAATCACACAGCTGAATTCCAAGCTATGACCAGCTAACTGACTCCTAGCCAGGTTCAGCCCACCACGGAAACATTCTCTCCAACCCAGGTCAGCAATTGTTTGGCCGCTTTGGATAACACCTGATTTTGACGCACAATGAAGCCGAAATCCGTGTTGGGGAAACTCGGCAAAGGCGTCACTTCTCTGGATAATTTAAGTCTTGGATCGATTGAAAAGTCCGGAACAATCGCGGTACCGAAACCGGCTTCTGCCCAGTCGATTTGCGCTTCCACACTGCCTACTTCCATTACTCTGTGCTTTGGCAGATTCAGTTCTGGTAAAGAGGCATCAATCAATTCACGGGTACGCGTATCGTGCCCCAGCAGAATCAGTGTCTGGCTTTCTTGTTTGTTCTCTTGCCAATCAAAAATATTGTCGCCAAAAGCACACCAATGAATTTGAGTAAGAGGCGTAAAATGAAGGGGCTGGCTCTCTTTCTGCGCGATTACAAAGCCAATGTCTGCACGAGCTCGCTTAACTAAATCTACCGCTTGAGACGAGGTGGTGTTGAACAGAGCTAAGTCGATACCCGGATACTCACTTTTAAACTGCTGAAACGGTTTTATGAGTAACAAGCGCGAGACAATATCGCTGGCTGCAATAGAAAGAGTGCCCTGAGTAAGATCGTTAATCGCATTGAGATCCGACTGACAAATCTGTAGCTCGTTCAACATACGTTGCGCCGTATCTAATAATCGCTTTCCGGCTTGAGTTAGTTGGACTGGGTTTCGCTCAATTAACTTGGTACGAGTTGCTTGTTCAAGCTGCTTTATGTGCAGGCTCACATTCGGCTGAGTCATGTGCAGCTCTGTTGCTGTTTTCCCAAAATGCTTTACGTCCGCCAAAGTGACAAATGTTCTCAGCCAATTCAAATCCAACATAACTCGCCTTCCGATATGAGACTCTTATCAAGTCGATGAGTATAATTAATTTCTCTTATTATGGCGAACAACATAAGATTTTTCGGTCTGTTATTGGAGTACAAATTATGTCGTCTATCGTTGTTGTGGGTGCAAACTGGGGTGATGAAGGCAAAGGCCGCATCGTTGACTTTTTGGCAGAGCAAGCTTCTGCGAGCATTCGTTTCCAAGGTGGTAACAACGCGGGTCACACCGTAGTTAACGACCTGGGTACGTTTAAGCTACACCAGCTTCCAAGTGGCGTATTCAACCCTGACTGCTTGGCAGTATTAGGTCCGGGTATGGTTATCAGCCCAGCGTCGTTGTCTCAGGAGATTGCGGAAGTTGAAGAAGCAGGCGTAAACGTGAAGCTTTGCATCTCTGATCGCGCAACACTATGCCTACCTCTACATGCACTAGAAGATACGCTAGAAGAACAACGCTTAGGCGACAAAGCATATGGTTCAACTCGTCAGGGTATTGCACCTGCGTACGGTGACCGTGTGATGAAAAAAGGCATCCTAGTTGGTTGGCTAAAACAGCCAGAAGTTCTAGTTGAACGCATCAAATTCTGGATGGATTGGAAACTTCCACAACTTCGTGCTCTTTACCCAACGTTTGAATTCGAACAAACCGCTGAAGAGATGGCGAACTGGCTATTAGAAGTGTCTGCACCATGGCGTGATGCTATCTGCAACGTAACACTTCCTCTTAAAGCACTGCAGTCAGAAGGCAAAACACTGCTATTCGAAGCGCAACTTGGCGCTGGCCGTGACCTGGTTTACGGTGAATACCCATGGACAACTTCTTCGAATGTAGTCTCTATGTACGCTGGTATCGGTAGTGGTCTTCCTGCCCTTCGTCCAGAGCGTGTGATTGCGGTTGCGAAAGCATTCAGCTCGTCTGTAGGTACAGGCACGCTGATCACGGCAATGGAAGAGCAAGATGCATTCCGTGAACTTGCAGGTGAGTTCGGAGCGACAACAGGTCGTCCACGTGACATGGGTTACTTCGACGCAGTAGCAACCAAAAATGGTGTTGAGCTACAAGCAGCGACTGAAATCGCACTGACCAAAGTAGACTGTCTGACTGGTCTTAATGATCTAAAAATCTGTGTTGGCTATGAAGGCGATCACAGTGAAAACCCAATCTGGCCTCAAACAGCAGCACTAGCACCTATCTATGAAAAGATGGAAAGCTGGAGCGAAGACATCACTGGCTGTCGTAAGTTTGAAGAGCTACCAGTTGCGGCACAGAAATACGTACTGCGTATCGAAGAGCTGATGGGCGTACCAGTGAAAATGGTGTCTGTTGGTCCAGGTCGCGAACAAATGATTATGCGTTAAGGTGTGAATGGCTACCAACCAACGTTGGCGGCCCACATCTTTTGGCAGCGGCTTTTATCTTTTCCGGGGTAAAGCCGCTTTTTTTTATTTTGAAAACCGACTGAATGCCGTATCGGTTTAAAGCAGTTTTCCCTTTAGAATAACCGGCGCTTCATCCCTGCCCTTTCAAGAATGCGTGTCGAGATTTCCTCAACGGAGAGCGACGACGTATTGATGTATGGAATCGCTTCCCTTCTGAACAAGGCTTCGACCGTATTCAACTCCAATTTGCACTGCTCTTCACTGGCGTATTCACTTCCCGATAAGCGATTTTCGCGGATTTCATTCAAACGCTCCGCAGTGATCGTCAAACCAAAAAGCTTATGACGATGTATTTCAAACTCTGGCAACAAGCGAAGCATTTTTACATCTTCGGCAATAAACGGGTAGTTCACCACTCGTAAGCCAAACTGCATCGCCATGTATAAACTGGTTGGAGTTTTGCCACTACGCGATACACCAAGCAATATGATGTCGGCCTGCTCTAAACCTTTTAACGTGATGCCATCATCATGAGCTAGTGTGTATTCAATAGCGGCAATACGATCGAAGTAGGTGTCAGAGTCTTTACCCACACTGCGAGAGCGCTGCAACTTCGGTGTAGGCGCCATCTGAATATCGTCCTGAACTTTTTGCACAATACTTTCAAGCACGTCATAGCTGAAAGCCGGTGCCGCCAACAGCATTTCTCGTACCTGAGGAACCACTATTGAGAAAAACACCAAGGGTTTGACGCCATTGCGTTGGTGAGAACTTTCAATTTCTTTGATTACGTCTAAAGCTTTGTCTGGAGTTTCAACGAAAGGAAAAGTTTTTTCATTAGGAATGAACGAAAATTGACCTAGGACAACATGGCCTAATGTCTCACATGTTATTGCCGTACCATCAGAAACATAGAATACATCACGACTTTGGGTATTTGTTTGCATTTTTGTTTAATATTTCAAAATATTTTGAGTAGGATGGTAAACATAATATTAATAAATCAACTTGGCTTCCAGTTAGGTTCCCCACAGCTTTGAAAATTCTTTGAGTTTTTTTTAGCCGGAATGTAATCGTTTGCCTTTGATATCAACCTGAACAAGTAAATGGTCGAAAATTGTGCAGGAAGAGTCGCTCATAGTGAAACATAGATTGCGGTAACTGTTTATTCTGATTACACAATTTATAACAACGCTATAAGTAATTTTAACTAGCAATAACGAGTAAGCATTTGTTTAGATTGACTTAAGTCCCCTACAAAAGCTGCAATGTTTCTGGAGAAAGACATGCAAAAGAACACCCTCTGGTTCAATGGCCTATCCATGAATGATGTCGACAAAGTCGGCGGTAAAAACGCTTCTCTTGGCGAAATGGTTTCAAACCTAGCTAACGTTGGCGTTTCTGTTCCAAATGGCTTTGCGACAACCTCATACGCGTTCAATAAATTCCTTGACCACGAAGGTTTGGATGAGCGTATTCACCAACTACTAGATGAACTGGATGTTGAGGATGTGGATGCTCTGCGTAAGACAGGTGCAACCATCCGTCAATGGGTACTAGAAGCCCCTTTCCCAGCGGATCTTGAACAAGATATTCGCGAAAACTATCAAGAACTGGTTGAAGGTAACCCTGAACTATCAGTAGCAGTTCGCTCTTCTGCAACTGCGGAAGACCTTCCAGACGCATCCTTTGCTGGTCAGCAAGAGACGTTCTTGAACGTGAAAGGTATTGACGCAGTACTCGAAGCGACTAAGCATGTATACGCTTCTCTATTTAACGACCGTGCTATCTCTTACCGTGTGCACCAAGGCTTCGACCACCGTGGTATCTCGCTATCAGCGGGTATTCAGCGTATGGTTCGTTCAGACAAAGCTTCTTCAGGTGTTATGTTTACTCTGGACACAGAATCAGGCTTCGACCAAGTAGTATTCATTACTTCATCTTGGGGTCTGGGCGAAATGGTGGTTCAGGGCGCAGTAAACCCGGACGAATTCTACGTTCACAAGCCACTGCTTGAATCTGGCGCGCACCCTATCGTTAAGAAAACGTTCGGCTCTAAACTGATCAAAATGATCTACTCAACTAACCAAGAAATCGGTAAGCAAGTAGACATCATTGATACGTCGGATGAAGAGCGTAATACGTTCTCTCTAAATGACGAAGAAATCAAAGAACTTGCAAAACAAGCGATGATCATCGAGAAACACTACCAGCGTCCAATGGACATTGAGTGGGCGAAAGATGGCATCGACGGCAAGCTGTACATCGTTCAGGCTCGTCCAGAGACAGTATGTTCTCAAAATGAGAAGAACGTTATTGAGCGCTACGAGCTAAACAACAAAGCTGAAGTGCTGGTTGAAGGCCGTGCAATCGGTCAACGTATCGGTAAAGGTAAAGTACGCTTAGTAGACTCACTAGACCAAATGTCACTGGTTCAAGAAGGTGACGTACTGGTTACAGACATGACTGACCCGGATTGGGAACCAGTTATGAAAAAAGCGTCTGCAATCGTAACTAACCGTGGCGGCCGTACTTGTCACGCTGCGATCATTGCACGTGAGCTTGGTATTCCAGCTATCGTTGGTTGTGGCGATGCAACAAGCAAACTGACTGATGGTATCGAAGTAACCGTATCTTGTGCTGAAGGTGAAACAGGTTACGTTTACCAAGGCAACCTGGACTTTGAAGTGAAGCGCTCTTCAGTAGACGAGCTACCACTACTACCGACTAAAGTGATGATGAACGTAGGTAACCCAGATCGCGCGTTCGACTTTGCTCAAATTCCAAACGAAGGTGTTGGCCTTGCGCGTCTTGAATTCATCATCAACAAGATGATCGGTATTCACCCGAAAGCGCTACTGAACTTTGATGCTCAAAGCGATGAGCTAAAAGCTGAAATCAAAGATCGTATTCGTGGTTACAAAGATCCTATCGACTTCTACGTAAGTAAGCTAACAGAAGGCATCGCGACTATCGCTTCAGCATTCTGGCCAAAACGCGTCATCGTTCGTATGTCTGACTTTAAGTCTAACGAATACAGCAACTTGGTTGGTGGTAAGTCATACGAGCCACATGAAGAGAACCCAATGCTAGGCTTCCGTGGTGCCTCTCGTTACATCTCACCAGTGTTTGAAGACTGTTTCGAACTAGAAACTCAAGCAATCAAACGCGTTCGTAACGAAATGGGCCTGAAGAACGTAGAGATCATGATCCCATTCGTTCGTACTCCAAGCGAAGCTGCGTCGGTTATCGACCTGTTGGCTAAGTTCGATTTACGCCGTGGTGACCAAGGTCTGAAAGTCATCATGATGTGTGAACTGCCTTCAAACGCAGTACTGGCTGATGAGTTCTTAAAGTACTTCGATGGCTTCTCTATCGGTTCAAACGACATGACTCAGCTAACGCTTGGTCTGGACCGTGACTCTGGCGACGTCGCTCACCTATTTGATGAGCGTAACCCTGCGGTTAAAGTGATGCTGAAAATGGCAATCGATGCTGCAACGAAAGCGGGTAAATACGTAGGTATTTGTGGCCAGGGCCCTTCTGACCATGAAGATTTAGCGGAATGGTTGATGGAGCAAGGCATCAGCTCTGTATCACTTAACCCAGATACGGTTATCGATACTTGGCTACAGCTAGGTAAAGTTAGTAAGTAATTCGCGTTAGAATTATCGAATCTAAAGCCCTCAAGCTTCGGTTTGGGGGCTTTTTCTATTCTGTAACAAGCCATTATGTCAATATTGCGTGAGTTCGTGACAATATTCTCGCCCCAGAGACATCGGTAATTTTCCCTGCGCGTATTTTCACCTAGAATGAAAAGAAATCCATTTCGCAAGAGATTGAAGTCGATGAAAAAACCGATCGTTATCTTAACAACGCTAATGCTACTTGCCTCTCCAGCCCATGCAGACTGGGACAAAATTTCCGAAAAAATGTCTGAGTTGGGTGACGCGGTTGCGGAAGGCGCGCAAGAGGCCTGGGACAGCACTAAGACCTTTTCCAAACAAGCATGGCAAGATTTCATGAACTGGTCAGAAGAAGCGATGAACACGGCTGGGGAATGGACAGATGCGAGCATTGAAAAAAGTAAAGAATGGATTGATATCGCGGATAAAAAAATTGATGAGCTGATGAAAGGCGATACGCCAGAAGAAGCCCGACAAGCGGTCGATTTGATGGCTGACAGCACCATGTTCAAACTCTTCAATGAAAAACCGGAAGCGAAAGCACTCTACGACCAAGCATATGGCTACGCAGTATTTGATTCACGCAAGCTGTCTTTACTGTTCCACACGAATTCAGGTTCTGGCGTTGCGGTAAATAAACAGACAGAAAAACGCACTTACATGAACATGTTCGGAATGGGCTTGGCACTCGGCGCTGGCGGCAAGTTTTATCAACAAGTGGTGCTGTTTGAAAACCAAAAAGATTTCGACACTTTCGTTAATGAAGGCTGGGAAGCATCAAGCGAAGCAACGGCCCTCGCAGGTGAAGAGGGTGAGGAACTCAGCGCACACTTTAACAGTGGTGTAGCGGTATACCAGTTGAACTCAAAAGGTCTGTTAGTCGATGTCAACGTGTCTGGTTCTAAATACTGGGTCAACGAAGAACTGACCAACTCACAGTAAGCGAGCTATGAAGATACTAAGGGGAGCATCGTCCAAGCAAAAGGCGACACTCCCCTTTCTCGTTGAATCGGTTTTCGTTATGCTGGTCTTAAATCAAATCTAAACCAATATCGTATGCCCGACAGCCAAATCAATTCGCTACTTGCTGATGCAATTTCTGCGTTAAATTCACCTAACTTCACACCTAAACTAATGCGTATCATTAGCTCACTACTCGACTTTGATTGCGCGGTGATACTGGGTTATCGCGAAAAAAAACACCCCATCTATCTTTATGATTCGATTGAGAATGAACGTGACCTTCTCTTCCAACGCTATCTCACTAATTCGTTTCAAAACGATCCCTTTTTTCAGGAATTGAACCAAAGCAAACAACAAGGGATATTCACGTTGAAAGATGTGGTGCGCAAAGGTGTGGATTACCAAACCTACTATGACCAGTTTTATCACCAGACGGGTTGGAAGGATGAACTCGGTATGCTCATCCAAATCGAAGATCACTCATGGGTGATATTCTATTTCGGCTATTTAGAAGAAGGGAAACGTTTCTCAAAGAACCAAGTCAGCCGATTACAATCTTACTTTTCGATCCTCCAGTCCCTATGTCAGAAACATTGGAGACAAGCTGAATTTACGATGTCTGAGCCTGCTTTCAACCCCGAAGCTTATTCTGGCAGCCAACGTGAAGTGATTGAACACGCGTTGACTACGTTTGGCAGCGATACGTTAACCCGAAGAGAACAAGAAGTCGCTTCACTACTTGTACAAGGGTTTGATACGAAAGAAATCGCATCTCGACTGAACCTAGTGCAAGGCACGGTCAAAAATCATCGCAAACGCATTTATGCGCAGTTAAATGTCTCTTCACTTGGTGAACTCTTTCAACTTTTTCTTAATCACCTCATTACTCACTCAAGATAACAAACCATCCCTTTAGGGATATATCAGCGAGTGGTGTGACGTTTTAGTCTGAACACAACGATAACTCAGACAGATAAGACAATGACATTGATTAAAGATTTGCAAGCGCGAGGATTGATCTCACAAGCGAGTGACTTAGAACAAATTCAAACTCTTTTAACAGCACCACAAACGGTGTATTGCGGCTTTGATCCAACCGCAGGCAGCCTGCACATCGGCCACCTGGTACCGTTAATGATGTTAAAGCGCTTTCAGGATGCAGGTCATCAGGCGATAGCCTTAATTGGTGGCGCGACCGGCATGATAGGCGATCCAAGTTTTAAAGCCACCGAGCGCAACCTCAACTCAAAAGAAATCGTTGCTGGCTGGGTAAGTGACCTCTCCAGTCAAATCAAACAATTGATGAATCGCCAACTCACGAAGCCAATGATGATGGTAAACAATGCCGACTGGATGCAAGAGATCAACGTTATCGACTTTTTCCGCGACGTGGGTAAGCACTTCTCTATTAACACCATGATCAACCGCGAGTCCGTGAAACAGCGTCTGCAGCGTCCCGATCAAGGGATCTCATTTACCGAATTTAGCTATGCGCTTTTGCAATCCTACGACTTTGCCGAGCTAAACCGACAGCACGGCTGCCGATTACAAATTGGCGGGAATGATCAATGGGGCAACATTGTCAGTGGGATTGACTTAACACGACGCCAAAACAGTGAGCAGGTATTTGGCTTAACGTTACCTCTGATCACCAAATCCGATGGTACCAAGTTTGGTAAAACCGAAGGTGGCGCAATTTGGCTTGATCCAAGTAAAACGTCTCCTTACGCTTTTTACCAGTTCTGGCTAGCCGCAGAAGATGCCGACGTTTACAACTTCTTGCGTTACTACACTTTCCTTAGCTGTGATGAAATTACTGACATCGAAACAGCAGACAAAACGAGCAAAGGAAAACCGCAAGCACAGCGTATTCTTGCCGAAGAAATGACGCGTTTTGTACATGGCGAAGAAGGTTTGGCAAGCGCCCAGCGTATCACTCAAGCCCTGTTTAGCGGTGATGTTCAACAACTGAGTTTATGTGAACTAAAACAGCTTGAGTTAGACGGCTTACCAGGAATAAAAAGCACCCAACAAGACTTGGTGGCGTTACTTATAGAATCTGGCTTAGCAAGTTCAAAACGTATAGCTCGGGAGCTAATTGAGAACAACGCCATAAGTGTCAACGGCGAAAAAGTCTCTGGGGACACGCCGAGTTTAAGCTTCGCGCTATTCGACCAATATTGGTTGCTCCAGCGCGGTAAGAAACATTTCTGCTTAGTGACGCGAGATGCTTAACTTTCGGAGATAAAAAATCCCCTCATCACGTAAATGATAAGGGGATATCAGTGTAAAGCTCTTTCAAGCCCGCTGGACAGCAGCCGTAGCGGTTATTGAGCTCTTAGGCTTTGCCAATACTTATCATAAATCGCTAACGTTTCAGCGCCGACATCGTTAATAAACTCGCCTTTTTCCATATCTTCTTTCGCAGGGAAAATGGTCGGGTTATTTTTTAGTTCATCTGGTAACAGGTTGCGGCCAGCATTCGTCGCAGAGGCGTAACCTAAGCTATTTACGATTTCTGCCTGGTTTTCTGGCTGGTACATAAAGTTGATAAACTTGTGTGCAAGCGCTTTATTTTCACTGCCTGAAGCGATAGTGAAGTTATCCATCCATAACACCGCACCTTCTTCTGGCATCACAAACTTCAGTTCAGGCATTTCAACCTGACCTTGGTAAGCATTACCATTCCATTGCATACCGACAGAGGTTTCTCCGGACACATAAGGAACCTGCGGCGCGTCTGAGTTGTATAGCAGTACGTTATTTTTTAAAGCCACCAGCGATTCATAAGCTTGCTTGATTTCCGCTTCATTTTTGCTGTTCACACTATGGCCATTCATTTTCAAAGCCATACCGAACACGTCGCGAATATCATCAATCAACATTACCTGTTGCTCATAACGCGGATCCCATAAGTCTGCCCATTTAGTGACTGGTTGTTCTACCATGGATGCGTTGTAGCTGATCCCAGTGACGCCCCAAATGTATGGTAGCGAGTAGTCATTTTTAGGGTCGTGAGCTTGGCCTAGCAAACCTTGCATGGTGTCTTGCATGTTTGGCACTTGCGCATGGTCGATCTTGGCTAATAGCCCTTCTCTGCCCATTTTTTCAATGAAGTATGCAGAAGCAAAAACAACGTCATAGCCAGAGCCCTTAAGTAGCTTTAGCTTGGTGTACATTGATTCATTATTCTCAAAAGTAGAATAATTAATCGTCACGCCTTCTTGTTTTTCAAATGCTTTTAATGACGTTTCCGGTAAGTAACCGCCCCATGCATAAACGTTCAATGTTTTATTATCTGCATGAGCAACCATGCTGAGAACAAGTGCACTCAGCGTCAATCCTTTGATGATAAATTTCATGGTATGCATTCCAACCAGTCCAGCAACGCGCTGGGATTCGATGCATAATTAGTTAATAATTCAACAATTAAAAGAAAAAATAATTAATCTTTAAAAACAAAAATATTTATTAAGTCTCACCACTTTCCGAACGCCTCTACGACAGGATTATGAAAAGCGATCCAATACAAAATCGGGTTTATGTTTTGTATCCCTCGTTTCGGTACTTTAGACTGTAACTACTTAATATCACCTTCAAAAAACTGGAGTTTTCCAATGAGAGTTGACGATTTAAAACTGTTCACAAAAGTGGTTGAACTAGGCAGTTTTACCGCTGCAGCGCATGCTCTCGATCTTCCGCGCGCTAATGTCAGTCGACGTATTGGCGAACTCGAGCGCCACCTTGGCACTCAATTGTTTCATCGAACAACTCGCAGTCTGTCTTTGACAAATAACGGAGAAGCGTACCACGAAGAACTTCTGAAGGCTCTTGCGCTGTTAGATACTGCCAATAAACACGTAAGCAATAAAAGTAATGAGGTACGTGGCAGAATCAAACTGGGTCTTCTTCCTGAAACTTATGAAATGCTTCAACCCATCCTATTTGATTTTCAAGACCAGAATCCTCAAGTCGTTTTGGATATTCGCAATATCAATAATGGCTTCTTGGACATGTTCCAACAAGGTTTGGACATTGCCTTTCACGGTGGGGCGCTTTTTGATGCCGATATTGTAGCGCGGAAAATATTGACGTTAGACCGCTGTGTGGTCGCTTCTCCGAATTACCTCAGAGAGCGGGGTACTCCCGGCACGTTGGAGGAACTTAGCGATCACCAGTGCATTTGCTTTCGATGGCCAAGTGGCGATGTCGATAATATTTGGCGATTTCAAGAGCAAAATGTGTCACTACAACCGAAGTTAATTTCTAATAACGTCGGCTTTATCAAAAGTTCAACGGTACTCGGTCGTGGCATAAGCTACGTACCAAAACTGCTCGTCAAAAATGAACTCGATGCTGGTAAGCTCACGCATATATTGTCAGAATATTCCGTTACAAAAGAAACTGGCTGGCTGCTCTACCCACAACCCAAAACACTAAGCCAAGCGAGTCGTCTCCTTATTGAGCACTTGTGTGAAAATATTCCGAAGCTTGTTTAAGTCATTTTAATTGTCTCACTTTTCGTGACAGTGAGTCATGCATACAGGCGATTATTAAAGCGCACAGCAACTGTAATATAGCCCCAAAATTATGGAGCTATATTATGAACTACCTAATTAAAACAGCAGCCCTAAGTAGCGTTGCTCTCGCTTTGTTTGGTTGTAACCAAACACAACAACCTTTTCAGCAGTCCTTCACATCTCGTCCAATTCAAGTGGTAGAGGTCACTGACGCCAGCACTGCGCTGAACAAATCTTTTAGCGGAATTGTAGAAGCAAAAGAGATCGCCGATCTCTCTTTCCGTGTACCAGGCACCTTATCGAGCGTACTAGTGAAAAAAGGTGACCATGTCGAGAAGGGACAAGTGATCGCTCGTCTTGATCCACATGACTATCAAGTGTCACTGGATGAGCTTAACGCACGTATGTTAGAAGCAAAGTCCGCTAACAAGCTAGCAAGCTCTGAACTACGACGTGTCAGACAAGCAACATCTGAAGATGCTATCGCGAGCGTGAACCTCGACCGTGCGATCAGCAACTACGAACGCAGCGTGTCAGCAATAAAAGTTGTTGAAAAGAACATTCAGCGAGCAAAAGACGCTCTGAATTACACAGAACTACGTACACCATTTGCTGGCGTTATCGGCGAAGTCAAAGTTGAGCAGTTTGAACAAACCACTCCAGGGTTATCTGTTGTGACTTTGCAGCAAGACAACAACTGGGAAGTCGATATTGATGTTCCTGAGAATATGATTACAGAGTTTTCTTTAGGCCAGAATGCCTCGTTAACCTGGTATGGCTCTGAGCAGAATTACGGCGCTGTAGTGAGCGAAATTTCGCCTAAGAAACACATGCTAAAACAAACCTATACCGTGACTTTAGATGTCGATTCTATCTCTGCCGACTTGTTTAACGGTAAAGCGGTGACAGTGAATACCCACTTCACCTCACAAGCATCGAGTCACTGCTTTCCTTATTCCGCCGTATTGGGTGAAAAGGCCAGCCTACACGTCAATGTGGTACGCAACGAAATCGTGCACGAGGAGCCAGTGAATCTGGAGTCTCTCGACGCTTATCAAGCTTGTGTAACTGGCAACTTTACACAAGGTGACTACGTGGTAATCAGCGGTAGCCACTACCTGAATGAAGGGGATACTACCCCAAACCTAACTATCAAGACCCTGTAGGTGAGAAGCCATGATCAACTTAGCTGAATTCGCCATTCGTCAACGCAAATTCGTTGTGTTCTTCATCGTATTGAGCGTGATTGCTGGCATATATTCTTATTTCGACTTGGGTAAACTGGAAGACCCTTCTTTTACCGTAAAAACCTCGGTCGTTGTAACGCTTTACCCGGGCGCATCAGCAGAAGAGGTTGAGCATCAGGTTACCGATACTGTTGAAACCAAGTTACAGGAAATGGCGGAGCTAGACCGTTTACGTTCTTTGTCTCGTCCAGGGATCTCGATGGTGTTTGTTGACCTCAAAGAGAGCCTCAACTCCCAAGAGTTACCACAGCAATGGGACTTATTAAGGCGCAAAGTCAACGACGTTAAACTGCAACTGCCGACCAGTGCGCAGATCAGCATCGTACAAGATGAGTTCTCTGAAGTGTATGGCATGCTTTTTTCTATCCACAGTGAAGATGCTGCACCGGAAGAATTACGTCGCTATGCAGAAGAGTTACAACGCCAAATTAAAACCGTTGACGGTATCAAGAAAATTGAACTACATGGCGTGCAACCCCGCGTAGTCAACATTGATATCCCTGACGAACGCTTAGCACAATACGGTTTATCTATTGGTCAGGTATGGAGCCAACTGAACTCACAAAATAGCACCTTTGAAGCTGGTAAATTTGACGCTGGCACGGAGCGCATTCGTATCGCGCAAACCAGCGAGTTTCAATCTCTGGATGATATCCGTAACCTCCTTATTAACGGTGGCGTCGGTGACCTTGGTTCTGGCTTGATTCGTTTAGGTGATATAGCGGATGTCACAATGGGTTACCAGACCCCAGCTCTATCAGAAAACCGCTACAACGGTGAGCCTGCAGTAACATTGGCAGTCAGCCCTGTAGAAGGGATTAACGTTGTTTCTCTTGGTGACACGATTCAGGGCATTATTGCTAACTATCAGCAAGCTCTGCCTCTGGGAGTCGACATTTCAACAGTCGCCTATCAGCCAGAAGAAGTTCGCAAGTCCATTGATGATTTTGTCGGTAACTTACTTGAAAGTGTAGGCATCGTGTTTGTGGTCCTGCTGGTATTCATGGGCTTCAAAAGTGCGTCCATTGTTGGTGCCAGCTTGCTCCTAACGATTTTATTGACGCTGAGTTATATGAATATCGCGGGAATTGATTTGCACCGGGTGTCACTGGGTACCTTCATTCTTGCATTAGGTATGCTGGTGGATAATGCCATTGTTATCACCGACATGATGATCGTCAAACTCAACAAGGGAAT
This sequence comes from Vibrio sp. YIC-376, assembly GCF_052353105.1. Classification (NCBI taxonomy): domain Bacteria; kingdom Pseudomonadati; phylum Pseudomonadota; class Gammaproteobacteria; order Vibrionales; family Vibrionaceae; genus Vibrio; species Vibrio sp. YIC-376. The sequence goes on from NZ_JBBWFK010000003.1 coordinate 257,214, forward strand.
TGAACGCACCCGTGCTGCTATAGATTCAGTAAAAGAAACCGCGATCCCGCTATTGGGCGCAACGGTGATCGCGATTATGGGAGCGAGTCCGGTACTGTTCTCAAAAACAGATTCAGCCGAGTTTGCGAGTTCAGTATTCTACATTATGGCCTCATCGCTACTACTTTCATGGATTGTGGCTATGACATTTACCGTACTGATGGTTTGGATGTTCGTTAAACCTAGAGCACAGAACGAAGAATCAAAACCTAGCCGCTATAAAAAGTTAGTGTTCTGGACGGTAGATAATCCACGCAAGGCATTGGCTACCTTAGTACCGCTCATCCTGATAACAGCACTTGCTGTACCTTATGTGGCAGTGAACTTTATTCCTCAATCAGACCGCTCGATTGTATTTTTAGATTACTGGCTGCCAAACGGAGCGAAAATCGAACAAACCTCGGCAGACTTGCGCAAGGTCGAAGAGTGGTTGGTAGCACAACCAGAAGTAGAAAGTATCTCAAGTTATGTTGGCACCAGTGCGCCTCGCTTCTCGGTAACCATAGAGCCTGAGCCACTTGACCCAGCGTATGGTCAGATACTGATTAACACTAAAGACTACCCGGGCATCAGCAACTTGGTTGCTCGTGGAGATGAATGGTTGAAGAATGAGTTTCCAAATGCAGAACCACGCTTCCGCGCGCTGAAACTTGCAACAAAAGACAAGTTCGCTGTAGAAGCTCGCTTTTCAGGTCCTGATGAAGCCGTATTGCACCAGTTAGCAGCAAAAGCAAAGACAATCTTTGCTTCTAACCCAGATGCGAAATACATCCGCGACGATTGGCGCCAAGAAAGCAAAGTTCTAAAACCAATTCTCAACCAGGACAAAATGCGCCATGCAGGTATCAACCGCGCTGACGTAGCGATCGCACTGAAACGTGCTTCGGATGGTATGCCATTGGGTCAAATGAATCTCAATGATGAGCTTATTCCAATCCAGCTACGTGGCACATCGCAGAATATGGCTTCGCTAGAAACGTTACCGGTACGCTCGCTACTTGGTTTTAACAGTGTTCCGCTTGGTCAGGTTGCAGATGGCTTCGAGTTAGTGACTGAAGAGAGCATGATTTGGCGTCGTGACCGCGTCAAAACCATAACGGTTCAGGCAGGAGTTAGCCGTGATACAACGCCGGCAAACGTGAGAAATGCGATTAAAGACCAAATTGAAGCGATTGAACTGCCAGCCGGCTACAGCATGGAATGGGGCGGTGAATATTATGATGAGAACAAATCCGTCACTGACATCATGAAGCAGCAACCTAAAGCCATGTTAATCATGGTGATCATTCTGGTGGCAATGTTTAACGGCTTTAAACAGCCAATCATTATCTTAGCGACTTTGCCTTTGGCAGCGTCAGGTGCGGCATTTGCTCTTCTCGGGTTCGATAAACCATTTGGCTTTATGGCTATTATTGGTGCGATCACTCTGACGGGCATGATCATTAAAAACGGCATCGTATTAATGGACCAAATTGATCTGGAAAGAGCCAACGGTAGGAGTTTGCCCGACGCAATTAAAGAAGCAACAGTAAACCGGACTATGGCAATCTCTATGGGCGCATTAACCACGGCTCTGGGTATGATTCCACTGCTCTCGGATCTGCTATTTGACCAGATGGCTGCAACCATCATCGGTGGTTTGGCAGCAGCAACCGTCTTGTCACTGTTTGTTATGCCAGCACTTTATCGCCTCGCCTTCAATAAGGAGACAGAAGAAGAGTCGCCAAAACAAATTAACGCTGAACTTGAGGAGGCGTCATCATGAAAAAATTCATCCTTGCGCCGATTGTTTTGGCTTTAAGTTTGACAGGCTGTGCTGTAGGGCCGGACTACCAAGAGCCCACTATTAGCATGGCAGAGGCTTATCTTCATGTACAAGACTCGGGGCTAAGCTCCGAGTCAGGACAAAACGAATTTTGGTGGACAGAGTTTAAAGACCCAACCTTGGACCAGATGGTTCAAGATGTACAGAGTCAAAACATTCCACTGAAAGTCGCCGCTGAGCGCGTGAAAATGGCCAACAGCTATAAAACGATGGTGGAGTCGTTCAAGGTTCCAACCATTAATCTCGGCGCCGGCTACATGAACTATCAGTTTAGTAAGAATGACTCGTCGCTTGGTCCGGTACTGAATCCATTGAGCGATTCGGTATCCGGTTTACCATCTCAGGTTGGTAATATCACTCTGATGGACAATCAGCATGACGGGGTATTCGCTGGTGCAACAATCACTTGGGAGGTTGACTTATTTGGCCGTATTGACCGTCAAGCGAATGCGGCACAGATTCGTCTTGAACAGGCAGAGATTTACCAAAGTGGCTTGACGACGGTGATCACTGCGGACTTAATCCACAACTACTTGCAATACCAAGGCGCAAGTGAGCGCTTAGCGTTAGCGAAATCAAACTTAGACGACCAAAGACGCACGTTAAACCTGGTTGAGAAAGTGGTGCAAAGTGGATACGGTTCTGACCTCGATTTAGCGCAGGCAAAAGCAACGCTGGCAGCGATGGAATCGATCATTCCGCAACTGGAAATTGCTCAGCAGGCACATCAGCATCGTTTATCAATCCTACTTGGGGAACCATTGACGAAAGTCGAAGGTCGTTTAGCACAGAGCCACGGTGTGCCAGTGATGCAAGATATGGTGCCCGTGGGTTTACCGTCGGATTTGTTGAAGCGTCGTACAGACATTCGTTTGGCTGAGCGTGAAATGGCGGCACTGAATGAAGAGCTGGCAGCAAGCGTTGCCGACCAGTACCCTAAGTTCTTTTTGACCGGTGCACCAACCTTATCAGCTTCAAGCTTTGACGATCTATTCAGCAGCGATTCCTTCGGCTGGATGGGAGCTGCGGGCATAAGTTGGAACCTATTTGATGGTGGTCGTGGTGATGCTATTGAAGAGATTAACCAAGCACGCTTCGACTCGGCTAAGTTGTCTTATCAACACACGGTTGATTCTGCACTGTCTGAAACCGAGTCGACGTTATTTGCTTATGGCAGAAGCCAGGAGAACCAGCGTCGCATAAATGATGCATTGAAAGCGACGGACACTGCAGTAAGTAAGGCGAAATCCCTTTACCGCGCAGGGTTGATTGACCACTTGTCCGTATTAGATGCACAGCGCCAGCAACGTATGATGCAAGATCATCGCGTCGCTGCAAAACTGCAGACCGCGCAAGCAACGATTGCACTATACAAATCGCTTGGTGGTGACTGGACACTCAATCAGCCAAACAACTCAGAAGGTTGATTGCCCGCCAACGTTGATTCTTGGTTCTAACTGGAATCATACTCCATTCGTTCATAAAGAGGTTGCTTCGGTAACCTCTTACTTTATTCCTGCAAATTTATTATCAATCTGATAACTACCTAAATAACCACGCACCTAAAGGTTATTTGGGTATATAATACCTGCCCTGAAATATTTTGTTACGTTACTTCGGTAACACCAGAGAATAAACATGAACAATAGCAGATGGGTCGGCGTATTGGGCGGCATGATCTTTTTACTTAGCACATTGCTGCTTTTTGGGTATTCAGTCCATGCTGCTTGGTATCAGTTTCCAGTGGAAGCCATCAACGGAATCGCATTTACCTTCGCTTTTGGGTTGGGGCTGAACAGAGCTGTCGCGTACATTGCTGCATCAATAACTCTCGCAGCAATCTTCTACATTGGCTATGTGTTTGGTTATCGTATTCATCACAAGCTGAAACTTTGACTCAAGAGAGAAGCTATTTCTGTCATTCCCGATAACCCTATGAGGGTAATCGGGAATCTCTTGCTCACCCCACACTATCAATGCGAATCCTGACAGCATCCGGTCTCCAGTACTCCAGTTCACAATCCATCAATACCCCATATTGGTTGTAGTTCACACGACAGATCTTAAGAACAGGCTGCCCTTCGGCCAGATTCAGTGATTTTGCAACATGAGCAGGGGCTGAAGTCGGAATCACATCAAATCGGGAGCGTTTCGTTTCAAATCCATACTTTTCTCGATAGATACCCGTCAGTGACATGGTCAGGTTTTCCGATAAGATTCCCTCAAACAATTCTGCTTTCAGTACATTTTCTACAAACAGTACCGCGCGGCCATCAATATGACGTAACCGCTCGATAATATAAGTCGGTGTGATCTGCTCGACTTCTAGTACCTTGGCATACTCACTAGAAGCCATTTCTCTGCGCACATTGATCAACTTGGTTTCAGCAATTCGATTCTGTTCGCGCACCATTTGATGAAAGTGAGAACGAGATAAGGGGTTATAACAAACTCTTGGTGGAGAGACATACCATCCTCGCCGCTCCTCCCGATAGATAATTCCCTCAGTTTCTAATGAAACTAAAGCATCCTTAATGGTGATTCTGGTCGTCGAAAATAGCTCACTCATCTCGCGTTCCGATGGCAGCTTTTGCCCTTGCACGATAATTCCTGCATGAATTTGTTCACGAAGGATAGATTTTATTTTCCCTAATTGGGTACCAGACTGTTTTCCTGTGTAAGAGGAGCCCAAAACGTTCATTGCTGATCTAGTCCATGTATTATTTGATGAACAAGATAGGTCAGTTGGATAACAGAAATATGACAACTAACAAAAGCTTATGTTTTATACAACTGAAATATAACTGCCACATAAACTCAGCATAACTGTCAAATTATCTGCGCCAAATCGTCACATTTCATCCATAGGATAACAATCGAACTTACTGACCTAGTCCAGAAGGATGGAGACAATGAAAACTTTGCTTAGCCGTTCAGCTGTAACATCAGCCACTCTGATTGCAGCAACATTATCTACCTCTGCGTTTTCCGCTACACAAGAAACAAACGCAAATCTAGACACATTGGTGAAAGCTGCTCAACAAGAAGGTGCAGTTTACAGTGTGGGTATGCCTGGCAGTTGGGCAAACTGGAAAGACACATGGACGGACTTGCAATCAAACTACGGTTTGAAGCATCAGGATACGGACATGAGCTCTGCTCAGGAGATCGCAAAATTCGAAGCTGAGAAGAAAAATGCTACCGCTGACATTGGTGATGTGGGTTTTGCCTTTGCGCGAGTAGCAGTAAAAAAAGGCGTAACACAACCTTACAAACCAACGACTTGGAACGATATCCCTGATTGGGCGAAAGACAAAGATGGCCACTGGGCACTTGCTTATACTGGCACTATCTCTTTCATCTCAAACAATAACCTGGTGAAAAACGCACCAACAACTTGGGATGATCTGCTAAAAGGTGACTACAAAGTAACCGTAGGCGATGTAGGTGTTGCGGCGCAAGCCAACAATGCAGTACTTGCGGCTGCATTTGCGCATGGTGGTGACGAGTCTAACTTAAAACCAGCCATCGAGTTTTTTGCGAAATTAGCCAAACAAGGCCGCTTATCATTTACTGACCCAAGCATTGCAAACCTTGAAAAAGGTGAAGTCGAAGTTGCTATCCTGTGGGATTTCAACGCACTGAATTACCGTGACCAAATTAATCGCGACCAGTTTAGTGTAAACATTCCTCAAGACGGTTCTGTGATTTCGGGCTACACAACGATCATCAACAAGTACGCGAAAAACCCGAACGCGGCGAAGCTGGCACGTGAATACATCTTCAGTGACCAAGGTCAGATCAACCTTGCTGAAGGTTATGCACGTCCGATTCGCAGCAACATCACCCTGCCAAAATCTATACAGGACAAGCTGATCGCTAACGACCAGTACTCAAACGCTAAACCTGTTACGGACTTCTCTGCATGGGAAAAATCGGCACGTAAGCTGCCGCGCCAATGGCAAGAGAACGTACTGATTCATCAGCAGTAATATCAAGCATTACGTCCCTCTCCTAAGAAGTAACGAGAAAATATCATGAGCAATAAGGTTATCCTTGTTGTTCTAGATGGACTGAACTATCAGGTAGCCCGTAATTGTATGGGCTACCTCAACGGTCTGTTAGAACAGCAACGTGCAACTCTGTATCCGGTTCAATGCGAACTTCCATCTATGTCCCGCCCGCTATACGAATGCATCCTAACGGGTGTTCGTCCGATTGAGAGCGGCATCGTCAACAACAATATCGTTCGTTTGTCGAATCAGGATTCAATCTTCAGTTTGGCCAAGTCTCAGGGCAAAGTAACCGCAGCCGCCGCTTATCACTGGGTGAGCGAGCTTTATAATCGCGCCCCGTATAACGCCGCCCGAGACCGTTTTACCAATGATGAAACACTAAATATCCAACACGGCTGTTTTTATCACTGGGATCAATACCCTGATGAGGCACTGTTTCTGGATGCCGAACATTTACGCCGTGCGCATCAGCCGGATTTCCTGCTGATTCACCCAATGAACATTGATGATATGGGCCATAAATTCGGCTTGGATTCTCGTCAATACCGCAATTGTGCTCGTGGAGCAGACATCATTCTTTCAAATTACATCGAGCAGTGGCTTGCCGATGGCTACCAGATCATCGTGACCAGTGATCATGGTATGAATAACGATTTATCTCATGGCGGCATACTGCCAGAAGAAAGAGAGGTACCACTATTTGTGATTGGCGATAAATTCACCCATCTAGAGTGCCACGTTAAGCAAACTGAGATATGTGGCTCGGTTTGTCAGCTTCTCAACCTTGATCACTCGAAACCTTACACTCAGGAATTGTTAGCACTATGAGCAGTTCTGCCATCTCATCAAGAACGAACAACGCAAGCGAGAACAAGCTTCGAATGCGTTCTTGGTTAAAACGGAGTAAGCCTGCGCTATGGCTTACCCCTTTCGCTCTGTTCTTCTACCTGTTTCAGCTTGCACCGATTGTTTGGGTACTGATTAACAGCTTTATTTACGACGAAGTGTTTGCGCTCGACAACTATCTGGAAGTGTTTGATTCAACCTTCATGATGCAAGCCTTTGGCAACAGCTTATGGCTCTCATTCTGGTCAAGCATTGTTGGGTTAATGGTTGCCACCGTACTGGTTTCTTCATTACGTCGCGTCGATTCAAAAATTCGTGACGGAGTGATTGCCTTCACCAACATGAGCAGCAACTTTGCTGGCGTGCCTCTGGCATTCGCGTTCATCATCATTTTAGGAACTAACGGTGCGGTCACTTTATTGCTCAAGCAATACGGTCTGCTCGGCGATTTCGACCTTTATGGTAAATGGGGATTGATGGCGATTTACATCTACTTCCAAATCCCGTTGGCAGTACTGTTGCTCTACCCTGCATTCGATGCCCTAAGTGACGATTGGCAAGCGGCAGCAGCACTGCTTGGCGCAAAAACCTCACAATACTGGATGAAAGTTGCCTTACCGGTACTTTCTCCGGCGTTGTTGGGTACGTTTATCATCCTGATCGCAAATGCAATTGGTGCTTATGCCAGTGTGTACGCGTTGACTTCAGGTAACTACAACCTCATCACCATTCGCATTGCGAGCCTAGTCTCGGGCGATTTGTTCCTTGAACCAAATCTAGCCGCAGCAATCTCGGTTATTTTGATGACGATGCTGGCCTTTATCACTGTGATTAACCAATGGCTGATTACTAAGAGCTACGCAGGTAAACAAGCTAATGCAAAACGTTAATACTCGCTTCCACAAAACGGTGGTGTACTCCATTGTCGGCATTATGCTGATCCCAATATTAGCGACCTTCGTTTATTCGATCTCTTCCCGCTGGGGAGCAACCATTCTACCGGACGGATTTACGTTGGATTGGTACGTCAAACTACTGTCAGATCCACGCTTTCTACAAGCTTTTGGTCGATCTCTGTTTATCTGTATTTCGGCTCTGGCACTCAGCGTTGTTCTAATTCTGCCTGCGATTTTTGTGGTGTTTTACTACTTCCCAAAACTCGACAAGCTAATGAACATTTTGATATTGCTTCCGTTTGCTGTACCGCCGGTGGTGTCGTCGGTTGGCCTATTACAACTTTATGCCAATAGCGATATTTCCTTAATTGGCACTCCGTGGATTTTGATTGGCACTTACTTCACGATCGCTTTGCCCTTTATGTATCGAGCAATTTCGAACAGCTTTGAAGCTATCAACCTGCATGACTTGATGGACGCCGCGCATTTACTTGGCGCAAGCACAACCAAAGCGTTTTTGATGATTATTTTGCCAAACTTGAAGAAAGGTTTAATGGCATCGCTATTTCTCTCTTTCTCCTTTCTGCTCGGTGAGTTTGTGTTTGCCAATATTCTTGTCGGCACACGCTATGAAACCCTGCAAATCTACTTGTATAACATGCGTCAGACGAGCGGACACTTTACCTCTGCGTTGGTCATGACCTATTTCCTGTTTATTTTCTTACTGACTTGGCTGGCAAGTCGTTTCAGTCGAGGCGTTAAATCATGAGTTACGTAACTGCAAAAAACCTAACCAAACGTTTTGGTGATAATACGGTATTTGAAGATATCCAATTCACCATTGAGCAAGGCGAGTTCGTTACTCTGCTAGGACCAAGTGGATGTGGCAAATCCACCCTACTGCGCAGCCTTGCAGGCCTTAATCCGGTGGATGGTGGCATGATTTCGGTAAACGGAGAGGATATCACCTACCAAGTACCTCAAGAACGTGGTATCGGAATGGTGTTCCAGTCTTATGCTCTATTTCCCAATATGACGGTAGAAGGCAACATTGCGTTTGGCCTGAAAATGAAAAAGCTAGGCGCTGACGACATTCAGCGCGAAGTGGCGAAAGTGATTGAGCTGGTTGATTTGAAAGGCAAAGAGAAGCAGTACCCACATCAGCTTTCAGGCGGGCAACGTCAGCGTGTCGCTCTAGCACGCGCCTTGGTGGTGAAGCCGCGCATTCTGCTCCTCGACGAACCTCTATCAGCTCTGGATGCAAAAATCCGTAAGCACCTTCGCCAACAGATTCGCGACATCCAGAAAGAGATGAATCTGACTACGATCTTCGTTACTCATGACCAAGAAGAAGCGATGATCATGTCTGATCGTATCTTCCTGATGAACAAAGGGGAGATCGTTCAAGCTGGCACACCAGAAGAGATTTACACACAACCGGCCAATGAGTTTGTTGCGGGTTTTATGGGGCACTACAACCTAGTAGAGGCCAACCAAGCTAAACAGCTTTTCAATATCGATACAACAAACAAAGTTGCAATTCGCCCTGAATCCATTTATGTCAAAGAGCAGGGACGTCAGTATGGCAGTCATATTTCCACGCCTCAGATCGGCATCATCAAAAGTCATCAACTGCTCGGTAATGTTATCCGCTATCAGGTGGATGTTAACGAATGCGAATTAACGGTCGATTTACTCAACCGTTCATCTGAGCGACTATTAGCGAATGGCAGTCAGTTAGAACTACTCTTCAACCTAAACGAAATTCAACCTGTGAGAGCTTAAAATGTCCAAACCTTTGTATGTATTTGATATGGACGAAACCTTAATCAGCGCTGACTGTGCGATGATTTGGAACGAATTTTTAGTCGAAAAAGGCATTGCTACACAACCTAACTTCATCGAAGAAGATCAACGCCTCATGAAGCTCTACGCAGAGGGGAAAATGGATATGGAAGACTATCTTAAGTTCTCCATGACACCACTTTCTGGCATGCCTATTGAGCAAGTAAAAACGTTAGTCGCAGAGTGTGTAGACAAGCAAATTCTGCCTAAGCAGTTTAAGCAGTCCAGAACGTTGATCGAACAACTCACACGTGATGGCATTGATATGGTGATCATTTCCGCCAGCGTGGCTTTTTTAGTTGAAGCGGTTGGCCAACGTCTGGGAATCCCAACGTCACTTGGGATCGACTTGATTGAACAGCAAGGCACTTACAGCTCTAAGATTGCTGGGATACCAAGCTACAGAGAGGGTAAGGTCACCAGACTACAACAATGGTTAGAAGCACAGCAAGAATCGTATTCAGAAATCCACTTTTATACTGATTCCATCAACGACTTGCCGCTTTGTCAGCACGTAGACTACGCCTATTTGGTTAACCCATGCCCTCTTCTGAAGGAACATGCGAATCAGCCCAACTGGACGATTTTGAGTTGGGATTAGTTCTAAGGGATTAAGTAGAGCTACTCTAAGTCGAGCAGCAACTGGAGTTGCTCGTCTTAGAAGAAACCATCGCCTTTAATATCATGTGAGAGCTTTTCAACGTTTGGCTCGACAACCGAGTCAATAAGCGGGAAAATATCCAAGCGTTCCAGCACCCGTTTCTCAAAAGTTTCATCGGCAGTTAGAATCCAATCGAGAAGTTTTTTCTTAGTTTGATAACTCTCTGTTAAATATTTAAATTCTATACTAAAGAAAAATCTACCTTTAATTGGTAAATTATATACTCTCCGATAGTCTCTCTTAAATTTAAGGTTTCCTTCTATATATTTTGAGTAACTGTTTCTGCCAATATTGACTGTCTCACACTTTATCGGCGGATAAGCTCGCATAAATTCATCGATTAAGTAAGCTTCTTTTTTTTTCTCAGCTTCTTCAGTTTCTGCTTCTTCACCCCATCGATAATTCACCCACTTGTAGGCATTATTCATCAGTTCTGTATGACTACCTCTCCAAGAATCTTCACTTGGATTAGGATCGTGATAAAAATCAACGTAATCTTTTTCTAAAAAGTAAGAAAGTTCTTCAACCGTAGTAATCACTCTATCAGCTGATTTTATTCGGAGACTAATGAACAGTTTTCCTTGTAGATTAACCGGAAATATCGGATTGAGAATGACTTTGTGAAAACAAAAAAGTACATAGGCTAAATTTATAACTTTTTCATGCCTCTCAATTTCAGCGTTGATGTCAAAGCCTTTCAAATTAACTAAATCTTGGTAAACACATCCAGAATAAATATTGTTTGGGCATTCGAATGAGAGTAAAAAATCATCAATTTGAAACGAATTAGTAAGTAAATCAGAGAAATCTGGTTTACCACGAAATCCATCTTTAATTATTTTTCGAATACGCATTATCGACCTTTATTCCTTAAATAATTATCAACATCTTTCAAGCGCTTTAACGCTCTGTCACTTCCAGACATAATCAGTTGTTTACGATAAGACTCCACTCCAAAATATGGCAGAGTATGTGGGCTTTCTGTCATTGACCCATTCATTACCAAACCGAGGAACTTACAGCACCTGACCAAACTACTTGGCGATAACTTATTTTGTCTCGCAGCAATGTTGGGAACTATGTCAAACGGACTCGTTCTGGTCCGATCATAATGTACCCTTAATCCTAGTAACTCTGCATTTCGCCCTAGCTTTTGGGTGTTCGAACCACCAGCATGAACGACGAGCTCCTGATTTACTAACTTTAGTCCAGAATTCTTTTGTCTCGCGAACTCCAATGCCGCATTAAAAATAATTGCGCCCTGGCTGTGTACTGTCCATTTCACTCGTTGTTCTTTTTCCGCACACTGTTTCATCACCGCCGCTAGGTGTTTGGCATTATGAGAAGTAAAACGAGTCTTATCGAAAACACATTCAACAAGATCCAAAGGAGCCCCATCTGAGGGATTGTGAAAAAGTGTATACTCCCTAGGATTGTCGTCTTTATAGGCCACTTGAGTATGTAACCCCATTAAACGACTTGCCTTTTCGTAGTTATTTTGCATGCCATTTACCGTTGCATGGAGAGTTTTAACTTGATGGGTTAATGTAGCTTTACTCGCATTCCACTCCCCCATAAGTAATTGAGTCCCTCTGTCATCTTGTGTTCCATCATATTGACCATTTTTATCTTTCTTTTTTCGCACATGATACATTATTGTTCTTTGACTCGAATCTTTGCCTATTTTTTTACCATGAAGCTCTTGATCAAAAGCAATATCATGGATAACTACTTTGCCTTCTTTTAGCATGCAGGTCAGCAAATAATGATAGTTTTTAAATGGGTATCTGGTACGAAATATTCTTAATAAAGGGTTGCGTTTGTGCCTTACCACAGATTTTTCATTTGGATTAGCCGCAACGAAATACATTTCTTTGACCACTTGCTTTTGGTCATATTCATTCATTGAGGCCAGCATTAGTAATGCCTGACGAGAAATATTTAGTTTCTTATGACTAAATAATGATAAGTCTAATTTTATTCTCTTACCTAAAAATGCCTCTATTTCACTTATTGATTTTTTATTAAATTCTATGTATTCAAACGCTTCATTTCGTCCCAAAAATTCCCAGGTCATCGTTAAACTCCATTTGCAAATTTCATAGAGCTTAAAATGAAATGTTTTAAAAAAAGTAGTAGCTGTGGTGTGGTATTTTCTAATTTACGAGGGTGATTTTCCTTTTATGAAAATAATAAGCGTATAAGTTGCCTATTTTTTTGTTCCGCCTCGTACGTGGCATTAAGTTTCCTAGAGAAATCGAAGCCAACTATGTGACCAGACTTTCTGAGGACTCCATTGATTAACGTCCGACGAGTTAAAAGAACACTCCATTAACCAACACACAAAAGTTAACAAGAGTGAATATCTATTTACATTCTGATCTGGATGAAAAAACCAAGCAGCGCTTTGCAATCAAGTTTATATAGAGAAAGCTTACAGTCGAATTACTGCTTACCTTTCAAACTGTTATCAAACATTGATTTTTAGTACACGCCAAACACACACGCACAACAAATTTGCAATGATAGGTAACAATAATGAAATCATTGATTGAAGAATTAACATTTCAACAATGATTGCAACAATGTTAACTTTAGCTCCGTTGGTCGCGCTGGTGGTAAGCCTCTCACCAAGCTATTGTCAGTTTGATAAGGATGTTCGGCCATCTCCATAATGAATAGACACCGAATTTGGTGCCCTTTTTCGCCCGCAAAGACGGTTCTTTGCGGGCTTTTTTCTGCCTGCTATTCATCACTGGACAACAGCTACGAAAAAGCCAGCTTAAACAGCTGGCAAGTAGAGCAACAAGGTCAACGCTTACTGCTAACTAGCGCTGCTCTTGCATTCGAAGTCATCCAGAAGTTACGACTTACTCGCATCTGTTTTCTGACATGGTATCTTTACCAATTGTGCCTGTTCTTCTTTAATGCGTTTAACGATTAGCGCATCACGCTCATCGATATCGTCAATGTTCATTTGCTGAATATCTGCTATCGCTTCATGCTTCATTTCAGAGAAGTCCTGACGTAAATCTGAGCTCCACTCCTCCTTGTCTAAAGTGTTAGCAGCAGCGATTGATGATGACATTACAGCAATAAGACCTAGAGTAGAAAGAAATACGCTTTTCATAGCAAGCTCCTTGAGGATTAGCAGTTTATTTTGGGTACGTGTTATACATTGCACGTACGATGCCAACTTTTAAATCCTTAACTATCAACGACTTACTGTAAAATGCACTTTATCACTGGTTACCTTGAGGTAATTTTCACACATTGATGGTTAAATTAACCAAGGTTATTTTTATTTGTCATTTCATTCATTAAATCTATAGCACAGTTAGCACCTGAATGACGGATGCTTTTAGGCACGAATAAAAAAGAGCAACCCGAAGGCTGCTCTTTGTAATTAGAAGACAAGCAATTTAATTGGATAATTTAGTGTGAGCTTCTACCACATCATCTTGCTTTCTTAAGCGACCAATAATACGAGACAAGAAACGTTTAATTGCCCTGAATATATTCTTAATGTCCTCAAGCATGAGATACAGACACGGCACCAGCACCAGTGTCAAAATTGTCGCATACAGTACCGCAAAACCTAACGCGACCGCCATTGGGATAACGAAGCGAGCCTGCAAACTCGTTTCAAACATGATTGGAAGTACACCAGCGAAAGTCGTAATCGAAGTTAGGGTGATAGCCCGAAAACGTGCGCATCCCGCCTCAACGACCGCTTGCTTAATACTCATCCCTTTATCTCGGACTTGGTTGACGTAGTCCGTCATTACAAGAGAGTCATTTATAACCACGCCCGCTGCCGCAATAAGGCCAAATGTCGACATCATGCTGATATCTAACCCCAACCAGAAATGCCCCCAAATCGCACCAGTCAAACTAAATGGAATTACCGACATGACAATGAGTGGTTGCGTATAACTCTTCAATGGCACTGCAAGTAGGATATAAACAATGATCATCCCGGCAATAAAGAAAAGAATTTGCTCATTGCGTTGTGCAGCCTGTTCTTCAATATCCCCACCTAACTCAGTCTTAACGCTCGGATACTGCTCCTTCATATCGGGCATGATGCTTTCATCAATAATTTTCACCACTTCTTCCGGCTCGACAAGTTCTTCATCAATAGACCCATAAACGTAAACCGTTTGGTATCCACCCTCACGGCGAATGGTGCTTACACCTGGCTGCTCATTAATTTGAACAACATCACCAAGCATGACTTTTTTACCCGCAGGAGTAGTGATCACGGCATAACGAAGAGATGAGAAAGCTTCACGCGTGAGTTTCGGATAGCGAACCATCACTTTGATTTCTTCGCCGTCACGGATCAGTCGTTGAGCTTCACCGCCATAAAAGCTGCCACCAACTTGCTGAGCAATCATGGTGAGATCCAAGCCGAGGTCGTAAGCAACGGGAGCAAGTGAGAGAAGCACTTCTTTGCTGCCCGAATCAATAGACGAAGAGATATCGTACAGACCTTCCTGCTGTTGCAAACGTTCAATCAGGTAACGACCGGCATCGTTCAGTTCGTTAATATTCGAACCAAACAGGAGATAGCCGAACTCGTCTCGATCACCACCACCCGCACTCTGCTCGCGAATTTTAATGCTCTTTATGCCCGGGATAGCTGGCATGGCTTCACGCCAACGTCGTGCAAGTTCAAACGTATTGAAAGGACGTAAATCCTCATCCACAAGCGGAACTAATACACGGCCTTCGGTACGGCTTCTGTTATAAGAAAGCACATCCCGAATCATTCCCTGACCATACTCTTCAATGGTTTGAGACTCGACTTGCTGCATGACGCTCTCAATGGTTTTGAGTGCTTCGATAGTCTGCTCGCTCGATACCGTATCATTCATCTTAATCGTGATGGCTGGATAGTCGGTAGGCACTTTCGGGTTTGGAATCACACGCACATAGTTTGAGTTAACTAAAGCTGCACTAACCGCTAACAAGCCACAAAAGACTGCGAAAACAGTCCAGCGCCAGTGCGTACACGACATCACAAAACGGCGATACGTACCATTAACGAAGCCAAAGAAACGCTGATTGAAACGGTCACGCCAACCACCAGGCTTGATAGGACTAAAGTTAGTGTGTGCCAGATGAGCTGGCAAGATCAGCTTAGATTCAATCAGACTGAAGATTAAACACAAAATAACGACACCCGCGATGCCGTAAAAGAACGCACTATCAATACCGCTAGATAGCAAGAAAGGAGCAAATACAGCAATGGTCGTCAACACACCAAACGTAGCTGGCGTCGCTACGCGTTTTACACCACGTACAACGTTATCAACACCACCGCCTTTTTCTTCAATTTCACAGTAAGCACTTTCCCCCATAACAATGGCATCATCGACAACGATGCCCAACACCATGATAAAGGCGAATAACGAAACGATGTTCACCGTGATTCCCAACGCTGGCATTAACATAACAGCACCAAGGAAACACACAGGTAAACCAATCATTACCCACATTGCTAAACGGAAACGCAAGAAAATAGTCAGCATGATAGCCACCAGCGCTGCGCCTTGCAGCAGGTTTTTCAGCATCATGTCGAGACGACCGTTAAGGTAATAGGTCATGTCCACCAAGATCTTCAGCTGGACATCATTCGGCAGGGTTTTGTTTTTCGCCTCAATGTACTTACGAACAGATTCGGCAACGGGAATGATATTTTGGTCGCGAGTTGCTTCCACAGACATGTAGATAGCATTTTGTCCTGAGTACTCAAAATAGCGCTCTTCCTCAGTAAAGCCATCTTTAATCGTGGCAATATCCTGAAGCAGGACTTTCGCGCCGTTTGCACCTAACTTCACCGGAATATTTCGGAACTCATCACCGTGGTAATACTGGTTTTCAATTCGAACCGCAATCATCCCGGAATTCGTTTTTACCTCTCCGGCAGAAAAGTTAGCCGAGTAACGACGAATCGCATCACTAACATCATTCAACGTAAGATCGTACTTACGAAGTACAAGAGGATCGACTTCAATCGCAATCTCTTCTTCCGGTGCACTCAAGTTCACCAGCATGACGTTTTTTAATTGCAGGAGCTCATCTTCTACTTGTTTGGCGATCGGCTTTAGCTCTTCAAGCGGCCTATCGCCTACCAGCCCCATTTCTATAACGTCCTGTCGCCACTCAACCTGATAGACATTGATAGGCTCCATTCCCACGGGCAAGTTAGATAAGGTATCGATACGTTGGTTAACATCATCAAGCACTCGTTTGATATCGGCATTCACATCAACTTCGATAGAGACATAAGCGCTGCCACGCGTCGCTTGAGCTACGACTTTTTTAATTCCGGTAACGTCTTTTATGGACTCTTCTACTTTAACCAATATGCTCTCTTCAATTTCTTGTGGAGAAGCACCTGGATATGTAGCGCGTACATCAATGTAGTTAACTTCTATGTTGGGGAACATCTGCCTTTGAATAAACAAATAGCTGACGATACCCATGACGATGATGAACACCATCAACAGATTGGCAGCCACAGGGTTATTAGCAAAATAAGCGATTAAACCCTTTTGATTAGTATCTTCCATGACAAACTCCTACTTACTGTACGACGGTTTCGGAGTCGTCATTCTTTTTTGCAATTTGCACCGCCATGCCTTTCTGCGGGTACTCAGGAAGAGTCAGGACAAGTTTATCGCTCTGTTCTAAACCATCACCGACTAACATGAACTCGCCCTCTGCTCTTAACACCGTCACGGTTCGTGGTTGAAGCTCGTTATCATCATTCACGACCCAAACAGTACGATTTTTAACCAACTCTTGAGGAAGACGGTAAATGTGCTTGAGTTCTTTCCCCGTAAAACTGACTTCAACATATGAGCCAAACTTAATCGGCGGCTTTTTGTTATCAATTCCGTAAGGGTCTTCAACCTGAATAACCATATTGATCATTCGAGTCGCGCTATCGATAATACCCAGGTCACGAACCACTTTGCCTTCGCGAGTCGTCGACAAAATACCTTGTTGGGTCACTGTCGCTTTGAGCTTGTTAATAGATTCCGGCAAGAATGCACTATCAAATCCAGCAATCGGAACATGTACTTCTGCTACTTCAATATTGTTGAGCGTAGCAATTCGAGAGCCGGAAGTGATGAACTGACCCACACCAATGTCGCGTTCAACAACAAGCGCGTCATACGGTGCGACCACTTTGCAGTTTTCCAGATCACGATTAGCGCGCTTTAATTCTGCCTGAGCGGATTTCACTTTCGCTTGAGCACTCAATACGTGCGGTTTACGTAGGTACAAGTCCGTCACTTGCTTGTCACTTAATTGTTTAGCCTGACGTTTTGCAACTTCCGCTTTCGCTTGCTCTTCGATCAATTCTGCTCGCGAACTGGCCAACGCTGCTTCAGCCTGAAGTACTGCGGCTTCGTAGTTGTCGCTTTCAACCGTGAATAACACCTCACCACGCTTAACAATGCCACCAGTAACAAAGTTTGGATGCCAGCTAATAACTTCGCCGCTGACTTGTGCAGAAAGGTGTGTTTTTTCGAATGGAACCAATTCACCGTGGCTTGTTATCACTACCTTGTGATCGGTAGGAAAAAGAGAGGAAGCCTGAATAGTAGGTTCTGTGACTGTGTCTTTAGCTGACTCTTTTTCTGGTGCTGTAGCTGCAATTGCGGCGTATCCTGCATAAGATCCACCAGCCACAACTAAGGGTAAAAGCCAACGTAGCATGGGTTTTGTTAACATCAAAAATCCTTTTTTATTGTTTTATTCACCATTCCGCTCTTGAACTGAACATCAGACCTTAAAGTCACTTTCTGGGCTCTAACAGTCATCAGTCATCTCAATATCTTTTGAGCAAACGGCGAGGTAATCGCATCTGAAATAGACAATTATATTCGTATCCAAACAACGCCATGACTAAAACCATATCGTCACTTGGACCAAGCAAGAGAACTGCACTTACAAAGATTTGAGACCGTAATGTACGTCAAATTATCCTTTAAAAGTTCATAAAATTAACAAAACTTTAACCAACATCGCAAGTTGTGAGACCTTACTTCCATCATTTACAGGCAAACTGCATACCAAACTTTATTTCATTTAAATTCAATTAGTTATAATTATTGGTGTAATTGATGTAGTTATGTATTGGCCAGAAATGCCAGATATTAGTGATTCCGACCAATTAGAGTAAAAACATTAATTAAATAAATGATTTTGTGCGCCTAAAAAATCGAGCCAGTACAAAGTTCAAGCGCAAAGGTGATTTCGTGAATGACATCCCAGCGAGATAGAACGCTCTTAATTCTTAGATTTCCATGACTTAACGCTCGATCTTGCTTTCGTGGGACTGCATCGATCACTCACTTATGTCTATACTCATTGAAAAATAACATTTTGCATCACAAGGATATGCTCATTGCATCATATGTTAACTAAGCTCATTTTAACCTGCATGTTTACTTTTCTGTCGGCTTGCTCATCCATTGAACAGGTAGACCCTAGTGAAAAGTCCACTACATTCCAGTACGGATACCAATCAGACTCTGCACTTGCTCATTATTTTGAGGCTTATGGAAAAGACCCAAAAACAGAAACCGGATTTTATCCCCTAAACCAAGGCCATGATGCGCTCCTTGCCCGAATATCACTCATCGAGTCAGCGCAAAAAAGCTTGGATCTTCAGTACTATATCTATCGCGGTGACGAAACCAGCAACTTCATCACATGGCGTTTATACGAAGCCGCAAAGCGAGGTGTGCGCATTCGCTTGCTGCTTGATGATATGCAAAAGCGAAACGATAAAATGATGGCGGCTATGAACGCACATCCAAACATCGAAATTCGTTTATTTAATCCGCACGAGTACCGCTCTGCACGTTTATTTGGGTTTGCAACGGACTTTGATCGACTGAACCGCCGAATGCACAACAAATCACTGACCGCTGATAGCGTCGCGGCGGTAGTTGGCGGAAGAAACATCGGCAATGAGTATTTCTCTTTCGAATCTGAAGTCTCATTCGGCGACTTCGACTTGCTACTCTATGGGGAGTCAGTCCAGCAAACGGCTGACCAGTTTGACCTTTATTGGAACAGTGTTTATGCCGTTCCTATGGAGTGGATTTACCCGGAGTCAGAAGAAATCACTGACGCTGCGATAAAAAAACAAGTCGAAAAATTACAGCTAGAACAAAAATTCACGAAGGGTCACTATAACTTCAACAACCTCGACATGTATCAGGATCTGACGAAGGGCAAACTCAATCTTTATTGGGGGAAAGGGGAAATATGGTTCGACTTGCCCGATAAAGTAGCGACACATGAGAGCCAGCTAGTTGGCAACTTGACAGAGCTACTCAAAAGTGTCGAGCACTCATTTGTGCTTATCTCCCCGTATTTCGTTCCTGGAGAAGCTGGGACAAAGGCACTGACCAACGCAGCAAAACGAGGCGTAGATATCACGATCATCACCAATAGTTTAGCCTCAAACGATGTATTTGCAGTCCATGGCTGGTATTCAAAGTACAGAGAAGAACTGCTCGCTTCTGGTATCGATCTATGGGAAGTGAAAGCCAGTGCCAAGCTCAAGAGCAAATGGAGTTTAACCGGCAGCAGTCGGGCAAGTTTACATGCCAAGGCCATGTTGATAGATAAAAAAACGCTATTCGTCGGCTCAATGAACTGGGATCCACGCTCCGCTAAACTTAACACTGAAATGGCCGTTGTTATTGAACAACCGGAATATGCCCAGAGTTTCCTTGAAACCTTACCGGAAATACTAAATAACAATGCGTACCACATAACCCTTCGTAGCGGCGATATTGTCTGGACTGATAACAAAACGGGACAGGAATATGACACCGAACCAGAAGCAGGTGTGTGGCGCAAGATGGGCTCCTGGTTCTCCGGTATATTGCCAATCGAAGACCAGCTTTAACTGCGCATCTTAAAACAGCGCCCAAACGGGTGCTGTTTTATTATCTTTTAAGTCAGTGGATACACCACTTTAAATCGTTCCAAGACAAGTAAGCGTTGCTCATGCCAATCAATACCCAGCTCATCACACTCTGATTGGAAGAACTTGGTATGAGCTTCACGCCACCATTGCAACGTTCTGTCTCCTTCGCCTTCAGCACGGGCAAAATCCTCTCCTACTTCGTCATAAGGACAAGTACAAACATCAGTAATTTCGATCACACAGATTGGCTCGCCAGCCCAGTTTGTCACAACTTGTAAATGCCCGACTTTCGGCATGACCTCTCCTTGCTCACTGTACCAAAGCTCCAGACTGCAAGACGCAGTTTTTTGTCCGGTACGGACCAACTCTGCACATACATCCGCGTTGTATTCATCTGCACAGTAATAGTCAGCGCTCACTGACGGAATCGCTTCTGTTTGCTGAGGAGAAAGCAAAGATAGGTATTGGTTCAGATAGTTTCTGACTTTGGCATCCATAACAATAGTATTAGAAATCAATAAATAGTGATTAGATTAACGGTCCACATATTATACCCAAGCGACTTCAAGATACAGGATTCAGAGCGTTGCCGCGTCTGTAACCAAATCATTCTCGCTGAACCTAACATCTTGAGGTTGTTTGGGTATAAACAACAATGTTCTAAAATCTAAACGTTGGTTCATCTATCTTTACATAGGAGTATCGCTGATTTTCGCAAGATGGGTGCAAAAGCATCAACTCATTATTTTGGCAGAACTTTGCTAAACGTTTGTTCAATTTGTTATGGTTGCACGGTCTATCTGTATTCTTAAAGTGAAAGGACATTTTATGCGCTTATTTATTGGTATTTTTTTCTCACTCATTATTTCGCTGCCGCTATTAGCATCTGAAGAGAAATATTCAGAATCAGACCTATTAGATAGACCTCTTATGGAACGCTACATTCTGGATGAGTTAAAAACACTGCGTCAGGATTACCAGAGCCTTGAAAAACGCATGATAACCGAAATCACCGATCGCGAACTCAGCGTAGCGGACAAGTCATTGAACTACGCTAACGTGACCGTCACCTATTTCTTCTACATCATTGCCGGTGTTGCATCACTGATCGCTTTCGTCGGTTGGCAATCTCTGCGCGAGTTTAAACATAACACTAAAGAGATGGCGGACAAGCGACTAGATAAGATCGCGAGCGAATATGAGAAGAAGTTTGTGGCTCTCGAACGAGATTTAAAACGAAAAACTCGCATTATCAGTGAGAACAACAAAGAGATAGAAAAAATAAACGAAATCCATAACTTATGGCTGCGTGCACAAAGTTCGCAAACGCCAGAGCAACGTATTGAGATTTACGATGAGATTTTGGTTATTCGCCCTGGAGATTTGGAAGCACTCACTTACAAAGCAGATGCGGCGATGGAAATTAATGAATACCACTGGGCACTGAGCTTATGTAACCGCGTGTTAGAAGTGGATTACACCAACGGCCCGGCGCTTTACCAACGTGCCTGTGCGTATTCTCGATTAGGCATTGAAGAACAATCCATTGAGGACCTTGAGCGAGCCATTGAGTACAGCCCATCTATTCGCGATTTGTTAGCAGAAGAGCGAGACCTTGAGTTACTGCACGGTAACGAACGATTTGAGAAGCTGCTAAACCTCCATCACGATTAACGGGAGCTGGTGCATGAGCCGTCACTTTAATCTCGAAGATGCCAGCCAGGTATTGGTTGGCGCTTTCGCCCTTGCCGTGCCCATATCATTCTCTGAGGAAGCGTGGCGCTTAGGGGAAAGCTTACCCATGACGAATCTGATCATGTTGTTAAGCCTTTCGGTTATTTTCCTGAGTTTTTTCGCTTATCAGAGTGTGTTTCAAAGCCGTATTCGGCATCGCGTCTCGATCTTTATCTTCCGGGTTATCATCGCCTACTCAATCGCAGCCATAGTCGTTGCACTAGTATTGCTTTGTCTGGATAAACTTCCACTCCTGACGGAGCCATTGGTCGCGATAAAGCGTGTTATCGTCATCACTATGCCTGCTTCTATGGGCGCGATTGTGGTAGACAGCTTCGACAAAGAATAAGAATGACTTCACTCATCCAAAGTCAGGTTAGATCCAGAATGGTCTTGTCCTAAGATATCTTCTGGGTTACGTAGGGAACAGGTTTCTAGCGACAAGCAACCACAGCCAATACAACCACCCAGATCATTTTGTAGCGCTTTCAACTTCTGAATTTTTTGCTCCAGTTGTTCATGCCACTGGCTTGCCATACGTTCCCATTGCGCTTTATTAGGTGCTTGATGCTTGGGCAAGTTATCCAGCGCTTGCTTAATCTCTTCTAAAGAAAGTCCAACTAGCTGCGCGGCTTTAATCACGGCAACACGACGTAACACACTTCGATGGTAACGGCGCTGATTACCCTGATTGCGCCAACTCGAAATTAATCCTTTTTGCTCATAAAAATGCAGTGCTGAAACTTTCACCCCTGAGCGTTTCGCCACTTCACCTACGCTGATGTCCATCCCAGATTCCCTCCGCCATTAATTAAAAAAATACTTTACCTCAAGCTTACTTGAGGTTTTAGAGTGAAACCATACTAATTATTGAGACAAGAATATGAACAATAAAACTCAACCTTATTTGGCAGGAAGGTTCTTCGACAGTATCTCGTCAGGATTATTTATGATGGCACTACCTTGGGTCATGTTAGCGTCCCCTGAAATGGGCACCTTTGTCGCTTTGGTTTCCTTCTGCTGTACCGCAGTCGCTTTCTTGGTCACCCCTTTCTTTTCTACTTTAATTGACCGTCATTCACGCAAGGCTTTACTAGTTGGGAACCAGTGGGTACAGGCCGGGATGGCGTTCGTGGTACTCATCACTTATTGGCTAGGGCTTGAATCCCACTGGTTATTGGCGTTCGCTCAGCTGGTGTACTGGGTTTCCAGTAATTTCGCCTGGGCGACCAACAATGCGTTCACTCAAGAGAATTATCAGCAGCATGAATACGCCAGAATTTCTAGTCAGCAGGAAATCGTGATGCAGTCAACGACACTCGGAGCGGGCGCTCTTGGCATCGTATTACTGGAAACCTGGGGAATGATGGAGTTTGCTCTGTTCGCTGCTACAGCGTCATCGTTGGCCGCCATTTTTTACATGGTGACACCATACACTCGTCAATTAAGAGAGTCACACGCGGTTCCTTTCATGAGCCAACTGAAAGAGAGTAAGCAGATATTCAGCCAAGAATCCCACTTTTATGGATTTATTTTACTTTCTTGCCTCTCCTATCCCGTACTGACATATTTGAGCAAGTTAGTACCGATTTGGTTTTCTGAACAAGGCATCACTGGTGACTGGTTTGCGGGTTTTAACATCAGCTTTGGGTTAGGTTCTCTGTTTACCGGGCTGATTGTAACGAAGATACTCGACCGTCTCCCTCACGCCGGTATCATCTTCATCTCAATGGCCTTACTTTCCCTGACGTTGATTGGTATGAGTTTCTCAATGCACCCTGTTGGTATATTGATGCTGATTGCTCTCTTTGGCGTCTTTAATGCTTTAAATCGAATTGCGCGAATTAACTGGATGCATCATACCGTACCTATTCATCAGCGCGGTCGCATAGATGGCGGGATCAGCATGTTCAGTACCACAGTGCAATCGCTAAGCTATGTCGTGATTGCCATGTTGAGTCACTATGACATGACTCGCTATGGCTTTTTGTTTGCCGCAGGAACCATGGTGATAGCGGTCAGCATAATGTGGGGACTACATCGACGTATCACTCACTACGACAACCCGCCGCTTCACGCCGTAGCCAAGTAAGCAAATATCAGGTTGAGCACATAAGAAAAAAGGATGGCAGCCAACACTGTCATCCTTATCGCTTTAAGAGTTCAAATTGCCAGAGCCTTAGAACCAAGTTTCCATTTGCAGAGCGAACACGGTTTCACCACCACGTCCCATTGTGCTTGCGCTATCGTCTACGCTCACTGAGTAATTATTAAGATCATCACTCCAATCAACGTAACTCACGGCAAAGCGCAGTTCAGGACGGTCAAAGAAACCCGCTGCCGTCGCTAATTTAAGTGTTGGCGCTACTGTCGCTTTGTAGAAACTGCCACTCGCTTGCTCAACACTGTTGTCCAGGTCCATGTACTGGTAGCTACCTTCGTAAACCATTTCAAAGTTTTCTGTAAGCTCTTGAGCCAAACGAACGTTTAGAGAAGCCCACATAAACTCGTCATCGGTTTTCACACGATCCTGGCTGTACTCCGCCATCAGCGCCGGTGCGATTCTCCAGTTATCCGCAAAACGAGTCACGCCGTATGAAAACGCACGAATCGCCTGAGCGTCGTCGTTCAAATCGCCATTTGAACCGATGCCTTTTAGCTCAGCACCTAGCCCCTGACCAATCGAAAATCCTGTTTTCGAAAAACCATCATTTACACCGTAAAAGCTGTCAGCGTGGTAAGCAAACAGAGCATGAACACCGCTTTCAGCACGCTTAGATGGTGACGTGTTGCTGGATGTTCTATCTTGGTTGTCAGACGATACCATACCACTCAACATTACCTGGAAATTGCCAATACGGTTATTCGTCGTCGCAATGTAGTTTTCGATGTCAGTACTTGAGCTATCGATTTCACCGAAGTCACGGCCATAAATTGAGAAATTTGATTTCCACTCATCCGTGATCTGAACATCGTAAATACCCGCACCAGTACCCGCCAGGAACACGATATCTGAATCGAAAAAGTGAATATCAAAGTTATCACGGTCGAAACGCTTACCCGCCCATACTGTCGCATTATCAAATGCGCCACTGAACGATGGTAAATTCTTCAGCTCAGCGTAAACCTGACGAACATTTAACTTACTATCGTCAGCCGTCCAATCGTTACTACTTTCTACACTGTCCGCCAACATAATATGGAATCGTGCACTCGAGCCATCATCCATATAACGGTTGTGGATCAGGTTCGCTTCTAAGTAGTTATCATCCTCCAAGCCTAAACGACCAACCGGAGCGCCTAACGCACCTGCGGCTGTCATGTAAGGTCCTGTTCCCGTTGCACCGTTCAAATCATCATTAATCAAAATGCCTGCACGTGCATACCCATGGAACTCGAATTGCGATGCTTTGCTGTCGGCGTTATTCGCAACTTGCTCAGTTTGCTCTAATCTGGATTCCAATTCGCTAATACGAGCTTCTAGGGCATCCATTTCTTCATTTGCGTGAGCAAAAGTTGTAGGTAATAGAGCAGCAGCGATACTTAATGCCAATACATTCGCTTTCATTATTTATTTCTCCAACATTAAATTGATTATTTCGAGACATGGCAAACGTTCCCGACAAAATCGATTAAATGTGGACTAAAACTCTAAAGGACAGATCAAAACTCTGTCATATGATCAACCTTATATGAGTCAACGCCATAAATAATTCGCAAATAACTATATAAAACAATTAGGGAACGATCCCGAAAATTGATAAGAAATATTAACGACATCACGATTTATTGAGTAATCACTTGGTACCGATCACACATTTCATACCTCGCGAGGGAACAAACGGTTGGTATTTTGACATGCTCGAAATAAACACCGAACGGAACATGAACATTCAAGTTTATGATCTCGATTAAAGAGCAATAAGCACCAGCATGAAATAAGTCACATAAAATAAATAGTTAATGCGCCATGCTGTTAGGGTCGAACCAAGTAAAATTGTTTTTGTGGCAAGAAATACGTTTCTTCCCAACAAAAATTCACCAAAATTGGCCAGCAACTTCTAATATCGTAATAACCTCTTAATCTGCTTCTCTCAGCAAGGCGGTTGTATGCATAAAGTCATCCGGAAAATGACATGGAAGACGAATAGGCGGTAAACCCGCCCTACTCCAATGCAGTTCGTGACCTGAAAACAGGTTTCCTCACGTCATCTTGCAAGGAGGCTTTATGCCTATCAATAAAATCCGCAACATTGCTTTTGTCGGTCAGACCGGAACCGGTAAAACGACACTTGTCGAAAAACTGCTTTTCACGTGCGAAGCAACTCATCACTTAGGAAGCGTAGAAAAAGGCGATACTGTTACCGATTTCGACCCACAATCTATTCAATATCAACACAGTATTGAAGCAACCCCTGTTGCATTAAGCTGGAATAAACATCGCCTGAACATTATTGACACTCCGGGACAAAGTGAGTTGCTCGGCAGAACGATCAGTGTTTTTCCTTCTGTTGAAACATCAGCACTCATCATCGATCCTCAAACGCCTCTTAACCAAACGTCTGATCGCTTGTTTACATTTGCTCAAGAGCAGCAAAAATGTCAGATGATCATCATTAACAAACTCGACAGCCACGGTAATCAGTTACAGCGATTGATGGATAACATCGCCGAACACTTTGGTGACAAGTGTTTGCCAATCAACTTACCTTCTCCCGATGGGCAAACTGTGGTGGATTGCTACTTTGAGCCAGAACTCGAGCGTGAAACGTTACTGGCAAAAGTCTCCGAAGCTCATGAAACCTTGATTGACCAAGTCATCGAAGTTGATGAAGCGTTAATGGAACTGTATTTGGAACAGGGTTCGGAATTAACGGCAGAGCAGCTTCATGATCCTTTTGAAGAAGCACTCAGAACAGGTCACGTCATTCCAATCTGCTTTGTGTCTGCACAAACCGGGGCAGGTATCGAACTACTACTTCGCACCTTGGCAGAAATTATGCCTATGCCAAACGAAGGCAACCCACCACTGCTAGAGAAAAACGGCAAAAAGATCAAAGTTAACTGTGAAACCTTAGAACATACCGTCGCGCACGTTTATAAGGTCAGCGTCGATCCTTACATGGGCAAACTCGCTTACCTTCGCGTTTACCAAGGCGAAATTAACGCAGGCAGTCAACTTTACATCGGTGAAAGTAACAAGGCATTTAAAGTTGGGCATCTCTATCAATTGCAAGGTAAAGAACGGATGGAAATTCCGCGGGCGCTGGCCGGTGATTTCTGTGTACTCGCCAAAGTGGATGATCTTGAGTTTGACTCCATCGTACATGATTCTCATGATGAAGATGGCGTTCAATTAAAAACGCTAAATTTCCCGGACCCTATGTACTCTCTGTGCTTAAAACCGCTAAAAAGAGGAGACGAACAAAAACTGGGGGATGTCCTAAATAAAATTGCCAGTGAAGACCCTTCATTGCGTATCGAGCATCGTGCAAGGACGAATGAAACCATTATCAGTGGACAGGGAGAGTTTCACCTTAAAGTTGCACTAGAGAAAATGTCGAGCATCTACAAGCTAGAAGTAGAAACTTGCCAGCCTAGCGTCGAATATTTTGAGACCATTACCAAACCCGCCGAAGGCCACTATCGACACAAGAAACAAAGTGGCGGCGCTGGTCAGTTCGGAGAAGTCCAACTGAGAGTTCGTCCTCTAGAGCGAGGAGCGGGATTCAAGTTCATCAACAAAGTCGTCGGGGGTGCTATTCCAACTTCTCTGATTCCAGCAGTAGAAAAAGGAATCCTACAAGCTTTGGAGGAAGGCGCAATTTCTGGGAATCCTATCAAAGATGTCGAAGTGACGGTCTATGATGGCAAATACCATTCTGTCGACTCAAAAGAGATCGCCTTTGTCATCGCAGGTAAAAAAGCCTTCTTAGATGCGATTCATAATGCCGATCCGATCGTTCTTGAGCCAATAATTCAGATGGAATTGCATATTCCAACCGCCAACGTTGGAGATGTGTCAGGTGATCTATCCGGTAATAGAGGATTAATCGAAGGCACAGAGCCGATTGATAGCAACTTCACCCTCATTCGGGCTAAATCACCAGTCAATGAGCTACAAGATTACGCTCGCAGATTGCGAGCAATTACCGGTGGCGAAGGAAGTTTCAGTATGACGTTAAGTCACTACGAACCTGCACCACCAGCGGTTCAAAAACAAGTCTGCCAAAGCAGTACCCAACAAAACTGATCCACAATAACCAAGCTAAAAAACGAAGCGCCCTCATTACGAGGGCGCTTTCCTATTCTGAGTCTGCTAGTAAAGACTTTACCTATCACTCGCTCGAATACAGAAAATCAACTCGTTGCTATTTATCTAGTGACAATCCAATTTGACTGATTCTACTTTCAAACTCTTCGATACTGTCGGCTTTATAAGTCGGAGAGCCATTAAAGTAGCGTGGTTTTTCAGGCAGCATCGCATTTTTCAGCTCTTGTTCTTGCTCGATATTGTCATGATAAACCGTTACACGATTTGGAATATCCTGCTTCATTACAGCCATATTGGTTCTCCTTTATTAAGACGAGCTATAAGCGTAGACCCAAATCGAAAGACCACCAAAACCACCGTTCAAAAAATAGACAATCACAGCAATTTATACCTCAACCGATTGCATTTTATTTCATCACGCTTTATTGGCATCGTACGCTCAAGTGATTAAGGTATATCTTCAATCAATCGGAGACAGGAAGTCAGGTGTCAAAGCAAGAACTCAGCCAAATGGGCAGCGCTAAAGTGATCCTTTTAGAGCGAAATGGCATTCAGGTTATTGAGAAGCATCAACCGACGCCAGTAGAGGCCACGTTTTATCAGAATCATGCAGAGAGTTTTAATCAGCAAGGGATATACGTGCCAAACCTGATTGAACTGGATATGCATCGCAATACGTTGCAAATTGAATACATCCCGAACCTCGTCGAACAGGACTTTTTGAGACAAGATCATCGGGTTATTAAGCAATTAGTTTCGCTGCATGAAGTGACGCCGACAGCTAAGGATCTTTACCACACTCATCAATGGACATTATCGGCAACCCAACAAGCGCTAACGACATTAATGCTGGACAGAGCGACTGAACACTTCTTTTATCTCACACAAGAAAATTCCGGTCACCTGTTCGACAGTGCAAATTTGATTTCAGGTGATACAAACGCAGGAAACTGGGGATTGCGTAAAAATGGCGAGTTGGTTTTATTTGACTGGGAACGTTTTTCCAAAGGGCATGTTGCGATCGATTTGGCACCGCTGATTAAAGGCATGGGCACACAAGATGACTATCTGGAAGTCGCGCAAAAATATGTCGAATGCGCCAGACAAGGTCACCCTAAAGAACTGACCGGCGCTATCGTAGAAGCAAAAACATGGATTGTGGTGGAAGTCGTCAATATCCTGGTCTCAAGAAACAACCCGCAAACCAGCAAGTATCTAAACTGGTTCAGACAAACTTTACCCAATTGGGTCAAGAGCCTTAGCGCTTAAGTGATGAGTTAGGCTCAGAAATTTGATACAAACGCCGCTCTGATTCGGCACAAGTGGTTTCACAGTTACACACTTTGTCGACACCAACGTTAGTCAAGCCGCCACAACTACCTTGAATACGCTTGTTGTGGAAAATCACCCCAAGCGACATCAATAGAATAACCACGAGAAAACCAAGAAAGGTAAATAACCAAACCACGCTAACCAGCCTTATTAACCGAAGCCTTTAAGCTAAGTATAGTAGGGTTGGACTGTGCTGCGGACATCAAACTCGGCTGATTAGGGCGAGTTAATAATGACGGCTTCGCTTTTTTGCCACCACAACCACAGGATCCGCACCCGCCTTTTTTCTGGTGATTAAGAGAAGGACGGCCTTGAGACGGTTCCGTGAGCTGAGTTCTGCCCACACCCAGCACATCTTCCAGTGAACTGCGCGTAGACAACCTGAAGACTTGTTTACCACTGTTAAGCAGCTTTTCCAACGCCCTCTCACCAATGTTACGAACGAGCACGGCATCGACATTGTACTCTTGTAGTGACTGAATTAGCTGAGATTTTGCTTTACAACCAGACTGCGGCATAGCCGCAATGTTCGCTAGATTTTGTAGCACCCCATCGGTATCAGAATAAATAGCAATGTATGGTGCTTTTACAAAGTGATTCGCCACTCGCTCACCATCATTGGGAATAGCATAAATCATAAGTTTGACTCCTCATTCGGAAAAACCAGTGCATGACCTTCAACTAAACTTTTTGCGACTTTAGATCGCGCGCTTTTTACCGTGTTGCCAAAAGTTTGTCTGGATATGCCCATTTGGTCTGCGGCTTGCTGTTGGCTGAGCCCCTCCAAATCGGCTAAACGCAATGCTTCTAGCTCTTCAGGTAAGATGCAGATTTGTTCCAATTGATGAAAAGGCACACCATTGGGTTTGAAACAGTGGTGTGCAGCCCGTCCACATATGCGTCTTTCTATTTTGGGTCTTGCCATCTTCGTCCCTCTGCAACAGTTATACCCAGGTAACCATCTGATGCTTGGTTAGTGGGATGTATATACGCTACGCCCATTTATGGCATACGCCAATATCGATTTATGGCATATGCCATAAACCTAAGTTTGCAAAAATCGTAGAGTGAGTACACGAGTAGAATTCGACGAAAGAATGACATTCTGAATTAGTGACATTTTTGCCGCCTAGTCAAAATAACCATGCAATCAAATTATAGAACACGGTATTTTTACACTGCCCTGATTATTTTGACAATTTTATGCCAGACACCAATTTTATTGACATAGAGAGATCATTCTCTTGCTTTCGTATGACGTAAATTTCATAAGCAGGTCTAATATAACCCCCATAGAAAATCTTGATTCAAAGAGGGATAAAATGAAAAAGACAATGTTGGCATTAACAGGTGCGGTTATCATTCTAGCTGGCTGCCAAGACGAAAAACCAGCTGAAACGACCGCTGTAGAAGCTCCTAAGGTTGAAGCGACGCAAGTTGTCACCGCTGAAACAACGGATGCAATGCCAGTAGTAGAAGAGCAGGCAACACAAGAGCAAGGCATTTCTACAGAAACATTTGTAGACAATGAGCACAATGCGAATAATTCACTTGATTGGAACGGAACTTACCAAGGTACGCTTCCATGCGCAGACTGCTCTGGCATTGATATTAGTATCACACTGAATCAAGACGGAACATACGTGCTTGAGCAAAGCTACCAAGGCAAAGAAGATGGTCAGCTAAAATCTGAAGGACAGTTCAGTTGGAATGAGAGCGGCAACACAGTCACACTGTCCAATGAAGATGCGCCAAACCAATACTTCGTAGGCGAGAACATGCTAATGAAACTCGATATGAACGGCGAAAAAGTACCAGGTGAACTTGCCTCTAACTACAACTTAATCAAGCAGTAATAAGATTGTTAGTTATCTGAAAAATAAATAACCGAGCATTTACCGCTCGGTTTTTTCTATCTGTCCTGATAATAGCCGCTTTGCGACATCCATTTCCCAATCCCCCCAAGCCATCACTTTATCTACAAGCACTGCTGCTTCAACCAGTTGGTTAACTTTATAATCTCTGTTTGTTTGGCTCGACTCTTCTTATGCACAAAATAAAAGCTATCCCCTGTATCTAGACCATGCGATGGGATGTATACCAAATCGTGCGCCATATCGCGTTCGTTGAGCATAAAATCATTCGCGAATGCAATACCTTGATCGTAACGCGCTGCCTCTATCGCCAGTAACATGTGGCTAAAATGCTGAATATCCACATTGCCAGGTAAAGAAAAACCACCAACATTGCACCATTCCGCCCAATCTTTTCCCCGCTCACGATAAATAGAATCGGTTGAAAGCAGTGGATATTGCCAAAGCGCTTCCGGCATGGGTTTATCTTGGATCTCTTTCCATATTTTATGGCTACAAACGGGATACAAGATATCTTCGTATAAGTAGACAGACATGTAGTTTCGCTTTGGTTTCTGTACGGTAATAAAACAATCTCCGACACTGTCCGTCTGTTCGGGATCGCCCGATACCATGTTAAGCGTAAGCTCGATTTCCGGGTAGAGGCGCTTAAAATCAGACAAACGCGGGATCAGCCATTTCACCGCTAGCGAACTATAAATAGCCAGACGAATACTGCCCTTCTCACCCTCACGCACCTTCTGACTCGCCATTGCAATAGTACTAATCGCAGGGCTGATGTCTTCCAGATATCGCGTACCAGTATCAGACAAAGAGAGTTTTCTCCCTTGGCGAACAAACAGTGATTCCCCCAAATAATCTTCGAGTAAACGTATCTGATGACTCACGGCACTTTGCGTCACATTTAACTCTTCTGCAGCAAGAGAAAAACTCAAATTTCGCGCGACAGATTCAAAGCAGTGAACCGCTCTTAATGGGGGCAATTTCATTATCTAAAAATCTCATACTTAAAATAATAAATATCACTTCACTTCATCCTATGACATCACCTACTCTTGCGCAAAGAAAGAGGAGATAAAAACGTGAAAGTCACATCTGTCGGAGCAGCAATGCTGCTATTAATTGTTGGAAACCTGATTGCAGTGATGTCAGACTCTTTGATTAAAGTCGTTGGTAATGAGGTGCCTGTTTTTCAGTTCGTGTTATTTCGACAAATTTCGGCTGTGCTTTTTCTGCTACCTTTTTGCTTACTCGATCGACCAACCTATTTTATGGAAGGGTTTAAGTGGCATGCCATTCGAGCTCACGTATGGCTACTTGGTGCGGTCTTCATGGTATTTGCGATCTCTGCTTTGCCTCTGGCGACCGCGAACGCTATTTTCTATGCAGCCCCATTAATTATGCTACCTATTGCTGCGCTATTTTTCAGAGAACAGCTTTCTAAACAATCAGTTTCTGCGGCAGTCATGGGGTTTGTCGGTGTATTAGTGATCATTCGTCCGGATCAAATCGGTTGGGCGGCGATTTCTGCATTTATCGTTGCTGTATCAATAGCGATTAACAACTTATTAATTCGCAAGTTACCAGGAAATCAGTCCGTCGCACATACATTGCTCATGACCAACCTGGCAGGCATTCCCGTCGCGCTGTTGTTGGTCTTCATTGAAGCGAAACCTTGGGACTGGAGTGCTTTCCCTATCGCTGCAGGTTCAAGTCTACTTATTATGGTGTATGCGGCGACTTGTGTAATGGCGTACCGTTCGATAGACAGTAATAAGATTGCGAGCGCTGAATACAGTGGTTTGATAGGCGCGGTCGTCATCGGGTTTATCTGGTTTGACGAAGTGCCGGATATTTATATGGTCATCGGTACTGCCATGATATTAGTGCCTCTGGTTTGGCTATCGAAAAAAGAGCGTCGCATTCAAAAACAACAGGCTCAAAGAGAAGCAAGCAGAGAGCAGGAACCACATCAGGTGCACGTTACCTGAACTCAATTAAACAAAAGCCCTTTTAGTGAAGCTTTGTCGTTTAATAAGGCACAATTACTCCCTTAAGTTATTAATAGTTGCCTGTCAGACACTGGTCGCATATTATGAACGAGCTCAAGCCTAAAGCACCCAACACTCGCGGAAAGAACTCAGTTCATGGCAATTTCGCTTCCCTGTTCTGGTAGCAGGCACAATCTGTTTTTACCTTCTTTTTAGCTTCTGTTTAGGCGAGTGTGGAAGAAATAAGAAAGGTGAAAAATGCAATCTCAAAATAGCTTCTCTATTAACCTAAAACAGCAAAAAGCCATCGCGAAAAAGCGCTTAAAAGCGATTCGTCAAAGTGACCATTCCGCTCTGGAGCAGGTAAAAAAATTCCACTCTCAGCCTGATGCGCTATCTTTCAATACTATTCAACTTGCTGATGTTCAACATGCTTTAGCCAGAGAACTGGGGTTGCCAAGCTGGAGCAAACTTAAAGCTCATGTGGAAAATTTAGAATCTCATAAGCGCGCTATTTCGTTAAAAGGACGGGCATTGGACCATGACCTAAGCACGCTCCATGTTCGCTGCGGTCACGATATTCAACAACGTCTCGTAGAGAGTGGTTTTGAAGGTCATTTTTTACCAATGATTGACCCATTATGCATTGGTCCAATACCAAATAACGAGCAATCATTTTTAGCACTTCGTGCTCACTATGTAGCCAGCACACTTTTGCCAGTAATGGGACAAGCAGATTCTGTACAAGATATAGTGCAGCAGGGACAAAGAAACCTAGACACACTGCTTAACGATAAATTTGAACGAATCGTATTTTGGGTAGAGCATGATAGCTATGATCAACTCATGCTTCTTCGCTGCCTGACTTACCTTGAGGATGTGAAAGATAAGGTCATTGAAATCATCGAGCTCAATCAATTCCCTGGTACTGAACGTTTTATTGGTTTTGGTCAGCTACCAGTAGAAGCAATACGCTCATGCTGGCAATACCGGAAACCTCTCAGTACAAAATTGATGAGTCAGGCTAAACGATGTTGGCATGCCGTGACGTCAGAAAATCCAAACGCTATTGTGAACCTTTTACAGCAACATGAATTAGATAGCCTGCCAAATATTCGCGCTGTCCTCATACGACATTTACAGGAGCTTCCCCATTCAGTATCCGGTTTAAGCTCAACTCAACGCCTCGCACTTGATGCACTAAAAGATCAGGTTAACAACATATCCGTAATCAACTGGTTTCAGCTCTATCAACAACGCGAGCCTCTACCCTATTTAGGCGATGTGATGTTTTACGCATTGATGATGCCGCTAGTAACAAACGAATCACCGCTAATTACAATAGATTCAATGCATAAAAACTGGTGGGAGCAACAAGTAAGCATTACCCAATACGGTAAGCACTGTTTAGAAGGTAAGGCTAAGTTCACACAAGAATATTGGGTTGGCGGTATCCGAAATAATGAGCAAAGTCGCTGGGTATGGGATCACTTACATCTATCCACTCTCTCCAATGAACAACATTCATACAGCTAAATAACACGGTTATAGATTGCATATCCACTGGCTAGCTATTCTAAAGTGTTAGAAGTGAGATGAGATATGCAATTCAAATCACAACTCCCCCAATTGTAACAATGCATTGCCGTTAGTTTTATATTCGATAAATATGTTAATTTTTAAACGTTAACCCCACTCCAAAGGTTAAAATACAGTTAAAATAACATTTTAATTGGTGATCGTAGTCACATCTATCAACCAACCATTGGGATTTTCTTTCGTGTTCTTTCACTCCGCTGCTAATCTGCACGCCACTTTGAAATGAACTCAGAGTGCATAACTATAAGGAGTGTTCTCATGAATACCAAGAAACCGATGTCGCTTACTAGCCGTGTAATTTTAGGTATGGTAGCGGGTATCTTGACAGGATTTGCAATCCGCACACTTTTTGCCGACAACGGATTTGTCGACGCATACATTGTTAATGGATTATTTGAAGTTGGTGGCCAAATTTTTGTAGCCAGCTTGAAAATGCTGGTAGTACCGCTAGTGTTTGTCTCACTGGTTTGCGGTACTAGCTCTCTGAAAGACCTATCAACGTTAGGTCGCATGGGTGGCAAAACGATTGGTTTATACGTAGCAACCACAGCAGTAGCCATCACTCTTGCTCTGACGATGGGCACATTGTTTCAGCCAGGAGCGGGCGCAGATCTTACAGCAGTAAGTTCATTCAAGTCTGCTGAAGCGCCATCTTTGGGTCAGGTGATCATCGATATGTTCCCTACAAACCCAATCAGCGCAATGGCTGAGGGTAAAACTCTTCAAGTGATCGTGTTTGCCGTTCTATTCGGCATTGCGATCAGCGCTGCGGGTAAGTCGGGTGAACGTATCGCTTCATTTTTTACTGATCTGAATGAAGTGATAATGAAGCTGGTTGCAATTTTGATGAACCTTGCACCTTACGGTGTGTTCTTCTTAATGGCGAAACTGTTTACTGGCCTTGGTCTGAGTGCAATCATCAATCTTGCGGAATACTTCGTTGTTCTTGCAGGTACACTACTGCTTCACGGCCTAGTCACGTACAGCTTGATGCTAAAAGGCTTTACTGGTCTGAACCCAATTACGTTCCTACGTAAGATGGAAGACGCCGTGATGTTTGCATTTTCTACTGCATCATCTAACGCGACAATTCCTGTTACTATGGAAACGGCTAAACACCGAATGGGCGTTGAAAACCGTATTTCGTCATTCACAGTACCATTAGGTGCGACCGTGAATATGGATGGTACAGCGATCATGCAAGGTGTAGCGACGGCGTTTATCGCTCAAGCATTCAACATTGATTTGACCATGGGTGATTACCTAATGGTTATCATGACGGCTACGCTAGCATCTATTGGTACTGCAGGCGTTCCTGGTGTTGGTCTGGTCATGCTGGCAATGGTACTAAACCAAGTAGGCTTGCCGCTAGAAGGCATCGCACTAATTATGGGTGTTGACCGTCTGCTAGATATGATTCGTACCGCAGTGAATATCACCGGTGATAGCGTTGTAACTGTTATTGTTGCGAAATCAGAAGGCGCATTGGATGAAGCTCGCTTCAACGATCCAATGGCTGGCGTAGCCGAAGAAGAAGTACATCTGAAGCGCGCAGACGCATAAACCGTTTTACGGTTACCATTATCCTGTCTAAAACAAAGCCCTGATGGAAACATCGGGGCTTTGTTTATTTAAACCATGTTGTTATTTCGCCATCGAATGTAGCTTCTCTCTGGCCTGCTTCTCGTGCTCTGGCGTAATGGCATTGCCAACTGTGTTCGCAGCCAGTGTTAGCGCTGCCATATCATCAGTAAATCCAACACCAGCTAATACGTCTGGCACCAAATCGGTTGGCAGAACGAAATATGCTAACGCACCGCCAAGAATCGCTTTGTGGCGAACAGAGGTACTGGAATCTGTCATCGCAAGCCAGGATTTAATACCCATTACCGCAAGCTCTTCACCTGC
The DNA here is from genome assembly GCF_052353105.1 of Vibrio sp. YIC-376. NCBI lineage: Bacteria > Pseudomonadati > Pseudomonadota > Gammaproteobacteria > Vibrionales > Vibrionaceae > Vibrio > Vibrio sp. YIC-376. Next base: position 294,021 of record NZ_JBBWFK010000003.1, read on the forward strand.
TTTCCTGACAGATTTCTTCATCTTATGCCAGAAGGTTATCTCATCTGGCACTTTTAGTGTTTCACTACCGGCGTCATTAGGCGTCGATTTTAAAGACATGGCTGTAGTCATCGTTGCCTCCTGATATTTATGACTGTGACGCTCATACTAATAGCGTGAACCTGAACGCGAGATTAATAGCATAAGATTATCTTAGGTGGCAGATGAGATAAGAAAATATAAAAACCCCCAAGCCAAGGGTTGGGGGTTGAGAGCTATATTAGTGCAATGAACGTTTTATTGAGCGATCTTCTCTAGTACACGCATCAACATCTTGATGCGAGGCTCAATAGATTCTAAAAGTAAGTATTCCTGCTCACTGTGGAAGCCCGCGCCGATTGGACCAAAGCCATCTAATGTTGGAACTCCTAAAATAGCGGTATTGTTAGCATCAGAACCGCCACCAACCTCTTTCCAATTAATATCAATAGAAAGCTCACTGGCAGCCTTTTCAACCAACGCCATTAAACCTTTGGTTTGCAAACTCGGTAACATTGATGGTTTATACGCTTCTCGATCTAACTGAATGCTTACCCCGTCAATAAACGGAGTTTCAACTAACCCGTTCAGCTTAGTGTCGACCTCATCGTACTCTTCGTTGCTCCAAAAGCGCACATCCACGATCGCTTCAGCTTGTGCTGGCACAATGTTCGCCCCATTACCGCCCGACACAATACCCACGTTTAAGGTAGTGCCAGAGTTGAAGTTGGTCATCGAATTAATAGCGAGAATCCAGTTCGCCATTTCGGTAATCGCACTACGACCATTCTCTGGCTCATTACCCGCGTGAGCCGCTACACCATTGAACGATATTTTGTAACGCGCCATGCCTTTTCTTGCTTTCACCAACCCACCGTCTGCACGTGCGGCTTCTGCTACCAGCACATTCTTGGCATTTTTCGCAACAGACTGAATCCAATCAACCGAACCTAGTGAACCTGTTTCTTCATCCGGGTTCATGCAAACACAGATCGACAGCTTTTCTAATACCGCTTTATCTAAATTTCGCATCGCATAAACGATGTTTAACAAACCAGACTTCATATCTGACACGCCAGGTCCGTACGCTTTATTTTCATCCATAGACATCGGACGTCGCTCAGCTGTACCTATAGGGAAAACCGTATCCATATGGCCAATCAGCATCACATCTATCTGTTCTGCCTCTGGCTTATTACGAATCTCTAGCCCTACTCCTGCTTTGCCACAATCAATACGCTTTACATTCCAGCCGGACAACGCTTGAAATTTTGCCTCAAACTGAGAAGCAATAAATTCAATGCCATCGGTAGTGTAAGTTCCGCAATCAACGTTGATTAATGGACGTAGCTCTTCGAGATAATCTTTGAGAGAAAACAGCATGATTGACTCCTAAACAAACAGGTTCATGACCAACATTGCACCAAATGCGTTTAGCACTGAGATTGCAATCATGATAGGGATATAGCGACCTTCTGTACCGATAGGACCCATGATGCGTCCCATATATTGGACCTGAGAGCCCATCAGGTAAATTGCAGGAGCAAGAATCGCGATATGAGTGCCATTTAGAATACCTTGGTCAAACAGCGTGATAACCACACCTACAGCGCCACCCATCGACATCCAGGCGCCAATAAGTACGGCTGCCGCTTCACCTGGCAAACCAAATATCGCCATCACCGGAGAGAAGATAGACCCCATTAAATCCAGCGCGCCTGTGATCTGAAGCGCTTTGATAATGACAAATGCCATAAGAACGTTTGGTAAAGTAGAAGTTGTCGCGATCACCCAACCTTTCTTTGCGCCTTCAACGAAAATATCCGTCACCATAGGCTTACTTGTTTTTACATCACCCATTATGCTGTCTCCTCTTTCAAATTCTCAGATTTGTTTTGTTCTTGTTTGTCTTCTTTACCTTCAGTGATGTTTAAGTAGATGCGGAACAAGTTTGCACCGATAATCTTAAACACAAACATGACCACAACCGCCAAACCGATAGAAGACGTCACAGCTAATGATCCATCCGCCATGGTTAAGGTAAATAACACAGCGCCTGATGAGAAGAAGTTAACGATGGTTGCACCTGCCGTGAACTGGAACATAGTAAATACATCCGTTTCACGTTTGGTGAGATGACCTTCATCTTTAAGTTGACGCGTCATTGCAGCACCAGCATCGGTACTTTGAAGAGAAGCAATAAGCGCCAAGCCTGAGTTACCCGGAATACCCATCAGAGGTCGTAGTAAGGGAGTCAGCAGTTTACGTGCGGCATCTAATGCACCGTAGTGTTCTAGAACGTTGATCATCCCTAATGCGAACATCACGGTTGGGATAAGTGTAAGGGCAAAAAGAAAGCCATCTCGGGCACCGCTACCACCAGTACCACGAAGAGATGTTGTCGCGACTTTTAAACCATCAGCCGTTTCAGTGACACCATACGCCACCTTACCAAAAGAGCCATTCAACGTTGTGAAGTCAAAGACTCCATACCATTGGTTTGATTGCAACATGCCAGAGAAGAAAACAACGGCAAACGCCAGTGCGATATAGCACCCTAACGTCACCTTACGATCAGTTTGAATCAGATTTTTCATAAGATTACCTACACATGGGGGATATGACACATATGTTCAACTTAATCAGATGCTCGAGATAAGATCGAAATCAATCAGTTATTCAAACTAATATAAAAAACTAAAACGATATTTTATTTTATGATTGCAATCACAATTGAAGTATAAGAATAAATAATAGATAAAATTAGGAATTTTAATCTTACTTAATTTTGTGGGAATTACTTCGAGATAATATTCAGATTTGAAATAAAAGCCCTTCTTTGAAAATCCAAAGAAGGGCTTTTAACTGCTTATTTCTAGCCTGGAATTACCTATCACGGCCTACAAACGCAATCACGACTTTGTCATTACCAAGTGAACGTGAGAATACGTACGCTCCGTCTTGAGCGATCACTTGATGCTTGCCAGCACCAACTGCAGGGTGTGCTTTACGGAACTGACCAAGCGTCTGCCAGTGTTTAAGCAACGCTTGTTTGTCATCAGTCAATTCCCAAACCATGTCAGAACGCGTGCCTTGATGAAAGTCATCCGCATACGGGCCAATGTTACGCCCGATTTCATCGCCATAATAAACCTGAACTGCGCCAGGGCTTAATAGCAATGCATTCGCCGCGTTGCGCTGCATACCGTAATCTTTGAAGCGAGAGAAGAACAACTCGGTATCGTGAGAAGACATATAACTAACCGGGTTAAAGTCTTTCTCGTTGGCAATGGTATCGGCATAGCTTTGGTAGGTCTCTGCCATTTGGCTAAAACAGGCGGCACCTTTGTCGAGCTTCTTCTGCATGTCAAAGTTGATCAGAGCATCGAATCCATCGTCAAAATAAGGGCTGCGATATGCGGTGTGTCCCCATACTTCGCCCATCATCCAAAATGGTTGACCCGACTTACCGTTCTCTTTACGCCACTGTTGTAAGCTTTGAGAGGCCTCCTGCTTCAGGCGTTTCCAAACATCACCTTCCACATGTTTAACTGTGTCAACACGGTAGCCATCAATACCAAAGCGTTTCACCCAATCCGCCTGCCATTCAATTAAATAATCCGACACGGTGTAATTGTCACGAGCCTTAACACGAGTACCCGGGTTGTCGAGTAACCACTTTGGCGGTGTCACCGCTTTATCTGATTCGGTGACAAAGTCCGGTAATCCAGCGAGCGACATGGTGATATCACTGCTGCCTGGCTCGGGATAGCCCGGCAAACCGGCTCTTACCCAATCACCGCCCCACCAGTTAATCCAGTTCGGGCTTTGGTAATCGATGTTTTGATGGTAACTATGCCAGTTTTCCCCACTCAGAGGCTGCCAGTCCCCCCACTTTTCAGGTAAATCAGCGCCCGACTTTAGCACTTCAAGACCATCAAACTGCAAGTCGGCTAATGTAGAATATCCTGTATGGTTGATTACCGCGTCTAGCAGCACTTTCAGACCACTTTTATGCGCTTCTTCCACCAGCGTTTTCAGGTCATCTTCGTTACCAAAGTTCTCATCTATCTTAGTGAAATCACGAGTCCAGTAGCCGTGATAGGCATAAAATGGGAACGAACCACTGTCCCCACCACCAACAAAGCCATGCACTTGCTCTACAATCGGTGACAGCCAAATCGCATCCGTACCCAAGCTCTTGATGTAGTCCAGTTTCTCAATCACACCTTTAAGATCACCACCATGGAAGGTACCAATTTCTTCTTTTCCATCTTTTTTACGGCCGTAGCTTTCGTCATTGCTACTATCCGCATTATTAAATCTATCTACCATTACAAAGTAGATATTGGCATTGCGGTAATCGAATGGTACTGCTTCTTTGGTCTTTTTGATGGGTTCAAGCAATACAATGCCACCAGAAGCTTTGTCAGGAGTGAGCGATACTTTTTGGTCTTTGACCTCTACGATTTGCCCTGAATAGGCATCTCGCAATTTCGTCCCATCAGGAAAACTATCTCCCAACGCGATAGACACTTCACCACCTTGGTAGACCTCACATTGAACTTGTGGAATTGGGCGTTTGAACTCGGTTTTCGCCGCTTTCTTTGGTTCACGTTTGAATAGGAGCGTTTTCGCTTCGTCATCATAGGCAAATGAGTAATCGCCGGTAAAACGAATCTGTAGAGGAAGCTCTGTTGGTTCACCACAGTTTAACGAGATCGGCTGATTAAACTTGACGGTTTGGCCTTCTGGCGCCGTACAGTCTCCTTCAACACCGGTTATTTTTAGTGTGTAGCTATCTTTGGTCAGTGGTACAACTAACGCTTGTGCAGAACTAAGTGGGAAGTCGCGGCTATTCGTTGTGGTCGATATGGAAATATTGGGTTCGGCAATGGCACTTGCCGACACAAGTAATAATGTCGTCGTGATCAGGTTCAGTTTCATCGTTCAGTCCATTGGTTACGCAGACAAGCTGCGTGAATGTAATAGTTTTATTCACGCTAATCTTGCCTGTATAAGAAACTGAACACATCATTCTAAAAGACTACGCCCCAAAGCTTGGGATAACTCACACTTTGCTGGTGAAGAGGCGTAGTTCGTCTAATTTACAACTGAACACTGCCAAGGTTACGCATTTGGTTCAAAGCCCACCTTGTACGGCGCTGAGTGTAATTACTTTGCGGGAAAACTTTAATTCGGTAAGGATTGGGTAACACCACCGCTAATTGTGCCGCTTGCCACTGGGACAACCTGTCTGCACTCACACCATAATAGTTCTGTGCAGCCGCTTCAGCCCCATAGATACCCGGACCAAATTCCACCACATTGAGGTAAACCTCCAAAATGCGCTCTTTGCTCCACATGGCTTCCATCAGCAGGGCAAAGTACAACTCGTAAGCTTTGCGAACATAAGAATGAGATGGAAACAAAAACAGATTTTTTGCGGTTTGCTGAGTGATCGTACTTGCGCCTCGGGATGGGCCATTTTCATCCGCATTGGCTATTACGTTAAACAGAGACTCAAGGTCGATGCCATAGTGCGTAGGGAATTTCTGGTCTTCGGTCGCAATCACAGCAAGTTGCATGTTCTTAGAGATTTGAGACAAAGGCACCCATTCATGGAGGCTATGCTCTGGATAGTTCGTTGGCGGCGAAATGAGTCGACTGAGTTTCCATCCCCAGATTGGAGGATCGACGAACTTTCCCGCGCCCACTAAAACTACGGGAACGAGTAATAGTATCAACACCATTTTAAACAGAAATGACTTCAGCCTTTTCAACATGTGTAAGATCCCAACAACTCCGAGCTTTAAAAGCAAGCGAGCAAGAGTGCCGGATTATGTGACGAAGAACAAGTTTTGAAGGTCAAAGTTTGGTCAAAAAAAGCCCGATTTACAATGTAAAGCGGGCTTGTTTCAGTAGGTGTGCTTATTTAACAAGTTTGTAGAATACGGTAGATAACGGAGGCAGGCGAAGTCCAAGAGACTGAGGAAGTGACTCACTCTCTATCTCTTCTGTCTCCACACTCGTATGAACCTTAAAGCCACTACCATGATATTTGCTATCATCGGTATTAAGCAAAAGCTCATATCGACCTTCATTCGGAACGCCTAAGCGGAATTTCTCGTGTGGCACCGGCGTGAAGTTAGTGATGACCAAAATACGCTCACCATCTTGGCTAATACGCTCATGAGCCAAAATACTTGCATCCGCTTCGTCTTGAAGACGCCATTCAAAGCCTGCCGACTCACAGTCTTGGTCATGCAGCGCAGGATCATTACGGTAAAGATGGTTCAAGTCGCGAGTCAGAGCCTGAACACCTTGGTGACGTTCAAAATCCAGCAAGAACCATTGCAACTGATCATCGTGGTTCCATTCCGAGGTCTGGCCAAATTCAGCGCCCATAAAGTTCAGCTTCTTACCCGGCTGACCGTACATGTAACCATAGTATGCACGTAAGTTTGCCGTTTGTTGCCACTCATCACCCGGCATCTTATTGTGGATAGACGCTTTACCATACACCACTTCATCATGCGACAAAGACAACACATAGTTTTCGCTGTGTGCATAAATAAGCGGGAACGTGATGGTATTGTGGTGGTATTTGCGGTGAACAGGATCTTCTTTCACGTATGCAAGGCTGTCGTGCATCCAACCCATGTTCCACTTAAATCCAAACCCTAAACCACCCATGAATGTTGGAGCCGAGACACCTGGGAACGCCGTAGACTCTTCAGCAATCGTCATGGCGTTCGGGAAGTGCTTGTACACCTCCTCGTTCATCCACTTCAGTGTCGCGATGGCATCGTAGTTCTCATTACCGCCGTCGATGTTAGGAATCCATTGATCGTGGCTACGTGAGTAATCAAGATAAATCATAGAAGCGACCGCATCTACGCGAATACCATCGATATGGAATTGTTCGAACCAGTACAGCGCATTCGCGACGAGGAAACGACGTACATGCTCACGACCGACATCATAGATATAAGAGTTCCAGTCTTGATGCCAACCACGGCGAGGATCAGGATCATGGAATAGTGGTGTACCATCGAAGTTGGCTAAACCGTGACCATCTGAAGGGAAGTGTGCTGGTACCCAGTCAAGAACTACGCCAATGCCTGCTTGGTGACAGACATCCACGAAGTACTTAAAGTCATCTGGCGAACCGTAGCGGCTGGTTGGCGCAAATAGGCCAACTGGCTGGTAACCCCAAGAGCCATAGAATGGGTGCTCAGAAATCGGCATTAGCTCTACATGGGTATATTCCATATCGACTAAGTAAGGCACTAAATGATCCGCCAACTCGCGGTAGTTCAAGAACTCGCCCTGCTCATTACGTTTCCACGAACCGACATGAAGCTCATAGAAAGAGAGCGCTTCATCGCGTTTTTTTGTTACTGGACGCTTTTGCCACTTCTCATCTTGCCATTGGTAACGGTTATGGTCGTACGTAATCGAAGCAAAAGATGGGTATTGTTCTGAGTAAAAGCCCCAAGGGTCTTGTTTATGAGGAAGCCCTTCCCCATGTGGACCTTTGAGTTCAAATTTGTATTGCACACCCTCTTGCAGTTCCGGAACAAACAACCCCCAGATTCCGTAATCCAGACGTTGCATCGGATGGCGACGACCATCCCATTGGTTGAAGCCACCAATCAGACTGACTGCTGAGGCATGTGGGGCGTATACAAGGAAACGGACACCAGAGATGTTTTTACCACCACGCTCTAACGTAACAAATTGTGAGCCCATGTAGTGGTACATATCTATCGGTGTATGCAGATGTTCGTACTCTTGGTAGATATTATGATATTGGTATGGGTCATCAATAATCTGCTCAACACCAGCCCAATCCACCGCTAAACGGTAGTGCGTGAGATGTAATTCGCGCTTTTCTTTGAGTATAAAACCACTCTCGCCTTCGCGTTGAAGCTCTACGCGAGGTTCGCCGTCAATGATCAGCTCAACCTTATCTGCACCTGGCATCCAGACTCTCAGGGAACCCTCACCATTATCAATGAATGGCCCGAGTGTCGCAAACGGGTCTGAGTAAGATGCCTGATCTAGCAATTCATAGGCACGTTCGTACTTTTTCTTTGTTCTCTTTAATTCATTGGTTTTAGTGTTTTTCAAACCTTTCTCCCTAGAGCCAACACCCACCTAAAACGAATAAATTTTAAGCAAATATTGGTTTGCACAACCAGCGTAAACTTACTAAAAAGCACTGCTTTACACGTCAATGTTACAAAGCAGTCACAAAAAACGAAAATGCCCGCTATTATCGCGGGCATAATAACAGTACTCCATCCTAACGGATTGTTCCTGAAGAATGAGTGACCTAGATGGAAATTTCTTACCTGAGAACCAACAAATTGAATATCAGCTCATATGTCTAAATCACTCTATTCATTTTACTTGCCTGCCTGCGCACGAACTTCAGTCAGGCGTTTCGCAATTCGATTCACATCTTCACGGCTGAAAATTTCATCTAGGTTCATTGACAGCTTACGACGCCAGTTAGGATATTCATCTACTGTACCAGGGATGTTGACTGGTTGATCCATTTCCAGCCAGTCTTCGAGCTGAACACTAAGTAGCGCTGAATCACCAGAGGCAACGTGAAGTTGAAGTGCTTCGCTCAGGTAAGAATCCATTGGGACATACTGCGCATCGTGACCAATGCCTTCAGGTAGGTAACCATGCCAGCGAACGCTATCCAGAATGCCTTGTTTGCACTTCAATCGGTCAGCAAACAGACCTTCCAGTTGCTCTTCATCTGGGTACAGGCCAATCTCACGACCCATTTTCAAGTCATCACAGTGCCAGAAACCACGTAACGTTGGCATATCGTGTGTACACAGTGCCGCCATAGACTGCTCTGCGTAATGTTCCGGAGAAATGAAACCGCCATCTTCTTTTGATGTTTCGAAGAAGAATACTTTGTAAGAGTGCACACCCGCATCGCGAAGGATATCGACGATTTCATCTGGCACAGTACCTAAATCTTCACCGATCACAGAACACTGATGGCGATGAGATTCAAGCGCTAAGATTGCCAGCATATCTTCTACTGGGTAGTACAGGTATGCGCCTTCAGTTGCCTTCTCACCTTTAGGAATCCACCATAGGCGTAGCAAACCAAGCACATGGTCAATACGCAGCGCACCACAGTGCTTCATGTTTGCACGCAGTAACTGGATGTACGCCTCGTAACCTGTTGCTTCCAACACTTGTGGATTTAACGGTGGCAGCCCCCAGTTTTGGCCCAGAGGACCAAGCACATCAGGTGGTGCACCAATACTTGCGTCCAGAACAAGGGTACCTTCGTCAGCCCAAGTTTCGCTACCGGAATCTGCCACGCCTACTGCCAGGTCACGGTACAGACCAACAGACATACCTTTTTCTTCCGCAAGTACTTGAGCTTCTTTGATTTGATCGTCTGCAATCCACTGTAGGTACATGTACAAGTGAACACGATCCTGATTGTCTTTGATGTATTTCTGAGTACCCACAGAATCAAACGAACGGTACTTATCAGGGAACGCTGGCCAACCCCACATATTTGAGTCTTCAGCGTGAAGATCAGCATGGATTGCATCAAACGCCGCTTGATGCAACAAGCTTTCGCCGCCTTTCTCGACAAAGTCTAAGAAGGTTCGGGCACGTTCAGTATTCTTGTCCAGGTGGCGTGTTTTAAACTCGCTAAACAGAAGCGGTAATACGCTCATCTTAAGCGCAGAAACTTCTGTGTAATTCACCCAGTGTGAGTCACGAGCTTTTTGCAGACGTTGCTGGAACTCAGCGCTGCCAACTTGTTGTTGCGCTTCTGCACTTAGTGCGAATTCAGGTACAGAAACCACATCAATGTACATGATGTTCAACCAACGACGAGACGATGGGCTGTATGGGCTAGCACCTTCTGGGTTTGCTGGGAACAGTGAATGAATTGGGTTCAAACCAATGAAGTCACCACCGCGAGACGCAATGTCGCTGACAAGTTGCTTAAGGTCGCCAAAATCACCAATACCCCAGTTATGCTGAGTACGCAGTGTGTAAAGCTGGATGCTCGGACCCCAAAGCTTTTTGTGTTGGTTTAGCTCATCCTGTTTGTAACAAGCTTTAGGTGTAATGATCAGTGACATTTCATAAGGTGTTTTACGACGCTTACGGCTGATGATCAATTTGTGATAACCCCATGCCAAATTTTTTGGCAATGCAAACACTAGAGGGCCACCCTCGGCACGTTCGTCACGAACAATCTGAGACTGAAGATAGCCTTCAAGTACCTCTCCTTGCTCTGTTTCTAAACGCCAGCTGAATTCACTCTCACGAGCACTCGTACCTAGGTTTAGTTCCACTTCGACAGGGTCGCCGTCACGTAAAACAAGAACAGGGGCTAGTACGTCTTTCTTATGTTTTCTCTCAGCAGAAGCTAATAGTTTTTCGTCGCTGCTAATATCGTAGCCAAGTGACGCGAGCAAACGGCGCAAAGTCTCATCAGACACTTTAGCCTCTTCTCCCCAGGCGCTCACGTAGCTATCAGCCAATCTCGCCATTGCCGCGACTTTCTTTAATACTGTTTGTTCTTTCATCGCTTTCTCCGAAGGTAATACAAACACCTTCCATGTAGGGTTTTATAGTTATCAATAACTTATATTTGGAAATAACCAAAGGTAGCGCTCGGCTACCTTGGTCGTATACCCAAGTGACTTCAAGATGCAAAGTTTAGAGCAGGGTTACTTGGGTATATTCTCTTATTAACGGTGAACCGGTTCTAGTTTCCAGATGTTATTCACATAGTCGCGAATTGAGCGGTCTGATGTGAACTTACCTACTAGAGCAGTATTAAGGATGGCTTTCTTAGCCCAACCAGCCTGATCTTTATATTGCTTATCCATATCTTCATGCGCTTTCACGTAAGACGCGAAGTCTGCAAGACATAGGTATGGGTCACCGCCATCAAGCAGGCTATCGTACGTTGCACGCAATAGACCCGGTTGACCTGGAGTAAACTCTTCACCCGCTAGTAAATCCATCGAAGCTTTCAACAGGTGATCCGCATTGTAGTAATCAAATGGGTTGTAACCTTGAGCTTTCAGCGCTTTCACGCCTTCAACGTCCAGACCGAAGATGTAGATATTCTCGTCACCAACTTCTTCACGAATCTCAACGTTCGCACCATCCATCGTACCGATAGTCAAAGCACCGTTAAGCGCCATCTTCATGTTACCAGTACCCGATGCTTCTTTACCCGCTAGCGAGATTTGTTGTGATACATCCGCTGCTGGAATAATGATTTCTGCCATACTCACGCGGTAGTCAGGAATGAATACCACTTTTAGCTTGTTACCGATGCGAGTATCGCTGTTGATCTTCTCTGCAATTTTGTTGATTGCGAAGATGATTTCTTTCGCTAGGTGGTAACCCGGTGCCGCTTTCGCTGCGAAAATAACAACACGTGGTACACATTCGAAATCAGGTTCGTTAAGAATGCGGTGGTATAGAGACAATACGTGTAGCAAATCTAAGTGTTGACGTTTGTACTCATGCAGACGCTTGATTTGAACATCGAAGATTGCATTGGTATCAAGCTCGATACCCATGTGCTCTTTCACCCATTTAGCCAAGCGTTCTTTGTTCTCTTTCTTTACTGCCATGAATTCTTTTTGGAATTTCTCGTCAGTTGCGTACTTCGCGATACCTTCTAACAGCTCAAGCTTCGCAGGCCATTCGTCACCGATTTTGTCTGTGATTAACTTAGACAAACCAGGGTTACAGAACTTCAACCAACGACGTGGGGTGATACCGTTCGTTACATTATGTAGGCGAGTTGGGTACATTTCGTGGAACTCTGGGAACAGGTCTTTCTTAACCAATTCAGAGTGAAGCGCTGCCACACCATTTACTGCGTAAGAACCGATAACACTTAGGTTAGCCATGCGAACCATGCGGTGGAAACCGTCTTCAATAATAGAAAGCTTCTGTTGCTTCGCTACGTCACCTGGCCACATCGCGCGTACTTCTTGTAGGAAACGATGGTTGATCTCGTAAATGATCTCCATGTGACGTGGAAGTAAGTGCTGGATAAGCGACTCTGGCCATGTCTCTAGTGCTTCTGGTAGCAAAGTATGGTTAGTGTACGCAAATGTGTGCGAGCAGATTTCCCATGCCGCTTCCCAAGTCAAACCTTTCTCATCTACAAGGATGCGCATTAACTCAGGGATCGCGATTGTTGGGTGTGTATCGTTAAGTTGGATTGCCTCTTGCTTAGGCAGTTCTTCTAGTGAGTAACCTGCTGCTTCATGACGGCGCAGAATATCGCGTACTGACGCTGCAGAGTGGAAGTACTGTTGCATTAGACGAAGTGTTTTACCTTTCTCGTGGTTATCGTTCGGGTAAAGCACTTTAGTGATGTTACCTGCGTCGATCAGCGCGTGCTGAGCTTCGAAGTAATCACCATTATTAAAGCTAGCTAGAGAGAATGGTGCAATTGCCTGACATTCCCAAAGACGCAGAGGGTAAACCGTGTCTGATTCGTAACCTACGATTGGAAGATCCCACGGCATCGCTTTTACCGTCATGCCAGGAACCCATTTACGAACTTCTTTGCCATTCTCGTTAACCACGTCAACATGACCGTAGAAGCCGATTTCCTGTGCAAGTTCTGGACGAGCGACTTCCCAAGGGTAACCTTCAACTCCACACCATGCATCTGGCGCTTCTTGTTGACGGCAATCTTTGAATGACTGTTTGAACAGACCGTATTCATAGTGAAGGCCGTAACCTACAGTAGGGAATTCTTGTGCTGCACATGAATCCATAAAACATGCTGCCAGACGACCAAGACCGCCGTTGCCTAATGATGGATCGCGTTCTTCTTCTAGAAGGTCAGTTAAGCTATGACCTAACTCAGTCATTGCCTCTGTCACTTGCTCGTACAGACCCATGCTGATTAAGTTGTTACCTGTTAAGCGGCCGATCAGGAACTCTAGAGAAAGGTAGTTAACACTCTTCGCGCTCTTGATACGAGGATCTTCTTCAGTTGCAAGCAAATCAAAAGTAGTGAACTCAGCCAATGCGCGACCCATTGCCAGGTACCATGCGCGGCTATCTGCGTTTTCAACGGTGTGTGCGTAAGTCACTGATAAGTGTTTTTTTACGCTGTCCTGGAACGACTTTTTATCAAATTTTTTCTGTTGTGTAGGTTTCATTAAGAAATTCTCACGTCTTTTAGTAATTCATCTGCCATACATCGTGCATTTAGCGGTGTGAATAAACATCCTCCTAATTCTCCTCCTTTGAAGGAGGAGGAATGAGGGCGTAGAGGGGGGTACCCTCGATCAGTTAGTGATCTAAATCTCAACAACACTTAGTTCGTTCGAGTTCTTAGTGATTTCGATCACAACCGAATATGAGAAAAGCATGAATTATAGTTATGACGGTTTTTAGGACTCATAGAACCTACGATGCAAAATTTGTCTTAGCGATCACATTTGCCCAGTTAACGACAATGAAATCTGCCAAACGCTGTGCAGAAAAATACATACTTTACCAATCTAAAACGCCTTAAAGTGATCTTGTTCACAAATCAAGGGCGTAGTTAGTGCCATTTAGGTTCTCTCGTGAGAATTAAGAAGTGGATCAAAGTAAGCTGCATTTCTGATGTCGTAACATCCCAAACGCTTTATAAGACTTGTACACTTTTTAAACACACTAAAATCGAGTAATTGTTCGTTTTAGTTCATTTTTATACCTAAATAACCTTGAGATAAGTACCGTAATCACCAGAAATATAACAACATAATTAGGTTCACCTTATTAGCTGAACTGCAAAAGGGTTGCTCAGTAAGGCAAGTACTAAAATGTATCTTGGCACATATGAGAATCTTGAAGTTATTTAGGTATACATAAATTAAGGACATAATTACTAATGTGGATTCCATCTAAGCTTACTCGCCCAGGTCGTTTACACAACGCCATTGTACGTCCTCGAGTGCTGGACCTCCTGCAACAAGCCCCTTACTACAAATTGGTTTTGTTTCGCTCTCCTGCTGGCTACGGTAAAACGACAATGGCTGCTCAGTGGCTGTCAGATAAGCCCAACGTTGGTTGGTATAGCATCGATGACAGTGATAACGACGGCTTTCGTTTTGTCAATTACCTGTTGCAAGCATTGAACAAAGCAACCAACTACAGTTGTGCTAATGCCCAAAAACTGGCGGAAAAGCGCCAAATATCCTCGTTGCGCTCTCTATATAGTGAACTCTTTGCAGAAATGGCTGACTTTCATCAGGAATGCTACGTAGTACTTGATGACTACCACCTGATCACCAATGATGAAATTCATGAATCCATGCGCTTCTTCTTAAAACATATGCCAGATAACCTGACCGTAGTGGTCACTAGCCGTGCTACACCACCTTTGGGTACAGCGAATCTGCGCGTACGCGACTTGATGATCGAAATCGGCAATGAAATGTTGGCATTCGATACAGAAGAAACCACACGCTTCTTTAACCAGCGTATCGCCGATGGTATCGATGAAGATATGGCGAATAGCTTGCGAGCGTATGTTGAAGGCTGGCCTTCTGCGCTACAACTCATTGCTCTGCAAGCGCAACATCAAAACCGTACTTTGGCACAAACCGTTGAGTCGGTATCTCAGTTCAATCACGCGCATCTATGGGATTACCTGGTAGAAGAGGTGTTTGATCTGCTCGATCACGAGACTCGCCACTTCTTAATGCAAGTATCGGTTTTAGACCATTTTAACGATGAGCTAGTGTTTGCGTTGACTCAGCGTGAAGATGCGCTTGGTATGATCGAATCCTTAAATCGTTACGGCTTGTTTATTTATCCTCTTGAAGGCGAACATAACTGGTTCCGATTCCACAACTTGTTCGGCGAGTTTTTATCTCACGAGCGTCAGGCTCGAATACCTCAACAAGAGAAAGACCTGCACCGTAACGCGGCGTTGGCATGGTTACAGCAAAAGTCGCCACATCAGGCGATTCACCACGCTCAAAAGTCAAATGACAAACACTTAGTCGTTGAAATTTTGAATGAATTTGGCTGGAAAATGTTTAACCAAGGCGAGCTAAGTACCTTGGAGCGGGCGATTCATCAGCTAGATTCGGAGCTGCTGTTCAGTCATCCGAAACTGACCATGTTACGAGCCTGGCTGGCTCAGAGTCAGCATCGCTACAACCAGGTCGGTCAGTTACTAGAAGAAGCCGAAGCCGAGCATAAAAAACGCAATATTGAGCTTGATGTTCATTACCAAGGTCAGGCAAACGCTTTACTAGCGCAGGTGGCGATTAACAGTAACCAACCAGAAAGAGCGCTTGAGCTGGCAGAGCTTGCGTTAAGTAAGCTCGATCACACTATCTATCGCAGCCGAATCGTCGCAACGTCCGTCGTTGGAGAAGTAAACCACGTACTGGGCAAACTCGATCGCGCATTGCCAATGATGCAACAAACTGAAAAATTGGCACGTCAGTATCAGGTTTACCATCAGGCACTGTGGGCGATTTTGCAGCAAAGTGAAATACTGATTGCTCAGGGTTACGTCCAGGCCGCATTCGAAGTGCAGGACTCAGGCTTCCGCTTAATCGAAGAGCACCAGCTCCAACATGTTCCGCTGCATGAATTTTTGCTGCGTATCCGTGCGCAAGTCCTCTGGTGCTGGAATCGTTTAGACGAAGCCGAAGAGTGTGCTTATAAGGGTTTACAGATCCTTGAAAACCACTCACCAAGTAAGCACTTACATAGCTACTCGATGCTGGCTCGTATAGCCATAGGACGCGGTGAACTCGACAAAGCCGGTAAGTTTATTGAGCACATTCAACACTTGATGAAACAGTCTACTTACCACGTTGACTGGACTGCGAATGCGTCACTGTCTCTAATCCTATTCTGGCAAGCCCGCGGTAATACCGAAGCGATACAGGAGTGGTTAAACACCGCAGTTCGTCCGGAATCTGCGTGTAACCACTTCTGCCAGTTACAATGGCGTAACATCGCCCGAGCGTACATTAACCTCGGACAGTATGACGAAGCACGTCAAGCGCTGGACTTTTTACAAAGTGAGGCACGCCGAAGCAAACTGGTAACCGATACAAACCGAAATCTGGTCGTAGAAGCCGTTTTGGCCGCACGCCAAACAAATGAAGAACAAGCGAAAGCATTATTAAAAGAAGCACTGGTTATGACCAACCAGACAGGTATGGTTGGAAATTTCCTGATTGATGGATCAACAATTGGCGGCCTGCTAGAGAAGCTCAGCCTTCGCCATGAGCTGGGTGATTTGGAGCGCCATCGAGCACAGCAACTGATGAAAGACATTTCATCGAACCAACGCAGCCGTTCAATTCACTTTGACGAAGACTTCATTGAAAAGCTGGTGAACCACCCGAACGTACCGGAGTTAGTACGCACTAGCCCGCTAACTCAACGTGAATGGCAAGTATTGGGATTGATTTACTCTGGCTTTAGTAATGAACAAATTGCACAAGAGCTCGATGTAGCAGGTACTACCATCAAGACCCACATTCGTAACTTGTATCAAAAACTGAATATTGCAAACCGTAAGGAAGCAATTATTACAGCAGAAAATTTGCTGCAGTTGATGGGGTACTAAAACAAGTTAGTCACCTTAATCAACACTAAGAAGGGTTGGCGTATTGCGTCAGCCCTTTTTTATTTAAGAACTAACAGAAACAGTAGTACACAAAGTAAGCAGAGATTTTGTTCAGACAAAAAAATAGCCAACCGCAATGATCGCGATTGGCTTATATATACTGTGAACAATCTGTATTCACTAACAACGTCAGTTGGCTAGGTGACCCTCGGCTTAAGAAGGGTCGCGGCGTATTAAGCATATAACATGCCAACTTTAATAGACTTATTTTTGCGATTAAGATCCCATACATAACTTCTTTCTGACACATCTCGTCGCAAAACGCGAAAATATATTGCAATTGGCAATTTCATTTTGCAAAAAAAAACACGCTTATTTACAGGAAAACGCATTCTGTTTTGAGATGCTGCGAAAAAGCGCCCAGCGTTTGTGAATTAATCAAAAGGTTAGATATGAGCCACAATACCAATCGTAGTAAATAACTGGACATTCTAGCTTGATAAAATACTCGATAACGGCGTTAACTTTTCGTTTAAAAGTAAGTTGATTGTAGAATAACTACTTATCGAAAAATGTTGCCTTATTCTAAAGCATTTTATCTAAGCTATTTCTGAACACTGACTTACTGTGATTGGTATAACTACTATTTCATACTTTTTTGACAGCAATGTTTGTATACTCTCTGCCATCTAAACGACTTAACCGTAGAAAAATGAATTATCTAATTACTTTCTTCAAAGGAATCGCCATGGGAGCCGCCGATGTGGTTCCCGGTGTCTCAGGCGGTACCATCGCTTTTATTACTGGTATTTACGATACGCTGCTAGAAAGCATTCGACGAATTAACCCTTACCTTTTGACGATTTGGAAAAGACAAGGAACCAAAGCCGCATTTAATCACATTAATGGCTTTTTCCTCATTTCTCTTTTCTCGGGCATTTTCGTTAGCATCGCGACGCTTGCAAAGCTGATCACCTGGCTACTGAATACGCACCCGATTCCGATTTGGTCGTTCTTCTTTGGGCTGATTTTGGTTTCGGTGTACCACATCGTTAGACAAGTAGAGAAGCGTGATGCTATTCGCTTCATTACACTATTGGTTGGCGTGGCATTCGCGTACAGCATTACTGTGCTTAAGCCTCTGCATATGGAGCCAACGATGTTGAATACGCTCATTGCTGGTTCTATCGCGATCTGTGCAATGATCCTGCCGGGTATTTCAGGCAGCTTCATTCTATTACTGATTGGCATGTATACACCGGTACTCGCCGCAGTGAAGGGATTCCAGATGGACATCTTAGCGCTGTTTTTAGCTGGCTGTGTGATTGGTCTGCTGACGTTCTCTCACCTGTTGTCTTGGCTGCTACGCAAATTCCGTGATGCAACGCTTATGTTCCTGACTGGCTTGATGATCGGGACCTTACCTAAGATTTGGCCATGGAAAGAAACGTTAACTTGGCGTACCAACTCAAAAGGTGAGCAAGTGCCGCTACTTCAACACAATTTATCTCCGTTTGAATATGAGCATATCACCTCCCAACCATCACAGTTGGTGATAGCGATTGTGATGATGCTGGCTGCGATCGCTCTGGTGCTTAGCTTAGAAAAGTTCGCAGATTCAAATAAATAAAATTCATTACCTGATAACGGAGCCGATGGCTCCGTTTTTTATTCAATCTAATAAAGCGGACACAAATTCTCGAACTGATCTCGTTGAGAGTTGCTTAGATGTGCTACGATGCTCAGCATGTTAAGTGATAAATGCTGAGCCTTAATGAAACTGTTAAACATAACAGGCGTCGCTGTGGCGCTGGTCGCTGGATTTTACGCCCCTACTTTAATCAAAAGCTTATCAACTTCCTCAGAACTCAAACCGCTTGATGAATATTGCTTTCTATCTACGACGGCTTGCGTCCAGCACGATGTCTCCATGATACTCAATGTCGACAACGCGCAACCGTTAGTTCCGGCGAAACTGACTGTTGAATGGTCAGACAGTCAGGCTGAACAACTCGTACTGAGCCTGTCGGGTCGAGAAATGGAAATGGGAGAACCCAAATTTCTCCTAAAAATGGTTTCTCCCGGAAAATACATGGGTGAAGTGGTTTTGCCTGTCTGTACTCAAGAGTCAATGACTTGGGTAGGAGAGCTAAGTGACGGACAAAACACGATTTATCCCGCCATCAAAATGCATAGATAAGGAATCCTTATGAGCCGTAACTGGTCCCTCATTCTCATAGTCGCATTCGTACTTGGGTTTGGCGCTAAAAGCTATTTAGACAACCAAGAAAAGATCCCTACCGAACAATCTGAGCCTGCAAAGTCAGAACAGACGGTCCTGTTTGGTGAAAACGAGCAACCAGTAAACATCTTTGATGAAAACGATCCACGTATTCGTATCGTATATTTTGGATTTACGCGTTGCCCGGACGTTTGTCCAACGTCGCTAGCGATGCTGGCAGGAGCGCTGAATCAAATTGATGATGCACAAAAAGCCCAGCTACGCCCGATGTTCATCTCTCTTGATCCTGAGCGTGATGAAGCCGATGCATCAGCAAAATATGCTCACTACTTCCACCCAATGATTGAAGGCTTGTCAGCGCCACTGAACATCACAACCCCACTCGCTCACAGCTACGGCGTTATTTTCCGTAAAACAGAGTTAGAAGGCTCTGAGCTGAAATATACCTTGGACCACAGTTCCTATTTCTACTTCTTAAAACCCGATGGAACGTTGATCACTAAAGTCCCGCACACGCTGACACCAGCGCCAATTGTCGAGGCAATTTCACAACTCACCAGACAGGAAGATGCGAATGAAGGTTAAACAAGTATTCAAAACGTTGGCGATGAGTGCTTTGCTTCTTAGCCCTCTCGCCCAAGCCAAATTGGACGTGATGACACATGAACCATACGCCAGAGCGATGGCACCCGGAGCAACCACCAGCGCTGTATTCGTTACCTTTGCTAACCGTAGTCAAGAAAACATCAACATTGTTGCTGCGGAAACGCCAGCGGCAGGGAAAGTGGAACTGCACGATGTCATCAAAGAAGGTGACGTGATGAAAATGCGTCAGATAGACCATATTACACTCAGCGCCAAGGAAACCACTGAGCTTAAACCGGGTAGCTTGCATATTATGCTGTTTGACCTGACGCAGCCGCTTAAAGAAGGCGATGAAATAGAAGTCACGGTGACGTTCGATAGCGGTCTGAAACAGAGCTTTAAAGCGCCTGTTAAAAATGTGATGGAAATGATGAAACACTCCGCACATTAAACTTGTCACTAAGGCTCCTGGAAGAGGAGCCTTATTTTTATTCATTTCCCAATTAGTTGACTGCTATTTATCTAAAGTGCATTTCTGTGCTTTACCCCTCATATGTGTATGCTTAATTAAGATATAAACTAATCTCCACCATCGAGAGATAGACAGGTAGTATGTTCCAAGGGCTAAAACGCATCTTTAAATTCCTGACTCAGGTGAACCCAAATATGGATCAGGATGTCGATACGATCCTGGCGGCGATCGGTGGCATTGAAAATGTTTTAGAAACTGGCGCGTGTGCCACACGTCTCAGACTGACACTCAATTCCACCGCCATAGTCGACAAAGAAGCACTGAAAAAACATGGGGCTCACGGTGTAGTAGTGATAGACGAGCGCCATATCCAGATCATCTATGGCCTGAAAGCCAACACATACTCGCAGATTATGGAAGAGAAAAGGACTAGCCGCACGTAGCGCTTTTAAGAGGAATTCTCTACCTTAATATTATGAGAGCGGCTATACTCTCCAAGTTTCATTCACCAACCGTTTTCAACGAACTAAAGAGGACTCAAAATGATTGTAATGCAAAACACTAACTGGGCATCGCAAGGGTAAACGTCCAAAAACTGTCTTAGTGGCCTAGCTACACCTCTCCCTTCTTTGCCCGGTCTTCACCGGGGTCAAATCTATCCGAATTAGACCCTAATGCGATTTGTATTAAGGCGCTTTGTTGCGTCTGGGATAATTCAATAATGAATAAAACAACTACATTTTTTGAAACACTAACCTCAACGAAAAATCCATTAAAGCGTTTAGGTTGGAAACCGTATTTTCAGCAGCAGCTAACTTTGGATGATTATGAAAATACACTGTTCGCACGAGTTATTGCTCATCACCGAAGTGGTTATTTATTAGCCAGTGAAGGTGGTCAGATTCACCTAAATGCTCACTCCACATTACCCAGCATGACAGTCGGTGATTGGGTCGTATTGGATAATAACCAGCAGTTTTTACGCTTGCTTGATCGGCGTAGTTTGTTCAGCCGTAAAGCAGCAGGTGAGAAGGTCGCCGAGCAACTCATCGCGGCCAACGTTGATACAGTATTCATCGTTTGCTCCCTTAATCACGACTTCAACTTGAGTCGTATTGAGAGATACCTGGCATTAGTCCACGAAGCCGAGGTGGAACCGGTCATCTTGCTGTCTAAAGCAGATCTGTGTGGTAACGCTGATGAGTTAAAAAACCAAGTACAGAAATTGGATCACCTTTTGGTGGTCGAGACCGTAAACGGCCTGGATCAAAACAGCGTCAGCAAGTTAATGAACTGGTGTAGCGAGGGACAAACCGTAGCATTTATTGGCTCATCCGGCGTTGGTAAATCTACACTCGTGAATGCGTTACTCGGGCAATATGAGCAAGCCACTAGTGATATCCGTGAGGACGATAGCAAAGGTCGCCACACCACCACCTCTCGTTCCATCCATCTTTTACCATCCGGCGGTATTTTGATGGACACTCCAGGGATGCGTGAAATTCAGCTCGCAGCTTGTGAATCGGGGGTTAGCGAAACGTTTTCTGATATTGAAACGCTTGCGGAACACTGTCGCTTTAGTGATTGCAAACACCAAACGGAACCGGGTTGCGCAGTACAAATTGCAATTGAGAATGGCACTCTCGATGCCCGGCGCTTTAACAACTATCAAAAGCTAATTCGGGAGCAAGCTTTTAATGGTGCTACGCTGGCTGAACAACGAGCTCAAAGCAGGCAGTTTGGTAAACTCACTCGCAACGTAATGAGCGAAAAACGTAAACGCCAGCAAAGTTACTAGCGTTTGAGTTCTTTCTGGTCAATCCAATTAAAGGAGGCATTTGTCTCCTTTTTAGTAACGTTATTCAAAAGCATCATTCATAACCCCCAATATTTTGCAACACAAAGAACTTATTTTGATAACATTGAGCAAACATTTAATCCAAAAACAAACTAAAACTAGACACAAAATATTACCAAGCTAAGATATGTGGCATTCAGCCCAAGAATGGTTGAATATACAAAAACAGGATAATTGATAATCATGTGTTTTAGTGACTAGTAGTGAAGCTACCCCTTGTTCAAACAAGGACATTATCGCCGTGTAATGTTTAGCTATTGCTCAATCACTTAAGCACAACATTGCAGGAATGAAGTATGCAACACAATAGCCTCGTTGCCCGATATGCTCGTGGTAACCTCGTTCTCCAAATCCTAGTCGGTATCGTCTTTGGTATCTTGCTTGCGACAATTTCACCAAGTCATGCTGAAAGTGCGGGTTTAATTGGTAGCCTTTTTGTTGGAGCGCTTAAAGCAATCGCCCCAATTCTAGTTTTTGTTTTGGTTGCAGCGTCTATCGCAAACCAAAAGAAAAACCAACACACTTACATGCGTCCAATCGTAGTTCTCTACCTGCTAGGCACTTTCTTTGCTGCGCTTTCAGCCGTGGTTCTAAGCTTCCTCTTCCCAACCACTTTAACGCTTGTAACTGGCGCTGAAGGTACAACACCTCCTCAGGGTATTGCAGAAGTTCTACACACACTGCTGTTTAAGGTGGTTGATAACCCAGTAAATGCTCTTGTAGAAGCAAACTACATCGGTATTCTTGCTTGGGGTGTTGGTCTTGGCTTGGCTCTGCACCATGCATCAGCGACAACGAAAGCGGTATTCGAAGATCTTAGCCACAGTGTGTCACACATCGTGCGCTTTATTATTCGTCTGGCACCATTTGGTATCTTTGGTCTGGTTTCATCAACGTTCGCAACAACAGGCTTCAGCGCGCTAGCGAGCTACGCTCACCTACTAGCGGTTCTATTGGGCGCTATGCTGATCATCGCACTGATTGTAAACCCAGCAATTGTGTACTTCAAAACCAAGCAAAACCCTTACCCATTGGTATTCCAATGTCTGCGTGAAAGTGGCGTAACTGCATTCTTCACACGCTCAAGTGCTGCGAACATTCCAGTAAACATGGCATTGTGTGAAAAACTAAAACTAGATGAAGATACTTATTCAGTGTCTATTCCTCTAGGTGCAACCATCAACATGGCAGGCGCAGCAATCACTATCACAACGCTAACGTTAGCTGCAGTGCACACCTTGGGAATTGAAGTTGATCTAATGACTGCTCTGCTTCTAAGTGTAGTTGCATCAATATCTGCATGTGGTGCTTCTGGTGTTGCAGGCGGCTCTCTACTTCTAATTCCTCTGGCTTGTGGTCTGTTTGGTATTTCAAATGACGTAGCAATGCAAGTGGTAGCGGTAGGCTTTATCATTGGTGTGATTCAAGACTCGGCAGAAACAGCACTAAACAGTTCTACAGACGTGGTCTTCACTGCCGCAGTTTGTAGCTCAGAGCACCAAAAAGAACATCAATAATCTGTTTGATATTCTATAAAAGGGGGGGAGCCAATTGGCTCCCCCCTTTTTTAAATCAACCATCCGTTAAACAACAGACAATGCCACTTCTTCAATTGGGAAATGTTTGCTTGGTTGTACAAACTCTTGTTGAGCGGCAATAGTCTGCAACTCCCACTCTCCGGCATGGTAAGTGGCACTAAGCACGCCGTAACAAGCATCGTGACAGTGTTGGAAAGACTGTTTCGGGCTCCAGCCTTTCAGCAATCCGGCCGTGAATATAGCCGAAATCAAATCACCTACGCCAACAGGTTGCTTCGCAAATTCAAAATGAGGTCGCTTGGCAAGATAAATACCTTCTTGGGTAGCAAGCAACATATTGAAGCTGCCGTTATCCAGACAGTAAAGGTGTTTTACCAACACGACTTTTGGGCCTTTCGCTAAAGCGCACTGACAAGCTGTTACGGCATCTTCCAACGTATGGATTTCCATTTCAGCAAACTGACTAAGTTCAAACTGATTAGGCACAATGACGTCAGCCATTGGCATAAGACGCGTCAGAAGATTTTCAGCTATCCCTGGAGCAACAATACAACCTTTGTCTGGTGCGCCCATCACTGGATCACAAACGTACAGCGCGTTTGAATTAGCACTTTTTACTTTTGTGACCGTCTCTTCTATTGCCAGACACTGCTCTGCGCTGCCTTGATAGCCAGTTAAGACTGCCTGGCATTTTTCCAGAGCGCCAATATTGCCTAAGCCACGAACAAGATCGCTGATATCATCAGCAGAGAATGCACGACCCGTCCAACCTTCTTGATATTGGGTATGATTAGAAAACTGCACGGTATGAATAGGCCAAACTTCAAACCCCATACGCTGCATAGGAAAAACAGCGCTGCTGTTACCAGCATGACCAAAAGAAACATGAGACTGTATAGAGAGGATACCTTGCATAAGTACCTGTCCTCTTATTTTTGTTATCAATAATTCAAAGACTGCGGCAAGCGCCAGTTTTGCGAAACGGCTAGTGTATCCGACTAGCCCCGATTTTCTAACTCAAATCTTTGTGAATATCATCAGAGTCAGCTAATGCACTGGCCTTAAGAACTATTTTTTTGATTTCCATTTTGTCCTTATTCAGAGCGATTTCTAGGGTATCTCCTTCCCTTATACCGAGTTGAAACAGTATCGCGCTTGGAATGACTACGGCGGTATCGTCACCGATTCTAACAGGTTGACTTATCATCTTTAGTCCTCCAAATGTAGAAAATGACCTTTAAGTTATTGGATGAATAGAAGTCTACAAACAATGAGCCTTCCACACCGTATATGGGAAGGCTCTTAATCATCTTTTTTAATTTGCTAGCGGCTCATGTTTCGCTGCAATCAGACCGTAAGCACTCCAACCTAAGAAAGTGACTATCGAACCCCACATCATAGCCTCGTAGCCAGAGCCATAAAGTGCGTAGAAGCTATAAACAGAGCCAATCAATGCAATAATATTGGTCGCTCTCATCTCACGTTCTGGAACATTCGCCACTTGCTGCATGATAAAGATAGCGCCCATACACAAGATATAAGGGATAACATTCGTTACTACAGCTAAGTTAACTAGCGCTTCAAACTGCTCGCTCAACGTCGGTGATATGGTCATTAGTGACAAGACAGATTGAATGATTGTGATGGCCACCATACCTTTGATTGGCGTGCCACGTTGATCTACTTGAGAGAATAGTTTAGGGAAAAATCCAGCATCAGAAGACGATTTAAACACAGAAGCAATTGTGAACTGCCAGCCTAATAGCGAACCAGCGCACGCCAATACGGCCATCCCTGCTACTGCTTTACCCGCTGTTGAGCCAAGCATGACCGACCATACTGTTGAGAATGGTGCTGTAGAAGCTGCTAGCTCAGAGTTCGCTACGATACCAGAACAGATGTTAGTCGATACAATGTAAACTACCGCTGCGATCAACGTACCGCCTAGCACGGCTATTGGTACGTTCTTCTCTGGATTGTCCACTGATTCTGAGTTAGCACATGCTGATTCAAGCCCAAGGAATGCCCAAAGTGTCATTGCAATTGACGCGCTGACCGCTTCACCAAATGGCAGGTTGTGAGGGTTCCATGCTTCAATGTACATCGTAGGGTCAAACCAGAACCAACCGATGATACCTAGTGAACACACAGGCAGAATTACACCCCATACGCTGAAAGAACCAATTTGCCCCGTAATCTTTGCCCCGCCGAAGTTGGCGAAAGTACAAACCCAAAGAATAGCGACAGTGTACAAACAGGTTTCGACTGGAGATAGCGTCACTTCAAAGAATGCAGATCCGTACCCCACACAGGTAATAGCAATTGCAATATTCGCGATAAGCAGCGACAAACCGTAAGTCCATCCGGCCATAAACGCACCAGATTTACCGAAAGCGTAAGACGCGTACCCGTTCATACCACCATCGCGCTTACTAAAGCGACCACATTTAGCAAACACATAAGCCAAAGCCAATGATCCAGCCGCCGTAATTAACCAAGACAACACTGATATCGTGCCTACTTCTGCCAGTTTACTTGGCAACATGATAATACCGGAGCCAGCCATATTGATGAACGTCAAAATGGTTAGCTGCACCACTGACATTTTTTTAGTTTCAGTACTCATAATTTATTCTCCACGAATAAGCAGTTCGCACCGACGCTAGAGCGTGGTACGAACAGCTAGATTAATCTTTTAGGACATAACAATGTGCAGTGGTTCGACCGTCGACATCTTCAAGGTAAACACCTTGAATTTCTGGCGCAAAGCCAGGGAATCTGTTGATGCCTTCTTCTAGTGATAGGAAGTAATCCACTACATGTTGAGTCCAGATTTCCCCGGTTATCACACAGATAATACCTGGAGGATAAGGAAGAGCCCCTTCAGCAGCTAAACGGCCAACGGCTTCTTTTAGCGGTAAATAGTCGCATTCACCGCGGAAGTATTTGCGTGTTGCCACGTCTGGTTTGTGGACCATTTGAGGGAAATGCTCACAGCGGAACATCGCTTTTTGTAGCTGTTTCACATTCAGCTCTTTGTACATGTCATGCATTTCCTGACATAGCTGACGGATGGTGTAGCCACGGTAGCGATGCTTGTTCGCTTGGTAGACGCCAGGTAATACGATGCTGAGAGGTGCATCATCCCGAATGAATTTTTCGAATCGATTAATTTGAGCCACAAGGTGGCGGATCTTACCCATATCTTCCGCAGGGGTGAGTAAGAACAAGATAGAGTTCAAATCACACTTCTCTGGGATGATGCCATTTTCACGAAGGAAGTTTGCCAACAACGTTGCTGGAATACCAAAGTCTGCGTAGCTACCGTCCTCTGCGATACCTGCTGTAGTTAACAGCAATTTACATGGGTCAACGAAGTACTGGCCTTCACCGTAGCCTTCAAATTTATGCCAGCTTGCATTTGGCTCAAACATGAAGAATTTCTTGTTAGTTGCGATCACGTCCGTGTCATAGCTATCCCAAAGCTGACCATCGACTTCCTTTGGAATGAAAGGACGAATAAGCTCACAACTCTTCAGTATTTCTTTCCGCGCTTCAATACCTGTTTTTACTGCACCTCTCCATAACCGTAATCCTGCCTCGCCATCGTGGATTTTTGCATTCACATCCAGCGCAGCAAACAACGCATAAAATGGAGAAGTAGACGCATGCATCATAAAGGCGTTGTTGAATCGTTTGTGGTTACAGTAACGAGCTTGTCCTTTGATATGACGGTCTTTTTTGTGGATTTGCGAAGTTTGTGAGAAGCCAGCTTGTTGTTTATGAACTGACTGAGTAACGATCACACCAGCGTCTTCTGGTTTCAGATCCAGTAACAATGGAGAGCAATCTTTCATCATTGGGATAAATTGCTCGTAACCTACCCATGCAGAGTCAAATAGAATGTAGTCACAAAGGTGGCCGATTTTATCCATGACGTAACGAGCGTTGTATATAGTACCGTCGTAAGTACCTAACTGAATGATCGCAAGACGGAATGGGCGTTCATCACGCGAACGTTCAGGTGACACTTTTGCGATTTGACCACGAATGTACTTTTCATCAAAACAGTGCTCGTCCATACCACCGATAAAACCCCAAGGGTTACGCGCAGTTTCTAAGTAAACCGGCATACCTCCAGCTTGAATTAACGCACCTTGGTGATTGGATTTGTGGTTATTGCGATCAAACAGCACCAAATCACCTTCCGTTACTAGCGCATTACACACGACTTTATTCGAAGCAGAGGTTCCGTTTAGTACAAAGTAAGTTTTGTCCGCGTTAAACACTTTTGCCGCATGTACTTGTGCTTGATGTGCTGAGCCTTCATGGATAAGCAAGTCGCCTAAATCAACATCCGCGTTACACAAATCACTGCGAAATAGGTTTTCCCCAAAGAAATCGTAAAACTGTTTACCTGCGGGATGTTTTTTGAAGAACTGACCACCTTGATGTCCAGGACAGTCAAACGCCGAGTTCCCCATCTCAACATAGTGAGTCAACCGCTTAAAGAATGGAGGAAGTAGACGACATTCATACTTGGTGACTGCTTCATTGATTTGACGGCAGTAGTAATCGATAGATTGTCTTTCTAAATCAATAACACCTGTTAACCAAACGTAATCTTCAGCAGAGACTGGATTTTCGTCGGTAACTAAGAATACAGGGATTCCATAGCCAGTTTCTGAAATTAATTTATGTAGACCAGCTTTAATGTCTACCGAAGTAATAATAGCAGCACCAACATCTGTTAATTCAACTTGATCTAAAGGTTGTAAACTACGATTAAATTGTTCATCTAGAGATTCAGCTAATATGCTAAAATCTTCTGGCATGTAATTACTAACACCTATAATTAAACGCTTCATTTGTAATATCTCTTTTTGTTCTATAAATATGACAAGGACAGATATTACAAAATAAATATTTATTTAAAATTCAGGAATCAAATTTCGTGATTAATTTTTAACATTCAAAAGACTTATTTGTTGAAATTAAAATTTCGCGATCCTCATCACTTTAGAACCTAAGTCCAAATGATATTGAAAATATAATAAATAGAAAAATAAATTAAAAATTATGTGACGGAAACCTTTGTCATAAGTAACTAAATAAAAGAAAAATAAAATTTTGAGATTTACATCACTATATAATTATCAATAGTATATTATTAGATTTTTAAATATTAATATTTAACTAAATTTAAACATATAATAAAAAAGCCATCAACATGTGTGTTGATGGCTTTTTACTTTAAGTGTAAAGGTAAACGATTCAGTTAAATAGATGACTATCTAACTTAACACCGCTGTGCGACCACTGACGGTAGCGCTTTACTGCATTACCCGACGAGTACATCGTATGTTTACAGTCCATACATTCAACGAAATATAAACCGTTCATACCCGCCATCACATGTAGCCTCCGGCTATCGCAACGCTTACAGGACAAGCGCTTAATTTTAGTATTGACGTCAATACGTCGAGCGAAGTTTAGCGTTTCGTGAGAACATAAAGCGTCCACTGCACTGTCCTTAAATGGATGCTCACTAAGTAAATAATTAATGGCGTAATCATACACAGGGGGAATCGAAGATTTTCCGCTTTCAATATTGGTTATCTTAGCTATGGAAACTCCTAACAAAGATGCAAACTCGGCTTTGCTATATTCCAAGATGAACCTTGAGGAGATAAACTTATCTGCACTAATGATTCTCAACATACACAAATCTCTAACAAAAATAATACAGCGAATGGTGCTTTCCCCATTTACTGTTAAAACATATAATGAAATTTTACTTAGAAATATTTATACGCATATTATGCGACGTTTTAATTCATTTATTATCTTGCAATTAATAAAAAGCAAAATCAACAAATAAAATTTACAATTAGATACACAAACTGAAAATTAGCAATAAAAAATTTAATATTAATTATTAGATTAAGTAATGTCCATGGTTGAACATTTTATTTATAGCAAGAAAATAAATACTACATTAAGCATAGTGAAAAATTATAAACTTTAATTTGATCCTATTAAATACCAATAAAAAAGGGGGGATTTCCCTCTATTCATAAGTTTATCTAGCATAGCCTAACCTAGGTATACAAAATCTGTTGATGAATCGAACAAGTAATAGACAAATGATTAAACTAACTTAAGTACACTCGACAATTAAGAAGAACACTGTTTTTCGTGATAGAAAATGAAGTATGGGTATCAGAATCAAGCATCGCAGGCATGAGATCAATAGCTTCAGATAACACTCACTTTTAACAATATTTATAGTTTTCAAGAAAGTGCTTTGACGAAGGAGAAATGAGGCATAGTGCAAGGTGAGTGCCAATCAAGTTGTCGAGTAAAGAAAAAACCTCTGTACCGAGGCTTTTCATAGATTAAGTTTGTAAAAAATTCTGAGTAAAATCGAGGACATCTTTGGAAGGTTGGGATGATTTTGACTCAGTACCAACCGTCACCATATGGTGCTGAAAGTTGCTGGTACTCCCGCCATGCAACCAGTCTTGTTCTAAACTTTCGTCCTCCGCCAGTACTTCACTTAACTCTTCTTCGTTAGGGAAATACGCTTCGCGTTTATAGACTTTGTTCAAGGCGCGGATAATGGCGTGTCTTTTTACCATACCAGTAGCCAATTTTCGTTGTAATGGTTTGGCAATCGCCTGTAAACCAACCACGACATCCACACCAATGTTACCTGCTACCCGATCACGCAAAATACGAGCAGGCTCGTATCCCATATTGGCCGATAGAAACAGCCAAATGTAGGCGATAGCATTACCGGTTTTACTCGAATCTTTCCAGGCTTCACCGGCATGGTACATCGCTTCTGCATGACCGCTTTCAGCCGCTCTTTCCAGCCAATAACGACCTTTCAAAAAACTCTTTTCAGCTCCTGTTCCGTTTATGTAACACAAGCCAACCTTGATTTCTCCAGCAGCGCTACCTTTCTCTGCCGCTTTCATAAACCAATAGAGCGCATCAGCTTTGTACCCTGACGTATTGTCAGGGGAAAGCTGCCATTCGCCCATATATAGCATTGCTTCAACGCAGCCTTCTTCGGCAGCAGATTCAATTAACTCGTGCCCTTTCGGAATGTTCTTTTCAATGCCTCGGCCAAATACCAACGCTTTTCCAGCAACGAATTTCGCGTCGATATCACCTTCCATTCCTTTAATGGCAGTACGCCAAAAATTTGCCTGCTCTTTAAGAACCACATCCTCACGTACGCGTTCACTGAGCCGGACGATACCATACATCGCGCTGATATTATCCAGCTTCGCGGCCTTATCGTACCAATATAAAGCTTGCTTGATATTCCCTCTTTCTGCTTCTTTAGCTAGAAATAATATCGTCGGGATATGCCCCGTTTCAGCTTTAAACTCGCGCTCTTGAAGCTCTTGCTCACGCGCCTTTTTCATCGCATTCCGGTATGCGGCATCACGCGCTTTCCTCTCGGCTTCGAGACGTTGCTTTCGCATCGACAACGTGATCATCCAGACAAATATCAGGACAAGTGAAAGGCCAGTTGCCGCAACGGCAATGCCTATACTACTCATAAATAGCCTCTTTATTAGTTGGGCTCCAATCTCCTCCCAGCAAGAGGAAATACTTAACAGTCCAATACCGTCCTAGTTGCGGCATATATAGTCTATAGCGACCACTGAGAGAAATTCTGAAGTTTAACTGCAAAGTATTAGATCATTTTATTTATGAGCCACCAACCTTATTTTTCTACGATAATTATCTCCCCATTTTTTATAGAAGGTAATCACGTTTTTGGGGCTGAGACATTCTCCTCCCCTATCATCCCCCCTAACTACTCCTACTAGAATTTACATTTTGATGATGCGTCAGATCTCTCACTATGCGCTCGTTTTAATATTAACTTTGTGAACCAAGTCAACTGTGTAAGAAAATTTTCACTTGTAAAAAACTTAACTGCCTGCACTCACATTTTGCTGATGATTCAGTGTATTAGCATCTCTTTGAACATTTCCTTTCGGCATTTGCACCAAATAGGACGTGTTGTTCTTCTCGTTCTTGAGCCAGAAAACCGACGCGCTCTTTATATCAATTCAATAAAAATGGATTTGTAAACGTGGACAAAAAAACATTCAAATTATCAACAATTGCCAAAACCATACTGCCTTTGATTTCCGTCGTGGTGATCAGCGGTTGTGGCAGTGACAGTACCGACGACAATACCACCAGCCCAAGTTCAGGCCTGTACCCTGCGGGAGAGAATGAAGTTGTTGTTTATTATAAACGTGATGTTGCCTCTGCATCGTCAGCAAGCGACTACGATGGCTGGGGTCTGCACCTATGGAACGGTGAAGGCTGTACCAGTACCGATTTAGATGCCATGGGCATTACAAGTGGCGGTACAGATTGGTCATCGCCTCGCCCATTCGATGGCATCAGCGATACCTACGGCGCGTACTACGTGCTTAAAGTGGACCCTGACGCGTCTGACCCATACGAATGTATGAACTTCATCTTACACAATGGAGATGACAAAGCCTTCGGCAGTTCAAACTCTAAGGTTGAGCTGACTAAGATTGGCGAATCCAAAGGGGTATTTGGTTTTCACGGTAGTAGCGAACTTTACTATGAGCCAATCGAAGAGCGCCCAGTCGACGTCGACGGTCAAAAAGCACATTGGTTAGATGCAACCACGATCGCGTGGGAAGCAGCAGCAAACGCTGATTCAATGAAGCTTTACTACAGCCTGACCAACGACATCCAGATGGATGAAAACAAACAGATCACTGGCGGCACGGCGGTAGAGCTAAGCAAAGCAGGTGATCTGTCTGACGAATTGAAATCTCGCTTCCGTCACCTATCGAGTCTGCAAGCAGCGGGGATCGATGTAGATGACGCGACTCTACGCACCATTCTGAAATCACAAATCGTGGTGGTGGCTTATAATGCCGATGGTGATGTTATTTCTGCCACTGAAGTTCAAAAACCAGGTGTATTGGATGCTGTCTTTGCCGATGCAGATGCTGGTAACGCCATCGGCCAGGAGCTGGGCGCTATCGTAGAAGGCGGCGCAGCAACCTTTAAACTTTGGGCACCAACGGCTCAAGACGTTTCTTTGATTATCTACGATGAGAACCTGCAAGAAGAGTCCACCGTTACCATGACGGAAGATGCCGTCACTGGTATTTGGGTTTCAGAGCCACAAAGTAACGTAGTGAACAAATTCTACCGCTACCAAGTGAAGGTTTACCATCCAACAACGGGGGTGGTGGAAACACGTTTGGTAACCGACCCATACTCATTAAGCTTGTCTCTAAACTCACTTTACTCACAAGTTGTCGACCTTGACGATGCGAGCTTAATGCCACAAAACTGGGACAACTACGATCGCCCAACAGTTGAGAAAGATGAAGATCACGTATTGTACGAGTCACACCTTCGTGATTTCAGTTTCAACGACTCCAAAGGTACACCAGCGTACAACGGTAAATACCTGGCATTAACAGAAGCAGATCGTGAGTCTGTATCTCATCTTCAAGCGCTGAGAGACGCAGGTTTAACAACACTACACATTCTGCCTGCATTTGATATCGCAACTGTAGATGAAAATGCAGACAATCGCGTAGATATCAATGACACCGTCGGCAAACTGTGTGGCATTAAACCAGATGCAGCAATCTGTGAAAGTGAAGATGATGCGAAAATCATTGAGGATGTACTGAACGGCTACGATCCTTCAACCGATTCAGCACAGGCATTGATGAGCGATCTACGCGCTTTGGATAGCTTCAACTGGGGTTACGATCCATTCCATTACACCGTACCTGAAGGAAGCTACGCGACAAACCCGAACGGCTCTCAACGTATTCTTGAATTCCGTGAAATGGTTCAGGCAACACATAAGATGAACCTCAAGCTCATCATGGACGTGGTGTACAACCACACCAACGCATCAGGCACAAATGAGAAGTCAGTTCTGGACAAAATCGTACCGGGATACTACCACCGCCTAAACGTGAATACCGGTGGCGTAGAAAACTCGACCTGTTGTGATAACACTGCAACTGAAAACCTGATGATGGGTAAACTTATGGTTGACTCTCTGAAGGTGTGGGCTAAGGACTACAAAGTTGACGGTTTCCGCTTTGACTTGATGGGGCACCAGCCAAAAGATGTGATGGTTTACGCTTTGGATCAAATCCGTCAAATCGACCCTAACACGCTATTCTATGGCGAAGGCTGGGACTTTGGTGAAGTTGCCAACGACGCGCGATTTGATCAAGCGACTCAACTAAACATGGCTGGCACAGAGATTGGTACCTTCTCTGACCGTCTGCGTGATGCGGTTCGTGGCGGTGGTCCATTCGATGGTGGTGTCGATTCAGATGGTAAACACTCACTTCGCTACAATCAGGGTTTTGGTAACGCGGCATACGCTAACGAAGAAACCAAGACTGACACAGATTCAGTGAGTGGCCGTCTGCACAATCAAGACTTAGTTCGTTTGGGCATGGCTGGTAACTTAGCTGAGTATGTACTTCTGGATTACGCAGGTGAGACCAAGCTTGGTAAAAACATAGACTACAACGGTGCGCCTGCGGGCTACACTAAATTGCCTTCTGAGAACATCTCTTACGTTTCTAAGCACGATAACCAAACTCTTTGGGATAACAACGCATACAAGATCGCAACAAACACCAGCTCGGCTGAGCGTGCTCGTATGCAAAGCGTTTCGCTATCAACAGTGATGTTGGGGCAAGGTATTCCGTTCATCCACATGGGTTCTGAGCTACTTCGCTCTAAGTCAATGCAGCGCGACTCTTACGATTCTGGTGACTGGTTTAACCGAGTATTCTTTGATGGTAGTGACAACAACTGGAACGTAGGTTTGCCTCGCGAAGACAAAGACGGCGATAACTGGGATCTTATCAAAACTATCGTAAGTGACAGCACTGCGAAGCCTGACACGGCCGACATTGAGCTAACTAAACAGCAATTCCTCGAGTTACTGAAAATCCGTACTTCAAGCGAACTGTTCCGTCTGGATACCGCTCAGGAAGTCATGAACCGAGTCGACTTCCGCAACGTTGGTCAAAATCAAGTCGCTGGCTTGATAGTGATGTCTATCGATGACGGTGTGTCCGCAGGCCAAGATCTGGATCCAAACAACGACGCGATTGTAGCGGTGATTAACTCATCGTCTGAAGAACAATCGTTCACTGTAGCGGGTGCGAGCGGCTTTGTACTTCACACCATTCAGCAAAACTCTGCTGATGATGTCGTGAAAGGTGCGAGCTTCTCCGGAGAAACCTTCACAGTACCTGCACTAACGACAGCAGTATTTGTACAACCCCAAGCTGGCACACAAGGAACAGGCCTGCCTGTGAATACGTCGAACAAAGACGTATCAAGCATCCCTCCTTACGGTGAAACTGTTGTTTACGTGAAAGGTACAATGAACGGTTGGTCTGACAGCTCTGACTGGGCTATGACCTTCATCGGTAACGGCGTGTATTCTGTAACAGGCGTATTGGAAGCAGGAGACCACGAGTTCAAATTTGCGGACGCTGGTTGGTCGAATCCAAATATTGGTTGTAGCGTAGCTGACCTGGCAGGAGATTCACTTGACCTGGGAACGGGTGATAACTGTACGCTGACTGTGGCTGAAACTGGCAAATACAACTTCATCCTTAACGCACTTAACGTTCAAGATGAAAGTGTAGACAAACCTGTCGTTTCGGTAACGAAATCTGCAGATGCACCAACGTTTGGGGATACTGCACTTTACCTACGTGGTGACGTGACAGACGCAAGCTGGGGCGCTATCGAAAGTGCGAAATTCAGCTATGTCGCGAACAATGTCTACTCATTAGACATTAACCTGACTGCAGGCACATTCGATATGAAGATCGCAAGTTCAGATTGGGCAGATGCTACTAACTTCGGTGGTCAGGGCGCAATTGAGTTCGGTACGCCACTAACGATGGAAGTCGGTGGTTCAAGCGGTAACATCAGTATCACTGTACCAGCAGACGGAAGCTACAACTTCCACTTCAATGCAGCAGATACCTCAGCACCAATCGTAACAGTCACTCAAAACTAATTGATTGTTCGATACCAAAGGGGGAAGCAATTGCTTCCCCCTTTTTTGTATTTTGATAAGCCCAAATGACCCATTATTTATCGTGATTAGTATCCACTCGAGTAGAAAAATAAAAAGCCAAGTGGTGCCTTTCAGATTGGCAACACCACTTGGCTTAAAAGAGAAAAGAGTTCATACAATCTTATTGAGAGACAGTAAAGAACCGAGCTTGCAAAGGTGACATCAGGATTTGATACTGACCGTTACTTGAGATGATCGTCTCATTCGTCAGTAGATCCACAAGATCTTTATTACTGCCGACGGAGTCCTCGCTCAGTATTACAGTTCTCGCACTGTCTAACGTATTCAACGTAAACAACACCTGCTCTGAACCAGATGTTTTCAAGTCAACATAACTGCCATTGCTCGCCAGCACGTTTGTACGTGAACCTTGGGATAACGCTGGATGCGCAGCACGCATAGCCATCAAAGATTGCAAATAATCTTTAAGGTCAGCCTGATTAGCATCTAGGGTTGCAGTAATGCCTTCTACTTTGGCGCTGCTTCTGGCGACGTGGTCATCACACAGCCCCACCAAGGCACAAGTATTGGTGTCTTCTTTTACTGCAAAGCCATCCACTTGATCACCAATTTCATCACCATAATACAAGGTAATCGGACCGGTATAAGCCGCCTGAAACGCAAACGCTGCTTTGTGACGCAGCCAGTATTCCGCGTCATTCACATCGGCCAATCCACCTCGTTGTAGCAAGTCACCAAAGCGCACCAAATCGTGGTTTCCTATCATCAAATTTGGCTGTGCATGATTTGGATATTGCTGATGCGTAATGTAGCCATCATCTAACCAGTCGACGCCTCTGCCACCAATACCGCTTTCGTTTACCGCTAAGGTTTCCACAATACGGTAACGCATCGGGAAGTCAAAAGCGGAGCACAAGGCAGGATCAGAGTCTGTGCCGTAGGCTTCATCAGCAATATCTGACTCCCCCTTCCAGATTTCAGCCACCATGTAACCGAGAGGATGAACCAGTTTACCTTCACTGTTGGCGTAAGTCACATTCTGTGAGGCTTGATCCACTGCTTTACGGAGCTGTGTCCAGGCATCCGTCGGTACCTGATATGCCTGATCCAAACGCCAGCCGTCTATTTTCAGTTCATTTATCCAATAGGTTGCTACTTCTTTGTAAAAATCGAGGCTAGCTGGATAATCAACTGGGTTATTTGACCCCGATGGCAATAAGCCGGAAGGAGATGGCTTAATCAGCCCTGCTTTGTGGTGACCAAATACGCCATCAAAAAAGACATACAAACCTCGTTTATGTGCTTCATCCACCAGCGTTCTTGCCGTCTCTAAATCACCGAAGCGTGGATCAACGGTGAAGTAATCTGTGGCAAAGTAACCCGTTGCGTCCAAGCGATCAGCCCAGTCATCCTGACCATCAATGGCTTCAGACTCAAAGATGGGAGTCAACCAAATCGCATTCATACCTAAATCCTGAATGTAATCCAGTGAATCAATGATACCTTGCAAATCACCATTATGGTGACTCGTACCATATCCTGTGCCAAAGCCGATACTGCTATCACCATCGACAAAGCTCTCAACCATGATCTGGTAGGTACGAAGCTGATTACTCTGATCCAAAACACTGGTTTGGCAAGCATAACCAGTGTCAGGTAACTCAGTACTTCCACTCCCGCCACCGGATGAGTTACAACCTGATAATGCTCCCGCCACAGCAAACGCCAAGACGGACTTATATAAATACTTATTCATAAAGCTCTCCCAAAAAATTAGCCCCGACATGTATTCATGCAGGGGCTAATTAAATAAAACGCAAAACTAAAAATAACTTAATAGAAGATTACTGACATTTATTTACCATGACACTAAGCGGCTTACCTTCCCCTTCAAATTGAAGGCTCCACACATATTTCCCGTCTTCTTTAATATCAACGACCGTGTCTGTTCCGTAACCACCAAATGTTAATGGTGTTAATTCACCCACATTCATTCGATTACCTTTAGCCGTAAATTGTGGGAACCATAACTCAGTCGCGTATTGCATTTTGAATGAGCCCACTTTCTCTTGCGTTACTGCTTGGTAGAAGTTATTTCCTTTGTAAGAATATTGGCGTTGAGGGACATGTTTCCAATTTGAATCTGCAAACGTACCAACGACAAACAGAGGTTTTTTGATTGGGCCATTGTCTGCACTATCAGGGTTATCACATGCTTGCATGAACGCAATCACTTCCGCATCAGACATAGAATTAACGGGAGTTGCAGCCGCTTCTGGTTCAGACGTAGATTGGCAACCAACTAAGGCAACAAGTAAGGCAGCGGCAAGTGAAGTCTTCATCGTATTCATATTCAAATTATTCCTTTTTATTTGGTAAAGTTCATCAAGCGAGGAAGAAATAATATTAATCCGAGCTACATTGTAATTCTGAAAAAGTTATTTCAACTTTATCTTTCTGAGCTTGATTACTTGTGTAGAATTATTTCCCAATCATTGAGAAATCAGGTGAGGAACTGTATTTAATTATTGCTCTAAGCAATATTAAAGACAAAGAAATAAAAATAAATATGTGAAAAGGTTAACTATATGTAGGGGTATTTTTTAACCGTTTATATTCTATAAAAAAGGTCAGCATAATGCCGACCCTTTTTATTCGATTATTTGCTATTTACTGCTTTCACAAACACTTCTTGAGCACCTGTAATACCCAACTCTTTCGCTTCATCAAGTAGGGTTAAGGCTTTAGGAATATTTTCTTCTGCTACCGCTCGTTCAATTGCACGGTGGTAGTAACCGGTTAATTCTGCACCTTCAGGAATATTATCGTTTTTCGCCACGATTTTTGTCGTGATGATGTCATTTGCAGATACCGATAAACGGAACTGGCCTAGTGGGCTGTGCTTAGCAAGCGGATCAGCAATATCTGGCGGCTGAGTATGGCGAGCCTTAGCATAGGCTTTAGCCGGATGCAGGATCTGAGAACTTCCTTTTAGATCATCGGAAGTGGTATAAACCAATACATGAAGGTCTTTACCACTCATGTCAGGAATAACATTGAGATTAAGTACGAATTTGTCGTTATCCAACATTTTTGCTGGTACGTACTTAAACTTTGAGAAATCTGCTGAGTAAACCGTTTTTCCATCCGAGTTTATCACTAAGACATTTGGCGCATAAAATTGAAGATCGGTATTGACGAATGTCTCAAGTTGTAGATCGAGACTACCACGATTGCCGGGAAGAGCGAATGCAGCGATAGCGCCGGCACTGTTGCCATCTAGTAGCATTTGGCTTTTATCAGTCAAAGCAAAATCAGTAGTCACAGGTACATCTAACGGTACCCATTGAATTTCACCGGATTGAGTGATCACTTGTTGCTGATCATTTGACGTCATCTCTACTTGTTCTACAGACGCACAGCCAGACGCCAACATGCCCAGCAGTACGGGAGCAAGCCATTTTCTCATTACTGTCTACCTCGAATTTTTATTGTTTTTGAAATAAATACAGCCAGATAAATTCTGGCTGTATCATTCTAGGACAATTTAGGACTTAATGGTTAGATGATTACCACCAAGCTTCAGCTTGTACACCAAATTGGAATGAATCGTCTGAATTACCGCTATCAAACGTATTTGCGTTATCATCTCTATCAGCATTTAAGTAAGATGCGTATAGACGGATTTCCGGACGAGCCCAGAAGCTAGAACCAGCAGACCATGCTTGCGCTACAGTAATCTTGCTGAATTTGTTTTTATCACCGTCGTTATCATCAACAGCGTAACCTGCTTCGAAGATAGTCTTGTTGTTTTCATCCCATTTGAACACTGGGCGAGCAACTACAGAGAATGTTTCCCACTCGTCTTGACCATCCCACATGTCGTTACCAACACCGTATACTAATTGGTGACCAACTTCCCAGTTATCGCCCAGACCAATTACACCCCAGTTGATAAAGCGGTAACCGTCTGCACCGTCTTTAGCTTCTGCGCCGTACCAGCTACCGTCACCGTAGAATGCGAACGCTTTCGAGTAACCTTCAGTACCGTATTGGAATACTGTTTTGTTGAAACCAGAATCCAGACCTTGCGTTAATTCAGCCGTAAACATAACGCCATCATTCGCGTCTTTAGCTGCGCTTGAAGCACCGTCAGTTTCGTTCACGATTGCGTAGTCAAGACCCATTTCCAGAGTTGCATTTGACCATAGAGAAAGGCCCGCGTAACGTAAGTCTAGAGTATTAACGTTTGCAGAACCGTCGTTATTTGGATCAGCAATGTCACTACGATCGTTACGAACCCAGGCAAAAGAGAGTTTACCAGGGCCAGCTTCGATACCTTCGATACCAGCACCTGCACCTGAGATGTTCCAGTAGTAGAAGTCAGAGATATGAACATCGTGACGTTGGTAGAAGCGCTTACCTGCCCAAAGTGTCGCTTCAGGAGCGAAGTTTAGCAGACCTTTTGCTTGTACGTTGAACTGACGTAGAGCGAATTGCGCGTCATCAACACACTCAACTGCGTCGCCAGCATCGTTTAGGCCACAGTTAGTAGAAGTACTTTCCCAGTCGTTAGAGCCATTAGAAGTCATTGCAACCATAGAGTCTACATAGAACGTTTTGCCGTTGTTGTTGTAAACTTCTTGGCCAAGTTGTACTTCACCGTAGATATCGCCTTCGTTACCTAGACGACCAACTTTGTTCTTTTCGAACGTTACTTGTTGACCACCATCGGCGCTTACACCGACGCCAGCACGCATGTAACCATGAAAATCCACTGCGAATGCAGAGCCAGCAGCTAAAGAAGCAGCCACTGCTGCAGCAATTACACTTACTTTTTTCATTCTTAACTCCATTAAGGGTATTTATAATTCTGTCTTCCCTGCTCTCTCTCGGTGAATAAAGGCAGATAAAACGCACCAATAGAAAGAGAGGTAAGATGGGAACAAGTCCCCGTTTGTTTCAACAGTATCGAGACTACCCGAGGCGTAAAAGGATGACTTCCTCCGCCCCAAACTAAATTAGGGGGGATGAGAAGGGAGTAGAAAATATACCGAATGGCGTTTTATCTAGATATATCACGAAATTAGGGAGTAGAACGTAAATGTTTTCAATGGCGAATGGATACAAAACGATAAATAGATCAAACTTTAAACATAAAACCCATTATTTAAAGTAATTAAATTACATGAATATTTTATCTTCTTTTCTATTTAAAGCTGTTGACCTTAGTAAGACAAAGTTTTTAACTTATAGTTTCCTATAGGTAGCAATAAATAATTAATTAAAGAATCGCCGATGACGCAACTTCGATCCCATCCTTACCCATTGGGTGCAACAGTAAATAAAGAAGGCTGTAACTTCTCTATTCATGCGCCTGAGAATAAAGACATTAAGCTGGCCTTATTTTCGGATGAAGGTAAGTACACTCTCCACGACTTACCCGGAGAGTACGCGGGTATACGCCATACCTTCATCCCTGAGATAAAAGCAGGTCAAAAGTATGGTTATGTTGTCACCCATCAAGATGAAAAACTTCTCATCTCCGACCCTTACGCGAAATCCATAG
This sequence comes from Vibrio sp. YIC-376, assembly GCF_052353105.1. Lineage (NCBI taxonomy): Bacteria > Pseudomonadati > Pseudomonadota > Gammaproteobacteria > Vibrionales > Vibrionaceae > Vibrio > Vibrio sp. YIC-376. Next base: position 335,072 of record NZ_JBBWFK010000003.1, read on the forward strand.
ACAAAGCGCTCCACTATCAGCCCCCTTTTACTCCAGCCAAAAGCTTTGATATGCCTAAGTGTGTCGTTATTGAGGACACCTTTGATTGGCAGGAAACGGATCACCCGCGTATTCCCAGAGAAGAGATGGTGCTGTTTGAAACCCATGTCAAAGGCCTCACTCAGTTACATCAAAACGTCGAAGCAAGTAAAAAAGGGCGTTATCTCGGACTGGCTTCTCCGGAAATGTTGACTTTTTATAAACAGCAGAACATTAACACGTTGCAATTGCTACCTGTCGCAGCGTGTATGCACGAACCTCATTTATTAGAGATGAAAAAGGTAAACTATTGGGGCTACAATCCGTATCTGTTTATGGTTCCGGATCCTCGCTATGCGAAAAAGGATGCGGTCACCGAACTGAAAACAACCATTCGTGAACTTCATAAACATGGTATCGAGGTGATTCTCGATGTGGTTTACAACCACACAGCAGAAAGTGGCGAAGGCCCGACAATTTTCAACCTCAAAGCCCTTGATTCACGTTTTTACATCAAGCATGGCACCCACTTTGCGAATTATACTGGCTGTGGCAATACCGTCGATCTGACATATCAGCCCGCTTTAAACTTAGTAATGGATACACTGCGCTACTGGGTCAGCGAGTTCAAAGTCGATGGATTCCGCTTCGATTTGGCCGCTACTCTTGGCCGCCAGGGTGATAATTACAACCCTGAAGCTGCGTTTTTTAAAGCCGTAGCGCAAGATCCGATTCTGCGAGAGACAAAATTGATCGCGGAGCCTTGGGATATAGGTCCAAATGGCTATCAGGTTGGTAATTTCCCATTTGGGTGGAATGAGTGTAACGACAAGCTTCGCGATATATCTCGGAGCTTCTGGCGTGGCGATCAAGGCTATTTAAAAGAGTTTGCAACCCGTCTGATGGGTTCTCGTGACATATACAGCGCAGCAAATTGGCCATACAAGTTGACCGTCAACTACATCACTTACCATGATGGTTTCACGCTACAGGATCTGGTTTCCTACAAACAAAAGCACAATGAAGCAAATGGTGAAGAAAACCGCGATGGACACGGTGACAACCGCTCAGAAAACTACGGTGTAGAAGGCGAGACGGAAAACCTGATGATCATCGCGACTCGCGAGAAGCAAAAACGCAACCTCATCGCGAGTTTGCTATTTGCCTTTGGTATTCCTCACATCCTGACTGCAGACGTGTTGTCTCATACTCAGGGTGGCAACAATAATGCCTACTGTCAGGACAACGAAACCAGTTGGCTTAACTGGAGTCAGACGGAACGTAAGCAACATTTCAAAATATGGATGTCGCAAATGGTAGCCAACCGTAAAAAATACATGGTGCCATTTATTCGCTCGTTCAGTGGCGATAATCGACATAATAACCGCATTTTCTGGCGTAGAACCGATGGACGCTTAATGGAGCACGATGACTGGAACCGTTTGAGCTCAGTGGCACTTCATCTCGGGATTGGTAAAGACGATCAAGAGTTGGTGTATTTAATCAACCAGACCAATGCCACTGCTCGCTTTAAGTTACCAAACGATCGCAAACAGAACTGGATAACGATTTGCGATACCAACGTGCGCAACTTAAATCCAGGTCATGCCGAAGGCGAAGTTCTGCTTTCACCGACTTCTATGGCGATATTGCATTATCAACCTAAGCAGAAGTCGAAATAAACTGTATTTAGGATAAGCCAACATCCCAGTCTACAGAGACAAAAGCCGATGCATATTATGGCATCGGCTTTTATTTAAAACATTACGGGAACGTTCCCTATGATTAAATGCGCTTAAGAAAAATAAAATGGCCTTTAGCAGGTTTCACGCTCAATATTTTGGAAGGTCAGCACCACTTTGCTCATTTCCTCTCCACGACCTTCTATCCGTTCAAGTAACATTTTAGCTGCATTTTCCCCTGCTTTATCAAAAGCATAATTGAATGTAGACAAGCTAGGAATGCTGATACCTGCCAGTTCATCATTGCCGACACCCAGCACACGGACTTGCTCCCCGACCTTAATCCCAATTTCGCGCAGAGCCTTAACCGCACCAACGGCAATACGGTCGGTCGCACAAAACAGACCATCGACATCCGGATAAGTCTTTATTAACTCCTGCGCTTGTTGATAACCCGACTCAATAGTGAAATCCCCACGCGCATGGAATAGCAACGCTTGTTGATGGAAGTCTAGAGCCTGCTTCAGCCCTTGGGAGCGCAGTGTGTCAACCGCAATATCTGCACCTTGAACACCTATAAAACCTATACGTTTACAACCTGCGGCAATCAGGCGATTGCCCGCTTCGAACCCCACACGGACATCATCATGAACGACGCTTGGTACATCGTGTAGCGAACCATCCTGCCCTACCAGCACAACAGGCACATTAGATTGCTGTATGGCTTTAATCAATTGCGCATCAAGGTGGGTCGCATAGAGAATGATACCTTCGACTCGTTTTTGATTAAATATTTGAATGTACTCAACTTCCTTCTCATAGAGCTGGTGTGTATTGGCCAGTAATACGTGCTTTCCTGACTGTTCAATAACCGCCGTCAGACCATCAACGCCTTGAGAAATAGCATGAGATGAAACGCGAGGAACGATCACGCCAATTAAGTTGGTCTTTTGTGACTTAAGGTCTTTCGCAACTTGGTTCACTACGTAGCCACACTCTTCCACGGCTTTACGAACTTTGACTTTTGTTGCTTCTTTTACCCCGTACTCATTGTTAATCACGCGAGATACGGTGGATTTAGATACCCCGGCCAAACGCGCGACGTCGTGCAAACTTGCCATATTGCCCCTATTCCAATTCTTTATTGGGATTGTTTGCAGAAATCTATCTGTATCCCTAGTTAGTTAACGTGATTTTACCCTCGTTAAGCAGAATTTTGTCGACCAATATGGGGATCCCACTCACATATTTTAGTCTTATGTTTTGACCGCCAGTGAATAATCATCAAAAATCCATTTTGCAAACGTTCCCAAAAATACAAAAACGATAAGTCAGGTGTTGATATGTACTCAGACCACAAACTATGAAAGGGATGAGTAATATTAAGCCAAGTAAGCCACGAAAGTGGGCGTTAGAGCAGCAGAATCTTTCACAATGATCATGCTGACCTATTGGCGATAGCACTTGTGTACATTTTAAATTTCAGCAATACCAATCGGGGTGTGCAATGAACTATCCAGTCATAGCGAAACAACTACTCGAGCATTTAGGCGGTAAAGAGAATATTCAAGCCCTAGCTCACTGTGCTACGCGCTTGCGCCTAGCGCTAAAAGATGAAGCAAAAGTCAACGAAGAAGCTGTCGGTAACTTAGATGGCGTAAAAGGCCAGTTCAAAGTGGCAGGCCAATACCAAATTATTTTCGGCTCAGGCATCGTAAACCAAGTCTACGCTGAGATGGCAAAGCAAACCGGCTTAGCTGAGATGTCGACTAATGATGTTGCTTCTGCTGGGGCACAAAAACAAAACATCGTACAACGCGCAGTAAAAGGCTTATCGGACATTTTCGTCCCAATCATTCCAGCGATCGTTGCGGGCGGCCTTCTGATGGGGCTTTTCAATCTGCTTACCGCGCAAGGTCTGTTTATTGAAGGCCAGTCAATCATAGACGCGTATCCAGGCTTGGCTGATCTAGCGAGCATGATCAACACATTCGCCAATGCACCTTTTGTTTACTTACCCGTTTTACTGGCGTTCTCTGCTTCAAGGAAATTTGGTGGTAACCCATTCTTGGGAGCTGCACTGGGTATGCTGATGGTTCACCCAGACTTACTGAATGGCTGGGGCTTCGGCAGCGCATCTGTTTCGGGAACGGTTCCAACATGGAACATTATGGGCTTGGAGATCCAAAAGGTAGGCTACCAAGGCTCAGTGCTTCCAGTTCTAGTGTCAGCATTTATTCTGGCAAAAGTAGAACTCGGTCTGCGTAAGATTATTCCTTCAGTCTTAGACAACTTGCTGACGCCGATGCTGGCGATCTTCATCACCGGTTTCGTGACTTTCACGCTTGTGGGTCCTTTTACTCGAGACCTTGGCTTTATGCTGGGCGACGGACTGAACTGGCTATACGATTCTGCTGGTTTTATCGGTGGCGCACTATTTGGTTTTATCTATGCTCCATTTGTTATCACAGGCATGCACCACAGCTTTATCGCGATTGAAACTCAGCTTCTGGCAGACATCGCAACAACTGGTGGCACATTTATCTTTCCTATCGCAGCCATGTCGAACGTAGCGCAAGGTGCAGCAGCATTAGCGGTAGGCTTCACAACTCGTGACACAAAAATGAAGGGCATCGCAGTACCATCAGGTATCACAGGACTTCTAGGTATTACTGAGCCAGCGATGTTCGGTGTAAACCTCAAGCTGCGTTATCCATTCCTGGCAGCCATCGCAGGCTCAGCAATCGCAAGTGCATTCATCACCCTATTCAATGTGAAAGCGCAAGCGCTTGGTGCGGCTGGCTTACCTGGCATCATCTCAATCTCGCCAGACAAAATTAGCTACTACATTATCGGCATGATTATTTCTTTCGTAAGCGCATTTGCCCTGACAGTCGTACTGGGTGTGCGCGAGAAAGCAAAGCAAGGTAAACAAGCAACCGCATAACCAGTTTTAGCTCCTTGTGGTAACCACTTACTTATCTTAGTTTTTCGTGTTCGGTAGAGTAGAAGAACCGAGCTGAAAGAATAGATAAGTCCCCCCCCCCCTGCCTTAATACCTGAGCAGTAAGCCAGTCAGAATGTTTCTGACTGGCTTTTTTTATTTCTACTGCTGACTTCCTTTCCACTAGCTCATTTGGTGTTGAAAGCATTAATGAACCCATGTATATTTATGAGCTATTACTTTATATGAGCCATATTTTACGAGGCAAATGACCATGGCAACCTACCTCTATTCGCGTTATTCACCTCGGAACCGAGCCTACAGTGAAAACCTCAAGATATTAAAAGCAGCCGCTCCCGAAGCGAAACATTTTGAAGATCGACTACGAGGCTGTGTTCCACCAGCAGAACGCCAAGCATTCCAGCAATTAATTAACGCCATTCAGCCCGGCGACACTGTCATAATCTGGTGGCTTACCACCTTTGGACGTGATTTTAATCAGTCACTTAACACGATAAAGCAACTGCTTGATAAGAAAGTGACGCTTAAAACGGTGTGCGAACCTATGTGTTTTGAGCCGGACTCTGTCGAAGCTCAAACCTTGCTAACCTTGCTTTCAGGATATGGGAAAGTGCAAACCCAACATCGCTTGTTCGCGGCAGAGCAAGGTCGTCGAGCGCTCAAAGGTCAACCTGATGTATGGAAACAGAAGTTTCGTGGCAGACCTGCTGATAAAGCCAAACATCAGCAAATAGCCACATTATTGCTTGAAGGGAACACGCTACAAAATGTTGCGGAGGAGTGCGAGGTTAGCCTATCAACCGTAAAACGTATCAAGGCAAAATTGAATGACTTTGATGACGAAGGTGGATTAAGAACACGTGGTAAGACGGGGCTTTCCGATGGTGAACCGTCATGAAGCAAGGGATTCATTTTCGTGCCATTCTCATCGCCTGCCTGATCATCAGTGTCGGCCAGCTAAGTATGGGCTTAGTTATGCCTTCCCTTCCTTGGATCGCAAAAGACTTCTCTATTTCACTTGATGAAGCTCAGCTATTAGTGAGTATTTACTTACTTGGATTTGGCCCGTCACAATTCATTTACGGTCCTGTATCCGATGCATTAGGGCGTAAAAAAGTGCTCTTGACTGGCTTACTAATAGCGATGTCAGGCTTAGTTATGATCATCCTTGCAAGCGACACATTTGCAGGTATGGTCATGGGCCGTTTTCTACAAGGGTTGGGAACGGGTTGCTGTGCGGTATTGGCACGCGCTTCTACCCGAGATCGCTTTAGCGGTAGTGAACTTCCGGTTGCCTTGTCTTACATCGCAATGGCTGCTTCTATTACGCCTTTGATGGCGCCAGTAATTGGCGGTTTTATTAACTTCCACTTTGGCTGGTCCATGGTGTTTATTTCACTGCTGGGTTACGTATCAGTTGCGTGGGTCATTATCGCTTTCCGCTTTACAGAAACGATACCGAATCGCTCTTCGATACCATCACCAAAAACGATGTTGCGCCAATACCGCAACTTACTCTCGACACGTTACTTTATGAGTTTTGCCAGCATCAGTTGGATGAATTTTAGCTTGATGATCACCACCGTTTCGGTAATGCCATTTATTATGCAGAACCAAATCGGCATGACTTCTGATGAATACGCGATGTGGGCGCTAATCCCTGCCCTCGGAATGTTAGGTGGTACAACGATTTGTAATCGGGCCAGACCCATCATTGGCAATAAGAAGATGCTGCTCTGTACCCCAGTGCTACATATCAGCGCTGCAATTTGGTTGTTTTTCTGCCCTATAGAGCCTTTGTACCTGATGCTGGGCCAACTGCTGATGATTTTGGGTAATGGTATTGCGCTACCCTGCGCACAAGCTTTGGTAATGCAACCCTATAAGAAGCAAGCAGGTTCGGCCGCCGCAATGTCTGGTGGAGGTCAGATGATTACGTCTTCTCTTGTCAGCTTGACGCTGGTGCAGTTAGGTTTGAGTCAAGCCTGGCATCTTTCCATTGTCATAGCCCTGTTTTCTGCAATCACGTTAGCCAACATACTGCGTGGTTTTAACGCCCCACTTCCTGAAGAACAGTAATAAACGAAAAGCATCGCAGTGCCTGACGAATCCACTCTGAAGTGGATTCGTTTTGATAGTTTAAGAATTTTTCAGACTGACCAAAATCACACCAACAGCGATTAACCCAATCCCCATCCAGTTAATCATACTTAGCTTTTCACCCAGCAGCACCACTCCAAATATGGCCACCAGCACCACACTGAGTTTATCAATTGGCGCCACTTGGGAGGCTTGCCCTAGAGACATCGCGCGAAAATAGCAAAGCCATGATGCACCGGTGGCTAAACCGGACAAGACTAAAAATACAAAGCCTTTAGTAGAAATATCACTAAGCGCACTAAACTGCTTAGTCGAATAGGCGATCAGACTGACCAAAACGAGAATCACGCACGTCCGAATAAAGGTCGCCAAATCTGAGTTAATGTTCGCGACACCTAGCTTTGTCAGTACTGCGGTGAGTGCCGCAAAAACCGCAGACAATAGCGCCCAAAACAGCCAAGATGTTTGTAGCATTCCCTTTCCCCTTTCATTACTTAAGTACAATAGCTAAAAAGAAAAAGGCGTTACAGTTGTGCTGTAACGCCTTTATTAATTGGTTAGATTCGACTAAAAGTTTGCTGTCATACCTACATAGTAAGTACGCGGAGCTTCAACATAACCAATATCTTCAAGCGCTTTAGATACGCTCTCATCTGTCAGGTTGGTAATACCCGCACGAACTCGAAGTGAGTCATTCACCTGATATACCGTACCCAAATCTAAAGTCGTGTAAGCGTCTTGAGTCAACTCAGAATCAATTTTACGCTCACCACGGTAACGAACACTCGCAAACAGATCGAGATCTTTGGTTGGATACCAGTTCAGGCGAGCGAATGCCGAGTGCTTGTAGCGCTCATTGAGTTCTTCACCTGTCGATTTATCTTCTGTATCTAAGTAAGTGTAGTTACCTGACATTGCCCATTGCTCAGAAAGTTGAACGCTACCAGACATTTCTACGCCCTGGATAACCGCTTTCGATACGTTGGTGTAGGATTTGTATGGATTCGATATATCACGATCAATCGCGTTTCCATCTTCATCAATACAGCTCATAACAGAGCTTGACCAAGACCCTGTTTCACAGAAGACATCGGATTGTTCGATCAGGTTATCAACCTCATTGCGGAATAGCGCCGTTTCAATATTCCAGTTCCGAGCACTATACAGCGCAGAAAGTTCGTAGTTAATACTGGTTTCCGCGTCAAGGTCTTCGTTACCTACAATATCACAGTTGCCTTTACAGCTAATCAACTTAAAGTCTGGGTTATTTTGTGTCATAGTTGGCGCTTTAAACGCTTTGCCTACGCCACCTTTTAATACTAGGGAATCTGTCGTTTGGTGCACCAGGTAAATACGTGGGCTGAATTCTTCACCATATTGTTCATGTTTATCAAAACGGCCGCCAATGGTTGCGGTTAAGGTGTCTGTCACTTCCCACTGATCTTGAGCAAAAAACGCACCTTGGTAGGCTTCCGCTTTGTTACCCACTATGTTTTCTGGGTTAGTCAGTTCGCTGTTCTGGTAATCCATACCAAACGTGAGCGTATGACTTTCACCCAAGTAAGTCGTTGCCGACGCTTCAACTATTTGCGTCAGTTCTTCAATGGAGTCCGCCCCATCATTGGCAGCTTCTACGTTTTCCACATTCTCACGAGAGTATCGTACTTGAGTATCCCCCCAAGACCATAATCCAGAGTGTGAAATTGCCTGACTGTCACGTTTCACTCGCGAATTAGAAGTAAGTATCGTCGTTGCACTTTCAGCAACCGTATCACGCTCGTCATCACTGTACCCTAAGTCCAAATCGATAAACTGATTTTCCGATAAGTGCCATGACAAGGTACCAAACATCGACAACGTGTCACGCCCCTCTAACGCTGTAATTTCCGAACGGTCGTAATCAACGCCCCTTACCGTTTTAGTACCTGAGTAAGGTTGCCATGCGTCACGACTGGTTTGCGAAACAGAGAATCGTGCAAATAAGGTGTCATCAATCAACGCACCTGACGTTGTCAATCCAACGCTGTACTTCTGGCCGCCATTACTATCATTTGGTGTGGCGTTATCCAAACTAAGCTGAGAGCTCCAGTCATTTTCTGGGGACTTAGTAATGATGTTTATCGTACCGCCCATACCGTCAGAACCGTAAAGCGCCGACATAGGACCACGGATAATTTCGACACGTTCAATCGAATCCATAGGGATTGCAGAAAGGTCGAAATCGTTACCACGAACGATCGCACTTGCTGAGCTCATACGACGGCCATTCACCATAATGAGGGTGTACTTTGAATCCATACCACGGATAGAAATCTGCTGACGTCCCGCACGTGTGCTGTCGTAATCAGCCTCCACGCTGGTTTGGTTGGCAACGATATCTGCCAATGTAATACCTGGGTCATTCGCGATATCTTCTGCTGTAATGACAGACATCGACGCAGGTGCGTTTTTCAGCTCCAATTGAGTACGTGTTGCCGTTACAACCATCTGTTCATCGACATCGGTTGGTGCAGTAGTATCAGCCAATACTGAAAATGAAGTGGATAGTGCAACCGCCACTGCTAATGGTTTCGGTGCGAACAGAATCGTCTTAGACATATTAAAACCTGTTATTCTTATTGAAATTTATAATGATAATGGTTCGCATTAAATATGTTTTATTTACCTAAGACAAGTTCCCCTATATCCAGCCAATAAATTACCACTATGCAATTTATGAATAATGGAACATTTAATCATTCACCTTCAATTGAGCCATATATTTCTTTGAATAACGACTTAACCCAAATGCACATCGGATCGTTATGATATCGTTTATGCCAATACAAATAGACCGATTCGCTATCGAGACGAATTTCCTCCGGGACCGTTTTGGTCACCAGTCTACGCCCAAGACAGGCTCCTTCTGCAAATGGTGTTGGTAAATGAAAAATCACGTCCGTTTCCTCGGCGATTGTTGGTGCAACATTAAAATTTGAAAGCTGCAGTGGGATAGATAGTGGCCGGTTCTTATCCACTACCCCAAGCTCGGCAAATCGGTGATTAATCGATAACGTTTTTCCGCCTTGCAGAGAAATCTGGCCAAAGTTACATTCCAGTAGCATGTCTATGGTCAACTCTTCGACATTCGCCAAAGGATGATTTTCACTCATAAGGAATCGATAGTCGCGGCTGGCAATTTTCATTCGATACAGATTTTGCTCCGAGCTTGGTGGCGACGCAGTGGAGAGCACGAAATGCACGTCACCGGTAATCAGAGCATCGAAGTGCCTTTTAGGGATAGAGTCTACGTCGACAATCATATTGGGCGCTTCTTCCCTGATGCGCGAAATCACGCTTGGAAGCAGCATGATGACCTGTGGTACCAAACCGTAGAAGCGTATCGTACCCTTGCTCTTTTCCGGTACAAAAGACTGGCCATACATCAGCTTTTCTAATCCAGTCAGTACCGTGTTCAAATCTTGTTTGATCACCTCTGCTTTTGGTGTCAGTTCATAACCGTGGGCCGTTCTTACCAGAAGTTCATCGTTGAACAAATTTCTGAGCTTTTGTAAAGAGCGACTCACAGATGGTTGACTCATATTTAGCAAAATTGCGGTATTAGATACATGCTTCTCCTCAAGTAAGTTCTTGAGAATAAATAATAAGTTTAAGTCGACCTGAGCTAAATTCACTTTTTGAATACCCACTATTCTTATAATACTGTTGCTGCATATAGACTATCTGCTAACGTATCTGCAATCAATAATCATTCTTATTTGTTTTTAAGAAAATTTAGTAACATAGCTTTTCAGCTTACCTTGCGGTCCGTTTTTATGGTTTAGTCGCTTTTTCAGGTAGCCCGCTGATTATGCGCACCTTTTGGAAATCATTATGTTTGGTAAAACTTCTCTTCGTATAGCAACAGGGACTTTGCTACTTGCATTGGCGCCTATGGGGGCAATCGCAAAAACCTACCAACACAGCTTGGGCTCGGTAGAAATTAATGAAGTACCGAAACGTGTAGTCGTGCTGGGCTACGGTAGTCTGGATTATATCGATGCTCTTGGAATCACGCCTGTTGGTGTGCCAAAGACACTGCTTCCAGCAACGTTGGAAAAATATAAAGCCGATTCTGTGGCGAATACCGGAAGCGTAAAAGAAGTGAATTTCGAGACATTATTTACGCTCAAGCCTGATCTCATCATCGCAGAAGCGCGAATGGCAGATAGCTACAAAGATCTCAAGGACATCGCACCAACTTACATGTTCGAAATCGATAACACAGACTACTGGAAAACCACCCAAAAGCACTGGCGTAATCTTGGCGATATTTTCAATAAAGAACAGCAAGCTGAGAAGCTAATTACCGATGTTCAAGACCAGATCGATCATCTTCACGCAAAAGTGGCCGCTCACCCACCGCGCGCTTTGACGGTTTCTAACAGCGGCAACAACCTGGCAATGTTCGGTGAGAACAGCCGATTCTCATTTATTTATGATGAAGCCGGTTTTAAAACATCAAAATCAGACAACGTGAAATCCGTGGCCGGTAAACACGGCAACCTGATTTCGTTTGAATACATTGCAGACGCACAACCAGAAGTACTGTTGGTCCTAGACCGCGAGCAAGCGATCGGCCAAAGTAACGGTAAAGCAAAGGCACTGTTTGATAATGAACTCGTGAAATCTACACCAGCCGCGAGAAATGGGCGTGTCATGTTTATTGATCCAGCAGCCTGGTACTTAACTGCAGGTGGCTACCATTCAACCCAAACCATGATTAAAGAGCTTAATCAAGTCGTTGTTAACTAAGCAATCTCCCTTTAATCACCCTATTCAAGATGACCTTTCCGCTCATGGCGTGAAAGGTCATTGTCGTATTTATAAAGCTGTATCTTCACTATGAAATTACATCATATTTTGGCTTTCGTTTTGCTCATCGTCCTCGCAGGTACTTCCCTGTTAGTCGGAGTAGCAAACGTATCTCTATCGCAGATATTAGCTGGCGACAGCCACAGTTTGAACATTCTTTTGGTCAGTCGCCTGCCTAGATTACTCGCCATTATCCTGGCCGGAGCAGGGTTGAGTATCGCCGGATTAATCATGCAACAAATCGTGCAAAACCGATTTGCCGCCCCTTCCACCACGGGCACTGTGGACTGGGCAATGTTCGGTTACATCGTCGCTCTGATCTTCTTTGCAGACATGAGTAGCTGGGTTCATCTCCTCACCATCTTCGCTTTTTCTGTACTTGGCACTGTCATTTTTGTCCGCTTCCTGCAACGTTTGAAGTTTAAGAACACGGTTTTAGTCCCACTGATTGGCATCATGTATGGCAATGTGGTCTCTTCAATGACGACCTTTGTCGCGTATAAATATGATTTGGTGCAGACGCTTGGTTCCTGGACAGTAGCGAATTTCGCTTCTGTACTGCGTGGTAACTACGAGTTCTTATACTTAGCGCTGCCAGTATCTATATTGGCTTACGCCTACGCCAACCGCTTCAGCGCAGCAAGCGTTGGTGAGAGCTTCGCGAAAAACATCGGTTTGAACTACCAACGCATCGTGTTAATTGGCGTAATTTTAGTCGCAGTCTTATCGTCATCTGTCGTGATGATTGTAGGCATGATTCCTTTCCTGGGGCTTATTGTGCCGAACTTAGTATCGATATTCATTGGCGACAACATGCGTCGTAACTTGCCTTGGACAGCTTTCGCAGGCGTGATTCTCGTGCTGACCTGTGACATTTTAGGTCGCCTGATTATCTTCCCTTATGAAATCCCAATTTCGATGATCATCAGCATCTTAGGCGGTTCTGTTTTCATTTATCTGGTACTGAGAGACAAAGCGAATGCGTGATTCCATCAAAGTCATGGTACTCGCGGCTATCGCAGTACTAATTTGTGCCGTGTTTATCGGTAAAGGCTTAACGCCTGACAACTATCAATTCTTCTTATCTCGCCGCATTCCAAAAGTGCTGGCGATCGTGTTGGCGGCCATAGCGATTGCGTCCTCATCGTTAATTTTCCAGACCATTACCAATAACCGAATCCTGACGCCATCAATCCTGGGTTTTGATTCGCTGTACGTGATGATTCAGGTGATATTAGTGGTGATGTTTGGCGGTCTGAGTGCGTTTATCATCAATAGTAAACTCAACTTTGTCTTATCGACTGGCATCATGATCGTGTGTGCGATGACGCTGTTCAGCTTCTATTTTCGAGGTCATCAGCGCAACATCTTTACTCTATTACTCATTGGTATCGTGCTAAGTAGTTTGTTCAGCAGCATAACGGGCTTTTTCACTATGGTGACAGATCCGGACGAGTTTAACTTCATTCAGGGCTCCATGTTTGCCAGCTTTAATAATATCAACAGTGAGTTGGTGTACTGGTGTGTAGCTCCGTTGCTGTTGTGTGGTGCTTATTTAATGCGTATTGCCCACAAGCTGGACGTGATGTGGCTCGGTGTTGATAACGCCAGAAGTCTGGGTGTCGATACGCACAAACTGACAATGCAGGTCATGTTCATCATCACACTTATGGTGTCTATCTCCACAGCACTTATCGGCCCAATCCTGTTCTTTGGTTTAATTGTTGTTGCTCTGACCCGCCAAATATTTACCGGCTACCAGCATCGCCTTCTGATTGTCGCCAGTTCTGTGCTGTCAGTGGTTTTGCTGTCTGGCGGCCAATGGGTGGTCGAAAACCTGTTCGATTTCGACACCACCATCAGCGTTATTATCAACTTTATTGGCGGCGGTTACTTCTTAATGCTGCTTATGAAAAATAAATTCGATTAAAGGTTTATCCCATGATCCGTATTCAAGGTTTAAGCAAAAAATACAACGAAAAATACGTGGTGAAAAATGCTGATGCCCTTTTTCCACTAGGTAAAGTTACCAGCATTATAGGCCCAAATGGCGCAGGGAAAAGTACCCTGCTTTCCATGGCAAGTCGCCTGACGGAGAGTGATGCAGGTACAGTCGTCATTGGTGACAAACCACTCGATCAGTGGAACACGGAAGATTTAGCAAAACGCCTCTCTGTTTTGCGCCAATCCAACAACATCAATATGCGTTTTACGGTGCGAGATTTGGTCGCATTTGGGCGTTTCCCATACTCTCAGGGACGTTTAGCAGAAGAAGATCACCGCATCATCGAAGAGTCCATGCAGCATCTGGAAATCGACCATTTACAAGATCGATTTATTGACCAACTTTCTGGTGGCCAACGCCAAATGGCATTCATCGCTATGGTCGTCGCGCAAGACACAGATTACATTTTTCTTGATGAACCACTGAATAACCTCGATATCAAGCACTCCGTAGATATCATGAGCACACTGCACAAGTTAGCCAAACTGAAGAATAAGGCGGTAGTTATCGTGATTCACGATATTAACTTTGCTTCCTGTTATTCAGACCACATCGTCGCGATGAAACTGGGCGAAGTGATAAAAGCGGGTACGGTAGACGAAGTCATCGATGAGGCGGTACTAAGCGATATTTATGAGATTCGGTTTATCGTTCAGGAAATCGACGGTAATCGTATTTCTTTATACTATCGACATTAAGATTAAGAGGCGGCCTTGAGTCGCCTTTTTGTCTTTAGGACAGGAAAACATGTGTCTCTCCTCGCTAATAGTGGTACTGTACTGAACAGTCTGATTTAAACTGGGTTTTGTTATGCGAGCGTCCACGCAACAGAAAAGAATTCGAATCATTGAAGTGGCCACTGAGCTTTTTATTGAGCAGGGTTACAAAGACACGTCATTGGATCAAATAGTCGCCATTTGCGGCGGCTCAAAACAGACTTTATACCGCTATTTCTCCAATAAGGAAGGGCTGTTTATTGAGGTCCTATCGTATAACACGCAAGCTAGTTTAGAGTCGGCATTCCAACTTTCAGAAAAACACGGAGAGTCTCTGCAAGAGACTTTGGAAGACTTCGCGAAAAAGTATTTACGCGGCATTTGTTCCAATCCGGTTCTATCACTCTACCGAATTATTTCTGCAGACTTTTATAAACACGACTCAATACCGAGACAATTTTGGCAAACGAGCCCAATGCGGATTCATCAACACTTAATTGAGTTTTTAAAGACAGACACCGTCAGCCAACAATTACGTATCGATGATCCAGACATCGCTTGTGGGCAGCTTCTTGCTCTGATCAAACTCGACTATCAGACCAAAGCCTTAATGGGATTTGAGTTCCCGAATGAAGAAGAGTTGACTGCCCACACCCATAAAGCAGTCACTGCTTTTCTATCGCTCTATCAGAGATAGTCAGCTACGCCTCTCGGGGCCGCTCACTGAGCTAAAAAGCACCCTACTTCTGACTTGCTTCGCGTTTTGCCACTATTTTCTTGCCAATCAGAAGAATAGGCGCAAGCACAACAACCGAGAAAATAAAGACTATCAAAGCGTTACTTAATGCCAACGTCGTGGCTTGCTCTTTAACGATAGCACCGAGTTGCCCTGCCCCCACTGAGGGATTGGGTAGATGACCATTAGTCAGAATCGTACTGGCAAGCCCTTGTTGGTAACTAGAGAGTGTATCGCTCGTCTGTTCTATGGTTCGTCCAATCTCACCCGAGGCTTGCGCACTGTGCGTATTCATCACACCAGAAAAAAAGCCACCAGCGATAACCCCACCTATGGTTCGGAACAAGTAAAAATTGCAGATACCTTCGAGGCGTTCGTGATCCTTAAAATAGGTTAACACCGCAATCGTCACAGATACGTTCAACATCCCTACACCGAAACCACGCAGTAACATAGGAACAAGCAAAGACTCTGCCCCAGCATAACTTGGTAGCAAACTGAATTTATGTACCGATAGTAAGATCATCAATACACCCAATGGGACAACCGCATCAACCAATGTTCGTCGTAAATAAAACACCGATACACTAATCAACATCCCGCCTAACATGGCGTAGAAGAAAGGCAACTGGGCATATCCTGCGTTTAAGTGGTTATAGTTCATTGCCATCTCAAGAAAGTTTACAAACAGTGTATTACTTGCCATCACAGCAAAACCTGCCAGAAACGCGTTATACATGTAGACGTTGGTTTTCAGCGTGTTGTGTAATTCCGTAGATGCGGTATTTAATCGGCGTCGCTTGGTTAACAGGTAAATCAAACACAACCCTAATATGGCCGCTACCAGAGTAAGCTGGAAGAAAACCGTTGAATCAAGCCAGTTGTAGTAACGGCCTCGCATCAACAAATAAACGCTCAACCCTACCGCCAATGCTGATACCACATAAACGACTAAGTGTGATTTAGGCTTCTCAACCATTTTTATTGGTTCAGGTTTATAAACGCTGGCGAGAACAAGGGCAGAAAAATACAACCAAGCCGCGACGACACAAAACAACGACCAATCAAACACTTCTAACAATTGCGCCATTAGCCAAGGATAGAGCCCCATTGGTGCCAACGTAGTCAAGACTAACGTCAGTGCAATAATCGCGGGTAACCAGCGCTGCTCAAATACATCAAGCAAATAGATATTGACCACCACCAGCAATACACTCATGAAGAAACCACAACACAGCCAAGTCAGTGTGAATAACCATGGAATCGGTAACTGCATATAGAGAAGCATACTTGCCGCTATCTCTGCGATCAGAGCGGTGACCAAAAGCCGATAAGCACTCGAGTTACGGACCAAAATTGACGCAAATATGTAGCCCGTAACTTGAGCGATCAGCATACCAATTTTTACCCGTGCAACTTCATCGAGCGATAACCCTACCGTCGCCGCCATTTCATGCGAAAGCTCAGTAAACATCACCGAACTAATGCCAAACGCGGCAAGTGCGAATAGCACCCATATCAATAAAGGAGTACGTGATTTCATCGGAAATTACCCTTGCTTTTCGGTTTTAATCGCTACCTCCACAGAGAGCCCCGGATAAATACGTTTTCTCAGCTCTTGTGGAATATCTAACTCGATTCGCACAGGTACTCGCTGAACTACTTTGACGAAGTTACCCGTCGCATTTTGTGGTGGAAGTAAACTAAACTGAGCTCCAGTTGCAGGTGTAATAGAAGCAACTCGACCATTTAGAGGCTTGTCAGGGAACATATCCAGAACCACTTCAACCTCCTGCCCTTGAACCACATTTTCCAACTGAGTTTCTTTGAAGTTGGCTTCGACCCAAACATAATCCGGAACCATGACAATAAGACCCATACCAGGCTGAACAAACTTACCAACCTGAACTTGTCTATCTGCAATAAATCCATCAAATGGCGCTTTTACCACCGTTCTTTCTAACGCGATGTTGGCAAGACGCAGGTTCGCTTCCGCTCGTTTTTTCTGGGCAATAAGTTGTTTCTTTTCGGTTTTCAACGCTTCGTACTGCTTTTGTTCTGCGTTTAGCGCCAGCTTAACCGTTTCCAGTTTGCTGCTTGCTTCAATAGCGCGCGTCTTCTGGGCTTCGAACTGGTTTTTACTGACCGATTGCTTTTTCACCAGACTTGACAAACGATTCAGCTCCGCTGCCTGATGCTCTGAATTTGCTCGCGCGCTATGAATGCTTTGCTTTGCCTGCTCAATTTTCACCAATTGCATTTCGGTTTTAGTTTGGTTAGCTGTAATGGCAGCATTTGCAACATCTAAAGCGGATTCAGCGATCTCTTTATTGGCAATAAAGTCCTCATCATCGATTGAAAATAATGGCGTGCCTTTACTTACCCATTGGTTGTCCTCAACAAGTAACTGGCTGACTTGTCCGGCAACTTCAGGAGAGATAGCCGTCACATCGGAATGGACGTAAGCGTTATCCGTCTCAACCAAATTCGGCTGATAGAAACTGCAACCAACACCAAGCAGAGAACCTAAAACAAGCAACGAAGCGATGGCTTTCTTTTTCATTATGAATACCTCAACGAATGAACTGCACAAACTGTACTGTACGGTACAGTTTTAGTAAAGTTACTTTTGATCAAATTTAGCAATAAGGATCTAAGGCATTGAATTAAAGGTTCTTCGTCTTAAGTGAGGAGTCACATGCAGTCTGTTTATAATTGGTGTAAATATTTGTGTGGTTGCGTCAGCTCAATCTGATTGAATACTCGATAGATCCAGCAACCCAACTCTTTTCATTAACTGTATTTGTCGTGCCTCAAAAAAGAACAACCTTGTTCCAAAATAGTGCAACACTTACACACCACCAGAAAAGAACACAAATCATTTCAATATAAAACAATGAGATAAATATTGGCCCGTATTTTGCTGTATCAGATTAGATACTGAATGAATGGATGACTGATTGTTCATGCATGAGTCATCAGCAACTTACCAAGCGTTGACGCTGTACGTTGTGAGTTAAATTGTTTTGTTTACTTAGTTCTATCAAGGAAACTTCGTATGTTGTGTACAAGCCACATCAGTAATTGGATAACGTTAGATTTTAAAATCGCCTTCTTTTTCCCTGCCCAGTAACACCTCTCATTGGGTGCACAACACTGTGCGTTTTAGATTGGTTTGCTAGTCATTAACAGCACCTCCAATTTAATTACCCCCAACATTTAAAGCATACAGATACAAGAAAACTCAATCTGACCAGATTCGAAAGCATATCTGCTTTCCTATATCAAAAGTCCGTTTGATTATTCTCTACGTTTATTTCTGAATTTAAGCATTCGGGAAGGCAGAGTCTTATTTAAACCTATCTGTATGTATCAAAAACGATCAAAGAACTATTCATCTTTTAGGGAAAATAAAATGGAAAACTTTAAACACCTACCTGAACCATTTCGTATTCGAGTGATTGAGCCTGTAAAACGTACGACTCGTGAATATAGAGAAGAAGCGATACTAAAAGCGGGCATGAACCCTTTTCTTCTTGATAGTGAAGATGTGTTTATCGATCTTCTTACTGATAGTGGTACTGGTGCCATTACGCAAGAGATGCAAGCAGCCATGCTACGTGGTGATGAGGCATACAGCGGTAGCCGTAGTTACCATACACTTCAAAAAGCAGTAGAAGATATTTTCGGTTATCAATACACCATCCCAACTCACCAAGGCCGTGGTGCAGAGCAGATTTACATTCCGGTACTGATTAAAAAGCGAGAAAAAGAAAAAGGCCTCGACAGAAGCAAGATGGTCGCGCTGTCTAACTACTTTTTCGACACAACACAAGGTCATACGCAACTAAATTGTTGTGTTGCAAAAAACGTCTATACAAAAGAAGCCTTTGATACTTCTGTCGAAGCAGACTTCAAAGGTAACTTTGATCTGAAAAAATTAGAGCAGGCAATTTTAGAAGTCGGCGCAGAAAACGTACCGTATATTGTCAGCACGATTACATGTAACTCAGCAGGCGGTCAGCCTGTGTCACTTTCAAACCTTAAATCGGTTTATGAAATTGGCCAAAAATACGATATCCCTGTGATCATGGACTCGGCTCGTTTTGCGGAGAATGCTTACTTTATTCAGCAAAGAGAAGCAGGCTACAGTGACTGGTCAATCGAAGAGATTACCAAGGAAAGCTATAAATACGCAGATGGTCTGGCCATGTCAGCAAAGAAAGATGCCATGGTACAAATGGGTGGCTTACTTTGCTTCAAAGACGACTCCATGATGGATGTATACACAGAATGTCGCACTCTGTGTGTCGTTCAAGAAGGTTTCCCAACATACGGTGGACTGGAGGGTGGAGCAATGGAGCGCCTTGCGGTTGGACTCTATGATGGTATGCGTCAGGATTGGCTGGCATACAGAATCGGCCAAGTGCAATACCTGGTAGATAAGTTGGAAGACATTGGTATTGTCTGTCAGCAGGCAGGCGGACACGCTGCCTTCGTCGATGCAAGCAAATTGCTTCCTCATATTCCTGCAGAACAATTCCCTGCGCATGCACTGGCGTGTGAGCTGTATAAAGTTGCGGGTATCCGCGCAGTAGAAATTGGTTCCCTTCTACTTGGCCGAGATCCTGCGACAGGCAAGCAGCACCCATGCCCAGCGGAACTTCTACGCCTGACGATCCCTCGCGCTACGTATACACAAACGCATATGGACTTCATTGTCGAAGCATTCAAAGCGGTCAAAGAAAATGCCTCGAACGTTAAAGGTCTGGACTTTACTTATGAACCAGAAGTTTTACGTCACTTTACGGCACGACTAAAAGAAGTCGATTCCAAAGTTGAAACTGCATCAGTGAACGTAGTAGCAACTGCATAAATATTAAAATTTAAGCGCAGCTAAGCCGGTTGCGCTTTTTATTTATTTTGATAAAGGATTAGCATAATGAATAAAACCCCATCTTTAGTTGGTGGCTCTTGTATTATTGCCAGTGTATGTGTCGGTGCAGGTATGCTTGGCCTACCGAGTGCAAGTGCTGGTGCGTGGACAGTATGGTCAATTCTAGCCATTTTATTAACCATGGTAGTGATGACTATATCTGGATGGATGCTGTTAGAAGCTTTCAAGGAATATGATTTAAAAGTCTCTTTTAATACTGTTACAAAAGAGCTTCTTGGTAAAAAAATTAATTTTATTAATAACCTGACGGTGTATTTTGTTGGTGGCATTTTACTTTATGCCTATATTACCTCTTCCGGATTAATTATTCAGAGCTTGCTTGATATCGATAGTAAAAGCGCTTCAGTTATTTTTGTTGCGATCTTTTCTGCTTTTGTGTGGCATTCGACCCGGGCAGTAGACAGAATCTCAGTTCTGTTGATTCTCTTCATGATACTAAGCTTTGTATTTGGTATATCTGGTCTGGCCGCAAATATTGATACTTCTATCTTGTTGGATACGATCAGTCAGGAATCACAATACGCACCCTACGCTATGGCAGTATTACCCGTTGCTCTAACTTCATTTGGTTACCACCACTCCGTTGCCTCTATGCGTGCCTATTACGGTGAAGAACGCAAAGCTAAATATGCGATTCTGGGCGGTACTGTCATCGCTTCGGCTCTGTATTTGTTATGGCTCACAAGCATCTTTGGTAATTTGCCTCGCGTTAATTTTGGCCCTGTTATTCAACAAGGTGGTAACGTCGATGCACTGTTAGGTGCCCTGAGTTCTGTGATTGAATCAGAAAAAGTAAGTCAGGCGATCAACAGCTTTTCAATGGCTGCGATTCTGTCATCCTTCATCGGCGTAGGTCTGGGAGTCTTTGATTTCTTGGCGGATCTATTTAAGTTTGAAGACAACCGTACTGGACGAGCTAAAACATGGGCTGTTACTTTTGTACCGCCTCTGGTTTTATCCGTTATCGCTCCGTTTGGCTTTGTCAGTGCCATTGGTTATGCTGGCGCAGCCGCAACGGTATGGACCTGTATTGTACCTGCACTATTGGTTAAAAAAGCACGCAAAGAAAGTGGCACTAAAGGGGGCTTTAGAGCGCCAGGTGGTCAACCTATGTTGATGGGCGTCATCGCTTTTGGTGTACTTACTGCCGCGTTCCACTTTATGGCTATGATCGGACTACTACCAGCTTACACTGGTTAGAATCCATGATCGCTCAGTCAATGAGCTCTTAATACTGAAAATAAACATAAACGTCACCTAACGTACGGTGGCGTTTTGTTGTCCTTCATCCAGCTTTAAATATCGAATCACTTTATAAGCTAGCCATTCTGGATTATCTAAAGGGATATCGTGACCATCACCGTGGTTATATATGATCGGCATGTCCCAAACTTGAGCAAGTGATTGAGTAGCAATATTACTGACCAGCGAATCTTCGAGTGAAGAGATAAACAGTATTTCATTGTTCGGACGTTTCGCTTTGAACATAATGGCTGCGAATAACTGACGCAAAAAATTCATGGTTGTCGTTGGATATAACTTGCCAAGCATCACCCAATCATCAATAACTTTTTGGCTTAACGGCTGATTCGAAACCATTGAATAAATGATGGACTCTTTTTTCTCTGGGCCAGAAAGTAAGGCTTGAATGATGTTGAGGTAGTTCGCGGGCTTTAATCGTTGGTAAAACGGGCTTACGCCCCGACTGCTGGTATTGATACAAATCACCCGCCTTACCTGATCGGGATACAATTCTGCCCACTTCAGCGCAATCATACCTCCCATGGAAATGGCGATGATATCGACCTGAACATTTGAGGCTAGTTGAAATCGTATGCTCTCAACCATTTCCTCAATAGAACATGGCGACTTGTCTCCGGAAAGCGCACCAGTACCAGGAATGTCCACGGCGATCACTCTCTGGTCAGGAAGAAGCTCATTCAGTAGCTGTGAAAATTCTCCCCAATGATATTGACCACGAAAAAGCCCGCGTATCAATACGATATCCTTGCTCATTTATCGTCTCCCTGCTCACTTATTCACTCAGGTTGGTTGGCGTCGACTAATGGCCCGACTTCAACATCAGAGCACCCGCTGTGCTCGGTTAGCCATTGTTCAACTGCCAAACGATCCTCTTCTGAGGATGAATCGTAGCGGCGCTCCGGGACAATGAAGCCATCAAAGGATGTCAGGTCAGCTCCACCGCCCATCACTAAGCCTCGCTCTTCGATAAACGACAAGAAATCATCGATAATTTGATCACATTCCGCTGCTTGCTTTACGTGCAGGTGACAAAAAAATGCAAAGCCTAAAACTTTAAACTCATCGACATAAAGCTTTTTTCTCAATCTTCTGGATCGGTTAGTCGCCATATTGATTCCTTGAAATCTACGATATTACTTAAAGTCCAAATTTCTACATTAATACAGTGTAGTCGCCTCATTTAAAGCGTGTTAACCGTTTTGGGCCAAGATAGTTTGTTGGAAGCGATAACGATAGAAAGGAAGGTAACGCAGATGCCCTTAAATATTTATTGTTAGAATAAATATTTAAAGCATTTGATAGAATTAATAACACCGGGCAGATGCCCGGCGTTATTGAGAACTTTGGAGAAAAAATTTAACTATGCGTCCGGCTTTATTGCGTACTTTCCTGAGCCAAGAAATATGATCGCAATTGAGGCAAACAGATACACGCCAATGCCTTCAACCGCCCATGCACCAAACTTATTTAAGGTGAACAAATCTCCCATGTTTAGAAGGTAAATAACCATTAAACAGGTGCCGGCAACAACCACTGAAGCCAAACGAGTGTAAACACCAATAATCATCAATACTGGTGCAACAACCTCACCTAAGTAGACCCCATAAGCGATAAAAGCGGGTAAACCATGGTCCACTAACAGGCCCTGTATAAAATCCGTACCGCCGATAACTTTGTGGATGCCGTGTAATAAAAATAGAAATGCAAAACTGACACGTAACACTAATTTACCCAGATCGGGTTTCGCCAATACTCTATCGATAAAATTCATTAATTCACCCATAACCACTGCCCTTTTGAGTCTAATAATACTCACTATAGAGATCTGCAACGGCTATTATCAGCTCAAAGGATTAATCAACTCCATCAATTTTTCTGAACAATATCATTGATATGAATCAATTAAGCTTCGCGAACTTTCCTATATGCCCGAGCGCCATCGGGAGTCAGCGATTCTCCCCCTTTCACCACCGTTTATGTTGTAGGTGTGAATATTTGTTTGAGTTCATCGAATAACCACTGAAATACTGGTCCATTCATTCTGCCTTTTTTAAACACTAAATCGACGGGAGCGTTCCAGGGTTTATGGTCAAAAGCCACTTTAATTTTATGGAGTTCACCAGAGTCTATTAAGTCATTCACCAAAAATGAAGGCAAATAAGCCCAGCCTACCTGCTGCTTAACTAACTCCAGAGCACTGTAATGACTTGAACTCCACCAAACTTTTGGTGCAATGCTGATCAATGCCTGCGATTCTACTTTTGATTTCCCTCGAATTGCCAGTTGGCGAAATGGCGCCAAATCAGATTGCAGTTCAACCTCAATATCCGCAAGCGGGTAATCCGGATGACAAACCGGTAGGTAATCAATACTCCCCACATAACAGAAGTCGACCTGCTTTAGCACTTCGATCTCGGTAAACATCACACCGATATCCACATCACCATTTGCAACTTCAGTGGAAATATCACCAGAGGCTAAACTCAATACATCAATCTGAATAGTGGGAAACTGTCTATCTAAACGTTTAAATAGATCAGCTAATTTAGGGCTATATACACCGTCATCTATAGCGATCGTTAACTGGCTTTCTTCCTGATTCTCAATAGATTGAGCGATTTTCTCAAACTCGTCCGCCTGAGCTAACAGGTTTTTCGCACTGCGGATTAAACGCTCTCCCGCCGGAGTCAGCTTTGGGCTTCTGGCCGAACGGTCAAACAGTTCGACTCCCAAGTCGATCTCTAACGTACTGATACCATGGCTCACTGCAGATTGAACCTTGCCCATTTTCCTTGCACATGCGGAAAATGATCCCAGCTCAGCAGAGAGGACTAACATCCTGACTTGTTCCAAACTCAACATATGAAAAAATTCGATAGTTATTAACTTTTATCTATCGTAATAACAGATACCATGACCCGCAAATGTTTTTATACCCAATTAGGTGGAAATTATGAGCTGGTTATATCTGCTTTTAGCTGGTCTTACGGAAATTGGATGGCCGGTTGGATTGAAAGTTGCTCAGTCAGGGCACAAGGTATTAGGGATATCAATGGCGATACTATTCATGGCGATCAGTGGTGCACTGTTATTTGCGGCACAACGTGTGATCCCTATGGGTACAGCCTATGCGGTCTGGACTGGCATTGGCGCTGCAGGGACATTTCTTGTCGGCGTTTATTTCTACGGAGATCCGACTTCAATGGTGCGCTACATTGGCATTATGCTGATTTTGTCTGGTGTAGTCATGCTGAAACTTGGTCATTAATTCAGAATAAGCATTAACGCAGCTATTGCTGTACCAGCGTTAATGCTTTTCTAAACACTCCTATACATTAGGTTAATCCACCATTGAAAAGTTGGCGGAAGCCAGATCAAAAGAGCTGAGTAATGGGTGTGGATTCACTCCGGAAACGAGCACAATATCGACAGCAGGCAATGGTGGCATATTCGCTAGAATTTGCAGGTCGCTTGAGACGCTTAAACGCCCCATCGCACCAATTGCCAGTCCTTCTCTGACTATAGCCCTTTGAGCTGACGCGGTATTACAACACGCTAAAAGCTGGTAAGAGATGCCCCTTTTCGTTAACCCATCAATTGCCGCTGCATGGTATTTGCAATCTGGCTGGAAAAGCGCGAGTGGTAAAGGCTTAGTCTTATCCATTTGGTAATCCTGATTGGCAATCCAAACACCTTTATCGTGGGCAAGCCAGTGTCCTTCTTCGCTATCAGCAGAACGCGTCAGTATGGCTGCATCAATTTTACCTTCATCCAGCCACTCTCGCAGTGTGACACTAGGCTGGCTAAACACTTGAATGGAACATGTGGGTTCTGCTTGTTTCAGGATACCAATAACTTTTGGCAGAATGGCGTCGTTGTAATCTTCCGGACAACCTAGCCTGAGTGGCAGCTTATCCTGATAACGACTCACCTGATTAACCGCATGATTGTGTAAAGTGACTAACTGCTCAGCATGAGCTCGTAATGCGAGTCCGGCTTCACTCAGCACAAGGTTACGCCCTTCTTTGACGAACAGACGAATGTTCAGTTCATCTTCCAACTTGCGCATCTGGGCACTAAACGCAGACTGAGTTCGGTTAATTTGCTTCGCTGCCCGGGTAAAGCTACCAGTATCTGCAAACGCGAGAAGACTTTTTAAAGCATCAATATCCATACTAAGCTTATCTATCGGTTTTATTAATGTGTCCTATCAAAACTATCCGTTAGTTTTCGATAAAACAATCCGTTACCGTAAATGTTCCTTATAAGTGCTGAAAAAACAAGGAAGTATTGATGAAACTTTACATCGGCAATCAAAACTACTCGAGCTGGTCATTGCGTGCATGGCTTATCTTTATGCAATATGACATCGATGTTGAAATCAAAAAGATCAAACTGTTCACCGATGATTTCTACAAAACGTTAGAGGGTATTACACCAACCGCCAAGGTTCCGACACTGGTTTGTGACGACGTTACGGTCTGGGACTCACTGGCGATTCTCGAATACGTTAACGAAGCTTACCTGAATGGAAAAGCATGGCCACAACATCAGTCAGAGCGAGCCAGAGCGCGTGCAATTTCAGCGGAAATGCATTCTGGATTTATGGCACTACGTAACGAAATGCCAATGAACTGTCGCGCCAAGAGAACGGTATCTTTGAGTCAAGAAGCACTTAAAGACATCGCACGGATTGATCAAATCTGGTCAGAGCAAATGGAACAGTACCCGGGAGGCTGGCTCTTTGGAGAATGGTCAATTGCAGACGCCATGTACGCACCGGTTGTATTGCGCACACTCACTTACGGCATCACACTGTCAGAAAAAGCGACCCAATATCAGCAAAAAGTGCTGCATAGCGAAACCATGCAGCGCTGGCTAGCGGAAGCCAACTTAGAAACAGACATCGTCGAGGAAGATGAAGCAGGAGAACCAATTTAGTTCTCCGCATCACCACATAAATAAAAAGAGCCTTTGACTACAACGGAGCGTTCTCGTCAAAGGCTCTTTAATTGGGTTGCTTGTTAAACATCAATCAATAGCAAGGCTACACACTAAAAAATCGATCGACGTGCTTAACCAGCTCCCCCGTATCGATGGCCTTGCAGTTGTAACCTGCTGGTTTAAACGTCGTTACGTCTTCAGCCGCGACCATGGCATTGACCACCGACTCCTCAACAGCCTGAACCGCAGCCATGTAGAAATCGTCAAACAGCTCATCGTTCACACACGTCATTGACGCGTAATGTCCTGACAACTGAGGCAAATCTTGTTGGTTCGCGGTACTGAACGCCAAAAAGATATCGCCCGAGTTATTGCCGCCCGGTGAGCCATTTCTACCAATGCCAATTGCCGCGCGCTTAGCCATGCGTTTCAGTTGATGAGGGAGCATCGGTGCATCCGTGGCAAGTATCACGATGATTGACCCCATCTCTTTCTCTTCAGGCATCATCTCATCTTGCATGTATTTCCCGATAGGCACACCCAGCACATTAAACCAAGGACGAATTCCGTGATTAGCCTGGACAAGCGCTGCGACGGTATAGCTATCGTCACCCACTTTGACTACTCGGGAAGACGTCCCCGTACCGCCTTTAAAACCGTAGGCGATCATGCCTGTACCACCACCCACATTGCCTTCGGCAATCACACCATCTTGGGCGCTTTCTAACGCATCAAACGCATCTTGCTCTGTTACGTGCATTGCATTGATGTCATTAAGAACACCATCATAAGTTTCTGCGACAACGGGCATTGCCCATAAATGATTGTCTGCCCAGGCATCTTTGTAATGATTCACCATCCACTTTACCGCAGCATGATGAGTGATCCCGACACCATGAGTATTCGTGATCATCAGTGGCCCACAAAAATAACCGCCGTCCTGAATCCAGTGAGTTCCGGTCATTTCGCCATTGCCATTCAGTGCATAGCTTCCCGCCCAAACTGGCTGCGGAGTCTTTGAGTATCCGCGAGGCAATATCGCTGTTACCCCAGTTCGTACTGGTGAGTCAGGATCATCTTTGAGCAGGGTCTTATAGCCAACCAACACTCCAGAAACGTCGGTAATCGCGTTGTTCGCACCAGTCACACCAGGAAACGGAAGACCTAGCTCTCTAGCTCTGAGTTTTCTCGTCATATCTAAACTCCATATCCTTATATTGAGCTTTTCTTAGATTTAAAGTAGATGCCCACATAAGCGATAACTAATGAGAACAGCAGCATTAGCGTCGCTATAGCATTGATTTCCGGTTTAATTCCTTTTCGGATCATGCTGAGTATGTACACAGGCAAAGTGGTCGAATCCGTACCACTGATAAAGTAAGTGATCACCACATCATCAATAGAGATGATGAAACTGAGTAAAGCGCCACCAATCACACCGGGCAGAATTAAAGGCAAAGTAACGCGTTTAAATGTTTGCCATTCATTGGCACCTAAATCGGCAGACGCACTTTCTAATAACGGGTCCATCCCTGCCAGTCGTGAACTGACAACGATAAAGACATAACTGATTAAGAACGTACAATGGCCGATAACAATGGTCGTAGAGCCGAGAGTCAGACCTGAACCGATGAAAAATATCAGCAGCGCAATTCCCAGCACGATGTCTGGCATCACCATAGGAACGTGCATTAACATTTTATAAAACGGCTGCAGTTTGAAGCGAAATTGCGCTAATGCGAGCGCAACCATGGTGCCTAATACAGTGGAGATTACGGTTGCACTGCTTGCGACGACTAAACTGTTTTTTAGTGCATTCAGCAGTTGCCCGGTTGAATCAATATACGTGTCCGGCAATTGCATTTCTGTCTCCAAGCCAAACATGATTCGGTACCAGTCCAAACTCGCACCTTCCCAGTTCATGATGTTTACAGGGTTAGCGTTGAAGGAATACACCACAATCAAAATGACTGGGGCATAGAGAAAAACAAAAAACAGTAAACTGTAAGTCGATAAGATCCTTTTAAACATCGAGTTCCCTTGCATACTATTTCCTTACTGGTTTGCCGGAGAGCGGTTAATCCGATAGAAAAACACGCTTAGTAACACCAACATAAACAGCGTGATAATCATCGATAACGCGGCACCAAATGGCCAGTTTCTCGCGTAGAGGAATTGCTGCTCGACCATATTGCCAATCATCAGGACCTTGGCACCGCCAAATAGCTCAGGAATAACGAAATTGCCTAAACTCGGAATAAATACCAACACACTGCCCGCCATAATGCCTGGCAGCGTCAGCGGAAATATCACTTTGCGAAAAGTTGTAAATGGCGTTGCTCCAAGATCTTCAGACGCCTGAATCAGCCTTGTGTCTAGCTTCTCAACACTTGAGTAGATAGGCAGGAACATGAACGGCACAAAAATGTAAACCATGCCAATGATCACAGCGGTACCTGAATACATGATGCTCAAAGGCTCAGAGATAACGCCTGTCCACTCTAAAAATTGATTGGCGAAACCGGAGTCTCGCAGAATGAGGATCCATGCATACAAACGAACGATCATGCTGGAAAAGAAAGGAAGTGTTATCAATAAGATAAACAGTGACTTCATCTTAGGTGATAAGCCGCTGATCCAAAACGCGACTGGGTAGCAAACCACTAATGAGCAAATAACCGTTGCAGCAGCTAAGCCAATTGAGCGAAGTAAGATCTCCAAATAAACAATGTCGAACTCTTCATAAAAACCGTCAGCCCAGCCTAGAATTCTGCCGTAGTTCCAGTGGTAAAAACTCCATTCAACACCGCCGTAAAGCCCCGGCTCCAAAAAGCTGTAGGTCAGCATGATCATTAGCGGAATTAAAAAAAACACGCCCAGAAATATCGACGTCGGGGACAGCATGACTAGCAGCGATACTTGTTCTCGGGAGAGCGTCTTTGAGGATGGCTTCATGCAACCTCCCGCTCAGTTTTCCTTTCAAAACTGATCCCATGTGGGGCACTGACCTGATAATAAAGTGTCACTGTATCACCTGCGTGATAACTGCCATCACTGCGGCGAGCCAAAGCGGTGACGGATTGGCCGTTGACTAATTTACCATGCAACTGGTAATCGGCACCGACGAAAACGACTTCGTCGACGGTCATATCGATACCATGAGTCAGCCCTTGATCAAGCGCCGGTTTCAATGAAAATTGCTCAGGTCTCAGCAATAATTCAACACGATCGCCAACGTGGTAATTATCCGCTTCACAGAAAATCTTCACCCCTGCACAGTCGACAACCGCTACGTGGTTCTCTACCAAAATCACCTTACCGTTAAATAAATTACTTTCGCCGATAAATGTCGCAACGAATTTATTTTTAGGCGTATGGTAGATTTCATCTGGCGTCCCCATCTGCTGGACCTTACCGCCGTTGAGCACGACGATACGATCTGACATGGTCAAGGCTTCTTCCTGATCGTGTGTAACAAAAACAAAGCAAATACCGAGCTCGGCCTGCAAACGTTTAAGCTCTAGTTGCATCTTCAGTCGCAGGTTCTTATCCAACGCAGATAACGGTTCATCGAGCAACAAAAGTTTAGGGCGATTGATAATAGCGCGCGCCAGAGCGACGCGTTGTTGCTGGCCTCCGGAAAGCTGCGACGGTACGCGCTTTTCAGTCCCGCTGAGGCCAACCATTTCCAGCGCCTCTTTGACGCGCTGATTACGTTCATCTTTTTTGACTTTGGCAACATCTAGTCCGTAGCCGACATTGTCTTTGATGGTCATATGCGGAAATAGCGCATACGACTGAAAGACGGTGTTCACTGGACGTTTGTGAGCAGGGAGTTTAACGATGGACTCGTTATCAATTAACACGTCACCTTTATCTAAACTTTCAAACCCGGCAATAATTTTCAGCAATGTGGTTTTGCCACAACCCGATGGGCCTAACAAAGTGATGAACTCTTTTCGCGCGATGGCGATATCAACCCCATCGAGCGCTTTAATCACACTGCCCTCAGGCGTAGTAAACTGACGATAGCCACGGCGTATACGAATGTATTCTTCGGATAGAGAATCTGACATCTGAGTCACCATTTACAATAGTTGAGCACGGGCTCAGGAGATAAGCCCGTATTTTGAGTTAATTAGTGAGTGCGGATCTTGGTCCAAACACGATCATACAGCTTGATGTCTTTGCCTAGTTCAGCAAAGAGTTGCAGCTTTGAACGAACTTCAGCTGTTGGGTTGATGTTTGGATTATCTCGAATGTATTCAGGAAGAAGTGCTATCGCATCTTTGTTAACGGAGCCGTTCATTTGCTGCTTGGTATTCAGTGCGGCAATTTCAGGCTGAGTGAAGAACTCTAAGAACTTTTTCGCATTGCTCTTGTTCGGTGCCGACTTAAGTACACACATGTTTTCCTGATACATGGTCGCCCCCTCTTTAGGGATGACGTAACCAAGCTCGTCCGGCGTTTGGAATACGTATAACATTGCACCGACATACCATTGCGCAGCAGCGATATCACCCGACTGTACCAACGGCGCGCTGTCATACGTAAATGAAGAGATATAAGGTTTTTGTTTAATGATGAACTCTTGCGCCTTTTTCAGATCATCACGATCTGTCGAGTTCACGCTCTTTCCCTGCTCTATCAAACCAATGCCGATAACTTCACGCATGTCATCCAGCATTGCGATTTTCTTACCCTCTTTTGGCAGCTCGAAGAACTGTTCCCACGACTCGATGGAGCTGACCTGTTTCTTGTTATAAAGAATACCGACCGTACCCCACGCATATGGTAAGCAGTATTCACCTTTAGGGTCTGATTTCGCGTTTAAGAAACTGGTATCGATATGTGAAAAACCGGCAGTTTGGTTAATATCCGTTTTCTCCAGAAGGTTAAGCTGAAACATGATGTCTTGCATGTGAACAGAGGGAAATACGATATCGTACCCTGTCGCGCCAGCTTGCAATTTCGCTAACATTTCTTCGTTGGAGGTATAGGTATCAATACTGACTTCGATACCCGTTTGTTTGGTAAATTCTTCAAGAACGGCAGGGTTGATGTAATCGCCCCAGTTGTATAGCTTAAGCGCCTCCGCAGAGACGGCTTGTTGAGATATCCCTAATCCCACCGTTGCGATTGCTGCTGCCATTGTTTTTCGATTTATTAAGCGGGTGTAACTATTAACATTTAATGCCTTCATGTATCCACCTTCCATGTGTTTAAAGCAAGCTGTTTAAAACTCTTTTAATCCACTAAATCATCGTTTCGATGTCAGTAACAATTCTTTTACATTGGCATGTTTATTTCAATATCATGATATGTTATTCATGTAACATATTAATAAGCGTCTGATAAACAGTAAGTTAGAGACGCCAGTATAGAAAATAGCCAAAAATTTGAGTTAAAACGGCTAGTTAAAGCACCGTCACAGGGCAACGCCGCCCCACATAAGTGCATCTAAACACAAGGAAGTGTTATGGTTCATACATTTAGTAATCCGTCAGACATTGTAACCTCGGCAACCGCACAAAAGTTAAAGTCATTGATACCCAAACTTTCTGTTTCCGAAGCAAGAGTAGCGCAGTATATCTTGCTAAATCTGGAGCAGATCAGTTTTGAAACCGGGGTATCTATTGCAGAAAAAGCAGCAGTCAGCCAGATAACCGTCAGCCGTTTTTTAAAGAAAGCGGGATATCACGGCATTTCGTCTTTAAAAGATGAAGTAAAAAAAGAGCATATCGAGAACAAATACAACAGCGATGCTGATATTCCAATTGATAGCTTTTATCAAGAGCATATGAAGAACGACATGCAAGCTTTGATGCGGCTCTATGAGCAGTTTGGTACCGCAACCTGGGATGGACTGGTTGGCTGTGTCAGTGCCGCACAAAAAGTGTATGTAACAGGTTTTCAGTCAATCAGAGGGACGGCTGAGGACATTACCCGGAGGCTTTCTTTTGCACGGGACAATGTTCAATACCTCTCTGCCCACGACGGGATGCTCGCAGAATGGCTGGGAATGGAAATACAGCCCGCGAACAAAAAAGGCTACGATGTACTGGTTGTGCTGGATATCGTCCCGTACGCAGCTGAAACGAAAAAGCTATGTGAAGAGGCCAAGAAGCGCGGTATTCAGATCGTCATCATCACCGATGAATTCTGTTATTGGGCGGAAGACTTCACACCTCACGTCTGCCACACCAAATCTAAAGCGGGGTTATTTCTGGAATCGACCTGGGGAATCGTCATGGCAGCAAATATGCTGGTGCACAGAATTGCCCAGCAGAATCCTAACAGTCAGCAACGCGTAAAACGTTGGCACAACCTGTCTAAAAGCATGAACCTATTCTAAGCAAGACTAGATTAGCACTTGTTAACCAAACACATTTCCCCCAGCGCAAGAGCTAGGGGAAATGTGAATTAGCCAAGGAATTGAGTGCTATTTATTGCTTGGGAATGCAAATTGCGCGGTTTCGTTGTTTTGCGGCTTTGGCCATTTCTGAGTAATGGATTTGCGTCGAGTATAAAAACGCACACCGTCAGGACCGTAAGCATGAAGATCGCCGAATAACGAACGTTTCCATCCACCAAAGCTGTGATAAGCCACTGGAACCGGAAGCGGTACGTTGACACCGACCATCCCCGCTTCAACTTCGTCACAGAATATCTCTGCAGTTTCACCATCGCGTGTAAAGATACACGTCCCGTTACCGAACTCGTGTTCGTTAATGAGCTGAATACCTTCTTCAAGGGACTTCACACGCACTACACAGAGCACAGGACCAAAGATTTCATCGGTGTAAATCTTCATGTCTGGAGTGACGTTATCGAACAAGCTGCCGCCAATAAAGTAGCCGGTAGAGAAGTCAGGAACAGAAAGACCTCGACCATCCACGACTAACTCAGCACCCGCCTCAACACCACTCGCAATATAACCACAAATCTTCTCAAGATGCTCTTTGGCAATCACTGGCCCCATATCAACTGAATCTTGTGTATAGGCACCAACTCGCAGTTCTTGAATCAGGGGAGTCAGTTCTTTAACCAGATTATCTGCCACTTCATCACCAACACACACGGCAACAGAAATCGCCATGCAGCGCTCACCACACGAGCCAAAGGCCGCACCCATGAGTGAGTTAACTGTGCTCGATACTTCTGCATCCGGCATGATGATCGCGTGGTTTTTAGCTCCGCCAAGGGCCTGTACACGTTTGCCGCGCTTAGTGCCTTCTGCATAAATATATTCAGCAACAGGTGTTGAGCCGACGAAACTCATCGCTTTCACTTCTGGTGCTTCGATTAATGCGTTGACGACCTCTTTGCCACCATTAACAACGTTGAGTACACCGCTTGGCAGCCCTGCTTTATGTAAT
The DNA here is from genome assembly GCF_052353105.1 of Vibrio sp. YIC-376. NCBI lineage: Bacteria > Pseudomonadati > Pseudomonadota > Gammaproteobacteria > Vibrionales > Vibrionaceae > Vibrio > Vibrio sp. YIC-376. The sequence continues at coordinate 368,691 of NZ_JBBWFK010000003.1, forward strand.
AGTTCAACAATGAACAGGGTTGAAGCTGGCACCTTCTCAGACGGCTTAAGAATGAAACAGTTACCGCACACAATCGCAAGTGGATACATCCAAAGTGGTACCATCGCTGGGAAGTTAAATGGCGTGATACCGGCAACGATACCTACAGGCTTGTGATCACTCCACGCGTTGATACCCGGTCCAGTTCCTCTTGTGTATTCGCCTTTCAATAGCTCTGGCGCGCCACAAGCGTATTCAACATTCTCGATACCACGCTGAAGCTCGCCTAATGAGTCTTCTATCGTCTTACCATGTTCTTCACTGATCAAACGCGCGATTTGGTCTTGGTTCTCTTCTAATAGATCTTTAAACGCAAACATGATTCGCGCTCTTTTCAGAGGAGGCGTTTTGCTCCACGTTGGGTATGCGTGTTTCGCCGCCTCTATCGCTAAAAAAACCGTTTCTGCGCTTCCCATTTCAACCTGACGAATCGGCTCGCCAGTTGCTGGGTTGTAAACATCAATCGTTGAACCTGAATGTGAGAATTTGTCGCCGGCAATAAAATGCGAAATAACGTCCATGCTTTGACTTCCTTTTCTTGATTTTTAATTTAGTTGATTCAGTGTTTCGTAAACCGCGTCAAATAAACGCTCAAGGTCATCAGCTTTGGCATTAAACGTCGGACCAAATTGAATCGTGTCTCCGCCTGAGCGAACATAAAATCCTTTTTCCCACAGAGATAATGTACATTCGAACGGTCGAATGGTTGGATCATTGTCTCTTGGTGCGATCTGAATTGCGCCAGCTAAACCACAGTTTCGGATGTCGATAACATGGTTCGCCCCTTGGATCGCATGCAGCTTGCTTTCGAATATAGGCGCAAGTTCGTGTGACTGCTGAATCAGCGAGTCTTTTTCTAACAGATCCAGTGTAGCTAGACCTGCGGCACATGCGACCGGATGCGCGGAGTACGTGTAGCCATGTGCAAATTCGACCATGTGAGAAGGTAAATCCTGCTCCATAAAGGCCTGATAGATCTCATGAGAAGAGATCACCGCGCCCATAGGGATAGCGCCGTTGGTCAGTTGCTTAGCCGTGTTCATGATATCTGGCGTCACGCCGAAATACTCAGCACCACTCCAGCATCCCATGCGTCCGTAGGCCGTGATAACTTCATCAAAAATCAGCAGGATGTCATGCTGATCACAAATTTCGCGCAAACGCTGTAGGTAACCTTTTGGTGGCACAATCACGCCCGCAGAGCCTGACATGGGTTCAACTATAATTGCGGCAATATTCGAGGCGTCATGAAGTTCGATGAGTTTCAAAAACTCATTCGCGAGTTCTTCACCACCCGTTTCCGCGCAGCCTTTTGTAAAAGCTAAATCGGGTTGCAGAGTGTGGGGTATATGGTCAGCATCGACTAACTGGCCAAAGGTTTTTCTATTACCGCCAATGCCGCCTAGGCTGGTTCCACCAAAGTTAACGCCATGATAACCACGCGCTCGGCCTATTAACTTGGTTTTCGACGCTTTGCCTTTTACACGCCAGTAAGCTCGTGCCAATTTGAGTGATGTGTCGGCACATTCAGAGCCAGAACCGGTAAAAAGCACATGATCGAGTCCTTTAGGCATCTTCTCGACAATTTTGTCCGCCAGTTTAAAGGAAAGCTCATGGCCAAATTGAAATGCCGGTGAGTAATCCAACGTGCCTAACTGTTCGGCCACCGCTTTTTGGATCTCTTGACGACCGTGCCCCGCACCACATGTCCACAGCCCGGACAAAGAGTCATAAATATCTCGGCCGTTGGCATCTTTCAGCCATGAGCCTTGAGCTTGAGTGATGATGCGTGGGTTTTGGTGAAAGCTTCTATTGGAAGTAAATGCCATCCAATGAGCAGAAAGATCTGGATTGATTCCATCTTGTGCAAATTTATAGTTACTCATCGTTATACCGTCCTTGTATTGACTGGACTTATTTTTACCACATGAGTATGTTAAGTAGATTATAAATTTACCTTACATAAGTTATGAAAAAGCTCAACAATAATAACAAAAGCATCATCCATCAGATCACCGATTTTGATATCAAACTGATTCGTCTGTTTAAAACCGTGGTTGAGTGCGGTAGTTATACCGCTGCGGAACCTGTTCTTGGCATCACAAAGTCGGCGATATCCTTGCAGATGAGTGACCTTGAAAAACGCTTGAATATGAAGCTTTGTCATAGAGGCAGAGGCGGTATCACCCTGACCGACGAAGGGGAGGCGGTATTAGAGTCTGCCGACATTCTCCTTGCTTCTATCGAACAATTTCGTAATGACGTAAACCAAATCAATAATGAGCTGCGTGGCGAACTTAATATCGCACTGGTCAACAATCTGGTCACGCAGCCTCACATGAAAATTACCCGCGCGTTAACGCACATTCGTAAGATGAGTGAAAAAATCAATATTAACATCACGATGTCTTCTCCTGCGGATATAGAAAAAGGCTTAATTGACGGGCGGTTTCACGTTGGTGCATTCCCTGCAAACAACAAAAGCAATAACTTCGATTACCGCACTTTATATAACGAAAGTTATTGCCTTTATTGCAGTCATGAGCACCCATTCTTTACTGAAAGCGATCAGGCTATCGAACGCCTTAAGCAGACCAATTCCGTCATCACAAGACACAAAATGTCTACAGAAGCGACCGATCTGTATCAAAAGCTAAAATGCACGGCAACTGCGTCCGACCATGAAGGCATCGCTTTCTTAATACTTACAGGTACTTACATCGGATTTCTACCACAACATTATGCCGATTATTGGTGTAATAAAGGACAAATGCGAGCCCTATTCCCTGATGAGTTTCATTTCAGTTCAGATATTTCATTGGTGACAAGAAGTGGATTAAAACACAACCAAATCCTTAATAAGTTCATTGAAATCATAGAGTAAGTATTTATTAGCAATCGTTATCTTTACGACAAAAAACTTCTTCTTTATTTGCGGCATTTTTTATTGCGCGTGAAAACTTATGACCTTAATATCGCGCTGCTTCTTGATGATAGCCAATCCGAGTACATCACAGCTGTTTTGTGGCAAGGCGATAGAGCAACTATCCAAGAGTTTCTTTGACGGCGGTAACCCCGCTTTTATTGACGCTCCACTTTTCATCACAATGCCCATGAAAAGTGCCTACTTAACTTGGAGGTTTGCTATGGCTAATTCTGCGTCTGTATTGGGTTTTCAATCTTTTTCTTCTCCGGCTCTACCTGCTGAGACAGTCGATCTTATCGAAACTGCGGTTGCACAACTTGGTGCACCTTTATTGATGCTGGACTGCAATATTGTTCGTAAAAATTACCGCGCCCTAAGCCAAGCATTGCCGAATGTCACTCTGCATTTTGCGCTTAAACCGCTACCTCACCCAACAGTGGTCAATACCCTATTGGAAGAAGGCGCAAGTTTCGACTTGGCGACGTCTGGTGAAGTAGATTTGGTGAAACAACAAGGCGTACCAGCAGAACGTACTATTCACACTCACCCTATCAAACGTGATCGTGATATCCGTGATGCGCTTGCGTATGGCTGTAATGTGTTTGTGGTTGATAACTTAAATGAATTGGAAAAATTCAAAGCTTACAACCATGACGTTGAACTGCTTGTTCGTTTGAGCTTCCGTAACTCAGAAGTATTCGCGGATTTATCGAAAAAATTTGGCTGCACACCAGAGCAGGCACTGAACATCATCGAAACAGCAAAAGAGTGGAATATTCGTATTAAGGGTCTATCGTTCCATGTAGGTTCACAAACGATGAATCCTCAAAAATACGTCGATGCTATCCGCACTTGTAAACAAGTGATGGACGATGTCGTATCGCGTGGTTTACCAGCATTGAGCACACTTGATATCGGTGGTGGCTTCCCTGTGGAATACACTGAGAATGTAATGCCAATTGGTGAGTTCTGCGTACCGATTAACGAAGCGCTAAACGAATTACCAGAAACCGTTCAAGTGATTGCTGAACCAGGACGCTTTATTGTTGCAGAAGCAGTCACCAGTGTTGCATCGGTCATGGGTCAAGCAGAGCGTGACGGGCAAATTTGGTACTACCTGGATGACGGTATCTACGGTTCATTCAGCGGTCTGATGTTTGACGATGCACAGTACCCAATTGTGACATTGAAACAGGAAGGTGAATACCTACCGAGTGTATTGTCGGGCCCAACCTGCGACAGCATCGATGTGATAGCAGAAAATGTGATGCTACCAAAACTGGAAAACGGTGATTTGATCATCGGCCGTATGATGGGCGCTTACACCAGCGCAACGGCAACAGATTTTAACTTCTTCAAACGTGCAGAGACCGTTGTTATCAACGAGTTTGAAGAAAACAGCCAACGTATGTTTGGTTAAGAACTACTCAAAACTTATTAACGCATAATAACGCTGCCAATATAAAAACGCCACTGGACTGAAGTTCAGTGGCGTTTGTTTTTTAAATTGGTGAACCTAAAAAGCAAGTGCGAATACAGACCTCTTAGACTCTGACTTATGAAGACAATACTTCTATTAGTTCAACGTGATCTGTACTGAACGTTCAAGCTGAGCGTTATTACCGTTCGTCAGCGGTTGTTGGTCCGAAACACCAGTAGTGTGAACACGTTCAGCATCAATACCTTGATCAATCATGTATTGTTCAACGTATTGTGCACGCTCGCTTGAAACACGTTCATTAGTCAGCGCTGAACCTGTAGAATCCGTGCGACCTACGATTTCTGCGGTTAAATCAGGGTTATTGCGCCCTTTTCTATAGAAGTACTGGTCATATATTTATCGCGTAAGCGTTAGGCGACGCTACTTCATATCTGGTTCAAACAGATTACGCTTCATGTAAAACTTCACCCAAATCGCACTTATCGCTATCACTAAAGCCAAAATTCCACCAGTGATCGTATAGACAAGGGATGTCATTTCAGGAGAAGGCGAGTTGTTCAGCGCAACATAACCCATTCCAACAATGCCTAAGATTTGCGGCACCGGATAGAAAGGCGTTTTATAAGGGCGCTTTTGCTCCGGCATACGTTTACGTAATACGATGACATTAATATGTGCCACCATGTAAGCCAGCAGCCAGCTCGTCGTTGCCGCGATTACTAATACAATCAGTGAATCGATATCGAGGAACAGGAACGGTATGGAAGTGCAGCCAGCCATCACGACGATGCCTACCCATGGAGCGTCAAAACGGTTCAGCGCTTTAAACTGTGGGAAGACCTGATCTTGCATTGCCATACCATGCAACATTCTCGGGATAGAGGCCAAAATAGTATTCACTGTACTGCACGTTGCGGCCAGTGCCATCACGGTGGCAATCACTAGGCCAGCATTGCCAAAGACAGCATTGATGTAATCAAGATACGGGATAGATGAGCCCACTAACGTTTCCACGTTGAGGTAAAGGCTGGCTCCGTATGCAAAAGCGAGAAATATTAGAAAGATCAACAATAAAGAGAGGTGCATAGAACGGGGGATATTCTTGACGGGATTTTTCACTTCTTTGATCATCGGACAGATAAACTCAACACCAACCATCAACCACATCGCCAGAGCAACTAAGCCAATAAAGCTGCCATCAATCACGCCGCCAAAGCTCCAATCCACTGTTGTGCCAGTGAGTTCCGGATGTGGCTCACTCAATCCGGTGATAGCACACAGTCCTACAAGAATGAGTGCGGCTACCAAAATAAAGGCCAGCATGTTCTGAACTCGGGCAAAAACATCCGCACCCACCATGTTTGTCACACTAAGAAGAACGAGAATACCCAGAGGCACCACTTTCTCCGGCAGTACACCAGGTAGTAGCTCGCTCAACATGGCATCCACTAAGAACAACTCAACTGGCAGCGCTAGTACCGACACTACGACATAGCCTGCAAACACAGCGACAATAGCGGGAAAGTGTCCGATCGCTTTTTTTGTGTAGGTAGCAAGTGATCCTTCCTGTGGAAACATCAGAGATAATTCTGCAAAGCTCATTGCATTAAACTGGGCCAAAACAAAGGCAGTGAACATGGCTGCAATGAATGCCATCCCACCAAGGCCGATGCCTTGCGTCGCCGAAATCATGGCCCCCTGAACAATCACCAGGCCGATGCAAATCGCCATCATTGTTCCAAGCCCAATCTTTAACTTTTGATTCTTAGTCGCTGATCCTTCAGCTATATGAATTTTGTTAGTGTTGACTAATTCGTTCATATTTCTATTCCTTAGATTACTTAAATCAAGATACTTATTTAGGTTGGTATAGCTACAATCGCGCAAACCGATAAGGCTTGGGATCGACCAGTGGTGTGTGACCACTCACCAAATCGGCGGCCAACATCCCTGCCGCTGGTCCAGTACCAAACCCGTGACCAGAAAAGCCAGTCGCAATCGTCAGTCCCGGTATGGCATCCAGACTGTCTATAACCGGCTTGGAATCCGGCGTGATATCAATCAGCCCTCCCCACTCTTCGGCTATTTCAGCTTGCTGAAAATCAGGCCAAGCTTTACGTAGATTGCTTAATGCTTCCTGGTTTAAGCCAGAGTTATGATCCGGGTTCATAACGCGAATCTCTTCGAACATTGAAGATTTATTGCGTGACCAGCGTTTTGACGCTTTAAGATCGTCAATGAAATGTCGCCCAACCGAAATTCGTAGCGCATCGCGCTGTTGTTTGAGCTGACCCAAATAGCGGTGACCAATCAAAAAGTGGTCTAGCGTCAGGCGAGCTTCAATTGCTCCACGCTGCATGATGACAAAGCCGCCATCTAAGTGTTTACGAAATGAAAAATTAGGTCCTGCAACCGCGATGTCCGTTGGACCATCCATCGGCTTAGAACGCATCACAGAGCAAATCAATGGTAAAGAAGGTAAAGAGACACCATGATGACTCAAAAACGCTTTAGACCACGCACCTCCTGCAAGGAGTACTTGCTCACAACGAATCTCACCCTTTTCAGTAACCACGCCACTTACTTTTCCACCGGACAGCGACAAGTTACGTACTGCGCAGTTCTGAACAATCACAGCGCCTTTTTCTATCGCCGCTTTCGCCATCGCACTGGTGGCGATTGAAGGTTCTGCTCTACCGTCCGATGGCGTGTATATGCCACCCAGCCACTTCCCTTCTCCTCCCGGCACCATCGCTTTGATATCGTCAGCGCTCAGTAATCTTGAGTCCAGAGATAGCGACTTAACTGAATCAAGCCAGGATTCATAGGCGCCCATCTGCTTTTCATTATCCGCCAGGAACATGATGCCGCTTTGCTTATAATCCACATCACGATTAATTCGCTTTGCCATTCCCGCCCACAATTGATCAGAAGCAAGAGCCAGAGGAATATCCTCCGCGTGACGATTGGTTTTTCGGATCCAGCCTAAATTACGCGAAGACTGTTCTGCGCCGACAAAACCCTTTTCAATCACAACGACAGGAATGTTCCTCTCTGCTAACGTGAGCGCCGCATTAATGCCTACAATGCCGCCACCGATAATGACGACACTGGTCGACACAGGTAGCTCGTTAGGCGTCTCTACGAATTCGAGTGTTTTTACCATCTCTATGTCCCTTAAATATGATAAGAATCTGCTTTGCTAACCGATGATCCGTTTTTCGGTTTCGCTATTGGAAGCTCCTCGGTATGCGGTCACCTCCAGCTCAACTTTATAGATGCTAGAGCCGAGCGGAGGACAAGTGACGGTAGTCGCAGGATCGATACCTTTGAACTTGCTGCCGATATACTCCATCACGGCACTGACATCTTCCGGGTTTTGAATAAAGACCTTAGACGTCACGACATCAGCCAAGCTGGCATCCACAGCAGCCAGTGCCCGCTCTATGTTTAGAAATACCTGTTCAGTTTGCTCGAAGACATCGTCCGGCATTTCGTTGGTTTCCGGGTTTCGTCCTGCAGTATTGGAGACAAATATCCAGTTATCTACCGTCACTACACGTGAGTAACTTGCTATCTCTTCGAATCGGGAGCCGGTTTTCACCTTGATGATTTTTGCCATGATTTATTTTTCCTTTGTTCTTGTTATGTAATTCGGTTTAGCTAAGTACCGGTTCATCCCACAGATTCAGCGAGACACCGATGCCTTTCTCAACGGCGTTGCGGTAAATTTTAGTTGCCCACGCCACGTCTTCGACCGGCATTCCACCGACTGACATCACAATGATTTCTTCATCATTTTTACGTCCCGGAGTAACGCCTGCGACGATGTCACCCAGATCTTCCAGTTCGCTTGCAGACAACTCACCAGCATCAATCATGTCCATAAAACGCATACCAACCAGAGGGATGATGTTATGTGTAGGTTTAGGCACTTCTTCAAACCACGCCTGATATAACCCTTTGTTATCCAGCACTTTACGAACATCGGATTTTTCCATGCCTTTATCAAGACGACAGCTTGCTGGCATCGCAAGGAATGCACCCGGTTTTACCCATTCGCGCTTAACTTCAGGATAAGTAGAAGGATCTCCGGTCTCTCCGGAGTTACAGTAAGTCACCAAATCCGAGCCACGAACCGCCTCTTCGACGGTATCGACAATCTGTACATTAGTAACTTGAGGGTAAGAAGCCGCAAGCCAAGTCATAAAGCTGTCCAGGCTCTTTGTGCCACGGCCTTTAATTTTGATGGTGTCGACTTGCGGGCAGGCAGCGATGAACGCAGCGACGGTCGTTTTACCCATTACACCCGGGCCAAGCAAACCAATCACCTTGGCATCTTTTCTCGCTAGATGGCGTGCGCCCACACCCGGTACTGCACCGGTTCGATACGCTGAAAGCAAGTTTGCCGACATGTACGCCAGTGGCGCGCTGGTTTCAATGTCATTGAGAATAAACATCAGAATCGAGCGAGGAAGACCTTTCTCTCGGTTGGCGATATTTGACCCATACCATTTCACGCCACAGGTCTGGAAATCACCGCCCAGATAAGCAGGCATCGCCATCAATCGTCGGTCTGCCGTTGGTTTTGGCATCATAGGGAAAGGTGACTCATCTGGAAATGTCACCATCGCGCCGTGCGAATCGTTATTCGCTCCCGCCATTCGATAGTCACCTTTCTGGAGCAGTGAGAACATCTCCTCCATCGTGTCTACACAGCCAGGCATATCCGTTACGCCCGCTTTAATCATGTCCTGCTCTGAAAGGTAGATAAAATCAATTTTAGTGCTGTCTGACATAACGCCACCTATATCCATATAGTTTGTAGTTTGCTGCTTCATGCATTAATCAATGCGCTCCGGAAATCCGCCATTTGTGAATCAGGATGTTTCCGTCTTGAGCCATTGCTTTCGATACTATTGGGCGTTTTGCTCGGCGTATTGAATTTTTGCGACATTGGGGATCAGGAGGGCTATCAGAAAAATATGGCACCTTGCTTGCTTTACTTGCTGAGTTAGCGGCTTATCGCAGAGCAGTGAGGAGAGTTGGATGGTGGCTTCATCAATGATGTTCAATATTTCAGGGATTCACTCAAAACAACCTTGGTTTGTATTGAGTTCAGAGCAATTTCTAACTCGACTCTCAACCAATAATCCCGAAGTATCACACTTCTACAGCTTTATCGCCGGCCGCTCAGAGTACCCAACCACTGCCATTCCGGATGGGTGTATTGATATCGTCTTTGACTGTGATGCCGACACCTCTGGCGCTTTAGTCTGTGGAACGAGAGTAGAGGCTTCTTCGGTTTTATTTGAACGGGGTCATCGCTACTTCGGCGTGCGATTTACCCCAGGAGTTAAACCAGATTTTCTGCAAGCCTCAGCTAGTGAACTCACCAACAAAGAATATTGCTTACAAGACGTTATGCCCCACTCCAATGAGCTGATTGATTACGTTTTAGAAGCAAAAGATTTTTCAAAACAGGTCGACGCGGTAAGCCAGTTTCTCAACACGAAAAGCCCACGAAACTCGACTAATGTGACCCAGCAAGTTGTCGCTAAAATCTGTCTACACAAAGGAAATATTCAAGTTCAGGAATTAGAGAGATTTTCGGGATATACCAGCCGAACTTTGCAACGTATGTTCAAAAATGACATTGGACTGACGCCGAAAGGATTTAGCCGTGCAATTCGTTGTCAATCAGCGATTTACGATATTAATCACTGTGAAAAGCTGACATTTTCTGATCTGGCTTCAACTCTGGGGTTCAGCGACCAACCGCACTTCCTGCGTGAGTTTAAAAAGTTAGTTAATGTCACTCCGCTGGAGTATCAAAACAGAGTGAAAGAAAAGACATATCTGGAACGAATTCATTGCTATTAAAAGCACCGTAATGGTGCACATTGCTCTATAGTTGTACCCATATCCTAGGAATTTCCTTCCTTGCTTTGCCACACTTGACGGTATCGAGCTAATCAATAATCCGTATTCGGCTGAGCTCTTGAGGCTTAACACAAGAGCTCGTTCATTACTGGCGGCTAATTAACTTATCAAGAACGGTTAAACCTTTTTCCATAAGCTCGACTTTAACGACTTGTGATAGGTTTTGATCGGTGATGATGCCATCAAACTCCTCAATATCTAACGCATGGAAACTACCAACACGACCATATTTGGTAGAATCCGAAATCAGATAGTTTGTTTGAGCGGCTTTTGCAATGGCTTTTTTTACCCACACTTTTCCCTCATTAGGTGTGGACAATCCTTTTAAACTCCAGGAAGAAGAAGAGATAAAGGCAATATCAATGTTCATCCCCGCGAGGAACTCGGCAACCTTACCGCCGACACTTGATTGGTTTTCACGGTCAACCTTTCCACCCGTATGGTATAACTCACATTGACTGTGGGTCATCAGATAAGCAGCTATCGAAAAGTCATTGGTGATGACCAACAGATCGTCTCGGTCGACGATTTGATGAGCAATGCTTAACGCCGTCGTGCCAGCATCCAGATATACGGTGGCCTCTTTATCGATTAACGTTGCAGCGATTTGAGCAATATGAGCTTTTTCATCCGCCTGTTGTTCCACCTTAGCATCGTGTGACAGTTCACTATGCAATACCTGAGCAAGCTGCACCCCTCCAGATACAGAGATCACTTTCCCTGAAGACTCTAGCTTTACAATATCGCGACGAATCGTCATATGTGACACACCAAGATGCTCTGTTAAATCAGAGATACTGAGGACTTCCTGGTGTGACAAAAGGGACAAAATTGTTCTTTGGCGTTCTGCTGGAATCATTATTTCACTTCAACTTCTTGTTTTTCTGGATCCTACCAAGCTTTATTCAACTTGTGAATATCTGTGAACATATGTTGCTTTCACAATACCAAAGATGTGAACTCACTCAAAACAACGGTATTTCAACACTTATAACGACAGAAATATCATTTAAATGTTAACTTTTGTTAAAAATGTGACTTAGGACGAAGTCCAGATGTTAACCTTCACATATAATCACAACAACGAAACAAGAATTAACAAAATTCAGTTCAATATTTACCAAGAAGGCATTGTTACTATGAGTGAAGTTCAATCTGTCGGTGTGATCGGTTTAGGCTCAATGGGTATGGGCGCAGCAAAATCTTGTGTGCGTGCGGGCCTTGATGTTTACGGTTTTGATTTAAACCCTCAAGCTCTTGCAGAGCTAGCAGAATTTGGCGCAAAGGCGGTTTCAACGAATGCGGTAGAGTTTGCAGACAAGCTGGATTCAGTTCTGGTCCTTGTCGTTAATGCACAACAAGTAAACACCGTTTTGTTTAAGACAGGTCTTGCAGCTTCATTAAAACCAAACACGCCAGTCATGGTCTCAGCAACCATTTCTGCTGATGCTGCCAAGCAAATAGAAGCAAAACTTGCAGAGCACAACCTGGTCATGCTGGACGCGCCAGTATCTGGTGGCGCAGTGAAAGCGGCTGCAGGTGAGATGACCATCATGGCATCGGGTGCTCAAAGTACATTTGATGCACTTGATCCTGTTCTCAAAGCAACTGCAGCAAAAGTTTACAACATCGGTGAAGCGATTGGTCTTGGCGCGACGGTGAAGATCATCCACCAACTGTTAGCAGGTGTTCACATTGCTGCCGGTGCAGAAGCAATGGCTCTCGCAGCTCGCGCAAATATCCCTCTTGATCTTATGTACGATGTGGTAACAAACGCTGCAGGTAACTCTTGGATGTTTGAGAACCGTATGAAGCATGTGGTTGATGGCGATTACTCACCAAAATCAATGGTCGACATCTTTGTTAAGGATCTCAACCTTGTGTCAGATACAGCGAAAGATCTTAAGTTTCCTCTGGCGCTTTCTAGTGCAGCACTGAACATGTTTGTCAGCGCGAGCAACGCAGGTTTTGGTCAGGAAGACGACAGTGCGGTAATTAAAATTTTTGATGGCATCACGTTGCCAGGCGTAGATAAGTAAGCGCAGTAAGGTGGAGAAGTAATTATGTTATTAGGCGTTATCGCAGATGACTTTACAGGCGCAACTGACATTGCAGGTTTTCTGGTTGAAAACGGCATGCGCACTGTGCAATTAAACGGAATCCCAACAACAGAGATTGACGTAAACGCAGACGCGGTTGTGATCAGTCTGAAGTCTCGCTCTTGCCCTGTCGATGAAGCAATCAAAGACTCCGTCGCTGCACTTCAGTGGCTGCAAGGACAAGGCTGTCAGCAGTTCTACTTCAAGTACTGCTCAACGTTTGACAGTACATCTGAAGGCAATATCGGTCCTGTGACCGACGCTTTACTAGCCGAGCTCGGTGAAGACTTCACGATTGTTTGCCCTGCTCTGCCAGTAAATGGTCGCACGGTTTACAACGGACATTTATTTGTGTTCGAGGAACTGCTAAGTGACTCAGGCATGCGCAATCATCCAGTGACACCGATGACTGATTCAAGCTTGATCCGCATGATGAATGCTCAATCAAAAGGTACAACCGGCTTGGTTAACTTCCAAACGATTGAACAAGGTGCAGAGGCCGTCACTCAGCGTTTTACTGAACTCAAAGAGCAAGGTCATCGTTACGCTGTAGTCGATGCGTTCAACGCCCAGCATCTGGTTACGCTGGGACAAGCGGCTAAATCGCTAAAACTTATTACTGGTGGTTCAGGTCTGGCAGCGGGGCTTGCTAAAAACTGGGCTGTACAGCTCGAAGATCAGAGCAATGCCAAACAAGAAGGTAAACCGGCGAAAGCACCAACGGTCGTATTTTCTGGTTCGTGCTCTGTGATGACCAATCAACAAGTTTCGGTTTACAAGCAGCAAGCACCCCACTTTGCAATCGATGTTGAGACGTGCCTGACAGAAGAGGATTACTCGGATGTCGTATTTGATTGGGTAATGACAAACATCGAAAGCGAGCTTGCTCCTTTAGTCTACGCAACGGCAGACGCGAGCACGCTAAAAGAGATTCAATCGAAATACGGCGCTCAGGCTTCAAGCCATGCTGTGGAACAGTTCTTCAGTAAATTAGCCATCAAGCTTCAATCAAATGGCGTGAAGAACTTCATTGTTGCAGGCGGTGAAACCTCTGGTGTCGTGACTCAGAGCCTTAAAGTGAAAGGCTTCCACATTGGCCCTCAGATCGCACCTGGTGTGCCTTGGGTTAAGTCGGTAGAAGGTGAACTTTCTCTGGCACTTAAATCTGGCAACTTTGGCGATGAAAACTTTTTCGCTAAAGCACAGTCCTTCTTTGCATGAGTGAGGTACGAATGAGCAACAATTCGAAGACGGAGCAAGAGCTTCGGGAACAAATGGTAACACTGGCGCGTTCTATGTTTGAGCGCGGCTATGCCACCGGTGGTGCGGGCAACCTTTCGATAAAACTAGAAAATGGTCACTTTCTGGCAACACCGACCGGCTCTTCATTTGGCCGCCTTGTGGCAGAAGAGTTATCAGTAGTGGATATCGATGGGAATCACATCTCAGGTAAGAAGCCTTCAAAAGAAGTGGCTTTCCATCTGGCAATTTACCGCAACAACTCTGAGTGCAATGCAATTGTGCACCTGCACTCTACTTACTTAACCGCGCTATCTTGTCTGGAAGGGTTGGATCGTGAGAACGCGATAAAAGCGTTTACTCCATATTATGTTATGCGTATCGGAGAACTACCCGTTATCCCTTACCTTCGCCCTGGCGACCCACAGATTGCAGAGGAACTGTCACAACGAGCAAGCGATTACCGCGCATTCTTACTGGCGAATCATGGCCCGGTCGTGACCGGCACTGACTTTGAAGATGCGGTGGATAATGCAGAAGAGCTCGAAGAAACAGCGAAACTGGCGTTCATTCTTAAAGACAAAAAAATTCGTTACCTAACGGATGCAGAGGTCCAAGACCTAAAAGGGAGAGGTAAATAATGGCTAAATTTGCAGCAAATCTCACTCTGTTGTTTACAGAAGTACCATTTCTGGAACGTTTTGAAAAAGCACACCAGGCTGGTTTTAAAGCAGTGGAATACCTTTTCCCTTACGCATACGAGCCACAGGAACTGGCAGACAAAATGCAGCAATTTGGTTTCGAACAAGCCCTGTTCAACATGCCTCCTGGTGACTGGGATGCTGGCGAAAAAGGCTTTGCTGCAATCCCTGGCCGCGAAGATGAGTTTAAAGCCAGTGTAGACACAGCGTTAATGTATGCCGACAAGCTGAATTGCAAAAAGGTACACGCGATGTCAGGCATCGTTGATAAGCAATTTACTCGTGAGCAACATGTAGAAACTTTTATCGCTAACATTCGCTATGCCGCAGACAAATTTGCCGAGTACGGCATTGAGCTGATGCTTGAACCTTTGAATAGCCGCGATGTTCCGAACTATTTCATTGCTCATCAGCGTGATGCGGTTGAGTTAATTAAGCAGGTCGACCGACCAAATGTGAAGCTGCAACTGGACCTTTACCACGCACAAATTATGGATGGTGATTTAAGCACCCTTATCCGTGAGGTTGCGCCGTACACGGGCCATATTCAAATCGCTTCAGTACCAGAAAGACATGAACCTTCAGAAGGAGAGCTGAACTACCCTCACCTGTTCAATGTGCTAGATGACTCAGGTTACCAAGGTTGGATTGGTTGTGAATACAACCCAAGAAATACCACAGAGCAAGGACTCGATTGGGTCAAGCCGTACCTATAACTGATGAAGATGTAACAAGCGCTTTGCTCAACAAAGCTAGATGAAATATAAAGCCTATTTAATCAATTAGATTAAATGTCATTAATAACAATAAGTGCTGTGGGTATCGCTTGATTGCCCACTAGCACAAACCCTACACACGAGACAAAGGAAACAAAAATGGACGGAGCATTAATAGGAATTGTGATTGGCATCGTTGCCATGATGGGGATGATCGTAAAAACGCGTATCCCAGTAGCACTCGCAATGGTTATTGCCAGTATCATCATGGGCCTGTTTGCAGGAATGGCCCCAACGGAGCTCATTGACGCGATCAAAGCTGGCTTCGGCGGCGTTCTGGGCGGTATCGGCCTAATCATCGCATTTGGCGTTATCATGGGTGCGTGTTTTGAACGCTCTGGCGCTGCGGTTCGCATGGCGAAAACCTTCGTAAAACTTTGTGGCAAAGGTCGTGAGGATCTCGCGCTTGGTTTCACCGGCGTACTCGTGGCAATCCCTGTATTCTGTGACTCTGCGTACATCATTTTGCACTCTCTTGTCCGCGCAATTTCACGTGATACGGGTAAATCAGCGGTTGGCTTAGGCGTAACGCTTGCTCTAGGTCTGCTGATCACTCACGCACTTGTTCCGCCAACACCAGGCCCAGTTGCTGTTGCTGGTATTCTTGGCGTAGACCTTGGTGAATACATGCTTTGGGGTCTGATGGTATCAGTCCCGATGATGCTGCTATCTATGATTTATATTCGCCGTGTAGGTAATGAATACTACCGTGTACCAAATGGTGAATCTTGGATCACAACTCAAGCAGATTGGGCAAACCTTGAAAAAGTAAAAGCGACGAATGACAAAGAACTACCTGGTAACTTCTTATCGTTCGGTCCTATCCTGATCCCTATCGCACTTATCCTAATCAACACGTTGGTTGGCAAAGGTGATTCAGCACTACACGTGGTTCTTTCTCTGCTGGGTAACCCTGTGGTTGCGGTTGGTCTAGGTGTTCTAATGGCGCTTTATGGTCTGACTCGTAAGATTGACCGTAAAGATATGGTTGGTTCAATGGATGATGCGTTATCTACAACAGGCTTAATCCTTGTAGTAACAGGTTGTGGTGGCGCAATGGGTGCAGTACTAAAAGCGTCTGGTGCTGGTCCACAGGTTGCTGAAGCTATCGCAAGCAGCGGTATTCCACCACTACTAGTTCCATTGGCAATTGCATCTATGCTTCGCCTGATTCAAGGTTCTGCGACAGCCTCTATGATGGTGGCAGCAACTATGACTCTGCCTCTTGTAGAAACTCTAGGTCTGGACCCAATTTTCGTTGCACTAGCGTGTGCTGTAGGCCCTGTTGGCTTCTCTCACCTGAATGACTCTTACTTCCACATCATCAACCGTACGCTAGGTATCACTGAACTGGCGGATCAATTGAAGATTTGGACTGTATCGTCAACTGTCGCATGGGCGGTCGGTGCATCAATTGTTATGCTACTGAACTTAGTTTTTGGTCAAGGTGGTACCTTCATCGACCCACTAGTACCAATCGCTGTACTTGTCGCGGTTATCATTGCGGTGAAAGTCAAAAGCGGCAAAACAAGCTCAGTTGAATCCGTAGCTTAATCAAAAAGTCATCGATAAATAAAGAGGCTCATATTGCAGTCAGCAGTATGAGCCTTTTTGTTATTATGATGAAATATTCTCTGCGCGATCTTTACCTTCCCCCAAGGGTAACCATTATCCTTATGGCTACTTATCTCAGTCATATAGAGGACACATCATGAGCTGCTGTAATAAGCCCCCACGTGGTGGTAGTAATGATCTTGGATTAATGATGAAGTTTTTTCTGGTTATGCTGGCTGTCATTCTTGCTTTAGCCTTAATTGCAGGCATGTTTTAGTTACTCTGAAGACAAGAGTGATGAAATCAATGGCAAGTAACCACTCCTTTTAGCCTGCCAAATTAAACACTTATTTCGACGATACCTCACCACTGTAACGTTGCACCGGTGCGACCTTGAGTGGCGTAAGTTTTAGGTTATGGAGTACGCTGTTGCCTCCAACGGATACCGCCGTAAGCTCATTGGTATCCTGAACGCCAAATATCAGATTAGAAAGTGATATCTCTCCATCGTTAACGAAGACCTCTACGGAGAGCGTATCGACAATGATGTCTAGTTTTACGACACCGTCGCGTGCACGAACTACCGCTTTACGTTCCTCACGGTATAAATCAGGCATCAAGCTTGCTATTGCATCCCTATCACGTCTGATAAACACGGTTTTGTCTTCGAAGTTATATCCAACGATGGCGTAATGACCATCCTTTCCCTTGAGATGCAATTGGAACTCGCTAGCATCGGAGTGCACGTCAAGGTCGACGTTAAGGCGGTAAGCGTCAGATGTCGGCTTAGGGAAATCTGTCCCCGATGACTCTAATACTTCGAGTGTCGAGCGAGTATAAGCTTCACCTTCAAGTCCGGCTATTGCCTCAATCGGCTGGGAAAAAAGGACTGGTTTTCCGCCTACAGAATGCAGTTTTATTTGACGAACAATAGAATCAGCGGCGCCATGCCATGCTTTAGTTGGCAACTGGTTGGCATAGCCCCAATTGTTGAGCCAGCCAATCACGTAGCGAGATTCGAGACGCTGTTTAGCCCCTGAGTTGGGATCTTCCCACGATACCATCGCATAGAAATCAGCACCGGCATCAAGCCACTGCGGTTCTTCGCTTTCTGGTATAAAGCGTTTTCCATCCCAACTTCCGATCCAATAAGCCGTACCCGTCGTTTTTCCTTTTCTAAAACCATTCGCTCCGGACGCAAGTATCCATCGAATATCACTAGGATCGCCATCAAGCGAGAGTGGAAAAAGATCAGGACACTCTAGAAGACCGAGGTCATCACGTTGGAAGTCGGATTGATGCGTCCAGTGCTTCAAATCTGGGGACGAATAAAAGCCGATTTTGTTCCCCTCAGCAAGCGCCATGAGCCATTGACTGTGCTCTTTATCCCAAATGACCTTTGGATCCCGCCAATGTTCAGCCCCTGGGTTATCCATGATTGGGTTATCGTCATACTCTTTAAAGTGGTACCCACCATCGGTTGAAACAAAGAGTGACTGACGCTGTACACCTTCGTGTTGCTGAGTCGCAATAGCAATAACCGCTCCGGTACCAAAGCCAGCCGTATTGTTGGCGTCAACTACGGCGCTACCAGTTTGAATATCGCCAAGGCCGTTTTTATATTTGTGGATAGCCACACCATGTTCCTGCCAGTGGACGAGGTCTTTTGATGTCATGTGATACCACGCAGTCCCGTTCCCATTTGGGTAGTCCGCGTTATAGAGATAGTAGAAATGCCAGATACCATCGATAAATAAAGGACGCTGAGGATCGTTCATCCAGTGTCTGTTGGGGGTAATATGTATCGCCGGTCGATAAGGTGACCACTCTGTAGGACGAGTAAACGGTGACAAGCTTGCAGACGCCAGTTCATCACCAGAAGGTGAGTGGCTGACAGTAAACAAAGCAACTAAAACGCAGGCAGCAGTGACAGCTCTTATGTTCGTCAGTGATTTCAATTTAAAGCGCATAATCCTTCTTATTATCATAGAGGGGCGGAATACCCGCCCCTCTGATTTATGAAACGTAGAACTTCACGAACTCTATTTGAGTGTTTTCTCGATCACGCCGCTCGGATTAACGTTTAAATTTGCCGGGATATCTGCCCAACCACCCAATCCATCCGTTCCGTAAGAGTAATCGACCTCTGATGTGTCTCCATTAATCAGGACTTTCACCGTTGGTGCCAAAGTGCCCCCGCGTCGGAAGTTTTCTTTAACTCCGACAGTATCGATGAATGATTGAATCAACCCATCAGGCATCACATAGTGTGAATAAGACTGGAAGTGGCCTGCTGGCTGGTTATAGTCTGGATCGTAAGGTGTTCCTGGGTAGAAGTTCAGGTTCGTTGGGTTACCAAGCACTAACCCTGATCCTTGGTTCAGTGGCTGGTAATCACTACGGATACCATCGCCTACAAAGCCATACACCCCTTCAGGACCAGTAATACCATTTGCAAAAGTCGTACTGTGGCTGATAGTGAATAGGTAGTATTTACCATCTTTCTGATAGATTTGAGGACGTTCGGTCTGGTCAGTAACACAGTTTGCCGAAAGGATCGGTGGTAAAAACTCCCACTCAGTAAGATCATCATTCGTCGCTCGCGCTAAACCAACATTACCGATCTGGAAAGTCGCTCCCGATGCATTCACTTCTCTCACCGTTTCAGCATAAGGGTCACCATCCTGATACCCCAGATCTTCCTCGGTACACTTCGCCGAGCCCCTTTCCATGGCTGAGTTACCCTCAAAGACCATAAAGGTTTCACCTGGGTGAGCAGGATCTTCAAAGGTGAATGGGTCACGGAAGTTAAAGTAAGGGTTCTGTTCAGCCGTCTGGTAGTATGTACCGTCTGCTTCCAGAAGATTAATCACCTTATCGAATCCAGTGAACTTCACGCCATTTTTATTCGCGTGTATCTTACCTACACTGAGTGCAATACGTGGATCATATGGCTTGATGTCATTGCCCTCTGAGTCACGATAGAACGCCACATCAGTAAAGAAAAGCTTGACCTCACCACCCGGAAAAATTCGAGCAGAGCCAGACCACTGAGTCTGATGACTGTATGACTGGTCCTCAAAAATTTGTCCGGTGACGCCTTCATCAAAAACAAGCCCACCATAAGTCCAGCCGCCGTTTTCAGGGCGCTCTTCCGCTGGAATGCCCGCAGGACGATAGAAGTAGCCGATCTTCGCAAAGACGTGGCGATCATCAAATCCGAGACTGCGATCCGCAACAAGAGAAAAAATAACCTCCTGCCCGTTAATACTGTATTGGTTAGCGTCCGCGTCAGTTAGTGGCCATGAGTCCCATACCCAGACCTGTTCATTGGACATGTCAGGAAAATCCTGCGGTACATTCGGCATCGTGTACTCTTGTGGCATTGAGTTCTCACGCGATCCTGCCATTGGGTCAGACATACGCTTGAGTTGGCGAGCATCAGCTCTGGTCCACTTAGCTGTGAAGTTACTCTCTGGTGCGAAGGCTTCTTGAGTGTGTACAGTAGGCTCAGGTCCCGGTTGAAGCTGATTTGCAAAAGCGAACTGGCTCACTCCTGCCGTTGCTGTACCCATTAACATCCCTAAAATAGGAACTCCCGCTTTAAATTTTTTAGAACGCATTTTACTTACCTTTGATAATAAATAATTTCAAATATCCATGTTCTAGAAGTGGTTAACCCTCAGAAATGTCACGAACTAACAACGTCAAAATCCATTCTATACAGTCTCAAAATATCGAAATCTTCGGTAACGTTCCCGAAAGCAGGTAAAACTTAACCCTTCACTTCCAAATCACCGTTAAAAACGACTGGATATGTCCGTGAACGAGAACATCAAAGCAAAAACTTGGTATTGCGATACGAATAAATTTAATTAGTCGGCATACAAAACTGGCGGTCCCGCTATCATAGGAAATTTCCGTTAGATCGGAGACTTTGCGTCACCCCCTTTCGGAGGTTTTGCCTTTGTCAGTCAAGCAACCGCCCGCAAAGGAGATATGATTAACTGGCGGTGGACAAGCCTTTTCTGTCCACGCGAAAAATCATAACAACAGAAAATGACATTTCAAGGACAACAACCATAAGCATATAAAACTCTGACAATAGCCAGGCATCAGTGAGCTTTTATTTATGAATTGGCGTACCTAACAAGGCCTTACTGAAACTGATGTGGATCCGGTTACAATAAATTTCTTAAGATAAATTTATGCATCCTTTCTAACCATTTAATTTATTAACTAAAAATTGTCATTTCCATGACAATAAATAAATTATAAATCAAATTCGATGGTTTTTTATACATAGATACACTTTTACACTTCCGTCACCAAGAATAAAAAGGGAACGTTACCAATTACTCAGTAAGAGGATTCAAGGTAAGATTAAGCGATACTTATCTGCCGTTACGATTTCCATTCAAGCAACTTTATACGGGTAGAAAATATCTGCCATGTATATACAAAAAGAAAAAAAACCAGCAGATTAGCTGCTGGTTTTTTGAACACACACTGGTTAGCTCAGAGCATGTACGAGAGTTTATTTAGATAGTTAAACTAGGTCGAATCTGTCAGCGTTCATCACTTTCGTCCAGGCAGTGATGAAGTCTTTCACAAACTTCTCTTGGTTATCATCCTGAGCATAAACCTCAGCGTAAGAACGCAAGATAGAGTTTGAACCAAACACCAGATCAGCACGTGTTGCGGTGTACTTCACTTCGCCAGTTTTACGATCACAAATATCATAAGAGTTGCGGCCTGTTGGTTTCCAAGTGTAAGCCATGTCGGTTAGATTGACGAAGAAGTCATTCGTTAATACACCAATTCGGTCAGTGAATACCCCGTGTTTGCTACCACCATAGTTCGTGCCGAGTACACGCATACCACCGATAAGAACCGTCATTTCTGGTGCTGTTAAACCAAGTAGTTGCGCGCGGTCCAGTAACATCTCTTCCGGCGTAACGATGTAGTGCGTCTTCTGCCAGTTACGGAAACCATCAGCTAGCGGCTCAAGTACGTCGAATGACTCCGCGTCAGTTTGCTCTGCTGTCGCATCACCACGGCCAGCCGAAAATGGCACCTCAAAGTCGAAGCCTGCTGCTTTCACTGCTTGTTCAATACCGACGCTACCACCCAGAACAATGGTGTCTGCAACGCTGATACCAAATTCTTCAGCCAATTTGGTAAGTTCAGCCAGTACTCGCTCTAGGCGTTCTGGTTCGTTACCTTCCCAAGCATTTTGAGGAGCCAAACGGATTCGCCCACCATTTGCGCCGCCACGAAGATCAGAACGACGGAATGTACGAGCGCTATCCCATGCCGTAGCAACCAAATCAGAAATACCTAGACCAGCCGCAGCAATCTTAGCTTTCACTGCTGCTACATCGTATCCAGTGGTGCCCGTTGGAATAGGATCTTGCCAGATTAAGTCTTCAGCCGGAACATCAGGACCAACGTAGCGAGACTTAGGCCCTAAATCACGGTGAGTAAGTTTGAACCATGCGCGAGCGAATACTTCGTTAAAATAAGCCGGATCTTGGTAGAAACGCTCTGAAATCTTACGGTATTCAGGGTCTACTTTTAGCGCCATATCAGCGTCCGTCATCATTGGGTTGTAACGGATTGAAGGATCTTCTACGTCGACAGGCTTATCTTCTTCTGCAATTTCTACTGGCTCATATTGCCAAGCACCTGCTGGGCTCTTTGTCAGCTTCCATTCGTGCTCCAGCAGCATTTTGAAGAAGCCGTTATCCCATTGTGTTGGGTGCGTTGTCCAAGCACCTTCAATCCCACTGGTCACAGTATCACGACCGATTCCACGAGACTTATGGTTATTCCAGCCAAGACCTTGCTCTTCGATATCAGCGGCTTCTGGCTCTGGACCCAGTTCTGCCGCATCACCGTTACCATGCGCTTTACCCACGGTATGACCACCAGCGGTTAACGCAACAGTCTCTTCATCATTCATCGCCATGCGAGCAAAGGTGACGCGCATATCTGCTGCTGTTTTTAGCGGATCTGGATTGCCATCGACACCTTCTGGATTAACGTAAATCAAGCCCATCATCACTGCAGCCAGAGGGTTCTCAAGATCACGATCACCAGAGTAACGGCTACCTTCGCCACCTGACGGAGCTAACCACTCTTTCTCCGCCCCCCAGTACGTGTCTTTTTCGGGATGCCAGATGTCTTCACGACCGAAAGCAAAACCAAAGGTTTTCAGACCCATTGATTCGTACGCCATATTACCGGCCAGAATCATTAAGTCAGCCCAGCTGATTTTATTGCCGTATTTTTTCTTGATTGGCCACAGTAAGCGGCGTGCTTTATCCAGATTACCGTTATCAGGCCAGGAGTTTAGAGGAGCAAAGCGCAGGTTACCGGTAGACGCACCGCCTCGACCATCAGCAGTACGATAACTACCTGCCGAGTGCCACGCCATACGAATCATCAAACCACCGTAGTGACCCCAGTCGGCTGGCCACCACTCTTGGCTATCTGTCATCAGTGCTTTGAGATCATTTTTCAACACTTCTACATCAAGCGCTTTCAACGCTTCACGATAGTTGAAGTTTTCTCCCAGTGGGTTCGTTTTTTTATCGTGCTGATGAAGAATGTCCAGATTTAGAGCATTCGGCCACCAATCCATAACAGTAGAACCCATTGATGTCATACCGCCATGCATCACTGGGCACTTCCCTGCAGAATGGTTATCTTTACTCATAAAGTTCTCCTTAAAGAGATATGTATCTTTCTGAAAGTGAATATCATTTACCCTCAAGCTAACATAGGTCTAAAAGCAGTTTTCAATCCTTTATCTCTTTAGCCATTATTTAAGAACGATACGACAAGCAGGCCAGAAAAATACTACAGGCAATCGTACGCCTTGAAACTCAGCCTTATCTTTATGAATTAAGGAGGATTCACAACAATTTGCTATTGATAAAATAACCAATGTATAAAAAGATGGATTTCAATATGGACCAACGCCAAAATCAGCAGCTTCAATTTGAACAGAGCGGGGAAAATCTCATCGTCGGGAATATCGCCGATTGCCCGATATCTCCGCAACAACTGGCATTAACGACGAGTGAGTCTCCTTATGTGATCGAAGCTTTTCAAAGTGGGCTGACGGCTGAGGTGTTTCGGGTTCGGTTTGACGGGAAAGACTACACGCTAAAGAAGAAGCGCCCAGAGGCAAAGGTCAAAAACATCAATGGCCAGCTTTCGTTTCTCAATGAAGTGCAACGTCGCTCTGATTTGCAAAAACAGAAAGATTGTCCCGACAAATCCCACGACTTCGCCTGTATTGTTCCGACGGTCTACGCGGATTACCGCTTAGGTATCATTCTGTCCAAATGGATTGAAGGCAAGCCAGTTAGTTCCGTTTCCTCTTCATTGCTTTACCAACTATTTTCTACCTTGTCCGCCTGCGAAAAAATTGGCCTGTTCGAATGGGATTTATGCGCCGGAAACTTGCTCGTGGATGATGACTACAAACTGTGGTTGTTCGACTTCGGCTACATGTACCCATTCGATCCGTTAACAGAGCTCAATAGCGACAGTCTTAACGCACCTATCTTTCAATTCTGTGAGCGCTTCGAAACCCGATTCCTTTCTGGATGGTTGTTAGAACATAATTGCTCTCAGAAAGAGTCATTGGCAGTGTTTAAAAACGTAAAGCACGAAGCTCTGAAAATCCTCTTCGAACAGTGTGAGTGGCTACGCAAAAACAAGGCAAGTGAAGCTGTCATCCATGCTAAAGAAGGACAACTTTTCAAATATCAGGCTGCCTTGCAGAGCGAGCAGCAGCTAGAGAAATTGTTTATTGTTGAGATGTTCCGTTCTCATGTTCTGGATATTGAGGATGACATTGATGGCAAGAGCTGCACGACAAGCACGTTAAAACGTGTGGACACCGTTCTTGAGATGATAAACGATCATTATGACTTCCTCCGCGAACAGGGAGCACTTTTCTATCACAATGAAGGGAAAACAAAACCAGAGCTGATCGACGCCTATCGAGAAAAACTTGCTCTGGTGAGGAAGTATCAACTCGATAAACGTCATCCCTAGTCAAAGATCGCTTGCCTAGGTTTCCAATTTAGACCTTATGACTAAGCCACTACACATTAAAGTGGATTTAGAATGATCGTCGTACGTTTTGCTCGCGGCCCAAATACCGAGCGTGCGCGAGACTGAACTTCTTCCAGAGTGACACTTCTGGCCGATTTTTCAACGTTCAGCAAGACATCTAAGCCGTAATCATGCACCAGATAGCGGCCATAAGCCCAAGCTCTTTGGCTCGGCTTATCTTCCATTCCCTGCATGGCGACCATCAATTGTTGCGCCGCAATATCGACCTCTTCTTGAGTAATGTTTTCTGCCAAGTGATCAAAAATTGTATTGAGCTGACGGTCCATCATTGCCACATCTTTTGGATTTACCTGGGATTCAAAGATCCAATCCGAAACTCGCTCACGATCTTGTATCATCGGGTAAATACTCGGGTTGTAATCCAGACTCAACTCTTCACGTAATTGGTCCAGAATGCGTGCCGTACTGATACGCTGCAGGATATCGACTATCATGGTATCCCTCCCACTTTGGGCATCATCGTTGGCGTTGGTCAATCGCTGTAAGTAAAGTGAAGACGGTTCGTGGCCGTCTGTCATGACGGAGCGACTCGGAGCATCTGGGTTCAATGCCACATGGTAATCAATTGGCTCGCCGGGGCTCATTTCGATAGACGCAACATACTTGCGTAAAAGTGGCGTAAGTTGCTCTGGCTCCACATCGGCTACAATCACCATTTTGAAACCATCATTGAACTTAAATAAACGGTTGTGAACAGCCAGTATCTGTTCCGGTGTTACATTATCAACTCCGTTACTGCCTAAGATGCGGTGACGACTATCAGGCTGATAAGCGTTGACGTTCGCTTCCTGAATCAACTTACCCGTCGGTGATTCAAAAAAGGCACGACGTTGCTGTTTAAACTCTTGCTTCACCGCAGCCAGTTGGCGTTCATCGACTTTTATCTCTGTAGCGAGGTTATACATTGCATTCAATGCATTTTCTAAACGCGTTTTTTGCGTGGTCATTTTGACGCCGTGACTAGTGGTATCCAGCATTGGGACAAGAGCAATGTTATTTGCGCGTAAGTAACCATCCAGCTCCGCCCCTGAAAACGCCCCTAACCCGCTTCTTACTGTTGCCATCGTAGCGATTTCAAACGCCGGATATAGCGATTTATCCAGTGCGGCTTTGCCTCCTTGGCTGGCAAAATACAGGTAAGCCCGGCCTCCGGCTTTATGATCTTGTTGGAACCACACGTCTACACCATTGGAAAGCGTGTAGACCTCAAAACCTCCAGACTCTTTGCGCGAGCTTATAATGCTGCCTTCCTCAACTGGCTGAAGGAATCCATCAGACGCAATATAGCCCTGTGACTCAGAGTCCAAAGCAGAAGGCTTTTGTCCCGGCTGGAAATAAGCCGAGTTCAACGCTGAAAAAGCACCGGCAAACTGGGTGCGCGTTTCACTTTTACCCATGCCAATAGAAAAACTCGGCGCTTGGGACAAGAGCTCTGCAAGTTGAGCATTTATACGGTCTAAAGTGGTAATGTCGAGAAATGAGGCCAAACTCTGTGCGTAACTCTCTTTTGACTGGCCGGCGCTGTTTTGCTCTAACTGAAATACCCGTGATTCTGCATAGCTGTTTGGTTTGCGTTTACTCCAGTCGGAGTCCAGATTCGCCAATTCACCTTGCCAGTTCGCCATGATGCTGTCTAATTCCGTTTGGGTAACACCATAATCACGCAGCGAAGATAACGTGCTGATAAACAGTGTGTGCATCTGTTCACGTCGCTCTGGCGCAAACGAGATACCAGCAGACATCATACGGTGATAGTTAGAATAGTATGGCTGGGCATACGCGTACTGAAACGGAACTGCAGCGTCGTTAAGATTCGCAATCAAACGTTGCTGGATTAATTGTCCTGCCACTTCATCCAGCCATTCCAAATGTTGCTGCTCTATGGTTTGACGACCGATAGATCCCCGCTCAATGACAAGATGCAAACTTGGTGACTCAATGGAGTTACTAGGTAAGATTTCGTTTTTGGTGTTCACCCGAATATCGCGACGCTTTTTGACCACGTCGTCAGACGTACTGTCCCAACTGGAAAACGTCTTGTTAATTATTTTCGAGAGCGAGTCGACATCCACATTGCCTGCAATGATCAATTCAGCATATTGTGGCTGATACCACTTTTCATAAAAGCTTTTGAGCCCTGTTGATGTCGCATTTTCAATCGAGTCTCGTGTACCAATTGGATCATGCTTCCCATAAGGTGTGCCTTCAATTGAAGCTTGATAAGCATTGAGAGCAAAAGGCTTATCATCCGGATTTGTGCGTCGCCATTCCCCTAAGATTACGCCTTTTTCTTTTTCGACTTGGGCAGGCGAAAACGTCAAACCATCCCCAATGTCCCGCATCCAGATTAACGCTTCTTGCAATTTACTTTGGTTCGCGAGATCTAATTTGTACCCCGTTTGCTGATAGGTAGTGAACGCGTTGATATCCGCCCCAAAACTTCCGCCGGACTGTTCAAACAATTTAATCACTTCGTTACCAGAAAAATGGTTGCTGCCATTAAAAGCCATATGCTCGACAAAGTGCGCATAGCCTTTTTGGTCGGCTTGCTCCTGAAACGACCCAATGTTCATCACCATACGGACTGAGATCTCTTGATCTTGTGTCGGGTAGATATGGTATTTCATTCCATTCGAAAGCTGTTCAACATGCCAGTTGGCATCATCCTGAATCGGAGTGGAATGAGGGGTAACCGCGCAACCTGACAGCAGTAACGCCGAGATTAACCAAATACTGCGCATAGCAATGATCCAAAATTATGTCTATGAAACTCAATATATCCCTCGCAGCATCACTTCACACGGGTTATCCGCTCTGCGACCCAATTTCGTGCTCCAGCTCGCACTTGATATTTAGCATCGCGACCGCTTCTACACTTTCAAAGAGAGTCTTTCTATATGGGTTTGAATTGCTCCCATCACTTGAAGGTAGGAAGTACTAACTAACAGTGAAACCCTCAGTTTTATTTAGCCAGCAACCTGCGAGTTGGATAAAATTAATCAATATTTAAGTGGAAAACGAAGCTTTCTCCCAGGCGATCAGGATGATCTAAAGTCTCAATCTCCATGTGATGGCTCTTGCCTTTTCGATTCATCACTAACTTGATTCTCTCCCCTCTTCCTGGCGTAGAGATTGCCAACTGAAAGCCCGTATATTTTCTCTCACAAAGCAATAAACACGGCGTGTCGACCTCAAGAGTATACCCCCTTTCTGTATCGGTTCCCGGTATTTCAATATGGCCCGCTCTGCGAAAAACACAGCCAATATTGTCCCGATAAACCACCGCCTGAAGTACCGGACTGTTAGCCAATACCTTAATATAAGGCTGAGCCACATACCGTTTTGTCTCCGACAATGAAGCTCCAGGTAAAAGTGTATATTCATAACAGGCATTTTGGGGTTGGAGGCCATGGTCAATCGACAAGCTAAACACCCTTCCACTCATTGTTTCCTCATTTAAGTGAGCATTTATTCGCTGCCAACAGCCGTGTTGAATATGAGTATGTAAGTGAGCATTCACATCACCGAGAACATAACCTACGTTGGCATGATGAAGCCAATTTTTGGCTTTAACTATCGTAGACTCCACTTTCAGATCTGCACCATTTACACAGACAGGGAAATAGTGGTGACACTGGTTAATGGTGGTCATGACCGGTTGTGGGTGCTCAGAACAAATGCCAGTACCGAGAGCAACAATCGCCCCATCATAAAAGAACCAGGATTTCAGTCCTTGGGTTTGCTTCACATCTAACTCGAAACTGGAGATCCCCCAACGGCCATTGCTGACACCACCAGTCCAATCAGTTTGTTGCTCGATTTGTCCCCATTCATGTGCAGGCATGGCAATTTGTGGACACGTCACGCCCGGAATCTTAGCCCAGTCCCAATAAGAATAGATATCGTGGTACTCGCTACCTGTCACACTAATATTCATACTGCCAAACCCCAACCAAAAACCCAGAAGGTTCTCCTGATTGCCAGTTTCAATCGGTTTGATGCGACGAGAGTTGGCTTTCACAGACACCGCGAATTTGTTATTGGCCATAACTGAGTAGTCAGAACGCCAGAAGTGCTTAAACCCAGCAAAAGGATATTCATGCCCCTGAAGATGCTCGAGATGGCTTTGAAGCTGAAGGCGATAATCAGGGAACAAAGCAAGCAGCATCTTAGCTTGAGTCATCAGCATTATTCGGCAGTGAGGTTTTTCCAAATCAGGTTTGGCGATAGCCCGGCCGCAGGCGTTGTAGTCCCAGCGTCCTGTCCGGGTCATCCACACCGAGCCTTGTAGATAGTAATCCAATAACAAACGTTGTTGCTCTGATGAAAAACGGAACCGAGTCTCCGCACAAACATAGGCCCAGGGTAGTGCGACATTGAGAAATGACTCCCCGTATCCCCCATTTTGTAATTGCGGCCCATGCTGGTGATAAGAGAAATCAACCTGTATTCCCTCTTCCTGAGTAATAGCGATCGTTTCTGCTATCGCTTTTATCGCCTTGGCAAAGAGGGTTTCATCGCTTTCTAACAATCCACGATATGCCACTCCATTGGCAAGATCGACGCGATTAGCGCCTGTCATCGAAACTTTATTGGGCAGATCTTCTATCAGTTTTTTCCTTAACGCCTGACTAAACCCGTCATTGAACAACAACGCGATTGGCCCCTGAAATCGTTGCTTACCGATTTGATTCCACCACCAGTTCCAGTTCGTTAGATTGCTTTGATACCAATACTCCAAAGCCTGCTCTGCAATAGAACGAGCCTTTAAACAACGCTGATGATTATATTGGCAAGCGAGAACCAGCACGCGCTGCAAATAAGTGTGTATGACTTGTCCATCGTGCACAGCATCCGCCAAATGGATATCTGGCCAACCGGAATGAGGAGAGAAAGTGGCTTGCCACTGCGCTATTTGCTGTTGCCAGACCTGCTGTGTTTGAAGAGACAATTGCTGTTCAACAATTGTTTGTGACACCTTACGTCGAATCTGCATCAATTGTTGTGAATCCATGATGCACGTAACTCCTTAATTAAGCTAAAAACGGGGGATGCAACAGTCAACCTCGTTCACTGTCAGAAAATAAAAAAGAAGGTGCTCTCACACCTTCTTTGACTTCATTAGTTATCGAACCAACACCACTCATACGGCTGTAAAGCCAATTGCTGTGGTTCACCCTGCGTATTGAATACAGTCACCTGCTGAGCTTGATTGGTGAAGTTCACTGCTGTGGCTTTGTTGGTCTCTGGATAAAAAGCGACATCTACATACGGGTTATTCGACAGCCATGCATGAGAAAGATCATCCTGCTGAATCAGCCACAACAGAATGTGTTGTAGCAAACGAGCGTTTTCCATACTAAATGGCAAGTTACCCAGATACACAGCTCGGCCAGCTCCGTATCCGCGCGCCGTTAACGCCAGATGTTGTCCTTGCGCTGCCAATACCGTCAAGTCATCCGCTTGTGGATACACATAGCTTGGGTTACCGAAGTCCTCGTCACCCTTAATGAACTGACTTAAGTAATGGTTTTCCGCGATTTGCAGTGGCATGGCGACGCGTCCCATCGTCAGAGAGGTTTCTTTCTCTAATCCAAATACATCGCCAAGCTGGAAATAACGGCCATTTTTCTGCCATGCAGAAGGGTCGGACACACCCAGTAAACCACCACCTTCGGCAACAAACTGACGCAACGCAACGATGACTTTAGGGTCATCCCAACACTCACCACCACTCCATGCTGAATTCGCATCACCCGTGTTGATGATGACTTTGATCTCAGAGTCGATGCCTTTTTCTGCAATGTCATCAAAGCTGATAAATTCAACGTCAAATGGCAGTCCAGATAAGCACTCAAGTATATTGTTACCTACCAGCTCCATCACATCAGGACGTGGCGGTACATAAAAACGCTGGTCTCGTGCCTGATTTTGCAGCCAGCTACGAGCAGCGCCCCATGCGCTCAATACCGCTACTTTTCCTGCCACTTTTTTCGATTCACTGCGTTGAGTGTAATCGAGATAATCACCGAACTGACGTGAAATTTCTGTAACATGGTCAATAAAGTGCGGGAACTGGTTCGCAAGTGACAAGTAGCCGCCATAGCCAATGCGATCTAACGGCTTTTGCAACATCGCACGGCGAATCTTGGTCCAGTTAGACATAGACTCAACCACAGGATCATTCCCCTCACGGAATACATCCGGGAAGAAGTAAGGGTAAAAACGCGCTTCGCGAATCTGATCACCGCCTGAATCGGTTAAACGACGCAGTGCTACGCCATCTTCTACCGCGCCGACATTGATATCGATACCAATCTTTTGATAACTCTCAAGGAACGGTTCCGTCCCAATCCAGTGGTCGCCCTGGAACATCGCCGTTTTTTTGCCTGCTTGATGAGCCATGTTAACGAGCTCTGCAGCAAACTCCACAACGAACTCTTGGACAAAGGTCATCCAGTCTTGATAGTGTTTCGATGGCACTTTATAAGTACCGTTGTAATAACCGGCATCGACGAAATCCTCTGGGGACAACTTATAGCCAAAACGTTTTTCAAAATCTTCTAACGCTCGCGGACTTACGGTTTCGCCATAACCAGTCCAATCTCGGTAAATGTCTTGGTTTTTTTCACCAGTATCGATGACAAATAAAAATGCAAACGTAGTGAATCGAACCACGGTGGTATTCGGATGCGTTTCTAACCAGTGCGCAAAATGGTTTAACAAATGTGCACGACATTCTGGATGATATGGGTCGAGACTCTTGATTCGAGGACCTTTCCAATCGTTGGTCAGCGCGTTATACATTGAGACGCTGTCCCAAACCTGGCGTGCCATAAAGGTAATGGTGTACTCGTGATAAGGGATCGCATCAAAGAGTTCAATACGCTGATGTTCCGCATCAAATTCCCACTTGTCAGTTGGAATCACTTCGTTCAAGGTGCGGTTTCTAACTTCCCACCAAAGCTTGGGATCGCTGTCGTCATCCAGCTCATATTTGTCTTTGCTGTAACCATTGAGCGGGTAAATCTCAACGCGATCACTCATCGCCGTCACAGGGAAAGACATCAGATATTTACGATGTAAGCACTCTGGATGCTGATTGGCGTATTCCTGATCGGCACGAACAAGGCACATCACCGAATAGATGTCACTGTCTTGCTCTGCTAATGAATCTGGCATGGTTGTACCATCGCTGTCGCGGAGTGCATCCGCTTGCCAACGCTGGTATAAATCCAGTACTACTTCTTCCTGCCCTTCTTCGACAGGCAGGGTCATATGACCTTTACGAGAGGCAACTTGGGTCATGATAGGCTCCAAAAAGTTGGGAGAGGCAGGGGGCTTTTTTCCCCCTGAATGGATAATCGAGTGCGCTTACCAGAAGAAGTTCTGATATCCGTTTGCGCGCATCAACGCTTCTAGATAGTAGTAATCGCCGTATGGCAACATGTTGTCGCACAGGCCAACTTTGACAAACGAAGCACCATGCGCAAGCAAACCAAGGGCAGATTCATCGCCCGTTAAATCACAACTATTCATCAGACCTTGTAGTAAGAAGTTACCCCAATCTCGGTACTGCTTCGCTTCTTGTGGGTCTTGAATACACTGCGAAATCAACAGTAACCCCGCTGCAGTAATCGCGCCTGCAGAACTATCTTTATACTGAATCTCTTCACTTGGTAGAGAGTAATCCCAAACTGGAACGCCATCGTCTGTGATTTGCTCTACTGCGTAGCGGGCTAGTTTCTTCGCTAGCGTTAGGAATTTCTCGTCTTGTGTATACAGATAAGTTTGGGCGAAACCATGAATGGCCCATGACTGTCCGCGAGCCCAACAGGAATCATCCGCGAAACCTTGGAACGTCTCACCTTTGATCGGCTGTTGTGTTACGGGATGGAAGTTAAATGAGTGATACGTTGAATAATCCTCACGCACAATATGCTTCGCTAAAGTCTCACTGTGTCGAGTTGCCGCTTGCGCATAAACCGGAGAACCTGTCACTTTTGACGCCCAAAATAGTAACGCCGTATTTTGCAGCGAATCGATAATCGATTTGCCTTGCGTAATTTCAGGGCCAAGAGGATGAGTGTCATTCCACGCAACAATGTAACCACCAATCTTTCTGAAACGATGAATCAGGTGATCTGCGGCACGAATTGCCATCATTTTGGACTCTTCATCGCCAGTCAATTTGTAATCGGCCACGCAACTTAAACTGTATTGGAAACCTAGGTCGTGATCTAACCAGAAGGGATCAAGCAGCATGTCGGCAAAATATTGTTTGCGCATCTTCGCACTGTTTTTAAACTGCTGATCGGCTGTCATTTGATAACAGAGCCATAATTCTCCTGTCCAAAAAGACGAGACCCAATCAAACTGGCCGCAGTAATCCCATTGGTGCTCAGCAGTACCTATTTTTGGATTACGCTCACCAATTTTAGGAATATTGCGCTTAATCGCTTCTACCACCGTAGATAGATGGTTCACCACTTTTTTTTCGTCCAGCGTACTTGGCAACGTACGCAAAGTTATCGTTTCACTCATGCCGAAAATCTCTTAAAACCTTTGTAATGCAAAGTTAGGGTTATACTTAATAATATTTCTATAATTTACAGTGCCATATCATCATAAACACATCGCCTCATCACTTTTAAAAACGGCATTTCATTTTTAACATGTAATTTCAATATAAAATGAATATCGGATTTTTATTGTGATGAATAGTTGAGCAATCCAACCGCTAAACTATCCTTGCTTGTAGTGAATGTCTGAGGCACTGCGTAAGCGTTCAGCCGCTTGCTCAGGCGTTAAGTCGCGCTGACTCTCGGCTAGCATTTCATATCCCACCATGAATTTTCGTACCGTGGCACTGCGCAGTAGAGGTGGTAAAAAGCTCGCATGAACTTGCCAATAAGCGTCTGGATTACCTCCGATAAACGGTGCGCCATGCCAGCCCATTGAGTAAGGGAAAGAGCACTGAAAAAGATTGTCGTACTTGGTGGTTAACAACTTAATGGTCTTAGAAAGATCAGCCTGGATCTCTTGAGTCATATCAGTCAGTCGACTTAGCTTAATTTTTGGCAACACCAAAGTTTCGAATGGCCAAGCCGCCCAGTAAGGAACCAATGCCACCCAATAATCACTTTCGACAACAATACGCTCGCCAGAAGCCACTTCACGCTGTACATAATCCAGTAGTAGAGGACTATGGTATCGAGCAAAATAGCGCTGCTGATGTTGGTCTTTTTTTGTGACTAAGGTCGGGACAAAGCTGTTTGCCCAAATTTGACCATGCGGATGAGGTTGCGAGCACCCCATGCTTTCACCCTTATTTTCAAACACCTGTACCCAAGGGTAACGCTGGCTAAGTTCTTTTGTCTGTTCCATCCAAGTGGTAATCACCTGTCCGATTTCTTCCAGACTCAATTCTGGTAAGGTGCGACTGTGATCCGGCGAGAAGCAGATCACACGGCTCTCCCCTTTTGCGCTATGAAGTTGAAAAAGAGGATCATCACTCACTAGTGAATCAGGGGTTTGCTCGGTAAGGGCAGCAAAGTCGTTCTTAAAAACGAAAGTGCCTCGGTAATCCGGATTCACATCACCACTGATTCGCGTATTTGTTGGACACAAAAAGCAGGTATCGTCATAACTTGGCTGACTTTCAATATTGAGTGTTTCTTGTTGTCCCTGCCACGGTCTTTTTGCGCGATGAGGCGACACCAACACCCACTCGCCAATAAGGGGATTAAAACGACGATGAGGATGCTCTGCAACATCAAATGATTGAGACATTATGTTTCCTTTAAGATTAAAATTGGTAACCATTTGGATTGCGCTGTTGCCAGTTCCAACTGTGCTCAACCATATCCATTAAATCGTGATTCGCTGTCCAACCAAGCTCTCGCTCAGCCTTATCCACTTGGGCAAAGCACTGAGCAATATCACCCGCTCTCCTTGGTTCAATGCGCACTGGCAACTCCCTACCCAGCACCTTATTCATCGCAGCCACCATATCTAATACGCTGACACCGTTACCCGTTCCTAGGTTATAGACATGCAATCCGCTGATGTGACCACGTACTTCCAGTGCTGCCACGTGGCCTTCTACCAAATCTTGCACATGAATGTAGTCACGTACGCCTGTACCATCCGTCGTTGGATAATCGTTACCGAAAATAGACAGGGTGTCTCGACGTCCAATCGCCACTTGGGTAATAAATGGCATTAGGTTATTGGGAATGCCTGTTGGGTCTTCTCCAATCAAACCACTAGGATGAGCACCGATAGGATTGAAATAACGTAACAGAGTGATACTCCAATCAGGATTGGCGGCTGAAAAGTCACTTAAGCAGCGTTCAACCATATGCTTACTGGTCCCATAAGGATTTGTCGTGGATCCAGTAGCAGCGGTTTCTGCAATAGGGACACTCAGAGGATCGCCATAAACTGTTGCTGACGAGCTAAAAATCAACCGATGAACCTTCGAGGCTCGCATCGCAGCGAGTAAATTTAGCGTGCCTACGACGTTGTTATCGTAATATTCAAGAGGTTTAGCCACCGATTCACCCACCGCTTTTAACCCGGCGAAATGCATCACGGCATCGATATCATGCTGCTCAAAAATGCAATCAAGCGCCTGGCGATCGCGAATGTCACCCTGATAAACAATTAACGGCTGTTCAATCAACTTTTCTATACGAACAACAACTCTAGGATTACTGTTACTGAAATTGTCGAGCACTATCGGTTGATGCCCTGCTTTGGCCAAAGCAACACAAGCATGGCTACCAATGTAACCACATCCCCCTGTCACTAATACGTTCATGAATTACCTCTTACAAATTAGGTTTAACAACGGCGTCAATCGTTCAGAAAAGTGCTCTTCCCGAACTGACGTTGAGCCGTTGAGTAGTGATCCTTTGACGTTGGCTTTAAAGCGACAGAAATGTACTGTGCGCCCGCTCGTCGAAACATAGTCATCAAGCATCTGCACACCAAGATGATCAATGAAGTTGACACCTCGCCCCAGAATAATCAGTTGCTTAGCACTGACCTTCTGTAGTTCCTGATGTATGTATTGAACACAGCCAAAGAAAATTGAACCATTAATGCGGATCACCGCGATATCTTCTTGTTCATCAATATTCAACACATCACGACTTAACAGCTCGATGACAGGACGAGAAGTTCTGCGTAGATAAAAGAAAAGAGAAGTCGCGACACCAACATAAATAGAAAACTCCAAGTGAAGAAAAAGAGCGGCGAAACAAGTCACAGTTAGAATCCACGTCTCTTTGCTGTCATGCTTTGCAATAACTTTAATGTGATGAACATCCACCAGGTTCCAAGCAACTACCAGCAATAGTCCTCCCATCCCAGCAACCGGTATATAGGAGGAGTAAGGAGCAAATAACACCATGATGAGTAACAGAAAGAGCCCTGCAAATACGGCCGCTAGTGGGGTTTGAGCACCGCTAGCGTAATTAACGCCACTACGAGTAAACGACCCGGAAGAGACATAACAGGAGAAAAAAGAACCAACAACGTTTGAAATGCCCTGTCCAATAAACTCTTGATTACTATCAAGTTGCTGGCGTGATTTCATCGCAACTGAGCGGCTAATGGAGATAGCTTCTACAAGTCCCAATACCGCTACAGCGATAATTCCACCGAGCATTGGATGAACATAGTTAAACCCAGTAAAAGGAGAAGAGAGTTTTAAATAGCTGCTGCTGACTTCTCTAACCATCAACACCTCGCTCCCAGCTTTATTCATCCAAAATGCGAAGAGCATTGCGGTCAAAGTTGCGAACAGCATATGAGGTAATTTGGGCCAAATGCGTTTACACACCACGCATACCACGATAGTGACTAGCCCCACTAGAAGCTCTTTACCATTTGCTGTGTTGAGGTGACTGAAGAGTAAAACTATGTTTTCAATTGCCGTTTCACCAGAGTCATAGTGCAAACCTAATACATGTTTTAACTGGCTGATACCAATAACAATAGCGGCTCCTGCGGTGAACCCAAGTACTACAGAATGGGAAACGAAATTTACCACGACACCAAAACGCAATAATCCGAAAAGTAGTTGGATAATCCCGGCACATAAAGTCAAGGTAAAACAGAGCTGAATATAAAGCGGCGTACCCGGCTCTGCAAATTGACTGATCGTGGTAAAAACAATCACAGATAACGCGGCGGTCGGCCCAGAGATCAAGTGATGTGAAGAGCCAAACAGCGATGCCAAAATAGCAGGAATAATTGCAGTGTATAAACCAAATTCAGGCGGCAAACCCGCAATCATGGCATAAGCAATACCTTGGGGTAGCACAATAATTGCGCCAGTAAATCCGGCCAGGATATCCGCTTTCAGCGATTGAAAGCTCAACTTTGATAACCACTTTAAAAACGGAAAAAGCAGCGACAATTGGCGATGTTCCACAGCGCTCATCACTATTCCTCTAACAACAGTCGATTGATGACGGGGAGATGACTACCACTCTTAACTTACGATGGAACTGGACGAGCACACCGAAAAGGAAACGCCTCCGTATCCCAAAATTGGTTTACACAAAAACATCGTTGTTCTGCTGCTTTAAAGTAGCTGAGACATTTTTAGAAGCGGACTTCTAATCACATTCAAGTACGGTTTTCGTGCTTTGACTAAACGTGCTTTCCTGTCTTT
This sequence comes from Vibrio sp. YIC-376, assembly GCF_052353105.1. Classification (NCBI taxonomy): domain Bacteria; kingdom Pseudomonadati; phylum Pseudomonadota; class Gammaproteobacteria; order Vibrionales; family Vibrionaceae; genus Vibrio; species Vibrio sp. YIC-376. The sequence continues at coordinate 406,251 of NZ_JBBWFK010000003.1, forward strand.
ACCCACGACTTCATACATAAACAGAATGAATGAAAAAACTATAAACAATCAAAGTTCATTAATCAACATTAATGAAATTCCATTTCATTTTTATTGTAAATATAAACTTAATTATGTGATATGCGCTGTAAAACGTCGTTTCAAAAATTATTTTATTAAAATTTGAATGATAAAATTCAGATGTGTTCATTATTCACCCAATTTTGTGTAAATAATTTAATATAATAGCATTGAGAAACAAATTGAATATAAATCCATATTCAATTAATAGATTTTTCATATTAATCATTAAAAATGATACTTTATTAACAAAGGGGAAAACTCCATATTTAATTTTAATTAGTATTGGCCCTATATAAATAGTTACTAGTTAAAATAAGGTATAGATATACCCAAACAAACTCGAGATGCTAGGTTCAGCGAGAATGAGTTGGTTTACAGATGCGGCAACGATTTGAAGATCTAGTGGTTATAAATCAAAATTCGTTAACAAAGGCTTTGAGCTAATACAACTCACCCTTCAGGAGCGTGTCACTGAATCCTTAATTTTGAAGTCGTTTGGGTATATAAATCTTTTAAGAAATTTTAAATATTAAAGAGCCCGTTTGGGCTCTTTTTATTTGTACCAAAAGCAAACGATCGTCTCATTTTTTCTGTTAAAACCTACCAAGTTAATAATCACTAACATTTAAAAACATTATCTTAAATCAAACACTTTAAACTTTAGGTTTTATTGACAACAAAACAAAATTAATTTCATTTACAAGATGTTTATAGTAATAAGAACACCAACAACTTTATATTAACAACTTATTTTCATTCAAAAAATACCGATAAGAAACAAAGCACATAAAATTAAAGCAATACTTTTTTAAATTTGAACAGCGTCGAGAAATTTATTCATGAAATAATGTTTCATTTTAAATAATCACAAATATCAATAATATTCACATGGCAAATAAATTACTGTTAAAACAAAAATGGAATATATTGATATGCAACATAGAATCAATCTTTCTCTGCTCTCAACCGCTGTACTGGCTGCCCTTGCTTCTGGATCAGTTTTCGCTAATGACGTAGACCCTAACGACATTCTTAACCAAAGTGCGGCTGCTGTAGATCTAGCTTCCGAAGCCAAACAAGCGTTTTATGATGGTTCCACTTCTAGTCTACATTCATTTTTGTACATTCGTGACCGCGAACAAAAAGACATGACGACAGGAAAATGGTCACCAAACATTGAAAACCAAACCTTGCAACTTGCTTGGGATTACAAATCAGGCTACTTCAAAGACACGATCGGACTAGATCTCTGGGCTAATACCAACCTACAAGTAGGTAATACTACGGGTATGTCTGAGATCCTTTACTATGATCACGATTGTAAAAACAACCCGGCATACGATGATAATGGTTGTGAAAAATCTTATGCTGCACTGTCTGTTGCCGCGCTAAAAGCCAAATTTGGTAACGATGACATGGGCTTAGCCGTTCGTGGTGGCTACACACAAATCAACATTGGTACTATCCGCTCAAGCTGGGGATTAAACCCACACGCTTACCGTGGTATTGAGGCAAAAGCACACTTTGGTGACCTGATTTTAGGCTACGCGATTGCAGATCAATTCAAAAACGATTGGCGTAAAGAGTTCTTGCCAATGACAACGAAATGGCACCAGAACCAAACGAAAGATGCTGATTCCACGAATACCGTCATCGACAACATCCAAACCGTAGGCGCAATCTACAAGTTCGACCAAGGTCAAATCGATCTAGGCTATGGTATTGGTAAAGACTACCGCACAAACTGGCAGGCACTGGGTAAGTACAGCTTTGATATGGGCTCTGCAAACGTAGGCCTAAGCGCGTTCTACCACGGTTCGATCCTAGAAAAGAGCGATCTAACCGCAGGCGTTACGACAAACAAAGAAGAAGCTCAAAGCTACATCGGCCTTGGTGCCAACATCAAACACGGCGGCTTTACCTGGATTGCCGGTATTAGTAGCACAGATACTGGAGGCCAAGAGCTTAACTATAACTTCCGCCTTACCCCTTGGGCTAACTCGGATAACCGTAACTTCCAGCAAACCACTTCTGGCCTAGATGATTACAATACAGACGGTACAAGAGCTGTAAAACTGGCAGTAAACTACAACTTCGCAGACTGGGGACTTCCTGAGTTAACTGCAGGTGTTGGTGGCAACTATGGTACTAACGTTCGCTCAAGTGCTACAGAAAATGAATACGATGGTTCAATGCACTCTTTTGACTGGAACATCGGCTATAAATTCATGGATGGCGCTTTGGAAGGTCTGAATATTCGCACTTACCGCAGCAAATTCCGTGGAGACGACATCGTGCACAAAGCAGATCGTAACGACCTGAAAGTGCTGATTTCGTACAGCGTAAAACTAAAATAACCTTACTACTCATACCCTGTCTTTTGCCCGGCTTAACGCCGGGCCTTTTTTTATCTCAATTTAATATTAGTAGCGGAATTTCCAATCTAGGTATACTTAGTCGTTAGAAGGCCAATGTTTCAAACCATAAACTTGTGACGTTGCATAATCGGAAATCAGAAGTCTGTTCTCCAGTGAAACTATCACGTCTTTCTCCGCCCCCCATTATCGTCGATTTCATTGATTTCTTTTTGCAAGATCAGCTCATAAAGCCCCAATGCAGGACATACAGTCCGTGGACACTCTAACGTCACTCCTTCGATCCCCTGAGTAGTAATAATATCCTTCGTATCTTTTGACTTAACCAATAAAAACACACTGAAGAACAACTATCGGCAGCAGTAATGGCAGATGGTCGATAAAGTCGTTACCAGGAGCTATGAGACAGGATTTAACCTGTTATGGAAAAACAAAGCGAATGGAATGCGTAGATACAACGAACCAATATGGACTGCCACAAACAGCTAAAGCAACGATCGTTGTGTCTAGATTCGATCAGCAAAAAGGGAAGTTAATGAAAAACGTACAGTCCAACCCATGACTGGGCTTTATGGGGAAGCGTGAAAGTGAAGCGAGATAATTAAGCCTCCTGTCGGACAGGAGGCTTTTGTCGAAGAATAATCGTTAGGTCGCAATAGCAACCATCTACGATTTCTACCGGTATAAATGATGAATTATTTAACCTGAGATCAGGCTGTTTAGATTGGCATTATGCAATCTTTTTTGCTTCTAACTCTGGCGGTAACTCTGCAACCGGTACAGCAGCAATCAACTGTTTCGTATAGCTTTGTTGAGGGTTGAAGATGACTTGTTCCACGAACCCCTGTTCGACAATATGGCCATGCTGTAGCACCAACACGCGATCACAGAAATACTTAACCGTCGCAATGTCATGGGTAATTAAAATAAACGCGGTTCCGTAAGTGTTTTGAAATTCGATAAGTAGATCCAGAACTTGAGACCGAAGCGAAACATCAAGTGCAGCGGTTGCTTCGTCGGCAATGACGACTTTAGGAATCGTCACAAGTGCGCGAGCAATAACGATACGTTGGCGTTGCCCCCCCGAGAAAGCATGTGGATACCGGCTGGAAAACTCAGGTGGTAATCCAACCCACTTCATAATGTTGCGAACACGCTCTTCGCGCTGTTGTTTGTTCATCTCTGTACGCAACTTAATCAGCGGCTCTTCTATGATATCAAAGACGGTCATACGTGGGTTTAACGACGACCAAGGGTCCTGGAAAATCAAACGTAAATCGGCAAACAGAGGATCGCGTGTTTGGCGTTTGTAGTCGGAGAGTTCAATTTCACAATCAGTTGATTCATCGACGTATTTTATCGAACCCGTACTTGCTGGAGACATACCTAGAATTGCACGACCTAAGGTACTCTTACCAGAACCAGACTCACCCACAATACCCAAAGATTCACCAGGGAAAAGGGTTAAGCTGGCATTATCTACTGCCGTCATAAAACTCTTTTTCTGGAACATTTTCGAAGGCTTTTCAAAAATTTTGCTTACGCCACTGAGGTCTAAAATCGGACGTGGCGCATTGTCGACATCGAGTTTAAAGGGCACTTTAACCTTTGACGGCTTTTCTAACGAGCGAGTCGCTTCCATCAATTTACAGGTATATGGGTGCTGTGGATTTTCGAAGATCTGTCTGACTTCACCACACTCCACCAACACGCCTTTCTCCATTACCGCGACGCGGTCTGAGATTTGCGCTACCACACCTAAATCGTGAGTAATGAACAAAATCGCCATACCAAACTGTTGTTGCAACTCCGCGAACAGGTCGAGAATTTCCGCCTGTGTGGTTACGTCAAGTGCAGTCGTTGGCTCGTCAGCAATCAAAATGTCTGGATTTGACGCAATTGCCATCGCGATAACCACACGCTGGCGTTGGCCTCCTGACAGCTCGAACGAATATTTGTTAATCAGCGTTTCAGGCTCCGGCATCTGAACCTGATAAAGTAACTCTAATGCGCGGGCATGAGCGCCCTCTTTAGTGATGTTCGGGTCAACCAGACAAAGCACTTCTTTGATTTGGTCGCCGACTGTGTGAACCGGGCTCAGCGCTGCCATTGGCTCTTGTGAAACCAACGAGATGTTAAAGCAACGCATATAGCGCATCTCTCTACTACGCGGATCCATTTGGGCGATATCGATAATCTGCCCTTCTTCATTATGGTAAAGAATTTCACCTGAATCGATACGGCCCGGTTTGTCCAATAACTGCATAATCGCAGAAGAAGTCACCGATTTACCGGAACCCGACTCACCAATCACTGAGAGTGTTTCGCCGCGATAGAGATCAAAGCTTACACCTTTTACCGCGTGGAAATGTTCCGTACTGGTCGGGAAGCTCACATTAAGGTCTTTTACTTGTAAAATGCATTGTTTCATTATTATTTCGCTCCCTGATCATGATATGGGTCACACGCATCACGCAAACCATCACCAACAAAGTTCATTGCTAAGATAACTACTACTACCGCCACTGCAGGTATCAGTAGCCAAGATGCTTCTGCTAGCGCACGGATGTTTTGCGCTTCTTGAAGTAATACACCCCAACTCACCATCGGCGCTTGCAATCCAAGCCCCAGAAAACTCAGCGCAGTTTCACCCAAAATCATCGCCGGGATAGCCAGAGTCACAACTGCAATAATGTGGCTGAGGAAGTTAGGCACCATGTAACGGCGGATGATTTCAAAAGGACTGTTGCCATCTAGCCAAGCTGCAGCTACGTATTCTTCACTGCGCAGTGACATAAAGCGGCTGCGCACCACTCGAGCCATATCTGGCCAAGAGACTAAACCGAGGATAATGGTGATAAGGAAATACTTAGTCAGCGAACTCCACTCCGCAGGGAGCGACGCAGATAGCGCCATCCACAAAGGTAGTGTTGGAATCGACTTCATAAACTCGATACTACGTTGGATAAAGTTATCGATAGCGCCACCAAAGTAGCCAGAGATACCGCCAATCACAATGCCAAGAACAAAGGTGGTAAATACCCCCATCAAACCCACCGAAAGAGAAATTCGTGCGCCATAAATCAAGCGTGAAAGCATGTCACGACCCATTCTGTCTGAACCCAGAACAAAGAATGGTTGTTTAGGATCGTGCGGCACGATGAACTTACGATTCATTGGAATGAAACCGAGAAGGTGGTAGCGCTCGGTCTCACCAAAGAATGAGAAGTAAACTTTCTTGCTCTCATCTAAGGTGTAATGACGTTTCAAAGTGCGAGGATCTGTTTTGCTCTCGTAAAACTCAAGATGCGGAGCCCAACGCCAACCATCTTCCGTCGATTCAATCAAACTTACAACTTGAGGTGGTGCATAGGTGTAACGACGCCAGTTGTCACTCGGGTCAAATGGAGCGAAAAATTCAGCGAAAATCGCAATAATATACACCCACACCAAAAACCACATGCTGTACCAAGCCAACTTATGTTGACGCATTTTCAGGCCAATTAACTGCCATTGGGTCGCAGTCGTCAAATCGAGAGTTTGCTTTTTACGGCCCAATAAACGGCCAAATAGATTGATTGATTGCGTCGTCATGACTAAAACTCCTTCGCTACACCAACACGCACACGGGGATCAACCCAATAGAGCAGCAAGTCTGAAATTAAGGTACCAATAATGGTGAGAATAGACATAATGAGCAGGACATCACCCGCAACAAACATGTCTTGAGCCCGAAGTGCTGAAAGCATCAAAGGACCTAATGTGGGAATGTTCATTACTTGGCTCACGATAATATCGGCGCCAAGTAACGCAGGTAACATCCAGCCGATGGTAGAAACGATTGGCAGAATCGCAATGCGTACCGGATATTTCATGATCAATTTCGCTTCGGTTTGACCTTTAGCTCGCGCCGTTTTTACATAAGGTTTTTTCAACTCATCCAATAAGTTCGCGCGCATAATCCGAATAATGCCAGCTAATCCCGCAGTGCCAACCACCAAGATGTAAATCCAACTGCGTGATGCGGCATCAAGGAATTTTGCCCAAGACATTGGCTGGTCAAGGAACTCTTCAGAATAGAGTCCTGACACAACGGTATCGAAGCTGTAATAGCCAATCAGCAGAGCTAAAATGGCGATAACAAAGTTAGGCGTGGCCATACCGATGAAACCTAAAATAGTTGCCACGTAGTCGCCCCAAGAATATTGGCGGAGTGCTGAATACATACCGATAGGAATGGCGATCACAAACTGAAAAAGAAACACGGCAGCAGCCAGTGATACCGTAGGCCAGATGCGGGGTTCGATAGTTTCCCATACTGGCTGGTTGTTGGTGAGGGAGATACCTAGATCCCCAGTGAGTAACCCGCATATCCAGGCAAAGTAACGCTCAAGCAGTGGTTTATCCAAACCATACATCTCACGCAGGGTATAAATCATTTGTGGGTCAACCGTTTGTCCCATTGATTGTAACTCTGCAATTTTGGAAGAGGCAAAATCTCCCGGCGGCAAATCGATTACCGCAAAAATAACGATAGACACGGCCAATAATGTCACCAGTATCGACATCAATCGCTTACCTATAAACAGAAAAAAACTGCTCATTGTTGTTCCTTAATCCCAATCCTATTCGGAATATTTAATTTGGTTTATGAAGGCCGAAACCTCCGCTGTCAGGTGAAGAAAAATGGTGATTGGACCCCTCCAAGTGCAACCAATTTAATAACCAAACCCTACATTCATTTTTATTAGAACTTACAAGAATTTATTTTTAAAACGCATTTTCATTTTTTTGATAACAAGATCATCATTAAAGATTTGAAGCGTGATATGCGCCGAATTATTCGCATCGAAAATTTACTTTTAATTACCATTCACCCAACAGATAATTAAAACCATAGGGATAACACTTAACGACTTAAGGATTATCAGCGATGAAATCCAAGGTGAAATGAAATTGTGAAAAACGAGAATTCGAGAGCAATAAATCACACTAAAACAGTGTGTAATTCTCTAATTTTCATCTCCTCCACTTCCACGTAAGGCCTTTATTTCATGACCAAATTATTCACATAGTGGTTTGAATCGGTTGCGATTCTATTGTCTATACAGAGCCAGTTTTCGAAGCTGAATCTCATGAAGGGAGATATTTGAAAATAACGTTTGAGGCTCATTCAAAGATCGTTGTCACGAGCTTTTGAAAAGCTTCGAATAAGAGTTTGTGAGGAAAAAAGTGACGTAATGAATGAACAATTTTGTTCACGAACAGAGAGAACTCACGGTACTGAAGACAAAATACACAAGGAAAGTAAAAAGGCACAGTAAACACGGCAGCAACTCGTAAAAATTGAACTGAGAACGCTGAGGTCATATTAAAATAAAAAATCTATATTTCAATAATTTATATTTTAAAAAGTCAAATTACGAGTCAAATAAAGGCATTAAACTCGCTCAAATATATTATTTCTTTTCATAAAATAAGACTCGGCTGTCAAAGCCGAGTCTTATTTGATTTAGCCTGTCACGCTAATGACGATTTACTGCTGTTTCCACAACTGGCTCATACGCATTGGCCCAGGAGTAGGGAAAGTCCAGGATTGAGGCATATTTTCAGGTACGTTTTGCAGCTTATTATTAACCACGACACCCACAGGTAGTGATTCCACCGTACCAATCACATAGAAATGTTCTTTGGCAATATCAAGAATCTCATCCATGCATTTAGCCTGAGTTTCTTGAGATGAAGTATTTTGAATCTTCTGCCAAAGTTCCAATTGCTTCTTCACATGTGCAGGTGGTTCAACTGCAAACTCATTAGCTGGCTCAGTTGACCACAAGTAGTAACCTAGCCCCCAGGTAGATTCAGGGCTAAACGGCATGTAGTGACGAGCTTCATCGATAATACCAACACCACCATCACCAACGATTGGGATCATATCGAAATCATTCGTTAAACGAATGTTGGTCACGTGGTTGATTTCAAGAATACGGATATCCAGGAAAACACCGACCTCTTTCCACTGTTTTTTCACTAGCTCTAGTGAGTCCGCTAACACGCCTTTATCGTTGACCTTAGAAACCGCCTCAACACGAAGACGCTCACCATTTTTCATCAAACGGTAGCCTTCTTTGTCGCGCTTAGTCAGATCGAGGGAATCCAATATCTCATTTGCTTTGTCTAAATCAAATTCAGTGTACTGTGTCGCCATCTCCTCGTCGTAAAACGGTGAGATTTCAATTGGTGCCGCTTGATGAGGACCTACTGCACCAGAGAACACTGTTTCACTGATCTCTTCGCGATCGATCGCGTGAGAAAGCGCAATTCGGAAGTTTCTGTTTTGGAACAACTCACGTTTTACCGGATCTTTCACCGTCTGGTTCAGTGCAATTGCAAGCTCTGTGCTGCGTGTATTTGGACGGAACTCGTAGGTATAGCCACTGTTCTTCTCATTTTCGATCAACATTGGACGGTAGCTTGGCTGACCAATGTGACGGTGCTGGTAGTCTGCTTCGCCTGCCGCCGCACGTAAAACCATTTCCTCTTGGTCTTCACTAAAACGCCAGCGAACACTATCTAGATAAGGTAACTGGTTACCCTCGGTATCCACTTGCCAGTAATACGGGTTACGCTCGAATTCAGCAAAACTTGCATTTGGCCCTGGCGCGACTTTAACTTTCCACGCGGTTAACACTGGGCGATCAACGTTGCTGTAGTGCTCCATGAAGTAGTGAGCTTCACATTTAGTAGACGCGTACTGACGCCAAGAGTCGAAACCTGCTGCTTTTGCGACTTCTACCGCTTTAGGATTGAATTTAGGAATGAACTGTTCACAGTAGTGCTTTGGAAAGGCAGTAAAGCTTTCACTGTCCACTGTCGCTAAGCTACGGATAAACAAACCATTCGGCTTCGCTAAAGTAATTTTAACGGTGTATTGATCTAACACTTCTGCTTTTGCAGAGTCGTGAGTTGGCAGAGCCAGTGGGCGGTTACCTGCGTGTCCTGGATCACCAACAATGTCGTTGATGTAAAAGGCAATATCTTCAGCAGTGAAAGGAACACCGTCTGACCACTTAACACCTTTACGCAAAGTAATGGTGAATTCCGTATTCTCTTCATTCGAAGTAAAATTTGTGGCCAAGTTCGGCACAACTTTGGAGTAGTTAACATCGAAATTAAACAAGTTGTCGTAGGCAATAGTACGTGCGCGGTGGCCATTATCTACGACCTTACCAACAAGATTTAGTGTCCCACCATATTGGCCTACTGATTCAAATGGCTCTACAACCAAAGGATTTTCTGGCAAGCGCTCCGCCACAGGGGCAAGTATTCCTGCTTCAACCAACTCTTTTAGTTGTGGTGCTTCATTGTAAGTATCAGCCCACGTTGAAAAAGAAACAGAGGCTGCAACCGCGATAGCGACTTTGCCAAGTAGAGGTAAGCTATTTTTATAGTTCATCAGTCACTCCCTGATGTAATTAATAAAATTAAGGGTTAATTCTTAGTGCTTCGCGTAAGCCATCCAACTTAGCGAGACACTTCGCCAGCGTTCACCGCTACAACATACTGGTGTGTACCGGGTTCAATACGACCAGTGATAGCGGGCACGCTCGCATGGGGATAAAGTAAATTAGTGTTTGGTGCGCACGGGTATACACGGGTCTGCCCTTCACCCTGCAATAAAATCAGTTCACTGAAGAGGCTCTCAGATTCCACTCGTGCTGGCTGAATCATCTGATGACTGAACCAGACTGACCAGCTGTCCACCGCATGGCCTGTCATCACAAATTCCAAAGCGATATCTGTGGTTATTTCATGGCTACGAAGTTCACCCTGCTCAGAAAACTGTTGGCGGGTTTGCACAACACATCCTTCAAAAGGCTGCCATAGAGAAACCAACGCATCACCGTCACGATAACTATCGCTGTTTCGGGTGCGACTAATCCATTGACGAGTTTGCGGATGAGCAAAGGCAAAGATATTGTCACCAGCCCAACCCTGATCCAACCAACGGGTTGATTCAACGCACAATCCATGCGCCGAGCTATAGGCAAACTTGCTGTATTTGTCCTCACAATGACGCAGTTCGTTTGCAGGCGAGCCATTGGTTAATAGGTAGCTTCCTTGACGGCGGACAAGCTGATGATGCTCACCAATCCAAGTCGCAGGCATGTTGCTGGCTAAAGGCTGATCTACTGCTGTCCAAAATGGATGCTGTTCAGGTAGATAAAGGGCGTTGAATGCTTTCAGTGCCAGCATCGGTGATGCGTAGCTGGTGTAAAACTCACTAGCCAGCAAATTGGGGTATGCAAAGCCCGGCAGCAGTTGTGCCTGTTGATCCCAAATTGGTTGTTCAGCCCACCAGCGCATGGTATGCATCCAGTAACTTTTCGCTTTTGCCATATCAATATCTGGATGTTCGCTTCGGGCTAATTCTGACCAAAATGCCGCTCCGGCAAATCGGTAATTCAAAGAACGACCGTAACAAAGAGGCTGCCCATCATCAGCAAACCAATACTGATAACCATGAGAAAAGGCCACCGCGCGGTCTAATAAGCGTTGGCAAAAATCACCTTCCCCTTGTTGCCAACGCACGTAAACCAACGCATAAAGCTGAAAAGCAAAAGGATTGTAGTAATCCACCACGCCGTTAGCCCCATCTTGATACCAGCCATCAACGAGATATAAAGCATCCACAAAGGAGAGATCATCCGCTAACACGTTTTCATCAATGCTTTCACCCAGTATCTTTAATGCGCTCAAAATAAGAATGCGGAACCAACGCCAATTGTTCGGGGGAATTTGGAGATAAGTGACTGAGCCAAGCCAGTCAACGAGTTGTTTTTTCTCTTGCTGAGAAAGAGGCTGCCAATAGCACTCCTCTGCATCCACCATAGCAACGGCGATTGAGGCCATCTCTACGACTCGTTGATCATAGTTATGCGGCAATTGCCAATAACTCTCGCTCTTCGGATCACAGCCTGCCACAATCATTTGACGCAATAGCTGATGGACATCTTCGAGCTCGCTATTCGCAGGTGCAGCTCCCCATAATAATCGACAAAGGTGCTCTAGCTTAGCCACTACCGCTGGATAATGAGCCGCACTGTTGTAGGTAGGACTCTCGCAACTGCGTTCTGTTAATACCAGAAGCTGACGCTGCACAACCTGATTCAATAGCTGAAGAGTTTCCTCTCTACAGCTAAAATTTGCTTCACGCTTCACTAATTGATTGAGACTGATCGCCACGAGTTGCTCACTTATCAACAAATCCATCAATGTCGCGATTAGAACTCATCACTGCCAGTTATAGAAATGGTTTTTTATATTTATGATATAAAGATCAAAACTACGTTTCATTTATAATATTCAATGTATGTATCGCTCGCAAAAATCGATAATTATAGGAAAACACAATTAAATCATCGCTTTATTTATAATTAAGCAAACATAAATCCTGCTCGGTTACTTTTAAACCAAATAAAAGTGGCCGAAGTAACTTTAATTTTTAAGTCAAGATTCTATAAGCGTGGGAAATCTGGTCGCTCTATCTAAATGCGACAAAACCAGATAACCGCTGATTGGTATTAAACTGGCAGAGGAAAAGTGACACTGCTCTGCCATGTGCAATTTGGTGGGAAAGGCTGAGGCTGTTACTGACACTCAGGTAAGGCGCATTACTTTAAGTCTGACATAGAAACTGGGCGTAAGCAGAGGCAGGTAATTGACGACGCAAACACGTTCCCATCGCCTGAAGATACGGGCGAATATGGGAGAAAAAGGCAAAATACCCCTCACACAAATAGTGCTTAGCCGTTAGCGATAATTCTCCTTGATCATCAATACGCTGGGCAGGACAAGCCCCGTGACACAAAGTGCGCTGGCTGCATCCCTGACAGTGAACCTGACTACCTAAGGGCTTCCTATGAGAAAAATGCTGCTGAATCGGAGTTTCAATAAGATCTGGGTAACCACACAGGTTAACATTCCCCAATTTAAATTCTGGGTGAACAAAATGGTCACAGCTATAAACATCCCCATTGTGCTCAACAACAAGGTTATCGCCACACCGAGGGGCATGAACACAGATAGAAGAAGGTAAACCAAGGTGCATTCCTAGTGCATTATCAAAATGGCTGACAAATACATCACCGATGTCATGTTGGCGCCACTCTTCAAACACATCTATCATAAACTGCCCAAACTGCTCGGCCGAAACACTACGCTCAGAAATCCCTTCACCTTTGACAGCTTCAACAATCGGAATGAATTGAATAAACTTCGCCCCCAACTGTTTAAGATGCTGATATACCTTTTTGCCGTGATTACCATTGTGATTTTGTATTACGGACAAGACATTAAACTCTACCTGATGCTTTTGCAAAACACGTAGCCCGCGCACTACTTGCTCATAAGAGCCTCTTCCACTTCGGCTTTTACGGTAAACATCATGCAGCGCCTTATCGCCATCAATACTAATTCCGACTAAGAAATGATGACGACTTAAAAATTCCCCCCACTTATCATCTAATAACACCCCGTTCGTCTGAAGCGTGTTGACGATCTGCACCCCTTGCCGCGCATATTTACTTTGTAACTCGACGACACGTTGATAGAACTCAACCCCTCTTAATGTTGGTTCACCACCTTGCCAGCCAAAAGTCACCTCAACGCAATCTGCAGGCTGACTTTCAATGTAGCTTTTGATGTGTGCTTCCAATGTTGCGTCATTCATATCAAATCGCTTAGTGCTCGGATAATACTCGGTTTTATCGAGATAAAAGCAGTATTCACAGTCTAAATTACACACAGGTCCAATCGGCTTAGCAAGGACATGAAATGGACGTTTAGAGCGCGGGCTTACAACAGAAATCAGTGACGGCTGCATTTTGATATCTCAATAAAATAAGTGACTCGTAAATTTTACTTATTTTTTTTAAAACATCTTTTTATTTTAGTGATGATGTGATCAGATACAGATATATGAAACGCAATTTCAATATGAAAAAACAATCATTTCATAAACATGGCCATTTTGAATCTATGAAAAAACCCAATTTGCTCTACGTTTTTCCTGATCAGTTTCGCTTAATGTCACTCAGTCTATGGCAAAAAAAAGGTTACCAAGACCTTCTGCCGGGACAGGGAGATCCGGTTTCGACGCCAAACTTAGACCTGTTTGCTGAACAAGCGACTCTGCTCCCCAATGCCGTAAGTAACTGCCCAGTTTGCAGTCCACACCGAGGCAGCTTATTGACCGGACAATTTCCCTCAAAAAGTGGCGTGCCTTTAAATTGCAATTCAGATCGCATTGAATCCCAGTTACCCGAAGATACTCGCTGTTTTACCGATGTCCTCGCCGATGCGGGTTACTATATCGGCTACATTGGTAAGTGGCATCTTGATCTGCCCACCCCAAATGACCCAGCCAATCCAGGCCATTATGTCGATCCTAATCGACCAGCATGGGATTCTTATACCGAGCCACAACGCCGTCACGGTATTCACGAATGGTATGGTTATGGCACATTCGATCAGCACCGAAATCCCCATTATTACGATACTTTTGGCCAACGCCACGAGCCACAAAAATGGTCCGCTGAGCATGAAACAGACAAAGCGATTGAATTTCTCACCCGCCATCAGCAGCAGCGGCCAGATCAATCCTTTGCCTTATTTGTTTCGATGAACCCTCCACACAGTCCATATGATAGTTTGAATGATTGTCGAGAGTCAGATTGGCGACACTACTGTGACAACTCACCCAAGCAACTTCTGCGACGTACAAATGCTGATCATCAGATGGACAAAGCGCGAAGTGCCCCTTTCTATTTCGCCAACGTAACAGGAGTCGACCACGAATTTGGACGCTTGGTGGCGACATTAAAAGCACTAGGCGAGTGGGATAACACCATCGTTGTATTTACCAGTGATCATGGCGAAACCCTCTGTAGCCATGGCATCACCGATGCTAAAAATAGCCTCTATAATGAGGCCTTTTGTGTGCCTTTCTTGCTCAAGAACACTTCACAAACGCAAGCGAACCAACACCCAGCTTTTTTGAGTAGTGCTGATATTATGCCGACCGTGTTGAGTTTGATGGGGCTTTCGTCATCTTGCCCGGCAAATATTCACGGCCGGGATCTCGCCGAAATTTTCCGCTCTGGTGCGATCGACACCAGACCGACTTACGCTCTCTATCTAAAGAACATAGATAATCCCCCTGGTGAAGATGGAAAAATCCGTGGCTATTTTGCTGCCGCCCGCGGCATTAAAACTGAGCGTTATTCCTTAGCACTACATATCAATGCTTCCGGTCAGCTCGAAGAAACCCAATTTTACGACAATTTTCTAGACCCATACCAAACCAACAATCTGGCCTTCGATCCGGAAACACCTGATCTACGCCGCCTATTACGAGCGATGGCGGAAGAATTAGTGCGTGTGGATGACCCATGGGCAGAAAACCGAATACTTGCTCACTTGCTCCCATATGACTTGTTCAATAACTGTAGCACCGATAAGGAATTTTCATGAGTAACCACACACTCCCTAACGTAATTATTATGTATGCCGATGATCTCGGTTTCGGCGATTTGAGCTGCTATGGAGCCAATGACATTCCAACACCTAACCTGGATAAACTGGCAGAAGAAGGGCTTAAATTCCATCAAGGTTATGCCACTGCGGCGACATGCACACCTTCACGCTACAGTTTACTTACAGGCTCTTACCCTTGGCGTAACCCTAAAGCTGCCGTTTTACCTGGAGATGCCCCGCAGATCATCACCATCTCTGATTTCACAATGCCAAAAATGTTCCAAAAGGCAGGATATCGAACCGGAATCGTGGGGAAATGGCATTTAGGGCTTGGCAATGGTGAACTCGATTTCAATCAGGAAATTCAGGGAACACCTAATGATGTAGGTTTTGACGATTCGTTTATTATGGCGGCGACCAATGACCGAGTTCCTTGCGTTTTTATCAACAACCGTCACGTGGAAAATTTAGATCCGTCTGACCCAATAGAAGTGACTTACGATTGGGATCATGCATTTGATGGCGTTCCCACTGGTCGTCACAATCCGGAGCTTCTGGATGTGATGTACGACCACGGCCATGACGGCACCATTATCAATGGTGTTAGCCGAATCGGTCACATGCGTGGTGGTCAATCCGCAATCTGGGATGATGAAACCATGGGTGAAGAGTTCGCCAACAAAGCGATAGAGTTTATTGAACAAAATCAACACCAGCCTTTCTTCCTATATTACGCACTACACCAACCACATGTACCACGCATTCCCAATCCTAGATTCCGTGGCGTCACCCCCCACGGTGTACGCGGTGATGTGATCGTCGAAATGGATTGGTGCATTGGGCAGGTACTCGAGAAATTGGAAGAGCTGCAACTGGCAGACAACACGATCGTGATCTTCTCCAGCGATAATGGCCCGGTACTAAACGATGGCTACAAAGATGAAGCCGTAGAGCTCAATGCGAATCATCGTATTGCGGGACCGCTACGCGGCGGCAAGTACAGCTTGTTTGAAGGTGGAACCCGAGTGCCATTTATCATTCGCTGGCCAAACGGCGCTGCCCGAGGAGAGACGGAAGCGTTGTTCAACCAAGTAGACCTTTATCACTGCTTTGCTCAGCTAACAGGCTCCGAGCTGCAAGAGCAAGAAGCGCCAGATAGCCAAGCGCTCCTGAACACCTTGCTAGGTAAGGAACACTTGGGACGAAACAATATGGTGCTAGAGGGCATGCAATATAAGAAGGTATTCAGAGACCAACGCTACGCTTATATTCCGCCGCACGATGACGATTTTATCTGCCAATACACGGGCAATGAAAAAGGCAACCTGTCTACCGCTCAGTTATTTGATTTGCAGGATGACATTGGCCAAGTTGTTAACATTGCCGAGCAGTACCCCGAGAAAGTCGCTGAGCTAGCAGAATTGCTTAAGCGTAGTATCAAAACACCACGTTCTCGATAACGGCTTGTCATTTATCATCACTTAGAGCACGAGTCATAGGTTATGCCCCAGCAGTTGGGGCTTTTTTACTTAAATTAGCCACTTTGCCAAATAGCAATGACTCGAATCAATATACTAATAGGCCAGAACATAAGTTGGCTCAACGGCAACCCACTCACCGTTACCTCTTTCAAAGGTTCCTACTATAGCGCCAAGAGCCAGAGGCTCAACATCATCAAATCCGATCACGAGTTGAAGACTCAGGCTGATGCGGTTGTCCTGAATGCTGGGTTGCTGGAACCGTAAGAAGTAAAACGGACCAAGTTCAGCGGCCTTTTTCGAAACTTCTGCCTCGGAAAGAATTTCGGCCAAATCAGTCAGCATGTTGGGCTGAGTAAGATGTTCGGACGAGACATATTTGACCTCCGCCTGCCGCAAGGTAGCAAGATCGGGAAAGTCGAGATCGCAATCAAGACCGGGCAGTTTAATCCCCTGGATAGCAGCGCGTACCATCAGAACCTGGAGCTGTGCGAGATCTGTTTTGTTCACAGGACTTCCCCTCTAATTTTTGTTTACTAATGAACCTAGCTCATCTGTTCGAGTCGAACCAGAGTATCCATATCCATAGGCTCGGGCGCGACGTCTTCTTCAACAGTTGAGGATGACATTGTATTTAACTCTAACGGTTGTGGTGGAGCATCAACCAACACCGTTTCCATATCCGCTTCCATCATGGGTTCAGGTGGAGCAGAAGTATCGGCTAAAGTGGCTTCAGCTCCTAGCGGCAACGGAGTCGGCGCTTCGTTCTCACCAGACATCCCTGCATTACTTAGTTCAGCCAGTTCCACGGGAGTTGGTCCATCTGAAAAGTCATCATTGTATGACGCTGAGTTAATCATTTCCGATCTCCTCTCTTGACTCTTTTAAAGGTAAACCTGTGTGATCAGCTTGTCATCGGAATCCGTAACTGCAGTTACAACCTTGCCGTTGGCACGGCCAGACGTTAGCGCGATATGTACGTTTGTGCAGCCATCAGCGTTACCAGTCTTGACCTTCTTCCACCCAACACCGGACAAATAAGCCCAGTTGTTCTGAGAATGGTAAGTCGTAAAAATACGGCTGATGAGCTTATTGCTATGAGTAGCCATTGTAATATCTCCTTAAAATTAGACGTAAAGTTGTTCGATTTCGCTGGCGGTAGTTAATGCATTAACAGTCAGCCCATTGGCTCGCGCCTCGCAAGCTGCATAAAACATTGAAGTAACACCCTCTGGATTTTCGGGCTTGATTTTTCGCCAACCCACGTCTTGAATGTATGCCCAAGCATTCTTGCCATGGTAGCTGGCAAACACTTTTAGAAGTTGCTTGTTATTGGCCCATTGCTGCACGCCATAAATAGACTGTATACCGTCAATGTCGTCTTGGTGCAGGTACCGATGTGGTCCTCCATAATATGGTGCCATAAGAGCACCGTTCACTGAGGAATGCCCGAGCCCTAACGCATGACCGAATTCATGAGCGGCCACAGTGTAGAGATCTATGTTTGACGCTGGTAAATCGATTGACCAAGTTTCAGCATCATCAAAATGAGAATCTCCTGAGATTGCCCCTTGTTCGGGGTAGAAAGCATGAGCCAGAACACCGCCGCCACCATCGAAGGGACTGCCGTCACTATGGTCGCCAGTTACAAAGCGAATGATGATATCTGGGCTTGCCGACATTGCCACCTCTTGGAAACTCAGAGGTGTTACCGCAGCCCAGTAACCAAATGCAGCACTAATCGCGGTGCGGATTTCAGCCGGGGTCAGATCACCGGTGAACTCCTGGAACGCATAGGTAAGGTTGTTACTGTTCCATTTGCGCCCACTGTCGTTGTATTCACCTCCTTCTATATATCCGCAGCGTTTGTGGCTCATCTTATCTAGAGTAGCTTCATCTAACTTACCGGTAGGGACGAGACCGTTGAACTCTTGAAACTTGCGTAATGCATGTTCGGTTTGTTCACTAAACTCCATTTCATTCGGCGGAGGAGCCACAGCATCCTTTGCCGACATGCCGTAACGCGCATGGATACCATTGTCGAAATAGCCAAATTTGCCCAAGTATTTGTTTAGCCTTACGACATCGTCACCAGCCGAGCCGAACTCTGCTCCGGCCGATTTAGGTGTCACCGCATCATCTCGCGGTGCTTTTTTTCCTGAAACCATGAAAGAACTCCTTATTTCAAGAATTTTCTTTGTGAGTGTCCGGCACTTACGTCTTGCCTTAAGGCAACCGTTTCATATGCCCCCAGTTTCATTATAAAGGAGTGTAGAACAAGATCACAAAAATGCACCACAGAAAATACAAAATTATCAATAAAAAATTTACCGAGAAGCTTATATAGCAGGGTGAGAGGTAGATAAAATAGGATTAAGGCTTTAAAAATCAACAAATTTTACGTGTTTGAATCGTATGGAAGAGAACTAAATTGAAGCACTAATCTCTATTTATCGTTAAAGAGCAATCTCCTCCGCAGCCAGCATACCGCGATTCAAAGACCACAATTGCGGTGAAACCTCGACAACTTGTTGCTTTTTCACCGAAGTCATCAACAACAAGAGGATTGTGACCCCTAAATCATTCCATTCACTTTTTTACCACCTACCTAAGCAAACCAATCCGTCCTGATTAATTGATGCAGATTAATAAAGCGTCAACTAACCAAGCAGCGGCAGCGTGAAATACGTAACATGCGCGACCTGTTTGTTGAGTGAGAGTAAAGCAGTGACACGTGATCAATTTGAGTTGTTAGCACCGGGTGGTGATTTAGATGCGATTAAAGCTGCCATAGCAGCAGGCGCTGATGCCATATACTGCGGACTGGACCGTTTTAACGCCCGTAATAGAGCAGCTAACCTAACATTGGACAACTTAAACGGTGTGTTAGCACTGGCGCATCAGCACAACTGTAAGATCTTCTTAACGCTTAATGTGCTGATTCTGGAGAGTGAAATCCCTGCCATTGCTCGCTTGCTTAGCCAACTGAACACCACCAAGATCGATGGTGTGATCGTGCAAGATCTCGGCCTTGCCTACATTCTCAAGCACCACTTCTCTGGCTTGGATGTACACGCTTCTACTCAGCTCAATACCCATAACGAAGGGCAGATCCTGTTCCTCAATCAGTTAACGGCAAGCCGTGTTAACCTGTCGCGTGAGTTGAATATCGACGAGATAAAGCACCTTGCTCAATTTGGGCGCGAGCATAATGTGATGATGGAAGTGTTTGTTCATGGCTCTTACTGCATTGGTTTTTCAGGTATTTGCTATATCAGTTCTGCTCGTAATGGCGCTTCAGGCAACAGGGGCCGTTGTAGTCAACCATGCCGCGAACAGTATCAAATCACAAAAACCGGCAACAGCTATCCGCTGAACCTGAAAGACAATTCAGCGTTTAGTAACCTACAAGCTCTTGCCGACGCGGGAGTGTACTCGTTAAAAGTCGAAGGTCGTATCAAGAAATCGCACTACGTTTACACCGTTGTTGACAACTGGCGTCAGCAAATCGATCGCCTGTGTGATGGTTCAGATCTATCTGATGATACTACCGAGCTTTACACCGTCTTCAACCGTGATTTCTCCAACGCGTTTTTGCAAGGTAACTTTGGCAAAGCGATGTATATCGACAACCCTCGCGATCATGCCGTAAAACACTTCTCGAAAATTTATCAGTGCCAATCTGAGGATGAAGTCCAACAGGTTAAAAAGAAGCTCTACGACGACAAAACCGCCATCATCGAGAAAGTGGCGGAAAAGACGCAGAACTTTGATATCAGCTCAACTCAAGACTCAGGCAGCAGTTTAAAAGGTGCGATTGATGTGCCGAAACTTCCTCAACTTGCACAGCCCGAACCGAATCAAGGCTCAGCAAAGTTGTCGGTGCTGATCTCTTCTGCACAAGAAGCCATGCTGTGTGAATATCAAAATGTCGATGTGTATTTCCAACTGCCAATGGGGTTGGCGGGTGAGTTGACGCCAATGATCGAGTTATTCCAAGCCACCCCTGCGCTGAAACCTTGGTTCCCAGCGATTTTAATTGGTGACGATTACCAAGCTGCACGTGCATTTTTAGAAACCATTCAGCCCGAACTACTCATCACTAATAACTCTGGAGTGGGAATGCTGGCGCAAGAGCTTGGGTTACGTTGGGTTGCCGGACCGCAGATGAACACCACCAACTCTTATGCGCTGAAGTGTTTGCAAAACGAATTTTCTGCGAGCGGTGCATTTATTTCCAATGAACTCAACATGAAGCAGATGCGTCACATCAAGCGTCCGCAATCCATGCGCAGCTATTACAGCATCTACCACCCAAATACTTTGCTAACCAGTCGCCAATGCCTGTTCCAGCAGACTGAAGGCTGTCGCAAAGTGAAGGTCAACAAAGGTTGTTTGAAACGTTGTGATAAACGTACCTCAATCATCAACCTGAACGATAACCCGTATGTCTTACAAAAACAGAAAGGCAGCCATAACTCCCTTTACGGTGAACATCATGTGTTGAACTTACAAGTGTTGCAGGATTTGCCACAGCTGTTTACCGATGTGCTCATTGATCTGAGAGACATACAGAGCGAAACCAAAGTATCGGTAACTAAACCTGAACTGATAGATGCATTCTTGAAACGACTCGACGAGAGCAGAAAGACAAACACTCAAACCTTACAGCAGATGATTCATCCAACCGTCAACGCGCAGTACCTCAAAGGGTTGTAAGCCGAAAAATAAAAAGTCCCCTCATAACTGAAGGGACTTTTTCTAAATTAACTTTCGAGGTTCAGCTTTTGACTTATGCTTTAGCTGTCTGTTTGTAACGGTCGAAGATAACAGCCGCTAGCAAGATGGCACCACGTACAACATACTGAGCAAATGGAGACATGTTGAGAAGGTTCATCGCGTTCTCAACGGTACCCAGGATCAGGACACCAGCGATAACGTAAGAAACTTTACCGATACCACCTTTCAGCGATACACCACCCAGAACACAAGCCGAGATAACCACGAGCTCAAAACCAACGGAAGTCATTGGCTGACCACTGGTCATACGCGCGGCTAAGATAACCCCGGCAAGTGCAGAGATAAAGCCTGACACAGTGAAGATGATCATCTTAGTTTTAACTACGTCCACACCCGCCAGACGCGCCGCTTCTTCGTTACCACCAATCGCTAGTGTATTGCGGCCGTAAACCGTGCGGTTTAGTAAGAAAGCAAACACACCAAAGGTAATAATGGTGAGCCAGATTGGCGTTGGAATACCGATGAAAGATGAGTTACCCAAAGCGAAGAAGCTCTCTTCAGTAATACCTACCGCTTTACCATCAGAAATTATATAGCCCAGACCACGCGCAATCTGCATGGTAGCGAGCGTTGTAATCAGTGCGTTGATTTGCAGTTTAGCGATCACAAAACCGTTAAGCAGACCAAACACAACACCAGAGAGCAAACCAGCTCCAACACCGAGTACAACACTGCTGGTTGCGTTAATCGCTACCGCTGTAACGACGCCCGAGCAAGCGATAATCGAAGCAACCGACAAATCAAGGTCACCACACGCCAAGCAGAACAGCATCGCACACGCCACCATGCCACTCATCGAAATAGCCAGACCAAGACCTTTCATGTTGATGAACGTCGCGAAGTAAGGTACGAAGAACGCACACAATAAAAACAGGCCGGCGAACACCATCAGCATACCGAATCGGTCCCAAATCCCAGCAAAATTCAATGAGCGCTTGGCACCCTGTTGATCAAGTAGTTTTGTAGAGCTTGTTACAGACATAATGATATTCCTTAATTTTAAGCGGCTGCCGAATCTTCTTTATCCAGCATTGCCAGACGAAGCGCAGTTTGTTCGTTAAATTCCTCGCGTTGTAGTTCACCTGTCACCGCACCTTCCTTCATAACAAGAACGCGATCAGAGATCCCCAACACTTCCGGTAAGTCGCTGGAAACGACAAGCACTGTCACCCCGTTTTCCGCCAGCTTAAAAATGAGTTCGTAAATTTCAGACTTGGCACCCACATCGATACCGCGGGTAGGTTCATCTAGCAAGATGACGCTCATTGCCGTTGACAACCAACGACCAAGAATCACTTTCTGCTGGTTACCACCTGATAGCTTTCCGATAGGTTGCTCCAGAGAGGAAGCTTTTACATTCAACGCTTCTTTCTGCTTCAAAGCGTTATTTTTCTCCCAATCGAAATCAATCAAGCTCTTGAACTTTAAGTGCCAAGGACGCGCACTGATGTTGGTGTTCTCTTTGACAGACATGATAGGGACGATGCCATCAGCTTTACGGTCTTCTGAACAAAGCGTAATACCGTATCGAATTGCGTCGCGTGGGTTTTTAACGCCGATTTTGACATCATGTAAGTAAAGTTCGCCAGCTGTTTTTCTGTCAGCGCCGAAAATAAGGCGAGTCAACTCCGTACGACCTGCGCCAACCAGACCAAACAGGCCTAATATTTCACCTTGCTGGATATCTAGTGACACAGGAGCGGTTAAACCAGGACCTTCAAAGTTTTCTAAACGCAGACCACTTTTGCCTAAGTTACGCGAACGGTAGTTGTAGATATCGTTGATTTCACGGCCAACCATCAATTCCACTAAGCGATCATGTGTCAGTTCAGACATGTCGTGGAAAGATTGCACATGCTGGCCATCTTTGAAGATCGTAATTGCATCACACAGGTCGAAGATCTCTTCCATACGGTGTGATACATACATAATGACTTTGCCAGAATCGCGCAATTCACGAATAACCTTAAACAGGTTTTTAATTTCACGTTGTGACAAGCTACTGGTCGGTTCATCAAAAGCGATAATTTGTGCATTTCGGCTTAGAGCTTTGGCAATTTCAACCATTTGCCATTGGCCGATGGATAACTCTTTTAACTGGCAAGAAGGGTCAAATGTTTCACCTAAACGCTCCAACTGAACTCGTGCATTCTTGTTGAGGGTTTCCGTGTCTACTCGGCCACCTTTAGTCGGCAATTGACCTAGGTAAATGTTTTCAGCAACCGTCAGTTCAGGAACTAAGTTGAGCTCCTGATAAATAATAGCGATACCGTGCTCTAACGCATCGTTGGTTGAGTTCAGAGCCACTTCTTTGCCATCAATAGCGATGTGGCCTTCGGTTGGTTGGTGGAAGCCACTTAAGGTTTTGAGCAGAGTTGACTTACCAGCACCATTTTCGCCCATCAAAGCGTGAACGCTGCCCGCATCTGCGCGGAAACTAACATTGTTCAATGCCTTCACACCGGGGAAGTGCTTCGAGATATTTCGAAACTCTATATAAGAGGGGGACTTCGCCATGACATTCTCTCCGTAAAATCAGTTGGCGACGACCACCACGTTGGCCGTCACCAAAAATGAACTTAAAGCCCTTTTTTCGCTAGTTCGTCTTTGAAGTTGTCACGAGTGATCAGAACAACGTCTGTTACTTCTACAAATTGCTCCGGCTGAACGTCTTCTTTCACCCACTTGTATAGAGATTCGATACTCTTGTAGCCATGTACGTCTGGACTAGGTAGCAGCGAGCCATAGAAACCTGTCGCTTGAGATTTCGCCAGTTCGTTCACTGCATCAACACCATTGATACCAATACCGATTACGTTGTTTGCATCGAAACCTTGACCTTCGGTTGCACGAACGCCACCCAGTACTGTGTTGTCGTTCATACCAACCACAAGCCATTGTTTAACATCTGGATATTGAACGAGAAGCGAGTTCGCAGCATCCAATGCTCCTGGGATGTCATTGGTTTTTGTTGGTACGCGGTAGATTTGACCTTCAGGAAAGCCAGCTTGTTTAAGTGCAGAAATAGAACCGTCTACACGACGACGGGCAGTATCAAGCTCGTCCGCTGTGATTGCCATAACGCCTGTTGTAGACGCATCCCAGCTACGTTTCTGCATTTCTTTGTAAAGCTCGATACCTTGGCGTTCACCGATAGCGGTTGCCGCCATCATAACCAATGGTACGTCTGTCATTGGTTCGCCTTTAGCGTTTAAGAACTGGTCATCAACCGTAATGACTTTTAGGTCGTAGCTTTTCGCTTTAGCCATGATTGCAGGACCCAATTTAGGGTCAGGAGTACAGATAACGAAACCTTTAGCACCTTGCGCTGCTAGAGTATCGATAGCATTAAGCGTTTTTTCGCCATCTGGCACCGCCATTTTTACTACTTCAAAGCCTAAATCTTTACCGGCTTTTTCAGCAAATGACCATTCAGTTTGGAACCATGGCTCTTCAGGTTGTTTAACCAGGTAACCTAGTCGAGTGTCATCATTTGAACCAAAAAATGCATTAGCAGAAGCGCTTAGCATAGTGACGCCAGATAGGGCAGCGATTGTGAGTAGTTTTTTTAGTTTCATTGTTATCCATCCACTGGTAGAGGTGAGTGTTCGCTGTACATATTTGTGCATCTAAGAACATTTGTTAGTGACAAGAATCACAGCTAAAAAATGTAGCGAATTTGTCCATTCATTTAGCCAGAGTGGCTATGACACAGCTCTCAATTGTGCGACGCCTCGTTAGAACACACGGGAAAAACTGCCATACAAACGTTAAATTCAACGAATAATTTGCAATTACAGACAACATGAGAAGGTGTTAAAAGGAACACAAAAAACACCCAATGACGTTTTTATCCATAAAATTAGCAGCCTTATTTATGGGATAACGTCCGAGCTCTGGCTATAACAACAAGTAGATTTAGTTTGCTGGCCAAAAGTTGGAGCTGTCATGGACACAATGAACACACATCAGCAGCATGTAATTGGTTTAGATTTCGGATCGGACTCCGTACGTGCTCTTATCGTTAATGCAGAAAGCGGCGAAGAAGTATCTTCGTCTGTCGTCTATTACCCAAGATGGATGAAAGGGCTATATTGTCAGCCTGCTCAATCTCAGTTCAGACATCACCCTCAGGATTATCTGGATGCGATGACCAGTGCAATCCAAGAAGTACTGACTACCGTGCCACCATCATTGGCCTCATCTATCGTTGGTATCGGCGTGGATACAACAGGCTCTACACCCGCTCCAATCGATGAAAACGGCACGATTCTGGCCCTACTGCCAGAGTTCGAGAACAACCCAAATGCGATGTTTGTGCTGTGGAAAGACCACACCTCAGTGACAAAAGCGGACCTGATTAATGAGCTCGCCCATTCAGGCAAATTTATGGATTACACCCGATTCATCGGTGGTGTGTATTCATCGGAATGGTTCTGGGCAAAAGCGGCTTGGGTTAGCGAACAAGATGAGCAAGTCGCGAAACGTGCCTACAGCTGGGTTGAACTTTGTGACTGGATTCCAGCAATTCTGGCGGACACTCAACATCCGAAAAAACTGCGTCGCGGCATTTGTGCAGCCGGACACAAAGCCATGTGGCATGACTGCTGGGGCGGTCTGCCTGACCAAGAGTTTTTAAGCGCGATTTCTCCGACACTCGATGGTATTCGCGATCGTATGTTCACAGAGGTATTTACTTCAGACCAAGCTGCCGGTTACCTGTCAAAAGCATGGGCAGAGAAACTGGGACTACCAGAAGGCATTGCGATTGCGATTGGTGAATTCGACTGTCATATGGGTGCGGTGGGTGCAGGTGCTGGCGCACATGACTTGGTGAAAGTCATCGGAACCTCGACTTGTGACATTTTGATGGTTGAACCTGACCAGGTGGGTGATCGCACCATTCACGGTATTTGTGGTCAGGTTGAAGGCAGCGCGATGCCAGAGTTACTTGCCCTAGAAGCGGGACAATCTGCATTTGGTGATATGTACGCCTGGTTCAAAAACGTTCTAATGTGGCCTTTACAAGCGTACGCCGAGCGCAATCCTGATTTTGCACTGACTGCAGAAGAAATCGCGTCTGACCTATTGCCAATGCTCTCGCAAGCGGCAGAACAACAAGGCATCGACCAGTACACTCCGGTGGCGATGGACTGGCTAAATGGCCGACGCACACCTTACGCAAACCAACGCTTAAAAGGTGCCATCTGCGATTTAAACCTTGGAAGTGCTTCGCCAGCCATATTCTCAGCGCTGGTTGAGTCTACGGCTCACGGAGCAAAAGCGATTGTGGATTGTTTCATTGAGCAAGACGTCAAAGTTGAGCGCGTGATTGCAATCGGTGGTATTGCTCAGAAATCCCCTTTCGTGATGCAGATGTGCGCGGATGTGATTGGTCGCGAGATCATCGTCGTTGAATCCGATCAGTGTTGTGCACTGGGTGCTGCGATTTTTGCTGCAGTCGCAGCCGGCGTTTACCCAGACACCAAAGCCGCACAAGACGTAATGGCAAGTCCAGTTCGTCAAACTTACTCTCCAAATCCGCAAGTACAAGCACTACGCGCAGAACGTTACGCAACTTATCGTCAACTCGGTCAGCACATGGAACAAGTAGCCGAGTTCCACCAATCTCAGGAGCGTCAAGATGTCTGAACAAACAGCATGGAATGAAGTGGACTCATTGGCTGAACGCCTGACAACCCTTCGCCATCAAGTGTGGCAAGCCAACATGGATCTTCAGCGTCATAATCTCGTGACCTTCACCTGGGGCAATGTTTCAGGCATCGATCGCGAGTCCGGCTTAGTGGTCATCAAACCAAGTGGCGTCGAATACGGCGAACTCAGCGCAGAAAACATGGTGGTTGTGGATCTTCATGGTCAAATTGTCGAAGGCGATCTCAACCCTTCTTCAGACACTGCGACACACCTAGAGCTTTACCGCCAGTTCCCAGAGATTGGTGGCATCGTGCATACCCACTCGCCACAGGCAACAGCATGGGCACAAGCAGGTCGTGCGATCCCAGCACTGGGCACAACACACGCCGATTATTTCTATGGCGAAATTGCCTGTACGCGAGCATTGAGCGACAAAGAAATTGCAGATGATTACGAACTGAATACTGGCAAAGTCATTGTAGAAACCATTGGCGAATCAAGCGTCATGGCTTCACCAGGCATTCTTGTCAAAGAGCATGCACCGTTCACCTGGGGCAAAGATGCACATCAAGCCGTTCACAACGCGGTTGTCGTCGAAGTCGTCGCTGGCATGGCACTGCAAACCATGCAAATAAACTCGGACGTCAGCTCAATTAACCCTTCGCTCCTCGACAAACATTATTTACGTAAGCACGGCGCCAACGCCTACTACGGTCAAACCAAGAAATAAGGACACATGATGAAGATTTTCAATGAGAAACAAGTATGGTTTGTAACAGGCTCACAGCATCTTTACGGCCCAAAAGTATTAGAAAGTGTGGCAAACAACAGTGAAGAGATTGTTGCTGGTTTAAATGCCGCTGAAGGTATCTCGGTTTCTATTGCCAATAAAGGCACCGTAAAAACGCCTGACGAAATACTTGCGGTTTGCCGTGCCGCGAACAATGATCCTGATTGTGTCGGCTTAATGCTTTGGATGCACACCTTCTCACCGGCGAAAATGTGGATTGCAGGTCTAACCCAACTAAACAAGCCATTCTTGCACCTACACACTCAGTTCAACGCCGCACTACCGTGGGATGAAATCGACATGGATTTCATGAACCTGAACCAAAGTGCGCACGGTTGTCGTGAGTTTGGCTTCATCGGCACTCGCCTGAACATAGAGCGTAAAGTTGTCGTTGGTCACTGGAAAGATGAGCAAGTTCATAAAGATGTTGATGACTGGTGTCGTGCCGCTATCGGTGTGAATGCAGGTCAGCAGCTGAAAGTTGCGCGCTTTGGTGACAACATGCGTCAGGTTGCGGTAACCGAAGGCAACAAAGTTTCTGCACAAATCCAATTCGGCTACGAAGTGAATGCTTACGGGCTGGGTGAACTAAGCGACGTAGTTAACGCAGTTACAGAAACCGAAGTGAACCACCTTCTGGACGAATACGCATCAACGTACGAGATGTCTCCAGAGCTATTTAGCGACGCTGACCTGAAAAAGCTGATGGTACAAGAAGCGCGTCTAGAACTGGGGATGGAATCTTTCCTTAAATCTGTTGGTGCTGGCGCATTCACTAACACGTTTGAAAACCTGACTGGCCTGACTAACCTGCCGGGACTTGCGACACAACGATTGATGAGCAAAGGCTTTGGTTACGGTGGTGAAGGCGACTGGAAAACGGCAGCAATGACTCACATCATGAAGGTCATGGGTCAGGGAAAAGCGGGCGGAACATCTTTCATGGAAGACTACACCTACAACTTCGGTGGTAAAGGTCAGGTTCTGGGTGCACACATGCTGGAAGTATGCCCTTCTATCGCAGCTGCAAAACCAAAACTAGAAATTCACCGACATACCATCGGTTGCCGCTGTGATATCCCACGTTTAATTTTCAGTGGTCAATCTGGCGAAGCGTTAAATGTGTCAATTATTGACCTTGGCGATCGCTTTAGAATGGTCGTAAATATGGTTGATACCGTGACACCACCTGCGTCATTGCCGCATCTGCCAGTCGCACACGCATTGTGGGAACCACAGCCAAACCTTAACGTCGCAGCAGCAACTTGGATTCACGCAGGTGGTGCACATCATGCGGTTTACAGCCAAGCAGTAACACTGGCGACGTTAGCTGACTATGCAGAAATCCTTGGCATCGAAATGGTTGTGATTGATAACAACACTAACATACGTCAATTTAAACAAGATTTGCGTAACAACGGGATTTACTACCGCCGTTAATTAAGTACTTAATTAGATTGCAATTAAATGTGCTCCCGCGAGGGAGCACTTTGGAGTCAATTTGTGAATGATACAGATGTAGCAGCTACTCCCTCTTTCCAATTGAACAAGTCGCGCTGGATGCTGAAATTGTCCACTTCACACCCTGCGAGCTTCGAACTGCAATTCGACGGGGAAACTCACTATGTTGGCACAATGGAAGTGATGAACAACGGGCATATCCTTCCGGTGACAAAAGCAAACTGGCGCTTTCGTCAAAAACCAGAGCGATTAGAGCAATGGTGTCAGATTCACCATTCAGAAACCTTGTCCATTAACATGAACTACTACTTTGCCGACGATGCTTTGGTGATTGAATATTTGGCACGTAATACCGTGCCTACACGTTTAGACATCCGTCACGCAATCCAACATCTACCACAACCAACCGATAAGGAGACAGCCCCTGCTTCTCACTCTCCGTGGCAGCATAGGCGAGATGGACTGCCAAGTGATTTTCTATCCAAAACGGAAAAAACCGATTTCTTCAGAGAAGCATTTTCTGCTAAACAGTGGATTGTTCTGGATAAATTGTGAGGAATCGCGATGACACTTTTTCTCGGCCAGAATAAACTGACACAAAACTCATTATAGATAGTGCATGCAAAACAACGATCCATTAAAGCCCGGATATAACTTCGACGCTCACCTTGTGGCGGGACTCACCCCGATCATTGAAGGAGACGAGTTAGACTTTGTCATCGATCGCCCAAATGGGATGAAAGGCTTCATTATTAACATCACTAGCCAGGGAGAGGGCACCATTTTCCACGGCGATGACGCATTCGATGTCAAAGCTGGCGACTTGTTGCTCTTTCCACCGAGTGCGACGCACTTTTATCATCGCAAAGAAGACAACGCATCATGGTTTCACCGTTGGGTCTATTTTCGCCCACGAGCCTTTTGGAATGACTGGCTGTGCTGGCATGATCAACGTAACGGCGTATATCTCACTAAAGAGCTAGATAACAGCACCATTTCTCAGATCGAGCGTCTGTTTATCGACATTGAGTACATTTCAAAATCCGATATTCCATATCGAGATGATTTAGCGATCAACCTTCTCGAGCAGTTGCTTATTCGCTGTAAAAGCATCCAACCTGACGTCGTCAGTAAGCCACTCGATCCTCGCGTGATCGAAGCGATGAACTACATGACCCAGAATTTGAATCAAAATTTTACCTTGGAAGATATTGCCGATTTCACCTGTTTGTCAGCATCGCGCTTAGGTCACCTGTTCCGTGATGAAGTAGGTATGACCATCACCCAGTGGCGCGATGACCAGCGCATCAGCCGAGCGAAGCAATTACTGGTGACCACCAACTACTCAGTCAACCATATTGGTCGCATTGTCGGCTACACGGATCCCCTCTATTTCTCGCGCGTTTTCAAACGTAAGTCCGGCGCCAGCCCTAAGCTGTACCGTGAACAGATTAGTTAAAGGTTATCTTGAACACTAAGCTGACACTGACTACAATGACGCACTTTCTTTACGGAATCTAGGTCATAAAATGAACGACATTACTAAACCAGCTCTACCAGATCGCCTTGCGGGTAACCCACGTAGCCCATTCTTTGTGAAAGAGTGCTTTGAGCACCAAATCGGTATTCGTTTTAACGGCAAAGAGCGTACTGACGTTGAAGAATACTGCGTGAGCGAAGGTTGGGTAAAAATCGCGTCTCCAAAAGCAAAAGACCGTTTCGGTAACCCAATGCTGATCAAACTGAAAGGCGAAGTTGAAGCGTACTACGTGTAAGCTTTAAGTCTGAATCCAATCTTACAAGCTCGAGTATCACTCGGGCTTTTTTAATGCCTGCTATCTCCCCAAGCCACTCATCCATCCCCTTCTCTTTTGAGTACAAGTAGTCAGGAAGTCGACGTTAATCGCTATCTTCTTCAGTTTGTTGTCTAAAATCTTATAGATACAAAACCGCCAAAAGAAACGACACTAGTTGTTGGATTACAGGGAGAGGGAGAGGAAATGGAAAGCCCACTTGTCACACTTAAAAGTGCCAGCAAAAACTTTGTGGATGGCAAAGAGACACACCGCGTGCTGGAAGACGTAAACTTAACCCTAACAAGAGGCGCAAGTGTGGCATTAACGGGAGCAAGTGGTAGTGGAAAAAGTACCCTGCTGAATTTGATTGCAGGCTTTGAGCCTCTCTCTGGCGGTGAATTATGGTTGGATGGAGAAAACACCGCCACGTGGAAAGACCCTCAATGGAGCCGTTTTCGATATCAAAAGCTCGGCGTTATCTTCCAGCAATTCAACCTGTTAACCCCACTCAACGTTAAACAAAACATTGCCTTTCCATTGCACTTGAACCAAGAGAAATGGAACGAATGGTGTGACTATCTGGTGGAAACGTTAGGCATCAGTCCCCTGCTTGATAGACATATCTCTGCCCTTTCTGGCGGTCAGCAGCAGCGTGTCGCGATAGCCCGAGCCTTAGCCCACAAACCCAAGCTTTTGCTCGCCGATGAACCTACCGGAAACCTCGACCAAAAAGCAGGATTAGAGGTAATGAAGCTACTGAGTGAAATCACCACTCAAGGTAAAGCCGCGGTGATATTGGTGACTCACAGCGCTGAATGTGCTGACTTTATGCAGACTCAGTTACGTTTAACGAATGGCCACCTGCAACATAACCACGTTGATCGTGAACGAGAAAACCAAGAGCCGAGCTATGAAACAAACTAGGTTCGCGCACATCAAACTCGCCCTTCACCTGTTTGCGGCTCATTATCGGCAAGCGCCACTGCAAGCGGCTGCGATTCTAATTGGTATCGTGCTGGCCGTGACGTTATTTGTCGCAGTGCAAGCCATCAACCTCAATGCCAAGCGTAGCTATGCAGAATCCACCGAGCAACTTAGCGCTCAAGCACAAAACCTGATTATTCCACCAGCCGGGCAGCGCTATTTACCCGAATCGCTCTACTTCTCACTAAGGCAGAATGGATTAAGTGCCTCGCTGCCAGTGATTGAAGGTAAAGTCAGAGATGAACAAGGTCGTCGGTGGTCAATACAGGGCAGTGACCTCATTGCGGCACTCTCCTCAAGATCTCGTTACGCCAGCGATGCTAATGGCCAGCAAGATGTTTCTCTTTTTGATAGCTCACTACCTCTGCCTCAGCTCTTGGCTGGCGAGCCGATTGTAATAATGAGTCAGTCCCAACACCAAAATCTGGGTGCAGTGAACTTCATTATTCTGGATGACATCAAAACCAAAGTGGTTGTGTTGCCCGATGAGCGGCAACTAGGCAGTCGAATGTTGATGGATATTGGTTTCGCTCAACAGTTACTCAACAAACAAGGGCAACTGAGCTATATCGCGGTTTTCAGCACCGATGGTAGTGACCTTAAGAAATGGCAAAGTCTAGTCGGAGAACAAGGACAATGGATTGCCAACAGAAACAGTACCGATCTGGGTTCGCTGACGGAAAGCTTCCACCTCAATCTCACGGCAATGAGCTTATTGGCGTTTTTGGTCGGTCTGTTTATCGCCTACAACGGCGTGAAATACAGCTTACTCAAACGTAATCGTCTTTTGGTACAAATTCAGCAAGCAGGCATTGCGCCGGCCATTGTATTCTCTGCTCTGTTAGTGGAGTTGACGATTCTGGTCGCACTCGGGGCTTCACTTGGTTTCGTTTTAGGGATGCAATTGAGCCATTGGCTACATCCAACCGTCGCCCTGACGCTTGAGCAACTTTATGGTGCAACCCTGCTGCCTGGTACATGGCAGTGGCAATGGTGGGCACAAGCACTCTTGCTGACTTTAGCAGCCACTTTGTTCGCGTGCTGGCAGCACTTTAAACAGCGAGTTCATCAGCCGCTCTCTTCTCATGGTGGATTTTATCAAGCGCCGGAAACATCCAACGAAAATCAGCTTTTCATCATTGGCGCTCTGCTCACTGTGTTAGCGCTAGCGGGTTTATGGATGAGCGAGAGTCACCGCTTCACCATGGCATGGCTCGGTGTGTTGGTGATATCCATTCCTTTATATCTGCCGAAAACACTCAGTGTATTAGCTCATTGGAGCGAACAACGTGCCACATCCGGTTTACTCCAATATTTGTTTGCCGAACTACTCGAGCTGATTTCCCCACTCTCACTCGCCATGATGGCGTTGCTGCTCGCGGTTACCGCCAATATCGGCATGAATACCTTGGTTGGCAGCTTTGAATCCACCTTAAAGCATTGGCTTGACCAAAGGCTACACGCGGATATCTATGTCAGCCCATCACAAAGTGAAATCGCGAGCGTCGAGCGCGCTCTGGAGCAGTTCAACAACGTTGAGAAGGTTTATAAGCAGTATTATGTCGACGATAACCTGCAAGGTTTGCCAATTTTGCTTGGTACCAAAGATAAAGACACCTTGGAGCAAACCATGGTCTTCAAGTCTCGTGTTCCTGAGTTCTGGCCGCGCTTTTATCAAGGGGAATTGGTTGCGATCAGTGAACCAACAGCGGTGAAGCTTGGTTTATCCCTAGGCAGTCAGTTGAAACTCGACGCGCTGCAAGACGAGACTCTGACCGTCGGAGCCATTTTCTTTGACTACGGCGCACCCAACGGAGAAGTGCTACTCGCCCCTAAATTGTGGCGAGAGAGTGGCTTTACTGACTTACCGATTAGTCTGGGCATCAAAGTCTCTGGCGACAAAAAAAAGATGTACGAACACCTGCAACAGCAACTGAATCTGCATCCAAGTCAGCTCTACGATCAGGCGCACATCAAATCCATTGCCTTGGATATCTTCTCGCAAACTTTTGCTATCACACGCGCGCTCAATGGCGTGACCTTAATGGTGGCCGTGGTTGGTTTGTTCAGCGCCTGCTTTATGCTGCTCGATGCACGTAAAGCCGCCATAGCAAAGTTGTACGCGCTTGGTGTGAGTCGTCGAAAGTTGATGGCGATGGTGATTGGGCAAATTGCCGCCTTGGTCTGCTTCACGCTGGTTATCGCTTTACCACTTGGCGCGATGGTCGGATATTTACTTACTGATGTTGTCACCTTGCGTGCTTTTGGATGGAGCTTACATTACCTTTGGAGTTGGAGTGACGCTCTAAGCATCGCCCTCGTCACCATTTTGGTTGCCGTGATTGCTACTTTAATTCCACTTTGGCGCTTGGTGAGCAAACCTGTGGTGTCCAGCTTGCAGAGTGAGGTGCTGTGATGAATCACATCGTGAAAAATATCGCGCTAGTACTTGGTTGCTTATCTCTTATCTGCTGTGAAGAATCCAAACAGGAAAACATAGGTCCTTTATTGGGAGGAAGTGAACCACAGGCTGAAACCGAGCCGTTCACACCGGTGGTGAAAGGCGTTGAGATCACCTTCCCTGTTGATCATCAAGCGCATCGCGATTTTCGTCATGAATGGTGGTACTTAACCGCGAACCTAATCGATGAGCAAGGTCAGCCGCTTGGCGTACAATGGACGCAATTCCGTTTCGCTGCTGCTCCACAGAAAAATAAACAAGAAATAAAGAAAACCACATGGCAAAGCCAACAAATTTACATGGCCCACAGCGCCGTCACCACCAAAGACAAACACTACGCCGATGAAAAATGGTCACGGGATCAAACCGATATTGCCGGAGTGGACTCCTCACCATTTCGTGTTTATCTCGATGATTGGCAGTGGGTGTCTTCGACCGATGACTTGTTTCCTGCCACACTCAATACCAACTCCAGGCAATTTGGTTACTCACTCATGCTAACCAATACTGCGCCCTATCAAAAACAAGGAGAGCGAGGCTACAGCACAAAAAGTGCCGATGGTCAGGCCGCATCGTATTACTACAGCCAGCCCTTTATTGATGTAGAGGGAGAAGTCACCATTGATGGCGAAACTCGCCAGGTATCGGGTAAAGGTTGGATGGACAGAGAGTGGAGTTCACAGTACCTACTCGAATCACAACAGGGTTGGGATTGGTTTGCGCTAAGGCTGAATAGTGAAACGAGCTTGGTCGTGTTCCAACTTCGCGATTCAAAAACCGGACAAGCCAGTTACTCACATGCGCAACTGATGAACCAAGATGGTACCGCAACTGCAATTCAACAAAACGAAATCCGCTTAAAACCAAACAAACAAACGCAAATTCAAGGACGTCATTATCCGACCGAGTGGCAGCTTTCGATTCCTAGCCAACAAGTTAATCTCACTATATCTGCACTCAATGTAAACGCGAAAATGCCGCTATCTGTCGCGTATTGGGAAGGTCCGGTGACCATAGACGGTTCTCATTCGGGAACAGGCTATATGGAGCTGACTGGGTATTGAGCACTTTATTGTGTGCTTCGCTTACCAGTGTGAGGCTTAACCTATTGTTGAACAACAATATCTTTATTGAAAACAACCGACCGCGACGCATTTATCCAATAACAGCCTTGAAAGCTTGCCTTGTTACGATACGCTTTGAGCAAATCAAACAAGGATGAACCAATAATGCGCGTCGATTATCATAAACGACTCGTTCCTGTGATTCGCTATCTGGAACAGCACTTTAACGAACCTCTCAATTTGCTCGAAGTGGCGGCGTTAGCGAACCTATCTCCCTATCACTTTCATCGTACCTTTAAAGCCGTACAGGGCGAGACCTTAGCCGATTTCATTCGACGTTTAAGACTAGAAGCCGCAGCGGATGACCTGTTCAAATCCAAACAACCGGTGCTCAATATTGCTTTAGAGTACAGTTTTTCTAGCTCGCAAAGCTTAGCCAAAGCCTTCAAACAACATTACGGCGTGACGCCAACGGCCTTTCGCGATTGCGAAAACTACCAACAGTTTTCTGAATTAGCGCGAAGCAGCAAGATTGGACACACGTTGCGCAAGAATGGAAACGAAGAAAATCCCAGCGGTTCATATACTGGTTCTGAACTCACAACATGGAACATTATTATGGAAACGCAACACTTTGAATCCACCAAACTGGCGTACATTCGCGTGAATGGCCCTTACGGCGAAGGATATGAAGAGCCAGCAGGTCGCCTGTATCAATGGGCTGGCATGAAAGGTCTTGCAGGCAATACCTGCATCTTTATTTACCACGATAACCCAGAAATCACGCCGAACGAGAAATGTCGAACGGACATCTGTTTGATGGTGCCTGAAAGCACCGAAGTCCCAAGTGGCATTGAGCTGCAAGACTTTCCTGGTGGCCAATACGCAGTCA
Source organism: Vibrio sp. YIC-376 (assembly GCF_052353105.1). Lineage (NCBI taxonomy): Bacteria > Pseudomonadati > Pseudomonadota > Gammaproteobacteria > Vibrionales > Vibrionaceae > Vibrio > Vibrio sp. YIC-376. Next base: position 442,607 of record NZ_JBBWFK010000003.1, read on the forward strand.
TGCGTCAACACATCACGGAAAACAACCAATACTCAAAAGCGTGGGATGATTTGATGAGTAAAGTGATTGAGTCTGGCATTGAAAATGATGATCGTCCTTGCTTCGAACTTTACCATAGCTTTGACCCACAAACTCACCATGCAGATGTTAGTTTCTGCACTGCCATCAAATAGCCGAAAAGCCTGCGACTATGCAGGCTTTTTATCTGATTAAGCATTCCAACTCAATTAAATCGCTTCGCCATTTACAGTGACTGCAACGTCGATATTACCTCGTACCGCATTTGAGTATGGGCAAACCTGATGCGAAGTACGAGTCAGTTCAAGCGCTTGCTCTTGTGGTAAATCCAGCTCAACCGCCAGGCTAACTGTCAAAGCAAAACCACCGTTGCCGTTCTGACCAATTCCCACTTCCGCCGTTACTGGCGCCTGTTTGAGATTCACTTTAGCTTCACGGGCTACGTGTAGAATCGCGTTAGAAAAACACGCCGAGTAACCCGCAGCAAACAGTTGCTCAGGGTTTGTCGCTGCACCAGTGCCCCCCATTTCTTTCGGGTACGCTAAGTCAAGAGACAATAGGCCATCATTGGTTTTCACTTGGCCATTACGACCAGCAAGAGCCGTTGCTTGAGTTTTGTATAACGTCGTCATACGAATATCCCCTTTCAATTTAAGTTGCGCACAATTTAATTGCTTGCAATCTTATATCGAAACAAAGATAACTTGCAACTATATTGTGCACAATTTATTTTGCTACCAACACAAAGTGATCAGATAGGCCAACTCCATGAATCAGTGCTACACAGAAAATCCGTTGAACGACGATGAGAAAATTTTGCTGGAGAATCAAGTTTGCTTTCCGCTCTACAGCGCTGCGAATGCCGTGATTCGTGCCTATCGCCCACTTTTAGATGAGCTGGAACTCACCTACTCTCAATATCTGGTGATGATGGTTCTGTGGGAACAAGACGGCGCTAGTGTAAAAGAGTTAGGCTCGCGCCTTCATTTAGATTCAGGCACCCTGACACCATTGTTAAAGCGACTAGAAGCAAAAAAATTCGTCACCAGAGGCAGAAGTGAAACAGATGAGCGCGTGCGGGTCTTGAACCTGACCGAGGAAGGAAAACAGTTAAAAACACGTGCTAAATCGGTTCCTAACGCCATAGCCTGCAAAATAACATTGGAACTGGATGAACTGATTACTTTAAAGAATTTGTGCAACAAACTATTGGCTACATTGGGATAACCTTGTTAGTTAATATCCTGATAAATCGATATAAACCTGCATATGCAGGTTTTTTTATGCATCAGATTTAGACACCGCACCGACACTGATGCGCAAAAAGTAAAACCCAATGAGTCATTGCAACAAAAGAGGCGTAATAGGTTTTTTCTATTTAGAAAAATAGGAATCAGCTATCAATAGGATAGCTAAAAGCAATTTTATTTAATCTAACTCAGGTGCGAATATACTTTCCGACAGCAAGATTTGCTAATCCAAAAATAACCGAAAGGAAAGTAAAGTAATGATCAATACTAAAATCAAACCATTTACAGCTACAGCGTTTAAAGAAGGCGAATTCGTACAAGTAACAGAGCAGGATGTTCTAGGTAAGTGGGCGGTATTCTTCTTCTACCCAGCAGACTTTACATTCGTTTGTCCGACAGAGCTAGGTGACTTAGCAGACCACTACGCAGAGCTACAAAGCCGTGGCGTTGAAGTGTACTCAGTATCAACAGACACTCACTTCACTCACAAAGCATGGCACGACAGTTCTGAAACTATCGGCAAGATCAACTACTACATGCTTGGCGACCAAACTGGCAACATCACAAACAACTTTGGTGTGATGCGTGAAGGTCAAGGTCTTGCAGACCGTGCGACTTTCCTAATCGACCCAGAAGGTGTTATCCAAGCAATGGAAATCACTGCAGAAGGCATCGGCCGTGACGCAGAAGACCTACTACGCAAAGTGAAAGCGGCTCAATACGTAGCTTCACACCCAGGCGAAGTTTGCCCAGCAAAATGGAAAGAAGGCGAAGAAACTCTAGCTCCTTCTCTAGACCTAGTAGGCAAAATCTAATTCTAGGCTAGCCAACTCCGGTTCAGTCTACGAACCGAAACCTAATTAAAGATTAAAGAGAGCAATCCGGGTTAGATACCTTGACGACCTTCTTCCCGGTTGCTCTCTCCTCTTGTTTTTATCCAGAGTAACCACTCTTCTGTTTATTAAAAGGTAATAACAACTATGTTAGACCAAGCGATCCAACAACAACTCAAACAATATCTGGCTAATGTAAAAGAAGACGTACGTCTAGTGGTTAGCCTAGATGAAAGCAAAGCAGCGAACGATATTTTGTCTCTGGCAAATCAAATCGCAGATATGAGCGACCTTATTTCTGTTGTTCGTGACGACGCGGCCAGCGATCGTAAACCAGTAATGACGGTAACTAACCCAGCGAAAGGCACAGCACTTAGCTTTGCAGGCCTGCCTATGGGTCATGAATTTACATCACTAGTGCTTGCGCTTCTTCATTCTGGTGGCCATCCGATCAAGCTAGAACCAGAAGTGATTGAACAAATAGCAGCGCTAGACAAAGAACTGAATGTAGAAATCTTTATTTCATTATCGTGCCAAAACTGTCCTGACGTTGTTCAAGCCTTCAATATGATGGCTGCTATTAACCCGAAAGTGAAAGCAACGATGATTGACGGTGCGTTGTTCCAGGACGAAGTGAAGCAGCGTGATATCATGGCTGTACCAAGCGTATTTGTTAACGGTGAGCTATTCGGTCAAGGCCGTATGTCACTGACAGAAATCCTGAACAAAGTAGACGACAGCGCGAGCGAGAAAGCAGCAAAAGCACTGGAAGAAAAAGAACCATACGACGTACTCGTTGTAGGTGGTGGACCTGGTGGTAGTGCAGCGGCACTTTACGCAGCTCGTAAAGGTATCCGTACTGGTGTTGTAGCTAAGCGCTTTGGTGGTCAGGTTATGGATACCATGGCGATCGAAAACTTTGTGTCAGTTAAACGTACTGAAGGTCCAAAGCTTGCTGCTGATCTTGGCGAACATTTGAAAGAGTACGACGTTGACGTTGTCACAGAGCAACAAGCTAAGAAACTAATGGGTGCTGCACACACTGAAGACGGTCTCATCCATATTCAACTAGAAAGCGGCGCAACACTGAAGAGTCAGAGTGTTATTCTGAGCCCTGGCGCTCGCTGGCGTGAAATGAATGTTCCGGGTGAGCAAGAGTACCGTAACAAAGGTGTAGCATACTGCCCACACTGTGACGGCCCGCTATTCAAAGGCAAAAAGACAGCCGTTATCGGCGGCGGTAACTCAGGTATTGAAGCGGCAATTGACCTTGCTGGTATTGTAGAACACGTTACTGTACTAGAGTTTGCTGACGTTCTTCGTGCAGACCAAGTGCTTATCAACAAAGCCAACTCACTGCCGAATATTGACATCATTATGATGGCACAAACGACTGAAGTTGTGGGTGACGGCAAACGCGTAACTGGTCTGAAGTACAAAGACCGTAACACAGATGAAATCAAAGAGCTGGAGCTATCGGGTATTTTCGTACAAATCGGTCTGGTTCCAAACACTGAGTGGTTGAAAGATTCAGATGTGAACTTGTCTCCACGCGGTGAGATTGAAGTAGGTAGCCATGGTGAAACCAGCTTGGAAGGTGTTTTCGCTGCGGGTGACGCAACAACCGTTCCTTACAAGCAGATCATCATCGCGATGGGTGAAGGTGCAAAAGCTAGCTTAGGCGCGTTCGACTACCTGATTCGCAAACAAGGTTAAGATCCAGCACTTCTGGAATAAAAACAAAAGAAGCCCAAAGATTTTGCCAGCAGACCTCTATCTGCTGGCTTTTTTTATCCACTAATTTTGTAATCCATAAATACTAAAAACCACTTTCTCTTTTAAACCAGACAGTTAAAAACACCTTCCTTTGATTGCAGAACGCCACAGCTCTATATGCCATGCATCATTGTCAACACAGAAAATATTCACCATTTAAATACCTGCAATACACAAATGTAATGACTTTTTGATGGACGTACATCGCTTCATATATACAATGCAAATCATTCTTATTTACAATAACGTCTAGACTGGATAAAGATGTACACTCTCCCATTCAAATTAACCCCTATTGCTTTACTTATTGGCGCAGCAACCGCTTTTACTTCTGCAGCGAATGCTGAAGATCAAGCCACACAAAAGAGCACCGACACCACAGAGGTTCTCAGCGTTTGGGGTACTTCCGTCGGCGACTCAACCTCACTACTAAGTGACGATATTTCAATGAAACAAGCCGACCACTTAAGTGATCTACTACGCGACCAAGCAGGCGTTGACGTCGGTGGAACGCATTCATTGAACCAAAGCATCAACATTCGTGGTGTCAGTGAACTGGATTTGGATATCACGATTGATGGCGCGAGTCAGGCGAATAACGTTTTCCACCATGTCGGCAACCTTCTGATCAACCCGGACATCATCAAAGCTGTTGATATCCAAGTCGGCACTAACTCTGTGCTAAACAGCGGCTTAGGTGGTGGCGTTGCTTTTGAGACTAAAGATGCCAAAGATTTGCTACGCGCAGGTGAAAAAGCCGGTTTCCGAGCGAATGCTGGCTATGCATCTAATGATTACTACCAGTACTCAGGTACAGGTTACGCCCAACTCACTGATAGTGTTGATGCACTTGCCTATTACAGCGTTGTCGACCGCAACAACCCCGAAGATGGCGATGGTGAGAAACAAGTCGGTGAAGAAGGAAAAACAGAAAACTACTTTGTGAAATTTGGCTGGGATGCGAACGATGCCAACCGCTTTGAACTAAGTTACGACTACTACAAGGATGCTGGGGATTACACGCTTAAATCCAATATGGGTAACTCTTACGATCACTCAAGTTTCATCCGGCCAATTGAATACACGCGTGAAACCATTGCTCTGATCCATGAGCTAGCGCTGCGCAACACAGATGTTCGTTCTAATGTCTACTTCAACGAAATGAACTATCAGAACAAGAGCCCAAGCACAGGCGATGTTGGCGAGGGAAACACCCAAGTTTATGGTGCAAAAGTACTGGCTGAGACCATGCTCGAAACGGCAGGTATTGAGCACACTGCAAGATATGGCGCCGAAGGTGCAATGCAAGAAGCGAAGAAAGTCACCAATGGAACTACCGTTTCTGGCAGTAAAGAAACCGCAGATTCTTTTGCTGTTTATGTTGAAGATGAAATTACGTTAACAGATGCTTGGTTTGTTACACCAGGTGCCCGCTACAACCATTACAAAGTTGATATGGCGGCGTCAGACAAGACCTTTAAAGACTTCACGTTTGCACTGTCTACGCAATACGCTCTTACTGAAAACTGGACTTTGCGCGCAGCTGCAACTGAGCTGTTCAAAGGGCCGGGTCTAACCGGTTCATACATTTCATCTGGTTCTAGTTACAACTCAGATTTAAAAGCGGAAACGGGTGTGAACTACGAAGCAGCGATTGCCTACGAGTCTCAGAAAGTGCTGGGATTAGACAGTCTGGGCTTCTCTTTCACGGCGTTTGAAACGCAGATTGACGACTACATCGACGATACCATGACGGCAAAAGCGTCAACATACAGCAACGAAGGTGACGTTGAAATCCAAGGTTTCGAATCTGTTTTCAACCTGCGTAAAGGTGATCTTAGCGGCCGTATTACGTACTCGCACTCCGATTCAGAGTTCGTCAAAGTCAACAGCGGAAGCAGCTACGTAACTGGCCAATCTCTGGATGACGAAGTTGGCGATAGCATCTCACTAAACATTGGCTACGACATTGTTGATTTGGGCGTATCGGTAAACTGGACAAGTCAATGGGCACTGGACCTAAGCAAAGATGTCGAAGAAGACTCTGAGAAAGACGGCTACAATGTCCACGACATCAATGTTCGATGGATTCCAAATACGTTCCAAGATCTAAGCATCACTGCTGCGGTTGAGAACATGTTCGATGAACACTACTCATCTCATGCATCTCATGACTTTGGCCGCACAGACTACGAGCCAGGACGTAACTTTAAGCTTTCAGCGGCTTACCAGTTCTAAGCAATTAGTGATTACTTTAATGTACTACAAAGGCTAGCTTCTTAAAGTTAGCCTTTTTAATTATCTTATCCAAAACAAAAGTAAGCACTTACTCCAAACCATAAATGCTCCCAAGCCAGTGCCTTTGTTTAAACCTCACTTTGAAGAGAACTTTGTCTTAAAAAAAGGACTGTTCTGAAAAAACTGAAATTCCCATCCCCAAAATATTCAAAAAAGAGATTCAAACTCAAACGCTATGAAATCATTACACTATACTGACCTAGACACTTAGTAGCATATGGAAGCTGATATATGAAAATAAAATCAATAGCAGCAATGATAGGAGCAGCATTACCAGTCACTGCCCTAGCTGCAGATAAGCCAAACATCGTGGTAATATTTGGCGATGATATTGGCTGGCAAAACGTCAGTGCTTATGGCATGGGTACGATGGGATACAAAACGCCCAACATCGATAGTATCGCCAACGAAGGCATCATGTTTACCGACCACTATGCTCAGCCAAGTTCTACTGCGGGTCGAGCAGCGTTTATTACCGGTCAATATCCTATACGTTCAGGCATGACCACTGTACAGTTTCCCGGTGGTGAATTAGGCCTCAAAAAAGAGTCCCCTTCTTTGGCCGAAGTCTTAAAAGAAGTGGGTTACGCGACAGGACAATTTGGTAAAAACCATCTCGGCGACCACAACTTTGCCTTACCAACCGTTCATGGCTTTGATGAATTTTTCGGTAATTTATATCACTTAAATACTCAGGAAGAGCACGAACAGAGAGACTACATTAACTTTGCCAAAGAGTATTCAGGCTCTGTTGAAGAGTACTCGAAAAAATTTGGAACTCGTGGCGTCCTGCATTGCTATGCAACTGAGAAAGAGGACAAAACCGTTGAACCAAGATTCGGAGAAGTCGGTAAACAAAAATGCACTGATACAGGCCCTCTGGGTAATGAACGAATGAAGAATTTTGACCGTGAGGAAATGCTCCCAGCGGCGATCAAGTTTATCGACCAATCCGTTAAAGACGACAAGCCATTCTTTACTTGGATCAATACCAGTCGCATGCACTTGTATACACGTTTAGATGACAAGTGGCGCTACGCAGCCGAGAAATACACCAGTGAATTTGACTATTATGGCAGCGGCATGCTGCAACACGATGCCGACATTGGATATTTATTGGCAGAACTAGATAAAAGGGGCTTAACCGAGAACACGATTATCATCTACTCAACAGATAACGGCCCAGAACACTCATCGTGGCCACACGGCGGTACAACACCATTCCGTGGTGAAAAGATGACCACCTATGAGGGTGGGGTAAGAGTACCGACGATGGTTAAATGGCCTGCAGCAATTCCTGCGGGGCAAGTGTTGAACGGTATTCAAGGACATCAGGATCTCTTTACCACGTTAGCCTCGGCTGCTGGGATCAAGGATGTTAACGAAAAAATGATCAAAGAAAAGAAACAGTATATCGACGGTGTTGATAACTTAGCGTATTGGAAAGGAGAATCCGATCACTCCGCTCGTAAATCCATTTTTTACTACTTCGAAGGTCAGTTGTCTGCTGTGCGTGTCGGACCTTGGAAGTTCCACTTCGCCGTTGCAGAACATTACTACGACAACCTAGTCACACTTAACAAACCTAAAGTGTACAACTTACGCGCCGATCCATTCGAAAGCTATGATTCGATAGATTCAAACGGCCACTTAGCTCAGAAAATTTCATGGCTGCTTGCGCCGGTAAGTGAAATGGTTCAAGAACATGTGAAGAGCTTGGTGGAGTATCCTCCAACGCAAGGAGGTACGTCATTTGACATGACGAAAACGATCGAAGATGCGATGAGTTCAACGCAACAATAAGTGATATCTTGGAAATCATTTAAAAGGGTGAACAGAATGCAGTTCGCCCTTTTTTTTGCCAAGGTGGTACGGCTGTAAAACAATTTACGCCAGATAGAAACGGTTTCGCCAACCCTAAATAGGATTGGCGAAAGCTAATAGTTCGAAATAGTTAGTGAGTACTTACAGTATGGCTTGACGGCTTGGTAGGAAGACTTCACCCAGCATACAGCGAACAGAACCGCCACCAATAGATTCGATTGTAGTCACGTCAAACGGCAGTAATTTACCATGCGTCGCCAACTGATTTCTTTGTGCTGGAGAAAATGCATCGTACGCCGATTGAGACATAGCAATCACCTTATCACCGTTCACGGTTTCCAGTTGAAGGATGTTGCCACAGAACTGGTTCATCTGGTCAATCGAAATTGAGATCACTTGTTTGTCTTTAGCTAGTGATTTCAATACAAAACGGCGCTCAAACTCAGGGATCACTTCATCACAGATAACACAGAATTGCTCACCTACCGCCATCATCACGTTTGTATGATAAATAGGCGATCCAGACGGTAAACGTGTTTGGAATGAGATCACGCGATCGTAACCAATGCGATTGGCATAATCTTCCAATACTAAACGATCGCAGCGCTGAGAAAGTGCCGCATAAACCGCCTTGTTGAAGTGGTCGAAAATCATCACGCCAGTGCTTTCCAGATACGCATGATCATTCACGTACTCTGTCAAACTGCTTTGCTTATGTACTTCTCGGCCAGCTTGTGCAAGCGCTGCAACCAAAGCTTCTGGACGCACTTCTTTCTGGCGGTTTTCACAAGCCATCGGGAATGTATATAAGGTTCCGTCACACGTAGTACTAAACCAGTTATTCGGGAAAACAGCATCAGGAGTCGCGACATCGGACAGCGGATAATCAAATTCCACGACCTGAACACCTTCCTGACGCAACGTTGCTACCATGGCAGCAAATTCAGCCATTGTTTTTCGCGAGACGTCTTCTTGACTGAGCGACACCTGGTTCTGAAACTCATTGTCTCTCGCAGTTTCTTCGTTAAAACGAAATTCTTTAGGTGGCACCATCACTACACAGTTTGCGGTATGGCGCAGAGCACTTGGCGTGCTTTCTTCGTTCCCATTGGCAAATTGGGGTACTGATTCGTGTAATAGCATCCGATACATTCCTTATCACTAGAATGAAGAGATTGTAAATACATTGTTAAGTAAGGTTTTACTGTTTTCACGATTATTTCATCACTCCAAAAGTAATTTTTACTGCTTTAAACCATCTGTACAGTAATATTTCTTGCCACCTTATAGGCTAAAAATTTTGTGTTAAGCGAGTTACAAATCGAAAAAATCAGTGTTACTAACTCAAATTATAGCCAATTACACAGAGTTAGCTTAAAGATATACGCAATTCATCATTGAACTTGCTTTAAATACAAGAAATAGCAAATATAGAAACAACAATAAAAAACCTATAAATCTGAATATAAATTCAGGCAATTAAAGGGCACATCAAGACCTTTTCAACTAAAAGTATGAACGCTCAATTTAGATTTTTATATATAAAAAGACACTCGAAAAGCAATGAGTACGCTTTGATTTCAACTCTGTTACGGGAGATGGAAACCATCAAAGGAATGTATTCTCAGATATGAAGCGATAAACATCACATTTATTCTGCTAATATCACATCTTGTTGCGTATCTATGACAATGGACACCATACAGAGTATCTGGCTGACTGCATTTATCCCTTCATTTTCTGATAAACGGCTATACTCAGTGAATGGCTGGTTCTACCCAAACCACGACAAATGGTAACGGGCACTTAAACTTATAAGAAGGTAATTAGCTTATGTGTAAATGTGGTTCAATGCAGATCGTACAAGTAAAACCTAGTTGGGCTGACAAGCTATTTGGCTACACAGAAAGATGGAAATGCCAACTTTGTAGTAAGATATACCGCATATAAAAAATAAAAAGTACTCTTAGTTTTCCTAAGAAAAAGCAGTGTGACCCGACAATGACAGTCGGGTTTTATTTTTTCCGCACAGAGCACCAGCCTCGCACAGCAATTGCAGCCTTACCTCGCTTAGGTGTATCCAAATTACTTCAATATGCAGGATTCAGAGCCTTGCCGCGCCTGTGAACCAAGACATTCTCGCGGAACCTAGCATCTCGAGGTTATTTGGGTATAAAATCAGGCCCACTTATTTCCTCCTAAAGTCATACATATTTGATCACTATGAACAAAAGTTTGTTAACTAATGTCCTCGCAATAGTATTGATGGGCGCTGGCCATCAACTTCAAAACAACTATCTTTGGTATGCGGGTTTGTTCGCATTTTCAGGCGCTATTACCAACTGGCTTGCGATCCACATGCTGTTTGAAAAGGTACCTGGGTTATACGGTTCTGGCGTCATTCCTGCACGATTTGAGGAATTCAAACTTGCGATCAAAAACCTGATGATGGAGCAGTTCTTTACTGCAGCCAATATTGATCGCTTTCTGAATAAAGAGATGACAAGTGGCGCGAGCATTAATCTTCAACCTGTGATTGATAAAGTAGATTTTAATCCAGCTTTTGACTCTTTGGTCGAGGTCATCGAGGGCTCTCAGTTTGGGGGCATGCTGGCTATGTTTGGGGGCGCTGAAGCACTCCAGCCGATGAAGCAACCTTTCGTTGAGAAGATGCAGCAATCTTTAGTTGAGCTTAGCCAAAGTGATTCAGTGAAAGAAGCACTAAAAGAACAGTTTGAATCGCCTGCCATGATGGACGAAATCAAACAAAATATAGAAAGTATCATCGATCAACGCCTCAGCGAACTCACGCCAGCGCTCGTTAAGGAAATGGTACAAAGAATGATTAAAGAACACTTAGGCTGGCTTGTCGTTTGGGGCGGCGTCTTTGGTGGTCTGATAGGGATTCTGACCACCTTAATCAGTGGCTAGTAGCCCTACATTCTAAGCTGAACAAAAAGGAGCCGCAGGCTCCTTTTTAAATTGCAATCGTTCAAGATTATCCGAGCAACTCGGGGTTCACACCAAACCCGGTTTTGTGTTCTTCAATCACCACTTCACTGCGCGTCTGAATGACACCAGGCAACGTACCAAGCTTACTTGACATAAATTCCTGATAAGCTTTCATACTTTTGACACGAACTTTGATCATGGTATCGAAGTCCCCAGAAAGCGAATAACACTCTTCTATTTCTGGCATTAACTCAACCGCCTTGGCAAATTTCTCGAAAATCGAGAAGCTGGTTTGATCCAGACGAATGTGAATGAACACCTGTACGTCCAGCCCCAATTTTTCAGCATTGAGATCGGCATGATAACCATTGATAAAACCTTCCTTCTCCAGCCTTTTTACCCGATCAGAACAAGGAGAGGTGGTTAAATTTATCAGCTTTGCTAGTTCTACAACTGGAATTCGGCCTCGCGAATGAAGCACTCTCAAAATATGTAAATCAATCCTGTCCAATTGATAACTCATCAATTACACCCTAGTCACAACTTTTGGAGCTTCACATTAATCGCTAGCGCTTCATTTGCAAACTGGCAATTGAGCAACGTGTGAAATCTGCTTTATTTTAATTTTGGCTAAGTATAAAAAACGGACACCAATAAGACATCCACCTAGTACGATAACGGTAGTTTAAGGCCGAGAGGGCACCGACACCGGTATATACGTAGGGTAAAGAACGAGCCAAAGATGTTAGCCAGGATGGGGCAACGAAAAGAATCGGAGCGACTCGCAAGATGGAATGACGATGAAGCAATTAAAATTGAGATCATGAGGAGACGTAGATTCCGCACGGAAGCGATACAGAGAGAACATTACTGAGGGAGAAGTAATGTTAAACATACCACTTACGCGCAAACTTTTTGGGCCTAGCGAATAGCATCCATGTAATTCACAAAAACATGAGGCGGGAGCTCGCTAAGATGCCCCTTAATAAACAATTCATGTTCTGAAACGAAACCAGTTTCAACACTAATCTAAATTATACGATTGCCGATGTTTGTCTCGTTGGGTGTGATACCACTTCACCAATAGCGCGATGGTTACAGCGTCGACAGAAGTACTGGGGCTCCATTTCATAATAGTGCTCTCCCGATACAAACTTTGCCATCAACTGCGTAAAGCTCAGCACTTTCCCTGTGAAAGTTTCACCCGGTTGTGAATCACAACGTCTCATAATGACCTTGTGTTGAGTCGACTTTCTACAAGCTGAACAATATATTTCCGGCATCTAATTTTCTCCCATCATTTTCTGTGGCTACTGATAATTGACATATTTTGTTCAAAATAATTCCACATTAAAAAACACACTTTCCTGTTTTGTGTACTACCTTCAAAAATTAGGCCCAATGTGTCAAAAAATTGAGACGTTGGTCAGATATCAACTTTTATTCCATTTTTGTAAATATCAACGCCTATTGGTGTCACAACACGGCGAACTACACATAACTTATTGTTACCCATTACTATTTTAACTACCTCTTTACAAATTAACTGTCACCGCAATGTTAGTTTTGTGCTGGTTTAAGTGAAGAATTCACACTGTTGATAAGGCATTTAGCGCAGACTTTCACTTTTCATTCAATGATATAGCGCCATCGTTGTGACCATTTTTTGCCAAAAAGAAAACCAAAGAAAAGTGTGATATCGAATAAAAATAAGGCTGACATTGACGCTCTGTTACCAATAGGCGACAGCATCAATTGAGATATGAAGGAAAGTCGCTAGCCTCACGAGGACTTACAAGAGGTGAGATTCAGATAAAAATAAAGCCCGCTATCAAAGCGGGCTCTATTCGTTCTATCTGTAGAAATAGATTAATCTAAATCAATCAATTTTTGCTTGTATGATTTGTGTTGCTCAAGCACATCGTGTGCAGCACCACCGGTCAGTTTACTGACCAGAACAATCGCAATGGTAGAGAAGATGATTCCCGGTACAATTTCGTACACATCGAACCAACCGCCAGATAGCTGCTTCCATATAACGATGGTTACGCCACCCACTAGGATACCCGCAAGTGCGCCGTGGCGGTTCATGCCACTCCAGTACAGGCTAAGTACAACAGCAGGGCCAAATGCGGCACCGAAGCCTGCCCACGCGTAAGAAACAAGACCTAATACTGAACTGTCTGGCGTCATCGCCAGGAATAGAGCCAACAAAGAAATAACGATTACGCCGATGCGACCAATCATTACGATCTCTTCTGAAGAAGCACTTGGCTTAAACACTTGCTTATAGAAGTCTTCTGCTAATGCTGAAGAAGAAACAAGAAGCTGAGAGTCCGCTGTACTCATTACTGCTGCAAGAATCGCCGCAAGCAGAATACCTGCTATAACTGGGTGGAACACAGTGTTCACGAGTAGCATGAAGATTTTCTCACCATCTTCAAGTTGCGTACCCGGATGACCAGTTACCCACACGAGCCCAACAAGACCCACAAGCAACGCACCTGCCATAGACAAAGCAGTCCAGCCTACAGCGATACGACGTGCAGTTGAAAGATCTCTGTTTGAACGAGTGGCTTTGAAACGAGCTAGGATGTGAGGCTGACCAAAGTAGCCCAGACCCCAAGCGGCTAGAGAGATAATCGCGATGGCCGATAGCGGTTCGCCTTTCACGTCGTTCCACAGCGTTAGTAGTTCAGGGTTAATGTTGTGCATATCTGATGAAAGCTGACCGAAACCACCTTGCATGACAGTAACTGGCACAATCATCAGCGCCGCAGCCATCAACAATCCTTGCACTAAGTCAGTCCAAGATACCGCCAGGAAACCACCAAACAATGTGTAAGAAACCACACATAATGTGCCAATAATTACCGCGTAGGTGTAATCAAGGCCAAATACTGTTTCAAACAGCTTACCACCGGCTACTAAGCCTGAGCTTGTGTAGAAAAGGAAGAATAGAAGAATGAAAAACGCAGAGATAGTCTGAATCAGTTTTGAAGTATCATTGAATCGGCGTGACAAAAACTCTGGTAGCGTTAACGCATCTGTTTGGATGCTATATGTACGCAGACGTTTTGCACTGATCAACCAGTTTGCCCATGTACCGATAAGCAGACCACCGGCCAGCCAAAGTGCTTCAATACCTGCAGCATAAGCGTAACCCGGCAGACCCAATAGCAGCCAGCCACTCATATCTGATGCACCAGCTGAAAGTGCCGCAGGCCATGGGCCCAAGCTACGACCACCCAGGAAGTAATCAGATGAGTTAGAAGTCCTCTTATACGCATAAATGCCAATGGCAACCATGATGATTAAATACGCCACAAATGTGGACGTGATAGCAATGCTATTTTCTATCATTTGATAGTCCTCGTTATAATAATTTCCTTCCTTGTATCCTTTGACATTTTACTGTCTCAGCAATGCGTCAAAGTAAAAGAGACCAATCTGGTCAGCTTTCCGGCTGATAATTCCAGATTGGTTTCGCAAGTCAGGTTTAGTGAGCCTCGTTCCCCAACTCAAGTAGAGTCGCGTTACCACCCACCGCGGTAATATTTATCGTTCGAGTACGCTCAGTAATAAAGCGCAACGACAGATGAGGATCGTGAGCCAGTTTAGCTGACTCTAAATCCGTTTCAGAAACTAAACCAACGATGGCACCATCGCGCTTAGCCAGTTGAAGATTGAGCGCGTGCTCAACCTGAGAATGCCCAACATAACCCACACTACGTACATCGCTCTCAAGCAATGCGGCTGACGCATCGTACGCAACTACCTGAACTAGGTTAGATGGGAAGTTTGCTGACGACACAGCTTGCGTAACCAATTGGTTTAGCTCTGTATTGTCACTGCAAATCACAACGCTGTTCCCTGCAATCAGGGCGCAGGTGATCATCGCAAAAGCACTGTATAACGCGTTTGCAGTGTTATCGGTGTTGTTTTCACAAATCACCAAAGCAACACCACGTCCAGCGGTATACAGTTCGTTAGTTTCACCCGTAGGTCCTACTAACAGATGAGATTCTGCAAGAAGTGCCGACGCTTGTTGCAAGTGAAAAGAAACCACTTTTGCAACAACCGTATTCTTCACTTCCAATGCAGATTTAAATGCCAGCACATGCTCACATTTGTAATCAAAATCAGTCAGATTCCACTGTTCCCAGGCAGAAAATGCATCTTTAAAATATGTGATCTGATGAACCATAATGCGACTCCTTATGCGTTCTCTGCTTGAGCAATTGTTTGTTGAGCAAGAAATTGTTGAGTAAAGCGGTACAGGTAGTGCGGACCACCAGCTTTTGGGCCAGTACCAGACAGTCCTTGGCCACCAAATGGCTGAACACCAACTACCGCACCAACTTGATCTCGGTTGATGTAGCAGTTACCTACTCGTGCGTGTTTTTCAATCCAACGGTATGTGGTTTCGTTACGGCTATGGATACCCATAGTCAGGCCGAAACCAGTTTGGTTGATCTGCTCTATCACGTTTGGTAACTCTGATGCTTTAAAACGAACAATATGCAGAATCGGGCCAAATTGCTCTTCTTTAAGAACATCAATGCCAGAGATTTCGAACGCACTTGGTGACACAAAATCACCGTACTGACACGCTTCATCCAGTTGCAATTCAGCAACTTTAGTTTGCGTCTTGCTCATATGCTCAAGGTGAGCCAGGAGTTTTTGCTTCGCATTTTGGTCGATAACCGGACCAACATCGGTTTTGTGCAGATATGGCAAGCCAACATGCAGCTCTTTCATCGCACCTTGGATTAGGTTGATGATACGACCTGCTACCTCTTCCTGTACGAACAGTACACGCAGCGCAGAACAACGCTGACCCGCAGAGGCAAATGCAGAACGAATCACATCACGGACCACCTGCTCTGGCAGAGCAGTACTGTCGACGATCATCGCGTTCTGACCACCTGTTTCGGCGATAAACGGTACTGGTTTCGCCGTACGCTCTGCCAACGTCACGTTGATACGCTGCGCTGTTGCCGTAGAACCGGTAAATGCCACACCCGCGATCGCATCGTGAGAAGTCAGTGCATGACCAATTTCACCACCACGACCAGGAAGCAACTGAATTACGCCTGCCGGGAAACCTGCCTCTAGCATTAGTTCAATCGCACGAGCTGCGATTAAGCTGGTTTGCTCTGCTGGTTTCGCAACCACAGTGTTACCCGCAACCAATGCCGCTGTAACCTGACCAAGGAAAATCGCCAGAGGGAAGTTCCACGGACTGATACAAACGAAGACACCCAAACCTTCACGGCTCGCAATGCGTTTCACGCCATCGAAACCTTCCAGCTCAAATGGCTGTAAGTTTTGCGCTTGTTTTGCATAGTAACGACAGAAATCAACCGCTTCACGAACTTCATCAATGCTGTCGTGAATTGTCTTACCTGCTTCTTGATGACAGATTGCCACCAGTTCCGCTAAGTTTTCTTCCATTAAGTCAGCAAGCGTTTCTAAGCACTTCGCTTTCTGTTCAATCGCTGTACCTTTCCATTCAGGGAAGGCGCTCTGCGCTGCTTGAATTGCTGCGGAAACATGATCAAGAGTAGCGAAAGCCACTTTACCAACCTCAATGCGGCGATCATATGGTGCGGTAACGATCTCAGCAGCGTTATCCTTGATCATGCTTTCGGCAAAAGACTCACCGTTGATCACAGGACCTGCTGTCCATTGATTTGCCATGAAGCTTTCAACTTGAGATTCAAACGATGTAGCTTCGCTCTCAATATCAATGTTGACGCCGTAAGAGTTCTTACGCTCAGAGAAAATACCTGATGGCAACGGAATCTTCTCGTTGTTCAGAGTACTGAAGCTCTTCAACATATCCACTGGATGGTGCGTCAACTCATAAATTGGGCAACGAGCATCAACCAGACGGTGTACAAACGAACTGTTCGCACCGTTTTCTAACAGGCGACGAACCAGGTAAGGAAGCAGATCCGCATGGCTGCCAACAGGCGCGTAGATTCGCACTGGTTGACCGTACTTAGCCATCACATGGTTATAAAGAGAATCACCCATGCCATGCAGACGCTGGAACTCGTAGTCTTTGTGCTGAGCCATAACCGCAATCGCCGTTACGGTGTGAGCATTGTGACTCGCAAATTGTGGGAAGATATTGCCACGCACACCTTCGCTCAATAGGAAACGAGCACAAGCAAGGTAGGCTACATCCGTCGCTTCTTTACGCGTATAAACTGGGTAGTTTTCGTAACCAGCTTGTTGAGACCATTTAATTTCGCTGTCCCAGTAGGCGCCTTTAACCAAACGTAATGGGATAAGATCGCCCTGCTCTTTTGCTAAACCATTCAGCCATACAAGCACTGGTAGAGCGCGTTTTGAGTACGCCTGAACAACAAGACCAAATTTACCCCAGCCTTTCAAAAGATCGCTGCGGTAGATTTTCTCAAACAGCTTGAGAGAAAGCTCAAGACGGTCGGCTTCTTCCGCATCGACAGTGATTGCTACGTCGACTTCGATTGCGCGTTTCAGCAACTGCATTAACGTGTCATACAGTTCGGTCATCACACGCTCTTCATTTGCCACTTCGTAACGAGGGTGCAATGCGGATAGCTTAATTGAGACTGAAGGAGCAGGGCTGGTGTCATTACCGTATGTCTCTCGACCTACCGCTTCGATCGCCATTAGATAGTCTTTGAAGTATTTGTTCGCATCAGCTGTCGTTAGCGCTGCTTCACCCAACATATCAAATGAGTATGTGAAACCTTTGTCACGCATTGGACGACCATTTTTTTGCGCTTCTTCAATCGTGCGGCCACGAACAAACTGGTGGCCCATGATCTTCATCGCCTGATACATGGCTTTGCGGATCACAGGTTCAGAGAATTTGTTTACCAGACGGTTTACAGCCTGACTTGGGCTCTGGGTGCCTTTTTCACCAAGACCGATCACTTTCCCGGTTAACATCAAACCCCATGTTGATGCGTTTACGAACACAGAATCAGAGTTCTTCAGGTGAGATTTCCAGTCCGCAACGCTTAGCTTGTCTTTGATCAACGCATCAGCGGTTGCAGCATCAGGAATACGCATTAATGCTTCTGCAAGACACATCAGCAAGATACCTTCTTGTGTATCTAAACTGTATTCCAGCAGCAGTGCATCAATCATCTGGATTGACTTCTTATCGGCACGAATGGCTTCGATAAGTTGGGTCGTTTGGATAGTGATCGCCGATTTTTCTTCCTCTGTCGGCGTCGCTAGCGGCAATAGTTGCTCTAGCCATTGAGACTCGTCCACCATATACAATGGCGAGATCAGTGACCACAACTTATCAAGCGGCTGCTCAATAAATTCCGGTGTCAACACGTTTGTAGCTGTAAACATGTGTGTTCCTCAATCTCACTCCTCGAAAACCGCTTCGAGGATCATCAATGGCTGGGAGTGTATTTTGAGGCCGACAAGAATACTTGTCAAAAACTACGGCATTTTTGCTAAAAACTCGCTTTTATAACAAAACATCCACACAATCACACTCAAATGAGCAATATTTTGTGTTGTATATTTTAATTTATCTGGTTTATTAACAACAAAAATCAAACGATATCAATAACATTATCCGCTCTATAACGTTGTTGGTGAGATAACTTAGGAAGGACTAACGATTTAATGCGCAAATTGACTAAAAATTAAGAAAAAAGAGATTTTTATCACAAAATCACCAACAAAAAGACCATGCTATAAACATGGTCTTAAAAAGAATTTTCTGATTCTATCCAACTTGTTTCTTATATTGAGATGGGGACAAACCCTGTAGGCGAGTAAACGTGTGAGTGAACGTGCTCTGATTCGAGAAGCCGGTGAACTCAGCGATTTGACCAAGTGAGAGATTACCCTGCTTAATCAGCTCCCGCGCCATGTCGATGCGTTTACCTAAAACATATTGATGTGGTGTTATGCCCATCTGTTCTTTGAACATACAGTGGAACTGACTCTCGCCCAAAAACACTCGGCCAGCAAGCTGCGAAACGCTGATCTTTTGGCTCAAATGTTGCTCGATATAGCGATCAATCGCTTCCAAATCAAAGCGTGACTCTTTACGACTGGTTTCAAACGCAGAAATATGGCGCTGCATCAAAGCAATGACTGTATCGTTACAAGCACGGCTCAACAAAAGATCATCTGGGTGACTGCGCATCTCCTGAACAAGCATCTGGATCAGCTTCTGAATTTGACTATCCAGTTTAAAATACAAGTGCGAACGTTCTAGATTATTGATTTTATCAAGTATTTCAGGGTCATCATTAGTTGGTTTCGGCATATTGAGCACCAATATATCCGACTGATTTATCACACCACCGAAAGCATGATCAGAGCATGCCGTTACCACGCATCCCTGACCCGGTCCGACTAGATTACCCTGACCGCGAACTTCAAATTCAGCTTGACCTTTTAAGCCAATAACAATCTGCGTATAAGAATGATCATGGCATTCCATGTATGATGGGAGCGTGATCAGTTCTGCAGGACGAGGTTGCATACTTTCTTTATATAACGGGGCTTTCGGGTTAACTGAATCAATCATTTCACACAATCATCTTAAGCGTACGGCTTACATCTGGCATGATATACCTTCTCCGGTAGCTTGCAAATCATCCCCTTCAGCAATTGCACAAGATCAAATCAAAATGATCAAAGCGCATTTCATGATCATCGTTCCGGAACGATGATCATGCGAGATTAAACTACGGTTAACGCCAAACCAATTTTTTTAACAAAAACGGACAGATAGAGACCACCACGCAGCCTAACACTCGCTCTTTGCAATGATCCTCAGGAACCTGTGATTTTTTATTTGCCTATAAACTCTTGATTTGATACCCGCAATACTATGCTTCAATCGAATTACATCGCATAGAGGGATTTCCCCCCTTACTTATATTCTATTGATTCAATACATTAGCCCATGAGCTTTAGGAATATACCCCTAGATCTCTCGGTATCTAATTGATGCCTCTAACTTACTTAGCAGACCCTCGCTACGTGATTTAGAACCTCTTCTACACGTCAACAAGATTTTGTCTTGTGTTGCCAGCCCGTCTTCAGGCTGGCTTTTTTTTGCTAATCGAAATGAAAACAATGGCATAAGCTGATATTATATCGGCCACCTAACTGTATCCTTGCGTCAATCATCACTCAGAATAATCATAATCAAGCTGATCTCAATACCAACAAGCCCCCGCGGCAAGATTCGAAAGCATGATCAAGGTAGTTCTTTGTGTAAATTAAACTAAAAACGAAGACGCGAGTTAATTGACCTACAAGTTCGCAGGCAAAGAGTAGTGAGTCTCTAGTGAATATTCCAATCAGTACCATTGAACAGTCACTCCTTCGACAGCTACCAGGTTGTTGGGGATGCAAAGACAAAGATTCCGTCTTCCGTTATGTGAATCAGGAATACGCCGAGTTAATAGGCTATGCCACTCCCGAAGACTGCGTTGGCAAAACCGACTTCGAGATGCCCAGCCCAACGATAGAGTGTGCTCAAGAATTTCAACGCCAGGATAAATATGTTCTGGAAACAGGCCAATCGTTGAAAATTCTTGATATTCACCCTTATCCAGATGGACGCTGGCGTGCACATATTTTCACCAAAACACCCTGGAAAGATGAACAAGGCAAAATTCTTGGCACCATCTTTTACGGTAGGGAACTGACCGACACTGCGGTGATCGAAGTTGGTTACTGGGTCTGCCGAGCTGTCGATACTGCTCCCAATCAGCAATCTATATTCCGTTTTTCTAATCTGAATCCCAAGCCAGAAAAGTTGACCATCCGCGAGCAGGAAACACTCTTTTTATTACTTTATGGAAAGAAACCGCAGTACATTTCGCAGGTTATGGGGATATCAACCAAAACCGTCGAAGGGCATGTCGCCCGCCTGCGTAATAAATTTCGGGCAAACAGTAAAAACGAGCTAATCGATAAGGCTATGGAAGCTGGATACGGCTCTATCGTCCCGAAGACGTTACTCAAACATCAGTTGTCCGTTGTGCTCAATGGTGATCGCTAAACTATCTCAAGCTGATACAGATTAATGGTCAGCATAAAACATCCCCGAACAAATAACCGTCTACAGTTCGGGGAGCAAAACTAAAACAATGATGAAAGTGCTCTCTGCGCTGTCTTAAAAAGCTTCCCTATCGTTACTTCAAATACCCAACGAATAAATTTCGCGGAAAGATCGGTTATTTTATCCACACTACGCCCAGCAAACACTAACATGTGTCCTAATAGCCCCTTAGTTTGCTCTGCCAGCTTACCTGAAGCCGCCGCAACTTTTTCAATACTGCGAGCTAAATGATCATAAAACGTCATTCCTGATGAAAGCCGCGCTTGGATTTCAATCGCTCTATAATGCTGAGGACCAGCATCTTTAAGAAGTGTTGTCAGCGCTGCACTTAACTTTTTTGTAGTGGTCAACAAATTCCGGACACAGATTTAAGCCGATTTTCGGCATTGACTGGCGACAGCCCATCATTGGCTTGATGAGGCCGTTGCCGATTATAGTAGTCCATCAAATAGTAGCTGATATCTTTCTTCGCTTGAGTTTGGGTCAAGTAACCCGTTGCTGGTACCCATTCAGTTTTTAGGCTTCTAAATAGCCTCTCCATTGGAGCGTTGTCCCAACAGTTACCTCGACGACTCATGCTTTGGGTTATGCGATATCGCCAAAGTCTTTGACGAAACTTACGACTGCTGTACTGGCATCCCTGGTCTGAATGGAACATCACGTTCTGAGGCCGCCCCCTTTGCTCCCAGGCCATATCTAGGGCTTTAGAAGCTAATTTAGCATCAGGCTTATCCGATAGAGACCAACCCACGACGCGCCGGCTAAAGAGGTCAAGTACCACGGCGAGATAACTCCACTTAGAACCTGACCAGATATAAGTAATGTCACCGCACCACACTCGATTTGGAGCAACCACAGAGAATTCACGCTTCAGCAGATTCGGGATATCCAACCGCTCTGATTTGGCCTGCTTATATCGATGCGAGCCTGGCTGTTTGCTCATCAGACCGGCTTCTTGCATTATCTTCCGCACCTTAAATCGCCCGATGTCGATGTTTTCTGAACGTAACATGGATACAAGGGCACGACTGCCAGCAGCACCTCGGCTCATGTTGAAGAGCTCTTTAATTCGGCTTGCTAGCCGAATGCGATTAGCGTCCGGCTTTCTCTGTTTAAACTCGTAGTAACAGGAAGAAGCCACATTGAACAGTTCGCAAAGCATCTTGACCGACTCATGCTCCCTTAACTGATCAATTAACGAGAACGTTCGAGTTCGTCCGACATTAAGAGAGCGGTGGCCTTTTTTAGTATGGCTTTCTCTCTTTCTAATCGACTAATTCTGGCTTCTAATTCCTGGATTTTTTGTTGTTCAGGCGTAAGGGCCTTGGCCGCCGGAGTTGTACCACCACGCTCAATCTTGAGTTGGTCGACCCAACGTCGTAAAGCTGTTTCACCAACATCCATGGAGCGTGCTGCTTCAGGTACCGAATATCCTTGGTCAAGCACCAAGCTTGCAGCATCCATTTTGAATTCAGCAGAAAATGTACGTCGTTGTCGTTTTGTCATGGAACACCTCATTTATGGTGGAGACTTTACCACCTAATTTGGTGTCCGGGATCATTAAACCACTACA